>NZ_JBIVBS010000005.1:0-521157 GCF_044746205.1 Streptomyces sp. NPDC086549 | reverse complement strand
GGCGCCCCGGCGGGGGGGGTTTTTTCAAACCTGCCTCCCCGGGGGGGGGGGTCGGTTTTGGGTGGGGCCCCCCCCCCCCCCCCCGGCCGCGGGGGGGCCCGGGGGGGGGGGGGGGGTGCCCCCCCCCCCCCCCCCCGCCCTGTGGCCTACGATCCGCCGCCGACCTGCTGGTTGTAGCCGGCCACGATGTTCTCCAGAGCCTTGTCGGCCGACTGCTGGCCGTTGATCGCCTTGCCCAGCTCCGTCTTGGTCGGGTCCTCGGTGAGGCTCTTGCCCTTCAGCACCCAGTTCGTCTGCGCGCCGTTGAAGTAACCCGAGATCGGGGCGTAGAGCGGGATCTCCTCGTTGTACAGCTTGAACGCCGCCTGCGCCGCGTCGGAGGTGAAGGGGTACTTCGGGGTCAGACCGCTCTCGACCGGCAGGAATCCGGACGCCTCACACAGCTCCTGGTAGTGGGCCGGCGTGTAGACCCAGGACAGGAACTTCTTCGCGGCGGTGGACGCGGCGCCGTTGTTGTTGAAGCCCACCATCATGCCGCCGCTGTTGACGTCACTGGCCTGCACCGGCTGGGCGGGGGTCGGGACGCTCGCCCAGTCGAACTTCTTGATGCTGTCCGCGAAGGAGGCAACCTGCCAGACGCCGGACCAGTAGGCGACCACGTCACCGCTCTGGAACATGGCCGACGGGTCGGCGCCGCTGGTCCACACCGACTTCGGCATGGTCTTGTCGTCGTTCAGTCCGACGAAGTACTTCACGGCCTTCTTGGTCGCGGCGTCCACCGAGAACTTGCCGGAGGAGTCCGCGTGGACGTACTGCCCGCCGAGTTCGTACACCATGGCGCGCAGCCGGGACGGCGACTGGTCGAACGTCAGGGAGTACTTGGCGCCGGTCTTCTCCCGGACCTTGTTCGCCGCCTTGATGAAGTCGGTCCAGGTCCAGGTCTTCTGGGGCGAGGTCGGGAAGGAGACGCCGGCCTTCTTGAACAGCGTCTCGTTGATGTACAGGCCGGACGCGGTGACGTCCGAGGGGATGGACAGCACCTTCCCGGACGAGTCCTTGGCGAGGAAGTTGGCGTTGATGTTGTTGCTCTTGTTGTTGGCGATGGAGCTGAGGTCGATCAGCTTGCTCGACCAGATCGGGTCAAGGGCCGGCACGTCGGCAACATCCGGCAGCGAGTTCGCCTGTGCGGCGTTGTGCAGCTTCGTCGGGTAGCCGTCGTAGGGGATGTTGACGAGCTTGACGTTGACGCCGGCTTCCTTCTTGTACTGCGCCACAAGCTTCTTCCAGCCCGCGTCCTGCCCCGGAACCGTGGAGATCCAGAACGTCAGCGACTTCGCGGTCCCCCCGCCCGAGCCGGACCCCGACCCGCAGGCGGAGAGCAGCAGGGCTCCTGCCGAGGCCACGGCAGCGAGAGGAAGCAGGCGGCGCATACCGCCGCGGCCGAGTCGGCGGGAGCGCCGCACACCCACAGTGGTCATCTTCAATCCCTTTTCGTCGTAGCGGAAGAAGCACGGCGCCAGCCGAGGCGGCACGGGTGCATTTTGCGGGAGATTGCGTTTTCCGGGGGCGCGGCCTCGCCCGGCCGCGTCGCCTTGACGGGTGGGGTCCCCGGCCATGAGGGCCGTCGTCGCACAAGCACGCCCTCGTGCGGCTGCCGTACTTCGCGTACGGGCGGGAGGCTCACCCAGAGTCGGCGTCCCGGCCGACGTAGAAAGCGCTTGTCCGGACATTGGCAGACCGAGTCCGAGGCCGTCAATCCTTCGTCCACTCGGCCTCGGTCACGGTTTGGACTCCCCGGGCGACGGCGAGCCGGGCGGCGCCCACGACGGTACCGAGGTCCCCGACCGTGCTGCTCACCACCTCGGTGGGCCAGCTCAGCCGTTCCAGTTCGGCCCGTACTCCGGGCAGGAGCTGCGGGTCCGCGCCGGTGCTGCCCCCGAGCACGATCAGTCCCGGGTCCAGCACGGCGACCACGGCGGCGGCGAGCCGGCCGATGTCCGCGGCATGACGGCCGACGACGGCGCGGGCCGTGGCCCGGCCCGTCCCGGCGAGGGCGAAGAGCCGCTCGGCGGTGTTCGGGCGCGGCCCGTCGGTGTCCTGCCAGGCCTCCGCGGCCCGGCGCAGCAGGGAGCGTGCGCCGATGTACTGCTCCAGGGCCTCCTGGCGCGGCTCACGGTTCTCGTCCCAGGGATAGGGCAGCCGGGCCAGCTCTCCGGCGGCACCGTTCGCCCCGCGCAGCACCTGGCCCCCGACGACGATGCCGAGGCCGATGCCCACGCCGATCCGCAGGTAGCCGAAGGTGTGACGGCCGCGGGCGGCGCCCTCGTGCAACTCCGCGAGCGCGGCGCAGTTGACGTTGTTCTCGAGGTGGACGGGAACGCCCGGCGGCAGCGCGACGGCCATGGCGTCGAAGACGGGGCCGGCCTTGGCGGTCGCGGGGCGCACTCGGGTGCCCCGCTCCTGCCGGGTGACGTCGCCGACGGCGACGACGATGGTGCGCAGCGGGGCGTCGGCGGGCAGCGCGTCGAGGGCCTCGCGTACGACATCGGCCGCGTCCGCCCGGGAGCCGGTGGCCTGGGCGAGCAGGGTGCCGTCCAGGGCGCAGCCGCGCACCCGGGTGAGGGCGGGACCGAGGTCGACGGCGAGCACGGCTCCGGCGGCCGGTCCGAGCCGGTAGACGGCGGCGGTACGGCCCGTGCCGCTGGAGGCGGTGCCGGAATGGGCGGCGAGCCGGGCGCTCTCCAGTTCCGAGACGGCGGAGGACACCGTCGGCTTGGACAGCCCCGCGAGGCTCGCGAGCTGTGGCCGGGTCGCGCTGCCCGCCTGGGCCAGCACGGCGAACACCGTGTTCGCGCTCTCGGTCAGGCGGGGGGCGTCCGCCAGGTCGTGTTCCACAGTTCCCCCACACGGGTCGAGGGCCGCGTTCCCAGGTCGATCGGCTCGGGGATGCGGCGATGGGTTGCCCTGAGATGGCGCGTTCCCGCCCCGCGGCGGCCCGGTCGGGGGCGTTCCGGTGGTCGGGTACGTGCTGACTCTTGACGCACCATACTTCGTTAGTTAGTTTCCTAACGAACTTCACGGTACTCGCCTGCCGTGCTCCGTCAGAGGCCCGTCCCGGGGCTTCCCTAGTTCTCGCCCTCCTCTGTCCAGACACGGTTCGCCCGCCGTCGCGGCCACTGCAACGACGAAAGAGGATCCGTGCAGGACGCACCCCCTTCGTGCCCTGTCGTAGTCGGTATCGACGTGGGCGGCACCAAGACCCATCTCCGCGCGATGGCCGGGGACGACATGGTCGCCGACCACATCCGTACGAGCAGCGGCTGGCGGCCGCACGACCCCGGGGCCGCGGCCGGCTGGCTGGCCGCGCTCGTCCGCGACGCGCTGCCCGCGGGCACCCGCCCCTCCGCCCTCGCCGTCGGCGGGCACGCCTGCGAGACCCCCCGCCAGTGCGCGGAGATCCGTACCGCACTGCGGGACCTCCTCGACGTGCCCGCCACGGTCGTGGGCGACGCCGAACTCCTCGTCCCCGCGGCCGGCCTGGACAAGGGCGTCGGCCTGGTCGCCGGCACCGGCTCGGTGGCCGTGGGCCGGCGCGCCGACGGCACTCCCCTGCAGGTCGGCGGCTGGGGCGCGGTCCTCGGGGACGAGGGCGGCGCGGCCGGACTGGTCCGTGAGGCCGCGCGGGCCGTCTGGGCCGCCCACGACCTCGGGGATGCTCCGGACGCGCTGGCGGCGGGGCTTCTCACCGCGTTCGGCGTGGCCGAAGTCCCGGCGCTCGGCGCGGCGTTGGAGAGCGCCACCGACGTCTCCGCACAGTGGGGCCGGCACGCCCCGGTCCTCTTCGCCGCCGCCGAGGCGGGCTCGCTCCTCGCCCGCGACGTGATCGCCGCCGGGGGCCGTTCCCTCGCGGCACTCGTCGTGCGGCTGGCCGAACGCGGTGTCGCCGTCGACGACGTGGTGGTCGCGGGCAGCACCGTCCTCACCCAGCCGCGCCTGTACGACGCCTTCACCGCCGCGCTCGCCGCGGCCCTGCCGGGCACCTGGCCACAGCCCCTGCAAGTGCCGCCGGTGGAGGGCGCGTTGGCACTGGCACGTGCGTTTCTGTGAACCACGCGGGCCCCGTTCACGCGCGGGACACGTCCCGGCCGCCGTGCCCTGGTCATCGGGTCACCAACCGGCCCTAGATATTCGCTCGTTCACCTTCTTTCCCACGGGACCGACAAAAGCCGAACAGCATCACCCGTCCCGTCGTCCACGTGGATCGCCCCCGGCCGTACGGCCGAAGAACTCAAGAGAGGCACACTCATGCCGTCACCCGCCGGGCACCGCTCTGACTCGTCGGCCCGTGGACCCGCCGTGAACCGGCGCGGTTTCCTCAAGACCTCGTTCGGCGCGTCGGCCGGGGTGCTGGCGGCCCCGGCCTTCGTCACGTGGCTGGCCGCAGCCGACGCGAAGGCCGCGACCGCCGCCGCCGCGTTCGTCGACGACTACCGGACGAACGTCATCGCGAACCAGACGCCGGAGACCAACGCGGTGGTCCGCATCCTCGGCGGCTTCGCCCAGGTGTGGAAGACCGGATCCGCCTGGAACACCGGCACTCCGCTGCGGCCCGAGGTGCTGCGCGCCAACATGCGCTACTGCGCCCGGATCACGACGGAGCGCACGGACGCCGAGGCGAAGGAGGCGTTCGTCCACGACCGGCAGCACCAGAGCTACGCGATGATCGCGGGCCTCGGCCCGCTCGCCGACCTGTACAAGTCGGGTGCCCAGGCGGTCACGTCCATCACGAGCGCCCCCGACGGCACGCCCGCGACCACGATCAGCGACGCGGTACCGGCCGGCGCCCCCGCGGGCTCGGCGCTCGGCGCGGGCTCGCACGACTCCGCGCTGGGCAAGGTCGCCGAGCTGGTCGACACCGTGCGCGGCCCCTACGCCTCCGGCAACCCCGCCAAGTACGCCTACCAGTACCCGCGTCCATGGCGCATGAACGAGGACAGCGAGGTCGTCGACACCGGGAAGACCGACGCGCTCGGGTACCCGGTGTACGAGTCGGACGTGGTGGTCGCCCCGCAGCTGCTGCGCCAGCGCGGCACGTCCCCCACCGACGACGGCGGCTTCCCCAGCGGGCACACCAACGCGTTCCACCTGGCGGGACTGGCGTACGCGTACGCGGTCCCCGAGCGCTTCCAGGAGCTGGTGACCCGCGCCCTGGAACTCAGCCACACCCGGATCGTGGCCGGTATGCACAACACCGTCGACGTCATCGGCGGCCGCGTGATGGCCACGGCCCTGGCCGCCGCGACCCTCGCCGACCCGGCGAACGCCGGCCTCAAGGCGGCGGCGCGGGCGCAGGCCCTCGCCTACTTCCAGCAGCAGACGGGGACGACCGCCGACACGCTGTACGCCTACGCGCACTCGGCCGGCCCGGACACCGACCCGTACGCCGACCGCGAGGCCAACGCCGAGGCCGCCACGCCCCGGCTGACGTACGTCCTGACCCGGCACGGCCGCGACCTGCCGCTGACCGTGCCCAAGGGCGCGGAGGTGCTGCTGGAGACGCGGCTGCCGTACCTGGACGCGGCGCAGCGGCGCGAGGTGCTGCGCACCACCGGGCTGCCCTCCGGATACGTGCTGCTCGACGGCGTGGAGCAGTGGGGCCGCCTCAACCTCTTCGCGGCGGCGGACGGTTACGGCGCCTTCGACTCCGACGTCACGGTCACGCTGGACACGGCCGCCGGGGGCTTCGCCGCGGCCGACAGCTGGCGCAACGACATCGACGGGTGCGGCGGTCTGACGAAGCGGGGCACCGGCACGCTGACGCTGACCGGCCGCAACCGGTACACGGGCGGGACCGTGCTCGCGGCGGGCACGCTGGTGGCCGGCTCGGAGGACTCGCTGGGCCACGGTGACGTGCGAGTCCCGGGCGGGACGCTGCGGGTGGACGAGCGCGTGCGCGTGCGGGGGGTCTACACCCAGGACTCCGGCACGCTGGAGCTCACGCTGCGCTCCGGCCGCAAGGCGCCGCTCGTGGTGAAGCACCGGGCGGTGCTGGGGCGGGGCGCCGTTCTGTCGCTGCGGCTCGACACGGAACGCCCACCGGTGGCGGGCAGCACGCTGCCGGTCGTGGACGTCCCTCTGCTGCGCGGCCAGTTCGACCGCGTGGAGGTGAACTCCGACCAGCTCCGGGCCGTACCCGTGTATACGGCAGAGGGTCTGTCGGTACGACTCGTGAGGCGGTGACCCGCCTGGTGGCGGGAGCGGTGCGACAGTAGGGCCATGACGCGGCTCCTGATCGCTCCCGCCACCACACGGCGGCTGTCACCGCAGGGCGGATGATGGCGCGGGAACAGCAACCGGTCCTCGATCCCGAGGTCCGCGACGGCAGTGGACACCAGGCGGAGCGCGCGAGCACATCCGTACGTCTGTACGAGGGCCTGCGGCGCCGCCGACGGTGGCTGGTGCCGCTCCTCGTGGTGCTGCTGCTCACCCAGATGGCCGTGGCGATGGTGACCGCCGCGGCGCAGCAGACGCCGACGGTCGACGAACCGGTGTACGTCGCCACGGCCACCGACTATCTGCACGAGCACCGCCTGCGCTACAACCCCGAGCACCCGCCGCTCGGCAAGCTCGTGATCATGGCGGGGGTGGCGGTCGCCGATCCGCACTACGACGCCTCGTTCCCCGGCAGCCAGGGCCAGGTGGGGCAGCATCTGCTGTACGAGTCCGGGAACGACCCGTGGCGGGTGATGCTGTGGGCCCGTCTCCCCATGATCGCGCTGACGCTGCTGTTCGGGCTGGTCGTCCTCGCCTTCGCGCGGGAGGTCGCCGGTACGGCGGCCGGGCTGACGGCGCTGGCCCTGTACGCCCTCTCCCCCGACGTCATCGCCCACGGCTCGCTGGCCACACTGGACGTGCCGACGGCGGGGTTCGTGCTGACGTCGGCATGGCTGGTGTGGCGGGCCCGGCGCAGGCCACGTCTGTACCTGCCGCTCGCCGGGGCGGCGCTCGGGGCGGCGGTGGCGACCAAGATGAGCGCACTGCCCGCGATTCCGGTGCTGATGGTCCTCGCCCTCGTGTCCGTGTGGCACGCCCGCCGTCCGCAGGGGCGTGCCGAGCGCCGCAGGACCCTGCTGCTCGGGCTCGCGGGCGCGGGCGTGGTGGCGCTGGCCGCGATCGCCGTCGTCTGGGTGACGTATCTCGTGGTGGACCCGCGGCTGCGGTTCACGCCCGCCGAGGCCGTGCCCGCCGTGCACGGACTGCGTGCGCGCCTGGTCGAGCTGCTGCCCTTCCCGCGGGCGTTCCGGGCCGGGATGCGCGTGCAGTTCGGTCTGGAGAACTACCCGTGGCAGGGCTATCTGTTCGGCCGGCTCTACACGGGCTCGCTCTGGTACTACCTGCCGGCCGCCCTGCTGGTGAAGACCCCGCTGGGCATGCTCGCGCTGTGGGCGGCGGGCGCCGTCGCGGTCGTCGCGGTACGGCGGCTGCGGCCGGCCGCTCCGTACGTGCTGCTCCCGCCCGCCGTGCTGCTGGCGGCGGCGATGACCGGGTCGCGGGACTTCGGCACCCGGTACGCGGTGTTCGTGCCGATGTTCCTGGCGGTCGGGGGAGCCTGTGTCCTAGCGGTGCGGTGGCGGTGGGGGCGCGCGGTGACGGGGGCCCTTGTGCTGTTCGTCGCCGTCAGTTCGCTGCGGACGTACCCGTATTACCTGCCGTACTCCAACGAGGCGTTCGGCGGACCGGCCAAGACCCATCTGCGGCTGCACGACTCCAACGTGGACTGGGGCCAGGACCTGGGCCGTCTCGCCGACCGGCTGGAGCAGCGGTACCGGGGCGAGCGGATCTGGCTCGTGTACAAGGGCAGCGGGGTCCCGTCGTACTACGGCGTCCACGCGTCCGATCCGCGCAAGGTGCCGGAGGGTGACGTGCACGGCCTGCTGGTCGTGTCGGACTCCTGGGTCGCCAAGGCGCGCGGAAAACTAGCCGAATTGATCAAGAGCAGTCGCCCGATCGACGAGGTCGGTCATTCGATCACCATCTATCGGCGCTGACCCCCTCGCACACCCCCTGGTCACCACGGTCCGTGGGCTATGTTGAGATTTCGTGGGAGACAAAGGAGGCGCACCGGTGTCATCGCCGCAGCAGGCACGCGCACAGGCGTCCGCGATCACCTCGGGCAAGACCGTTCCGGAGGCGACAGCTGCACCGACCTCCCAGCTCAGGGAGCTCTTCGACGGACCGCGGCTGTCCCCGGGCCAGCGCCGTATCGCCCAGTACCTGATCGAGCACATCACCGAGGCCGCGTTCCTGTCGATCACCGACCTCGCCGACCGGGTCGGCGTCAGCCAGCCGTCGGTGACCCGGTTCGCCACCGCGGTCGGCTTCAGCGGTTACCCCGCGCTCCGGGAGAAGCTCCAGTCGATCGCGCTGCGCGCCCTCGCCGGCGGTCCCAGCGCGGCCGACGAGGACCGCAGCAACGAACTCCAGGCGGCCGTGGACGCCGAGATCCAGAACCTGGAGAACCTCCGGCGGGACTTCGCCGACCCCGACCGTGTCATCTGGCTCGGCCGTGAGCTGTCGCAGTCGACCCCGCTGACCGTGCTGGGGCTGCGCATCTCCGTGTCGCTGGCCGAGTACTTCGCCTACGCCGCCCGCCGTATCCACCCCGACGTGAGACTGGTGACCCGGGGCGGCAGCGTGGCCTACGACGCGCTGCTGCAGTCCCGCGAGGCCGGCGGCACCTGGGTACTGGCGTTCGGTATGCCGCGGCACGCCCAGGAGACGCTGACCGCGATCCGGGTCGCGCGCGGCGCGGGCCTGCGGGTCGCCCTGATCACCGACCTGGCGCTCGGCCCGCTGGCCGACGAGGCCGACGTCACCTTCACCACCGGCACCGGCTCCCGCCTGGTCTTCGACTCCTACGCGGCGCCCGGCGTGATGTCCGCCGCGCTGCTCCAGGCCATGACCGACGCCGACCCGGAGCGCACCCAGGCCCGCCTGGAGGACTACGAACAGGTCGCCGAGCAGCACCAGTTCTTCCTGAAGGACTGAAGACGGTCCGGCCGCCACCGACCGGCGGTCACCCCCACCTTCCGGCCACACGGCTACGTACGGGGATCATTCAACTCAAATCGCGCATGAATGTTTTCATACGTCTTGCAAAGCGGACGGCATATATAAATACTGCTCACGGATCGCACCGCCCCTAGAAAGCCGACGGACCGCCCATGCGCACGCAGCACCACCCGCCGTGCGGGCACCTGACGCCCGGGGCCCCAGTACGGACACTCCGAGCCGCCGTCCCCTACCCACGTCGGCGCGCGGGGTGTTCGGTCGGGCGTCGCCTGCGCGGCACGCCCGTGGTGGCGGCCCCGGTTCTCCCCTAGACCGGGGCCGCCCCCCAATCCGTCGGACCACCCCTCACGACGCCGCACACCGCACACCCGGAAGCGATGATCATGACCCTGACGACCACGCGGATCAGCTCGGACTGGCCCTGCCAGGTCAAGACGCCCGGCAGCTACGACTGGGAGCGCTCGGCGGCCAAGTGGCTGCGCGAGCTGGTGCCGGCCCGCTACGCCAGCTATCCGGCGTTCATCCGCCACCCCGTACTGCTCGCCCGGCACGCGCAGATCCAGGTCCAGCACGAGATCCGGGTCGCGCGGACGGCGCTGCAGACCGCACGGGCCGAGCTGCCCGTGCTGGGTCTGCCCGAGTCGGTCATCGAGCACACGATCAAGCTGTACGCGGCCGAGGTCATGCAGCTGCAGCACATCGCACGCAGTGTCCGGGCGGTCACCGAGGCCCTGGTCGGCCACAGCACCGGACGCTGACCCGGCCGGGTCGCCCGCCCACCGGGAGATTCCGGGGGCGGCCGAGGCGCGATCGGAGGGACTCACCTGTGCCATGCTCGACGCGTGACGAGCGAGCCCGCACCACCCGCGGAGAGCGGCACCGCCCCCGATCTGACGGCGCTGTCCAAGGTCGTGGCCAGGCAGCGCGCGGAGCTGGACCGACTGCGGGAGCTGGCGGCGGCGTCGGCCGTGCTGGAGCGGGCCAAGGGTGCGCTGATGGCCCTGACGGGCTGCACCCCGGACGCCGCGCACCAGGAACTCGTCGAGCGCGCCGGCACCGGGAACCGCACCCTCATCGAAGAGTGCTGGCTCACGCTCGGCGCCCTGATACCACCCCTGGACCTGGCCGCCGACGCTGCGGACTCCGCCGCGCGGGCGACCGCCGCCGGGTCCGGTCCCGT
Organism: Streptomyces sp. NPDC086549; assembly: GCF_044746205.1. Classification (NCBI taxonomy): domain Bacteria; kingdom Bacillati; phylum Actinomycetota; class Actinomycetes; order Kitasatosporales; family Streptomycetaceae; genus Streptomyces; species Streptomyces sp. NPDC086549. The sequence goes on along the minus strand of NZ_JBIVBS010000005.1, from coordinate 510,905 downwards.
CCGGTCCGCGGGGACCGCCTCCTGGGACGCTCCGGCCGCCGGGCCCCATGACGACTCCGAGGTGCTCGCCCGGCTGGGCAAGGCCCTGATCCGCGTCGACTCGCCGCGGGAACTCGCCGAGTGTCTGCTGGAACGCCTCGGCCCCGACGTGGGCGCCGACGCCTTGATGCTCTACGGCCAGCGGCCCGACGGCGGACTCGAACTCGTCGGGCACGCCGGCATCGACGAGACCCTCGCGGCCCAGTGGGGCCAGGTGCCGCCGCTGAGCGGAGTCGCCGCGCTGGAGGCGCTGCGGGCCCGGGAGCCGCGCTGGCTGGAGGACTTCGCCGCGGACGACGCGCGCTACCTGCTGATCGGGGACCGGCCCGAGCGGTGGCGGTCGCGTGCCTGGCTGCCCGTGCCGACGGGCACCGACAGCGCCGTGGCGTTGGGCGTCCTGCGCCGGCACGCCTATCCCTTCACTCCGCGCGAACGGGAACTCCTGCAGGCAGCCGCCCGGCTCTGCGCCGGCCGGCTGCGGGCCCTCGACGCGGCGCAGGAAGACACCTCCGTAAGTGTCGCCGACGCGGTGCGGGCGGTGTTCGACGCCCTCCCGGGCGCGGCCGTCCTGCTCAGCCCGGTGCGCACCACGTCGGGCGAGGTGGAGGACTACCGAATAGACGCCGCGACCCCACAGGCGGTCGACGTCCTCGGCCGGACCGGACGCGAGCTGGTCGGCATGCACATTCTCGAGTGCTATCCGTCGGTCGCGGGCGAGCCGCTGTGGCAGGGGTACTTGAAGGTGCTCGCCGGCGGAGAACCGTACGAGGGCGAGCCGTTCGCGTATCACGAGACCGTGGACGGGGTGCCGGAGACCGCCACGTACTCGGTGCGGGCGACACGGCTGGGCGACGGACTTCTGGTCACCTGGATCCGGCACAACCCCTCGGTCCGGCAGGAGCGGCGGCTCGCGGACGTGCAGCGGCTGGGCAGCCTCGGCTGGGCGACCTGGAACCTGGTCACCCACGAGGTGACCTGGTCCCCCCAGGTCTACGCCCTCCTGGACCGGGACCCCGCACGCGGCCCCGTCCGCCTGCGGCAACTGCCGGATCTCGTACTGCCCGAGGACGCACCTGCGCTGTCCCATGCCGTCACCGAACTCGTCAGCGCGGGGCAGCAGTTCGACGTCCCGTTCCGGATCAGGTGCGGATCCGGCGTGCGGCACCTGCGGGCCGTCGCGGAGACGGTGGCGGACCCGGACGGCACACCCGTCGAGGTGCACGGCTTCGTGCAGGACCTCACCGCGCTGCGCAACGCCGAGCTCGCGCTGGTGGAGAGCGAGCGGGCCGTCCTCCTGCAGCGCGGGGTCCTCCAGGCCGAACGGGCCATGGCCACCCGGCTGCAGCACGCCCTGCTGCCCCTGCCGAGGGAACCCGTACGGCTGGCCGGGCTGCGGGTCGAAGTCGCCTACCTGCCCGCCCAGTCGGAGATCCATGTCGGCGGCGACTGGTTCAGCGCCATCGAACTGCCGGGCGAGGACGCGCTGTTCGTGATCGGCGACGTGGCGGGCCACGGCATCGACGCCGTCGCCACCATGGCCCAGCTGCGCTTCACCGCGAAGGGCATGGTCAGCACGGGGTCCTCGCTGACCGGCGCGCTCGCGCGGCTCAACTCGCTGCTGCTGCACTCCCGGGACAGCAACACCACCGCCACCCTCGTCCTCGCCCGGTACGAACCCGAGGGGCGCCGGCTGGAGTGGGCCCAGGCGGGTCATCCGCCGCCGCTGCTCGTACGCCGGGACGAGGCCCGCTACCTCGACCGGCCCGACGGCATCCTGCTCGGGGCGAGCACCTCGCCGGCGTTCGGGTCCGCGGAATGCCGCCTGGAACCCGGGGACCGGCTGCTGATGTACACCGACGGCCTGGTCGAGCGGCCCGGCGAGAGCATCGACGCGGGCCTCGCACGGCTCGCCGGAGCCGCGCTCACCCACGACACGCAACGGCCCGGCTCCCTGGAGGCGCTGCTCGCCGCGATGCTGAAGGGCGAGCGGCGTGACGACGTGTGCGTCCTGGACATCCGGGTGCCGCCGGAGGAGGCGTAGGCCCGGTCAGGGCGGTCAGTCCTCGTCGCGGTGCCGCCAGTACCAGCACAGGCCCACGACCAGGGCCAGCAGGAAGACGGCGGGCAGCACGAGGCCCGGGATGCGGGAGCCGCTCATCGGGACGCCTTAGGGTCAGGGCGGCGGGACGCCGTCACGGTGAGCTGCCCATGCTGAAGCAGGAACAGCCTTCCGTCCTCGCGGTTTTCCCGAGACGTTGCCCGGCGTTCGAGCCCCGGGCGGCTCATGTCATTCCGGAGGGTGACGAGGAGCGACGCCTTGTACGTAGCCGCCGTTCCCCCGGCCGTCAGCCGTCGTCGAGGCTCGTGCGGGACTCCAGCGACTGGCGGGTGTCGTTGCCGTAGACCCCGGTCTCGTCGCCCCGGATGCCGTACCAGAGCTGGAAGCGGGCCACGGCCGCGGTGAGGACCGCGTCGTAGCGGCCGTCGGTGGAGCCGTCGCGGTAGACGTCGGGGATGCGCAGCAGGCGTTGCTGGAGTTCTGTGACCTGGGGGCCGCTGTCGCCCTCGCGCAGGGTGCCGACGCCGTCCGGGTCAGTGGTGGCGCCGGTGGTGGCGACGGCGCTGGGCGTGGCGGGGGCGGTGGTGGGCGGGGTGGAGGGCTGGGCTGCCGTGGCGGCGTCTCCCCGGCCGGGCAGCAGCAGGGCGCAGCCGAAGCCGACCAGTGCGGCCGCGGTCACGGCGACGACGACGGTGGCCCGGCGCAGCCCCGAGCCGAAACCGAAGCGGCCGCCGGACGGTGTGGCGCGCGCTGCGCCGGTGATGGGCGGCAGCTCGCTGGTCTCGTCCTCGGAGCCGTTCTGCCACCGTGGCGGCGCGACGGCCTCGTAGCCGTCCGTGCCCTCCGTGTCCGGCCGCATCTCGCGCATGAGCTCCGCGAGCGCGTCGAAGCGACGGAGGCGCAGGACACGGACGGGTTCCAGGACCGGGCCCCCGTGCGGCTGTTCAGGGTCGGGCGGTGTCGACACGCTGCTCTCCTTCCGCGATCCCCGTGCAGAGATACGGGAGCGGCGGCCCGCCGGTTCAGCGATGGGCCGGGCCGGCTCAGCAGCGGGCCGGGCCGGCTCAGCCCCGGACGAAGCGGTGCAGGGACCTGGTCATGGCGGTGACGAAGGACTCCCTGGCCTCGTCCGTGAGGGCGTCCAGGGAGAGGTACGGGTTGAGGTCCTCCAGCTCGACCAGCAGGAGACCGCCGTCCGGGGCGCGGCAGGCGTCGACGCGCTGGATCCCGTGCTCGATGCCGTTCCAGTCGATGAAGCGCCGGGCGAACTCCAGGTCCTCGGGGGCCGGCTCGTAGGGCTCCAGCCGCCAGCGCCGGTCGGGGTCCGGCGCGTACAGGGCGTACTGGAAGTCGTGGTCGACGAAGTAGAACGACACCTCGTACGCGAAGTCGACGCACGGCTGGACGAGCACGGTCCCGTCGGCCATCGCGGGCAGCCGGTCGGCGGAGACGATCTCCAGGCCGATCGAGTCGGCGCCGAGCTTCGGCTTGACGACATAGCGTTCGGCGGCCGGCAGCCGGTGCAGGTCCTCGGCACGGTCCACGGTGGGGATGACGGGGAAGCCCGCCTCGCTCAGGTCGAGCAGGTACTGCTTGCCGGCCATGTCCGCCCGGCCGGTGAGCTGGTTGTACACCCGTGCGCCGCTGTCGAGGGCGCGGGCGCGGAAGGCCGCGTACTCCTGCTGGTACGAATGGACCGGACCGCTGTTGCGGACGACGACGGCGTCGAACCCGTCCATGAGCGCGGCCGCCGCCGTCGGATGGCACAGCGCCAGGTCGAAGTGGGCGTGGAGCCGGGAGGTGAGGAAGATGTCCTCGTCGCAGTAGCGGCGCCCGCGGGCCTGGTACGCCAGGTCGGTGACGTAGAGGACGCGGGGACGGGCGGCGGGCATGCGGGATCTCCTCGGGCGGCTGGACGTGCGCACAGGGTACGTCGGGGCGCGGGCGGCTCCCGTCGGGCGGTGCGCCCCGGTACCGGAAAGCACTCAGTTCCCTCTTGGGACTGCACTGAGTGCCATGTCCCTTGGCCGGGTGCTACGTTCACGTTCATGAGCTCCAGCAGCGCGGCGCCGTCCGCGAAGCCGCCCATGCGGGACGCCCTGGTCGCGGCGGCCTTCCAGCTGTTCCTGGAACGCGGCTACGAACAGACCACCGTCGACGACATCGTGGCGCTCGCCGGAGTGGGACGGCGCTCGTTCTTCCGTTACTTCCCTTCCAAGGAGGACGTGGTCTTCCCCGACCACGAGCGCTGCCTGGCCGACATGACCGCGTTCCTGGCGGCGAGCGACAAGGAGCACGAGCCGGTACGACGGGTCTGCGACGCGGCCCGGCTGGTGCTGCGGATGTACGCCGAGAACCCCACCTTCTCGGTGCAGCGCTACCGGCTCACCAAGCAGGTGCCGGGGCTGCGCGCGTACGAGCTGTCCGTGGTGTGGCGCTACGAGCGCGCTCTCGCCGAGTACCTTCGCGGGCGCTTCGCCGGGCGGCCCGACGGGAATCTCCGGGCGGACGTGATCGCGGCCGCGGTGGTCGCGGCACACAACAACGCGCTCCGCTCCTGGCTGCGTTCGGACGGCGAGGGCGACGCCGGTGCCACGGTGGACCACGCGCTCGCCTATGTACAGTCCGCCTTCGGCCGGCCCGGCGCGCCGCCGCCCGCCGAGCGGCGTCGCGAGTACCCGGAGCGGGCGGAGCAGCCCGAGGTGTCCTGGCAGCCCGAGGGGTCCGGGCACCCGGAGGACGTGGTCGTTCTCGTCTCCCGACGCGGGGCCCCGCTGTGGCGCATGGTGCAGGAGATCGAGTCCACACTCGGCCGCGACCGCCGCGACTGAAAGTCTGGGTACGGAGTGCCTTTACGAGTGGCACTGAGTGCCATACTCTGTGGGCGTGCACGGTGGCACGGTGAGCCGCGCACGTGCGTGCCCGGCTGACATCGGCACGCGGCATTCCGGCCGACCGCAGGGAGTTGACCAGCGTGTACCACCACTCAGGGAGCGCCGTTCGTCCGGCGGCCGGCTCCGCGACGGGCGTTCTCGACTCCGGGTCCGTCGCCAAGGACGCCATCGTCTACCAGCGCTGCGCCTGGTGCGGCACAGCCATGTACCACCGGCTGCTGTGTCCGGTGTGCCAGGGCAGCGAGCTGCGTACGGAGCGCAGCGAGGGCACCGGCACGGTCCGGCACTCCACCGTGGTGCACCGCAACACGCCCGCCGCGCGCAACGTGTCACTGATCGAGATGGCCGAGGGATTCGTCGTACGGGGCCGGGTCATGGGTCCGCCGGTGGGCATACACAGCGGGGACCGCGTCCGCTTGTCCACGGCCAAGGATCCGGTGCGCGGCGAGCCGGTCTTCCAGCTGCTCGACGAGCCGTACCGCGCCTGGACCTGACGACCGGCCAACGACCCCTCCGATCTCGGCCATCGTCCACGATCACCACCTCTCCACAAGCAACCCACAGCCTCTCCTTCCCGTCCTCCGGGGCGCGAGGGACCCCCGGGACGGCCGGGGTGTCCGAACTCGCGGTTTCGAGGAGGGGAAACAGTGGTCCGTGCCCGGCGAATATGGGTCACCGCCGCCGCGGTGCTCGCGGTGGCGGGAGGATCCTCGGGGTGGTCGGCGCAGGCTCAACCATCGCCTGACGCAAAGCCGTTGGCAGCCGTGTCCGACGGGAGCCTCCCACCCGGCTGGCGGATCGGCGGGAAGCCCACGGCACCCGAGTTGACGTGGCGGTCCGCCGCCCCGGTGCCCATGGGAGACGCGCGGGTCGAATTCCGCGCCGGGGGGCGGCTGTTGGGGATCCCGGCGCCCGGGAAGGACGAGCACACGTTCCGCCTCGGCCTCGACGGCGTCCGGCCGGCCGATCTGAAGAGTCTCGAAGTGTGGTCCGGCGGGCGAAGACTTGACGCCTCCGGCACCGATGGGTCCAAGGGCGACGAGGGCGACAAGGGCAACAAGGGTGTCCGGCCGGCGGCGCGGCCCCCGGCCCCGCTGCCCGCCAACTCCGTGGACCCCGGCAAGCCGGGCTCGTACCGCACGGTGACCGGCGAGTACAACCTCAAGTCCGTGCGCCTGCCCGGGTTCTCCGCACCGGTCGAGATGCGCGCCGTGGTGGTGGCGCCCACCGGAGCCACCGGCCGACGCCCGCTCGCGCTGTTCCTGCACGGCCGCCACTACACCTGCTACGCCCCGCACGGCGAGATCACCGGCGACTGGCCCTGCAAGACGGGCAGCAAGCCGGTGCCGAGCCACCGCGGCTATCTGCGCGACCAGAAACTCCTGGCCTCCCAGGGCTATGTGACGGTGTCGATCTCGGCCAACGGCATCAACGGCCAGGACTTCGCCGCCGAGGACGGCGGAGCGCAGGCCCGTTCGTCACTGGTGCGGCTCCACCTGGCCCAGTGGGCCGACTGGGCCGAACACCCCGGCACGGCACCGGCGATCGTAAGGAACGCGCCGCGCGCCGACCTGTCCCGCGTCCTGCTCATCGGGCACTCCCGGGGCGGCGAGGGCGTGAGCCGGGCCGCGCTGGACAGCCTGTACCCGCCGCCGGCCGACCAGGACGGCTACCACGGCCCGGTGCGCTGGCACATCAGCGGCACCGTCCTCATCGGCCCCACGGTCTTCGGCCAGAACCCGGTGCCCGACGTGCCGTCGATGACGATCCTGCCGGGCTGCGACGGCGACGTCTCCGACCTGCAGGGCGAGGTGTACGTCGACGGCACCCGCGCGGTCAGCCGTGGCACCGCCCTGCACAGCGCCGTCTACGTCATCGGCGCCAACCACAACTTCTTCAACACCGAGTGGACGCCGGGGCAGGCACAGGCCCCCGCCGAGGACGACTTCTGGGACGACTCGCACCACCCGGACCCGGTGTGCGCCAAGCGTGCCGCCACCCGGCTGACCGCCGACCAGCAGCACAAGGCCGGCTCCACGTACATCGCGGCCGCCGCCCGGCTGTTCCTCGCCGGGGACGACCGGGTGCGTCCGCTGCTCGACGGTTCGGGACGGCGGGCCCCGTCGGCGGATCCCGCCCGTGTCCTGAGCCACGCGGTCGGCGCGAACCGCGGTGCCGGCTTCCTGCCGGACGGCAAGGTGACCGTGACCGGCGCCGGCGCGCGGCTGTGCTCCGCGGTGGATCCCAGCCCGTCCGTCGCCTGCCTGGGCCGCGGTGCCAAGGGGGCCTCGCCGCACTTCGCGATGTGGTCGACGGAGAAGGAGGCCGGGCGGCACGCGATCGCGCTGCGCTGGACCTCCGCCGGTTCCGCCGTGCGGGTGCGCACGGCCGGCCCCGTCACTCTCGGTGGCGCCAAGGCACTGGCTCTGCGGGTGTTCGTGCCGCCGAACTCCACGGGGACCCGGCTGGACGTGTCCGTCACGGACACCTCCGGCCACCGGGCGCCCCTCGGCCGGGTGCGTGTCGACGGGCTGCCGGGCAGCGAGCGGACCGCGTCGTACTGGGCGCGCGAGGTGCGTGTGCCGCTGACCGCCGCCGGCCGCGCCGGGCTCGACCTGCGCCACATCAAGTCCCTTGAGTTGACGCCGCGTTCACGGTCGGGACAGGCCTGGCTCATGGACGCCTGGGGCTGGCGCCCCGGCACTCCGGCGGTACGGGCGGCCGCGCTGCCGCGCGTCGACGTCGGCCGTACCACGGTGGACGAGGGCGACTCGGGTGTCCGCACCTACCAGGTGCCGGTCCAGGTGTCCGGGCAGGGCAGCGGACAGGTGCGGGTGTATGTCGTCGACCCGGTCACCGGCACGGCCAAGGACCGCCTTGTCACGGTGCGGCCCGGCGGCCACGACATCGACGTGCCGATCAAGGTCAAGGGCGACACGCGTTACGGCAACGACGTGCAGTACGACGTCCTGGTGAAGGCGGTCCACGGCGCGGTCGTCGGCTCCTACCTGGGCGGGATCACCGTGCGCAACGACGACCCGGCGCCGAAGATCACCGTGACCCCGCTCGCCGGCCGGGTGACCGAGGGCAAGACGCTGAAGTGGCGGCTGTCGCTGTCCGAGACCGCCGACATCGACCTCTCGGCGGCGTTCGCCGCGGTCCCGGTCACCGGTCAGGAGCTGTCCACCAAGGACGTGGACCCGCACTGGTTCCAGGAGACCACCGGGGCCTCGCCCGACCCGGAACGCCCCCTGTCCAAGACGGGCATCTACCTGTGGGTGAACGTCCCGGCGGGCAAGACCAGCGCGGACGTCACCGTCCCCACGGTCACGGACCGGGTCGACGAGCCCGAGGAGTCCGTACGTTTCCAGCAGACCAGTGACGAGACCGGCGCGCCGCTGCCCGACGGGCTGGTGCTGGACGGCACGGTGCTGGACGCGTCCTAGTACCACCGTTGCAGTACCAGGGGCCGGCGACCCGCTGCCCCGCCCTGGGGGAGCCTCGGCTCCCCCAGGGCGTCAGGGTCGTCACCGCGTTCAGGGCGTCAGGGTCACCCGGATTCCGACCGTGCCGTCCAGCCCGTTGCGCAGCCGGCTGCCGAACAGCGTGAGGCGGCCGAGGATGCCGTACTTGCGGGCGACGAGGTCGCGGTAGTGGTCGGTCGTGGCCGCGTCGACGATCTCGGCGGTGGCGGGGACCTGGTCGCCGGTCGGATTGCCGCGCGCGTCGCAGGGCCCGACGAGGACGTCGGCGCGGCGGCGGATCCGCTTCACCTTGTAGGACTTGGTGGCCGTCCAGACGCCGAGCGCGTCTGCGTCCCGTACCACCCAGACCGGGGTCGGGACCGGGGTGCCGTCCTTGCGGTAACTGGTGACCAGCAGGTACTTGCCCGTTGCGAGCCGGTCCAGCGACGTGTGGGTGTCGTCCATGCCCGGCAGTCTAGGCGGAGGTCCGCCGTCCGAGGAGTTCGAGGTAGCGGCGGGCGAAGAGGTAGGCGTCTCCCGGCCAGCGTGCCGACAGATAGGTGCCGTCCTGGACGACGAACGCGTGGGTGTCGTCGCTCGCGGTGCCGCGCCGGCTGAGCACCCTGGGTCCTCGTTCGAACCGCGCGTCCGGGTCCGCGAGCGCGGACCGCACCTCGTCCTCGACGTAGGCCGGATAGGTGCGGTAGTAGCGGCCGAGGCGCCAGGCGGTGGACAGATAGGCGGCGCGTTCCATGTACTTGGGCAGGCAGGTCGTACGGCGGTCGGCCAGAACGCTGCGGCCGGTCTCCGGGTCCCGGGCACGGGCCAGGACGAGCACCCCGTGGCAGATGGCGCCGACGGGCCTGCCCAGCGCCCAGAACCGGGCGACCTGCCGCTGGAGTTCGGCCGAGCCGAGGTACTGCCGCATCCCGGGCGCGTGACCGCCCGGCAGCAGCAGCCCGTCGAAGTCGTCCACCGGGACATCCGCCCAGGCGGCCGTGGCCGTGAACTCCGGCGCCGCGGTGAGCTGCTCGTACCACCGTTTGGGCTCGTCCGCCGCGCCGAGCTGCCCGAAGAGCACTCCGGTGAGCAGCCGGGGATCGGCCGCGGGCCGGGTCCCGGCGCGTTCGGTGGCGAGGACCACCTCGTGGCCCGCGTCGGTGAGCAGCCGCCAGGGCACGGCCACCTCGGTCACGTCGAAGTCCCGGTCGGGGACCGGCATCAGCACGCGCATGGGCCCATCATGGCAGCCGGGTCGTGGTCCGCGTCCGGGCGCCCCCGTTCACCGCAGAGCGGCCGCCATCCTGCGCACGGCCTCCGTGATCAGCTCCGGCGACGTGGCCAGATTCAGGCGTACGTGCCCGGCTCCGCCGGAGCCGAACGGGATTCCGGAATTGAGGGCCACCCGGCCGCGCTCTAGGAAGACCTCGGCCGGGTCGTCCCCGAGACCGAGGGCACGGCAGTCGAGCCAGGCCAGGTAGGTGGCCTCCGACGGCCGGTACCGGACGGCGGGCAGGCGGTCGGCCAGCAGGGCGGCGAGGAGCAGCCGGTTGTCGTCGAGCCCGGCCAGCAGGGCGTCCAGCCAGCCGCCGGCGTCGGTCAGCGCGGCGGTGTGGGCGATGACGCCGACGTGACTGGGGCCGTGGCTGACCTCCTCGGGCAGCCGGGCCAGGTCGGCTGCCGCCGCGGGCCCGGCGATCGCGACCGCGGCCTTCAGACCGGCCAGGTTCCAGGCCTTCGACGCCGACATCAGCGACAGGCCGCTCTCGCCGCCCGGCACGCTCAGATACGGCACGAAGGCGGTACCGGCGGCGACCAGCGGGGCGTGGATCTCGTCGGCCACGACCCGGACGCCGTACCGTTCGGCGAGGGCGGCCACGGCAGTCAGCTCGTCGGCGGTGTGCACGGTGCCGGTCGGGTTGTGCGGGCTGCACAGCAGGAAAGCGGCCCGCCCGCCCCCGGCGACGGCCCGCCGGAACGCCTCCTCCAGCACGCCGAGGTCGATGCGCAGGTCCGCGCCCAGAGGCGCCTCCAGGACCTGCCGGTCCATGTGCTCGACGAACTGGAAGAACGGCGGGTACACCGGCGAGTTGACGACCACCGGATCCCCGGGCCCGGTGACCAGCCTGAGCATCTCGACGACGCCCAGCATCACGTCGGGCACGATCGCGCTGCGCTCCGCGGCGAGCCCGTCCCAGCCCCACCGCTTGGCGGCGAAGGCGGTCAGCGCCTCGGCGTAGGCGGTGCCCGCCGGGTAACCGGTGTCGCCGAGTTCCAGCGCGTGCGTGACCGCACGGACGACGGGTGCGGCGAGGGGCACGTCCATCTCCGCCACCCACAGCGGCAGCACGTCCTCGGGGTAGGTGCGCCATTTCATGCTCGTACGGCGTCGCAGGCGGCCGAGGGTCAGTGCGCGCAGCGGATTCGGCTCACCTGTCGTCTCGTGCGGGATGCTGGTCATGGGGCTCAAGATAGGGGGCCTCGGGGTGAGCCGGAATGGGGCGAAAGGGGTACGTTCCGCCGGTCGGGTGCGAGACGGCACCGTTCCGTCATGGGGCGAAAGGCCCGGGACGTGCCGTGGAGCTCAACTCGGGCGCCTGGATTGCCTCTTGACTCTGTATCACACACTGCTCTCATCGGTGGCCCAGGAGCTGACCCGTGACCGACAACCCGACAGTCACGAACGACGTCGCCGCGTCCCTGCGCGCCCGCGTCGACACCCGCCGGTCGCACACGGCCCGGATCTGGAACTACTGGCTCGGCGGCCGGGACCACTACGAGGTCGACCGTGCGGCCGGCGACCGGATCCGTCAGCTGCACCCGGGCATCGGCGAGTACGCCCGTGCGGACCGGCTCTTCCTGGGGCGGGCCGTGCGGCATCTGGCCGGGGAGGTGGGCATACGCCAGTTCCTGGACATCGGGACCGGGCTGCCCACCGCCGACAACACGCACGAGGTCGCCCAGAGCGTCGCCCCGGACTCCCGGACCGTGTACGTCGACAACGACCCGCTCGTCCTCGCCCACGCCCGTGCCCTGCTCACCGGCACGCCCGAGGGCCGTACCGACTTCCTCGACGAGGACCTCCGCAATGTCGACGCGATCCTCCGGCACGCGGCCGGCACCCTGGACTTCGGCAAGCCCGTCGCGCTGATGCTGCTGGGCGTGGTGATCTTCATCGGCGACGACGAGGACCCGTACGGACTGGTGCGCGGGCTGATGGACCGGCTGCCGTCCGGCAGCCACCTCGTGCTGTCGCACACCATCACCAGCCCGGCGATGCCGGACGTGGACGAGGCGGTCAGGTTCTGGAACGAGCACGGCACGCCCAGGCTCACCCAGCGCACCCGCGAGGACGTCACCCGGTTCTTCGACGGCCTCGACCTGCTGGAGCCGGGCCTGGTGTCCTGCTCGCGCTGGCGCCCGGAGGAGGTGGGCGGCACCGAGCCGGAGGAGGTCGCCATGTTCGGCGGGGTGGCCCGCAAGGCCTGAGAAAGATCAGCGCTGCGGTGAACGCCGTCGCGTCGGGCCACGTATGGAGGGAAGGGCACTCAACGACCGGAGGGCCCCGCGGTGTTGGAGCCGCGCGTTCGGGGTTCGGGAGCCATGCATGAGGCACGCACGACGACGGGTCGTCCGGCGAGGTACACAGCTGGCGGCGGTCGGCGGACTCCTTCTGGGAGGCGCGATGGTCACCACGGCCATGGCGAGCGAGACTCCCGGAGCGTCCGCCGTCCCGTTGAGTTCGGCGCGGACGGCCGGGAAGACCGGCGCCGGCCTGGTGTCCCAGCTGGGTACCGCCCGTACGGCGGGCAGCTGGATCGGCGCCGACGGGCACCCGGTCGTCGCGGTCACCGACGAGAAGGCCGCGGCGGCGGTGAAGCGGGCCGGGGCCGAGGCCAAGATGGTGCGGCACAGCATGAACGAGCTGAAGTCGGCCACCGCCACGCTGCGTTCGGCACCCCGGGTGGCGGGTACCGCCTGGGTGGTGGACTACCGGACCAACCGGGTCGTGGTGGAGGCCGACAAGACGGTCACCGCCTCCGACTGGTCCCGGCTGACCCAGGTCGCCGCGGGCATCGGCAGCTTTGTGCACATGGAGCGCACCGAGGGCACGTTCACCACGCGCCTGAACGCGGCCCTGCCGATCCTGTCGACGAGCGGGCGCTGCTCGGCGGGGTTCAACGTCACCAACGGGCAGAGCGACTTCATCCTCACCGCAGGGCACTGCGGTCCGCCCAACACCATCTGGTTCGCGGACAACCAGGGCAACCAGCAGCTGGGCACGACGGTCAACACCAACTTCCCGGGCAACGACTTCTCCCTCATCCAGTACGCGTCCGGCAAGGCCGGGAACGGGGCCGCCGTGGTCTCCGTCGGCGGCGGCAAGGGCGTCCTGATCACCGGGGTGGCGGATCCGACGGTCGGGCAGCGGGTGTTCCGCAGCGGCAGCACCAGCGGGCTGCACGACGGCCAGGTGACCGCGCTCAACGCGACCGTGAACTATCCCGAGGGCACGGTGACCGGCCTCATCCAGACCAACGTGTGTGCCGAGCCGGGCGACAGCGGCGGCCCGCTGTTCTCCGAGGGCATCGCGCTGGGCGTGACCTCGGGCGGCAGCGGCGACTGCACGACGGGCGGGACGACGTTCTTCCAGCCGGTGACGAAGGCGATGGCGGCGCTCGGCGTGAAGCTGATCGTCTCCACACAGAACGCCAACGGCCAGGGCGCCGCACCGTCCGCCGCGGCCACCCAGGCCGCCGTCGCCCCGAACGCGGCCTCGCCCGGCTCGTCGACCGCGGTCACCGGCACCGCGGACGACACGACCCTGCTGTCCCGGCTCACGGACACCCGCAACGTCGGTCCCGGTCTGCTGGTCATCGGGGGCAGCCTGATCGCGCTGGTGGCGACGCGGTACATCCGCGCGGAGCAGGACCGCAAGGCGTACCAGCGGTACTACTCGGCCACCTGGGGCTGATCCGCCCCCGGAGACGCATACTCTTGGTGACCGCTCCGGCACACGTCGCTCGGCCCCGTCGGACGTTCCGCGGCCGTGCGACGTGTGAAAAAATCACACCAAGAGGTCTCCGAAGGGGAGTTTGTTCGTGAACAGCCCCACCGAAGAGCACGATTACGGGAACATGCGGCTCGACCGCACGGGTCAGGCCGAGGCGTTCGACGCCATCGGCGGCCGTTATGACGAGGCCTTCCCGCACAAGGACGGGCAGATCGCCGCCGCCGAGTGGATCGTCGAGTCCCTGCCGGCCGGGTCCCGCGCGTTGGACCTGGGCTGCGGCACCGGGCTGCCCACCGCGCGCCAGTTGGTGGCGGCGGGCTTCGAGGTCGTCGGCATCGACCTGTCGGGCGGCATGCTCGCCCTGGCCCGGCAGAACGTGCCCGAAGCCGAGTTCCACCAGCTGGACGTCGCGGACCTGCGGCCCGGCGGTCCCCGCGACCTCGGCCGCTTCGACGCGGTCGCGGCCTTCTTCTCCCTGCTCATGCTGCCGCGCACCGAGATCCCCCTCGCCCTGCGGACCATCCATCGTCTGCTGGTTCCCGGCGGCCTCCTCGCGTTGTCGATGGTGGAGGCGGACGTGGACGACTTCGCGATCCCGTTCATCGGAAGCACCATCCGGGTGTCCGGCTATCTGCGGGACGAACTGCGCGAGGTGGTCCAGGCGGCGGGCTTCGAGATCGTCGGGGAGACCTCGTACACCTACGCACCGGCGAGCGTGGACGTGCAGCCCGAGGAGCAGATCTTCCTGCGCTGCAGACGGAAGCAGCCCATGTGACGAAGCACCTCGGAGCCCCTGAAGGACCCGGCAGCGGTCCGTGGGGCGACGGGCCGGCGGACGCCGGGCCGCAGACGGACCGGCTCCGGTACCTCGACACGGCCACCCGGCGGATCGCCCGGGGCATGGACCTCGACGAGATGCTGTACGAGCTGTGCCGGGCGGCCGTGCCGGCGTTCGCCGACCGGGCATACGTCCATGTGTGCGATCCACTGCCGGTCGGGGACGAGTCCCCGGCCGGCGCGGTCGTTCTGCGGCCGCACAGCACGGACCGCACACCGCGGCGCAAGCCGTCCGACCTCGGGTCCCGGCCGCCGCCGACGGCGGGCCCCGCGAAGCCCCGGGCACCGGGCGCGCCTTCGGCCGTCACGGGCCCCCTCGCCGGGCCGCTGCACGACGGGCGTCCGGTGTTCGGGGACGTTCCGGGGATCGCCGCCGCGGTGGCGGAGCTGCTGGGCGCGGCGAGCGCCGCCGCGGTGGAGGCGCCGGGGCGACGGATGATCTTCGCCCCGCTGTGCGGCCGCAGTCATGCCCTCGGCAGCGTCGTCCTGCTGCGCGGGCCCGGCCGGCCGCCCTTCACCGGCGACGACCTCCTGGTCGCCTCGCGGCTCGCCACGCACACCGCGCTCGGCATCGACAAGGCGTTGCTGTACGGGCGTGAGGCCTCCGTCGCGGACGCGCTGCAGCGCGCGATGCTCCCGGCGTCGCTGCCCGAGACGACCGGAGTCCGGCTGGCCACCCGGTACCTGCCCGCCTCGCGGACCGCGCGGGTCGGTGGCGACTGGTACGACGCGATTCCGCTGCCACGCAACCGTGTCGCGCTGGTCATCGGCGATGTGATGGGCCATTCGCCGGCCTCGGCCGCGATCATGGGCCAGCTGCGCACCATCGTGGAGACCCTGGCCGGGCTCGACCTCCCGCCGGACGAGATCCTGCACCACGTGGACGAGCAGGCCGAGCGCCTCGGCGGCCCGCACATGGCGACCTGCCTCTACGTGCTCTACGACCCCGTGCTGCACCGGCTCCTGGTGGCCAACGCCGGCCACCCGCCGCCGCTGCTCGTGCACCCGAACGGCAGCGCGGAGATCCTGCGGATCCCGCCCGGGGCGCCGGTCGGCGTCGGCAGCGACTCCTTCGAGTCCACCGAGCTGCCCGCACCCGGCGGAGCGACCCTGCTGCTGTATACCGACGGGCTCGTCGAGTCCCGCGGCTCCGACGTCCTGACCGGGGTGGATGCGACTGCTCGGCCGCCTGCGCGCGGCCACCGCCGGGCACGAGCCACTGCCGCCGGAATCACTGTGCGAGGCGGCGCTGGGCACCCTGGGAGCGGGGAACCGGGACGACGACATCGCGCTGCTCGCCGCCCTGCTGGTGGGCATCCGGCCGGAGGCCGTCGGGTACTGGTATCTGGCCCCGCATCCGCGGACCGCGGGGCAGGCCCGCCGGCTGACCCGCAGGACCCTGACGCGGTGGGATCTGGACCCCCTGTTGGAGACGACCGAGCTCCTGGTCGGCGAGGTGGTGGCCAACGCCGTACGCTTCGCCACCCGGCCGATCACACTGCGGCTGCTGCGCACGGACGTACTGCGCTGCGAGGTGGGCGACGACTCGCCGCTGGTGCCGAGGCTGCGGCACGCCAGGCCGAGCGATGAGAGCGGCCGGGGGCTGTTCCTGGTCGACCGGCTGGCGGACCGCTGGGGGGCGACGCGGCTGAGCACGGGCAAGGTGGTCTGGTTCGAGCAGCAACTGCCCTGGACGCCGGACTCGGTCTGAGCGCGCCGGGGGGACGGACGGTCTGCGGCATGACCCGCCGGACAGGCCCTGGGCCAGCCCTAGGCCGCCCAGGTGGACTGCGGGGCCGCGGCGGCCCACTCCAGGACGAGCCGCTGGTACTCCTCGCGCTGCTCGACGCTCAGTGTCCCGCCCGACCGGAGCCACAGGGCCCGGATCTGCTCGTTGACCTCCGCGGCCGATCGCTCGGAGACGGCTTCAACAGTGGTGGACATGGTGTGAAGCATATGCCGGTCGACGTGAAGGCGAGGTGAGTAAGTATGAGCGATCCGGGCATTCCGGACCGTGTTACTCATCACGTCAATCTGTCAAGAGGAACAGGGGAGTTCACCCCTCGGCGGAACCGAGCACCAGGACCTGGATCGCGAGTACGGCAGCCCCGCGGGCCCAGTCGTGGAAGTCGGAGACCTTGGTCGCGAGGTCGACCGGCTCGGCCAGCGGGTGGCGATGGGCCCGGACGGTCTCCTCCACCACGACGCCGGCCACCTCCATCAGGCCGACCCCCTCCCCGGCGAGCAGAATGCGCTGCGGCATCGCGAAGTTGGCGATCTGGGCGACCAGTGTGCCCAGCGCCCGCGCCGCCTCGCCGATCACCCGGGCGGCCATGGGCTCGCCGTCGGCGGCCCCGGCGAGGATCTCCTCGTACGTCGCGTCGCGGCCGGTGGCGGCGCGGATCTGGTAGCGGATGCTGGGGATCGTGAGGAGCGACACGGCGCTGCCGCGCTCGCCGTCTGGGGTCAGCGGGCCGTGGGGGTTGATGATCCAGTGGTGGCCGAAGCCGCGGTCCTGCTCGGCGTACGGCACCCGTCTGCCGCCGAGCACCAGCCCGTAGCCGATGCCGGCGCCGATGGTCAGGACGGCGAAGCGGTCGAGTCCTCGCCCGGCACCGAACCAGATCTCGGCCTCGACCAGGGCGGCGACGTCGTTCTCGACGACCACCGGCAGTCCGGTGCGCTCCTCGACGAGCGCCGCCAGAGGGACGTCCCGCCACCCCAGGAAGGGCGAGTCCCCGACCACGGCACGGTCCCGCACATGACCGCCCACCCCGATGCCGATGCCCGCGAGGGGGAAGCGCGGGGTGAGCCGGGCGGTCATCTCCCGCAGCAGATCGGCGACTTCGGCGGGCTCATGGGTGGACAGCGGCCGGTCGAGGCGGGCGACGACCTCGCTCCTCAGGGTGGTGACGACGCCGTAGACCCGGTCGGATGTGATCTTGAAGCCGAGAAACGCGCGGGACTCCGCGACGACGTCCAGCGGCTGGGAGGGCCGCCCCTGGCGGACCTGAGCGGCGGCACCCGCCTCGGGGACCTCGACCAGCAGACCCGACTCGATCAGCGGCTTGGTCAGCCTGGTGAGGCTGCCCGGCGAGAGGTCCAGCCGGCGGGCGAGCTCGGTGCGCGACAGCGGGCCGTGGACGAGCACCTCGATCGCAACAGAGCGCTCCCCGGGACTCAGCGGCGGCCAGCTGACGGCGTGTGTGGTCATGGGTTCTCGCAGAGTTTCTTTCGCTACGGAAGTAACATGACCAGTCTAGACCGGAACAAGCCGAACAGCATAGGCGCAAGAAGAGATATCGACGGGCATCGACGCGACTATTGACTACTGGATTGTTCAACGGCAAAAGTAAGTAGCCATGACATTCTCACTCGGCATCGTCGGAGCCGGTCAGTTCTCCGGTCAGTTCGCCAAGCTCTTCCTCGCCCATCCGGGCGTGCGCGAGGTGTACGTGACGGACCTCCTGCCGGAACGCGCGGAGCGGCTGGCCACCGCCGAGGGCCTGACCGGCACCTTCCCCTCGTACGAAGCGATGCTTCGGTCGCCCGCGGTCGACGCGGTCGCGATCTTCACCCAGCGCTGGACACACGGCCCGCTCGTCGTCCAGGGACTCGGCGCCGGCAAGCACGTCTACTCCGCGGTCCCCATGGCGATCAGCACGGAGGAGATCGGCGCGATCATCGACGCGGTCCGGTCGACGGGACTGACGTACATGATGGGCGAGACCAGCCAGTACAACCCGGCGACCGTGCACGCCCGCAACCAGATCGCCCACGGCGCCTTCGGGCGCATCTTCTACGCCGAGGGCGACTACGTCCACGACATGGACCTCGGCTTCTACGACGCGTACCGCTACAGCGGCGGCGACAACTGGAAGGCGACCGCCAGCTATCCCCCGCTGCTCTACCCGACGCACTCCGTGGGCGGGGTGCTCGGCGCCTGGCAAACGCACGCGGTGAGCGTCTCCGCGATCGGTGTGCGCGACGAGCGCGGGGACGGGGTGTTCGACCAGGACATCAGCCAGTTCGGCAACGACGTCTCCAACGCGACCGCGCTGTTCGCCGTGGCGGGCGGCGGATCGTTCCGCACGAACGAGTTCCGGCGGGTGGGCTACCCGTCCCACATCCGCGAGTCCCGCTTCCGGTTCTTCGGTACGGAGGCGAGCATGGAGCAGCTGGCGACGGTGGCCCTGTGGCAGGACAAGAACGGGGTGAAGGACATCTCCGAGCTGCTGGAGCCCAAGCCCACCCTGCCCCCCGACGACCCGTCCCTCCAGCACATCGCGCCGGAGCTGCGGGCGGCGTTCACCTCGGGTTCGGCGCCGGTGCACGACCGGTCACGGCTGCCCCGGGAGTTCGACCGCCTGCACAACGGACACGAGGGCAGTCACCACTTCCTGGTCGACGACTTCGTGACCGCGGTCGAGACCCGCACCCTGCCGTCCGTGAACGCCTGGGTCGCGGCCCGCTACACGCTGCCGGGGATCATCGCCCATGAGTCCGCGCGCCAGGGCGGGACTCGGCTGGAGATCCCCGACTTCGGTGACGCCCCTCAGGTGTGACGTTTCCGCACTGCCGTCGGCCGGGGCCTGCCGCGCTCAGGTGCCCGGCTTGCGGCCGTACACGAAGACGTCGTCGCCCGTCTTCAGCAGCGACCAGTACTTCTTGGCGTCCTTGCTGGTCATGTTCACGCAGCCGTGCGACCCGGGCGGGTTCCACATGCTGAGGTTGACCGAGTGGAAGGCCTGGCCGCCGTCGAAGAACTGGCTGTACGGCATGGGCACGTTGTACTCGTGCGAGACGTGGTCCTTGTCACGCCAGTAGATCTTCTTCAGGCCGGTGCGGGTCTCGAACCCGTCGCGCCCGGTACGGACCGGAACCGGCCCGTAGACCAGCTTGTCGCCGTCCTGGACCCAGCTCAGCTGGAGGGTGAGGTTCACGCAGGCGATGCGGCCCTTGTTCACCGGGCACGTGCCGTCCTTGTTGGGGTCGTTCCCGACGGCCTTCTGCTTGTTCATGAGGTCCATCACGCCCCAGGTGACGGAACCCGCGTAGCCGACGGCGGGCGTGATGCCGTGCTTGTTCTGGAAGGCCCGGATGGCCTTGCAGTCGGCGGCGGACTGCTTCCCGTCGACCGGGCGGCCGAGGAACTTCTCCACCTGCTTCTGGTACGGCCCGGCCTGCGTGGTGCAGCTCGCGGCCGCCTGGGCGGGTGCCGTGGTGAGTGCGAGTGTGAGCGGTGCCACCAGTCCCGTGATGCCGAGCGCGATGGCGCCCCGTCTGCGTATGTCCCCCATGGTGGGTGATCACCTTTCGCGATGGTTGTGGTCTTTGTCGTCTAGACCAGTGGGTGACGCTACCGGTTGCACGGGGCGTCCGGGTTGTGACGGAACGGTGAAGTTTTTCACCCTTGGGCCGCGCGGTCCCGCTCCCCTTCGGTCGCGGCGCACTCCCGCAGGATGCGGACCGCCCGCGTGAGCGTGTCCGGTGTCGCGGTGAAGGGCAGCCGCAGGTGGCGGCTCAGGGTCGTGCGGTCCGCGGCGAAGAGCGGGCCGGGGGTGACCGCCAGGCCGTGACGGGCCGCCCTGGCCGCCAGGCCGCTCGCGGACACGGGCCCGGGGAGGCGCAGCCACACCGTCAGGCCGCCGTCCGGGACGGCGTACGTCCATCCGGTCGCCGCCAGCAGCGAGGTCAGGTGGTCGCGCTGGGCGCGCAGCCGCTCCCGGCGGTCGGCGAGCAGGGCCGCCAGTCCGTCGCCGAGCAGCTCGGTGGCGATCAGCTGTTCCAGGGGCGGCGGGGAGAGCTGGGCCTGGAGCGGGTTGCGCCGCAGCTGTCGTACGAGATCCGCGCCCGCCCGGATCCAGCCGACGCGCAGTCCGCTCCAGAGGGTCTTGCTCGCCGAGCCGATCTGGATCACGTGCCGCCCGGACAGATGGGGCTCGGTGCCGGGCGGCGTCCTGAGGTCGAGGTCACGCATCGTCTCGTCGGCGAGGAGCGTCAGCTCGTGCCGGTCGGCGAGTTCGGCGAGGGCGCGGCGTGTGGGCCCGTCCATGTGCGCGCCGGTCGGGTTGTGGAAGTCCGGGACGAGGTAGGCGAGCCGGGGGCGTCCGCGTCGTACGGCGTCGGCCAGGCGCTCGGTGTCCCAGCCGGTGTCCGCCGCGACGGGCACGGGCAGCAGCCGGGCCCGGCGTCCGCGCAGGACGGCCAGGGCGCCCGGGTAGGCCGGGCTCTCCACCGCCACCGGTGCCCTGCGGTCGGTGTGGAGGTGGTCCAGGAGCAGGGTGAGTGCGGCTTGGGCGCCCGAGGTGACCAGGATCTGCTCGGGGCGGGTCGCCAGGCCCGAGCGCGTGTAGCGGTCGGCGAGGAGTTCGCGCAGGCGCGGCAGTCCCGCCGTGGCGACGCCGGAGTCGACGAGCAGGGCCGCGCTGCGCTCGGCGGCGCGGGCGAGGGCGGCGAGGTAGGCCTCGTGGGGCGCGGCCGTGACGGCGAGGGTGAGGTCGAGGTCGGCGCCGGACGCTCCGCCCCGGTCGAGGGACCAGGGGGTGGTGCGTTCGGTGAGGCGGGCGGGCAGGCGTACGACGCTGCCGCTGCCGTGCCGGGTGTGCAGCCAGCCGTCGTCCCGCAGCAGGGTCAGCGCGGTCACTACGGTGCCGCGGCTGATCCGCAGGGCGCGGGCGAGTTCCCGTTCCGACGGCAGCCGGGTGCCGGCCGGCAGGCGGCCGTCGGCCACCGCCTCCCGTACGGCTGTGGACAGGGACCGGGAAAGGGGTCCCTCCTGCGTGCGCCAGGCGCCGAGCGCGGCGACGAAGCCCGTCTCCATTGGTCCAGTTTCCCGTAAGTGGACCAAGTCCCGGACGCCGCCACGGCCGTACGCTGCGGTTCATGCACCCCACACTCGCCGACGACCTCTCCCGGCTTCCCGAACTCCTGCAGTCCGCCCGCGACTTCGCCGCGGCCGAAGTGTCCGGCCTGGCCGAGCGCCCGGTCGCCCGGCTCGGGCAGGCACCCGGACGCGCTCCCCTCCCGGACGGCGGCGCGGGCGCCGAGGGTGCCCTGGCACGGTTCGGCGAGCGGTGGGCGCCGGGCTTCTCCGGCTCGGCGGGGCCGCGCTACCTCGGCTTCGTCACCGGCGGCGCGACACCGGCGTCGGTCGCCGGAGACTGGCTGACCTCCGCGTACGACCAGAACCTGTCCGGCGCGGGGGGTTCCTGGGCGGCGGCCCTCGAGCGCGAGACGGTGGCCTGGCTGCGTGAGCTGTTCGGGCTGGGCGAGGAGCACAGCGGGGCGTTCGTGACGGGGGCGACCGTGTCCAACACGGTGGGTCTGGCGATCGGCCGCGAGTGGCTGGGCGAGCGGCTCGGCGTGAGCGTCTCCCGGGAGGGCGCGGCCGCGCTCGGACCGGTCGACGTGCTCTCCGGCAGCCCGCACTCCAGCGTGACGAAGGCGCTGTCGGTGCTGGGCATCGGGCGGGACCGGCTGCGGCAGGTGCCGCTGCTGCCGGGCAACAGGGAGGCCGTCGACGTGGCCGCCCTCGACGCGGCGCTGGCGGAGTCGGCCGGCCGGCCCGCGCTCGTCGTGGCCAACGCGGGCACCGTGAACACCGTCGACTTCGACGATCTGCGGGCGATCGCGGCCCTGAAGGAGCGGCACGACTTCTGGCTGCACGTGGACGCCGCGTTCGGCGCCTTCGCCGCCCTCTCCCCCGCGCACGCGCATCTCGTGGACGGGCTCGACGCGGCCGACTCGGTCTGCGTGGACCTGCACAAGTGGCTCAACGTCCCCTACGACGCGGCCGTCCAGTTCACCCGCCGCCGGGACCTGCAGGTGGCGGTGTTCCACAACGCGTCGCCGTATCTGGGCCTGCCGGTCGGCGAGCCGGACTTCCTGCACCTGACCCCGGAGAACTCCCGGCGGCTGCGTGCCCTTCCGGCCTGGTTCTCCCTCGTCGCGTACGGCAGCGACGGCCACCGCGAGATCGTCGAACGGAACATCGCCCTGGCCCGGAGCCTGGGCGAGGGCATCGCCGCCCTGCCGGGGCTGCGGCTGCTGGCTCCGGTCCGGCTCAACGTGGTCTGCTTCACGCTCGCCGGGGATCCCACGCAGGAGCGGGTGGACGCCCTGGCGCGGGCGGTCGCCGCCTCCGGGCAGGCGTTCATGACGCCGACGGTGTACGACGGGGTGCCCGGACTGCGGGCGGCGTTCAGCAACTGGCGTACCACCGAGGCCGACACGCGGCGGGTGCTGGACGTGCTCGCGGCGGCATCGACGGCTCCGTGACCTCTCAGACCTCCCGGAACGGCCGCCGCGCCGCGTGGAATCCGCTGTGCACGGCGGTGAGTCCGCCGTCGACGCGGAGGGTCGTGCCGGTGACCCAGGCGGCGTCGCGGGAGGCGAGGAAGGCGACGGCGGCGGCGATGTCCTCGGGCTCGCCGACACGGCCGAGGGGGTAGAGCACGCGGAGGGCGTCAAGGTCGTCGTCCCGTCCCTCCCAGGCCGAGGTGCGGACCGTGCCCGGCTCCACCAGGTTGACCCGGACACCGCGGGCCGCCGCATGTCCGGCGAGGGTGCGGGTCAGGGAGCCGAGTCCGGCCTTGGCAGCGCTGTAGGCGTGGTTGCCGAAGTCCATCTGGGCGTTGACGGAGCCGATGCTGACGACTGCGCCCCGGCCGGAGGCGGCGAGGTGCGGGAGGGCGGCGCGGCAGCAGCGGTGGACGCCGGTGAGGGTGACGTCGAGGTCGCGGGCCCAGGCGTCGTCCAGCTGGTCCTCGAAAAGGGGGACGTCCGGGGTGCAGTGCGCGGCGCTGTTGACGAGCACGTCGAGCGAGCCGAAGGTCCCGACGGTATGGGCGACGGCCGCCTCCACGGAGCCCCGGTCGGCCACGTCGCACGCGAACGCCTCCACCGCGAGCCCCTGTTCACGCAGCGCGGCCGCCGTCTGCTCCGCCTCGGGCAGGTCCCGGTCGGTCGCCAGCACCCGTGCGCCCTCCTCGGCCAGCCGCCGGGCGACGGCAGCGCCGATGCCGCGGGCGGCGCCCGTCACGAGTACTCCGTGTCCCTGAAAGCGCGTGAGTCCGGTCATGAGTGCGACCGTACGGCCGGGACGATCAACGGGACAGATAGCGTGCGCACATGTCCGCGTTCATACAGCAACTGCCCGCCCTCATCGGCGTCGTGATCGGTGCCCTCGGTTCGTATCTGGCGGTCGTCAGGGGCGATCAGGCCCGGTTCCGGCGCGAGCAGGCGGCGCGCTGGGAGGAGCGGAGGTTCGCGGTGTACGCCGACTACGCGCGGACGCTGAAGACGTCGGTCACGCTGACGTACCGGCTGGCCGCCCACTTCGGCATCGACCCGCACCCGCATCCCCTGACGCCCGAGGAGGCGAAGCCGCTGCTGGCCGAGGCGGCCATCGCCCGGGATCCCTCCGGGGAGGCGCTGATCCTGCTGGGGAGCCCGGCGGTGGTGGAGAAGGCACGGGAATGGGTCGTGACGGCGATGGAGATGGAACGGTTCCTGCGGGAGGAGCGGCGGGACCCACGGGCGTGGCAGGCTCTGCTGGAGCGGCAGCGCGCCGGCCGTGAGGGCTACTACGCTGCCGTACGGGAGGATCTGGCGCTGCCGCCCGGTCACTCGGCGCGCTGGCCGCTGCCCCCGGCCGTGAGTCAGCGGTAGCCGGTCACGTCCGCCGGTTTCCCCTCGTCCTGCACCTCGACGAGGTACCGCCACGCGTCGGGGCGGCTGCCGTCCAGGTCCGTGAAGCCCTACGCCCGGGCGAGTCCGCCGCTGGACAGGGACTACCCGTTCCAGCGGGCGACGCGGGGGTCGGCGGCGAGGGCGGTGACGGCCCGGCCGACGAAGCGCGGGGACTCCGAGATGGCGAAGTGCGGGACGCGGTCGAGGGCGTCCCGCCAGTTGTCCTCGGTGACGCCGAAGTGGTCGAGCATGATCTCCGAGCGCAGCCAGCCGGGGGGCAGCGCGACGGCGGTGGCGCCGCGCGGGCCCCTGTCCAGGGTCACGGGAAAGCCGGACATCCTCTGTCACCTTTACCGTCGGCCCTCAGTGACCCCGGGCGATCCACTCCTCCAGCTGCGGGGCCTCGGCGCCGATCGTCGTCGAGTCGCCGTGGCCGGTCAGGACCTTGGTCTCGGGCGGGAGGGTGAGGAGGCGGTCACGGATCGACTCGATGATCGTCGGGAAGTGCGAGTACGTGCGGCCGGTGGCGCCGGGGCCGCCCTTGAAGAGGGTGTCGCCGGTGAAGACGGTGGCCAGGCCCGGCTCGTACAGACATACGGCGCCCAGTGAGTGGCCGGGGGTGTGCAGCACCGTCAGGTCGAGGCCGGGCGCCTCGATGACCTGCCCGTCGGCCAGATGCGCGTCGGGCTCCCGGTCCGGGTGGGTGAGCTTCCACAGCGGCAGGTCGTCGGGGTGGAGCCAGATCGTGGCACCGGTCAGGTCGGCGAGGGCGGGCGCCGCGTCGATGTGGTCGTTGTGGGCGTGGGTGCACACGATGGCGGTCAGCCGGCGGTCGGCGACGGCCTCGGCGATGGCCTCCGCGTCGTGGGCCGCGTCGATGACGATGACCTCGCGCTCGTCGCCGACGATCCACACGTTGTTCTCCACGTCCCAGGTGCCGCCGTCGAGCGTGAACTGCCCGGAGGTGACGAGGCGTTCGATGCGCGTGGTCATCACAGCACCACCACCGAGCGCAGGACGTCGCCGTGGTGCATGCGCTCGAAGGCCTTCTCGACCTCGTCGAGGGCGATGGTCTCCGTCACGAAGGCCTCCAGGTCCAGGCGGCCCTGGAGGTGCAGGTCGATCAGCATGGGGAAGTCACGGGAGGGCAGGCAGTCGCCGTACCAGGACGACTTCAGCGACCCGCCGCGCCCGAAGACGTCCAGCAGCGGCAGTTCCAGCTTCATCTCCGGGGTCGGCACGCCGACCAGCACGACCGTCCCGGCGAGATCGCGGGCGTAGAAGGCCTGCTTGTACGTCTCCGGGCGGCCGACCGCCTCGATGACGACGTCGGCGCCGAAGCCGCCGGTCAGCTCACGGATCGCCTCGACCGGATCGGTCTCCTTGGAGTTGACCGTGTGGGTGGCGCCCATGGCGCGCGCCTTCTCCAGTTTCCGGTCGTCGATGTCGACCGCGATGATCCTCGCCGCGCCCGCCAGTCGCGACCCCGCGATCGCCGCGTCACCGACTCCGCCGCAGCCGATGACCGCCACGCTGTCGCCGCGCCCGACGTTGCCGGTGTTGATCGCGGCACCGAGGCCGGCCATCACGCCGCAGCCCAGCAGCCCCGCCACCGCCGGGGAGACGGCCGGGTCCACCTTGGTGCACTGCCCCGCCGCGACCAGCGTCTTCTCGGCGAACGCGCCGATACCCAGTGCCGGGGACAGCTCGGTGCCGTCGGTGAGGGTCATCTTCTGCTTCGCGTTGTGGGTGTTGAAGCAGTACCAGGGCCGGCCGCGCAGACAGGCCCGGCACTGGCCGCACACGGCACGCCAGTTGAGGATCACGAAGTCCCCGGGCGCCACGTCGGTGACGCCCTCGCCGACCGACTCCACGACGCCGGCCGCCTCATGCCCCAGCAGGAAGGGGAACTCGTCGTTGATCCCGCCCTGCTTGTAGTGCAGGTCGGTATGACAGACCCCGCAGGCCTGGACACGTACGACGGCCTCTCCGGGCCCGGGATCCGGCACCACGATCGTCTCCACCCGGACCGGTTCGTTCCTGCCCGGTGCGATCACGCCGCGTACTTCCTGCGCCATGGCCTGGCCCCTTCCATCGTCGTGCCTGTCCTTCGACCCTACGCGCGACTGATCGGTAACGGCACGGAGCGCGACGGCCGTCGTGGATCTTTCCCGCCACACGCGTCACATACCCCCGGGGGTACCTCTGCTACGGTGGCCATATACCCCCGGGGGTAATTTGACCGGCCGGGATCACCGAGGAGAGGAGTGCTGCCGTGTACTTCGTCGACACCATCGACGTGGCGGGACTGGGCAATCGCGGCTATCTGGCGGGCGGGGCGCACGGCGCCGTGGCGGTGGATCCGCCCCGGGACATCGACCGGGTGATCGCGGCCGCCGCCCGGCGGGGCGTGCGCCTGACACATGTCGTCGAGACACATGTGCACAACGACTATGTGTCCGGCGGTCTGGAACTCGCCCGGGTCACCGGTGCGGCGTACGTCGTGCCCGCCGGGGCGCGGGTCGCCTACGAACGGGTGCCGGTGGCGGACGGGGACCGCCTGGAGATCGGGGGCGGGCTGGCGCTGCGCGCCCTGGCCACGCCCGGGCACACCCCGCACCACACCTCGTACGTGCTGGAGGACGCCGGCCGGTCGGTGGCCGTCTTCACCGGCGGTTCGCTGCTGATCGGCACGGTCGGGCGGCCCGACCTGGTGGAGCCCCGGCTGACCGGCGAGCTGGCGCGGGCCCAGTACGACTCGGCGCACCGGCTGGCCGCCGAGCTCCCTGACGAGACCGCGGTGCTGCCCACGCACGGCTTCGGCAGCTTCTGCTCCGCCGGCGACGCCGCGGGCGACGTGACGGAGTCGACGATCGGCCGGGAGCGCACCGCCAACGAGGCGCTGGTCAAGGACGCGGACACGTTCGTCGCCGACCTGCTCGCCGGGCTGGACGACATACCGGCGTACTACGCGCACATGGGCCCGGCCAATGCCGAGGGCCCCTCCCCCGTCGACCTCACCCCGCCCCGCCTGGCGGACGCCGACGAAATCGCCGCCCGGCTGGCCGCCGGGGAGTGGGTGGTGGATCTGCGCAGCCGGGTCGCGTTCGCCGAGGGGCATGTCGCCGGGGCGTTCAACTTCGAGGCGGAGGGGCAGCTCGCCACCTATCTGGCCTGGCTGCTGCCGTGGGGCAGGCCGGTCACGCTGCTCGCCGCGTCGGCCGCCCAGCTCGCGGCCGCCCAGCGGGAACTGGCCCGGGTCGGCGTGGACCGGCCGGCCGCGGCCGCCACCGGATCGCCCGAGGCGTGGATACGTCCGGGCGAGCGGCCGCGGGCCTTTCCTCGCGGCACCTTCGCCGCACTAGCCCGGCAGGACCGCGAGGGGATCGTGGTGCTGGACGTACGGCGGGACTCGGAGCGGCGGGCCGGACACATCCGGGGTTCGCTGCACATCCCGCTCCACCGGCTGCGCGAACGGCTGGCGGAGATACCGGACGGCACCGTGTGGGTGCACTGCGCCGGAGGCATGCGGGCCGCCGTCGCCGCCTCGGTCCTGGACGCCGCCGGACGTGACGTCGTCGCCGTCGACGACGGGTTCGGCGCGGCGCGCGAGTCCGGGCTGCCCATGGCGCGGCTCACTCCGGCCGAGGCCCAGGAGCTCGTGACCGCGGAAGCGGTGCTGCTGGACGTCCGGGAGGACGCCGAATGGGAGACCGGGCACGCCCCGGGCGCCCTCCACGCCCCACTGTCGGCGCTGACGGCCGGAGCACCCCTCCCCGATGCCGCCCGGAACCGCCCGATCGTCACCATATGCCGCTCCGGCAAGCGCTCCCGCGAGGCAGTGGCCCTGCTCACCGCGCGGGGCGAGGACGCGGTGGACGTCGTCGGGGGACTGCGGGCATGGGTCGCGGAGGGGCTGCCGGTGATCGAGGATCACCACCTGGCGGCGACGAGTGACCTGCCCGGGGCATCCGGCCCCGGGCCCGCGTCCGCCGTACCCGGTGACACCTCACCGTCGCAGGCGTGTCCCGGCCGCCGGGGGCCTCGCACGTGAGCGTCCTGTTCCTCGCGCTGGGCGCCGGGGCCGTCACCGGGCTCGCGCTCGGCGCGCTCGGGGGCGGTGGCAGTGTGCTGGCCGTGCCCGCGTTGATCTATCTGCTCGGGTTCACGCCGGCCGCGGCCACCACGGCCAGCCTGGTCGTCGTCACCGTCACCTCGGCCACCGCGCTCGGTGCGCACGCCCGTGAGGGGACCGTGCGATGGCGGGCCGGGGCGCTGTTCGCGGCGGCGGGGCTGGTGCCCGCGGCGGTCGGCGGCGCGGTCTCCCGGGATCTGCCGGCCGCACTGCTCACCGGGGCGTTCGCGGTGCTCGCGGCGCTGGCCGCGCTGCGCATGCTGCGCCCGTCCGCCGCCGAGGGGCCCGGCGCACCCGCGCGGACCTCCCGGGTTGCCGGGGTGGGCGCGGGCCTTGGCGCGGTCACCGGCGTTCTGGGCGTGGGCGGCGGCTTTCTCGCCGTACCGGCCCTCGTGAACGTCGTCGGCCTGCGCATGCGCGCCGCGGTCGGCACGAGCCTGCTGGTCATCACCCTCAACTCGGCGACCGCCCTGGCCGCACGGACGGGCTCCGCCATGAGTGTCGACTGGTCCGCCGTGGGCCCGTTCGCGGCGGCCGCGGTGCTCGGGGCGTGGGACGGCAAGAGGCTGGCGAGCCGGCTGTCCGCGGGCTCGCTCCAGCGGGTCTTCGCCTACGCGCTGCTCGCGGTGGCCGCCCTCATGCTGGCCGACGCGGTCCTCTGACGAACGCTAGGCAAGTGACAGGAACAGCTTCTCCAGCCGGGCCTTCATCTGCTCCGTCGTCTCACCGTCCGACCGGTTGCCGTCGGCGTCGATCAGGCACTGCTGCAGCCCGGTCGCGATGATCGCGAACCCGGCCCGGTCCAGGGCACGCGAGGCCGCGGCGAGCTGAGTGACCACGTCCTCGCAGTCGCGCCCCTCCTCGATCATCTTGATCACCCCGGAGATCTGCCCCTGCGCCCGGCGCAGCCGGTTCAGCACCGACTTGAGCTCATCACCTTCGAACTGCAGCTCCACAGCCAACTCCTTCACATACCCTCAGGGGTATTTTACCCGCCCCTGGGGTTTCCGGTTCCTCACCCGCTTCCAGGAAGGATCGCACTCACCATGAGCACTCCCCTCACCCTCGACCCCGGCCAGGCCCTCGGTCGCCTGCCCGAGCTGACCGTCATCGACGTACGGACGCCGGGCGAGTACGCCTCCGGGCACCTGCCCGGCGCGCTCAACATCCCCCTGGACCAGCTGCGTCGCGCCCTTCCCGCGGTGCGCGGGGCGCGCGGCGAGCTGCTCCTGGTGTGCGCCTCGGGCGCCCGCGCGGAGAACGCCCAGGACATCCTCGCCGAACACGGTGTGCGGGCCATGACCCTGACCGGCGGCACGAACGGCTGGGCCGGGCGCGGCCACGAGCTGCACCGCCCGGCACCGGGCACACGGGCCTCCTGGTCCATGGAACGCCAGGTACGGCTGACCGCGGGCACCGTCGTCCTGGCGGGCCTGGGTCTCGGACAGCTCCACCCGGCCTGGCTGCTGCTCTCGGCCGGCGTCGCGGGCGGACTGGTCTTCTCCGCGCTCACCAACACCTGCGGCATGGCCGCCCTGCTCGCGAAGCTGCCGCACAACCGCCCGCGCCCGGCCGACCTCGACGCGACACTGGCGCGGCTGGCGGGGCGTGGGGCCGCCACGTCCTCCGCGGAGGCGACCGACGTAGCCTGAGTGCTTCACCCGACTCCGGACAGGGAGCACCGTGAGCGAAGCAGCGACGGACCACGAGAACGAGCCGCCCGCCTGGCGGCTCCTCCTCGGATACGTACGACCCCACAGGTGGGCCCTGTTGGCGGGCGCGCTGCTCTCGCTCGTCACCGGGGCGACCGGGTTGCTGCTGCCGCTGGTGGCGCGCGGGCTGATCGACGACCTGGCGCACGACCGGTCCATCACCGGGCCGTTGCTCGCGATGGCGGGTCTGGTCGTGGCCAACGCGGCGCTGGGGGCGCTGGGTTCGTACGTGCTGCGCCGCACCGCCGAGTCGGTGGTGCTCGGCGCGCGGCGCTCCCTGTCCTCGTATCTGCTGCGGCTGCGGATCGCGGCCGTGGACCGCAGTGAGCCGGGCGACCTGATGGCCCGGATCACCTCGGACACGACCCTGCTGCGCGAGGTCACCACCGACTCGCTGGTCGCCCTGGGCACGGGCGGGCTCACGCTCGTCGCCACGGTCGTGATGATGGCCGTGGTCGATCCCGTGCTCCTCGGGGTCACCCTGGCGGTGATCGCCGGCGCGGGCACGGTGCTCGGCGCGATCGTGCCGCGCATCAACCGGGCGAGCCGGCAGGCACAGGACGCGGTCGGCGCGATGGGCGCCTCGCTGGAGCGGATCCTCGGCGCGCTGCGCACGGTGAAGGCCTCGGGCGCCGAGCACCGCGAGGAGCGGACGCTGCACGCGGCCGCCGAGGAGTCGTGGCGGCAGAGCGTGCGCGCCGCCAAGTGGTCGGCCGCGGCGGGCAACACGGCGGGACTGGCGATGCAGATCGCCTTCATCACCGTCCTCGCCGTCGGCGGGGCGCGGGTGGCTACCGGGGCGATCGGCATCGGGACGCTGGTGGCGTTCCTGCTGTACGTCTTCTACCTGATGGCGCCGATCCAGGACGTCGTGGGCGCGATCACGCAGTACCAGACCGGCGCCGGGGCGCTCGCCCGCATCCAGGAGGCACTGCGGCTGCCCGCCGAACCGGCCTCCGAACCGGCCCCGTTGCCCTCCGCGGGCGCCGAACCCGCCTCCCTCGCCTTCACGGACGTCCGCTTCCGGTACGCGGACGACCTGCCGTACGTCCACCACGGGGTCAGCTTCGCGATACCGGCGCGCGGCATGACGGCGTTCGTGGGCCCGTCGGGCGCGGGCAAGACGACGGTGTTCTCCCTCATCGAACGGTTCTACGACCCCGAATCCGGCGGCATCACGCTCGACGGCCGGAGCCTGGCGGACTGGGAGCTGCCCCGGCCGCGCTCGGCCATCGGGTACGTGGAGCAGGACGCGCCGGTGCTGTCGGGGTCGCTCAGGGACAACCTGCTCCTGGGCAATCCCGAGGCGGACGACGACTCCGTGGCGCGGGTGGTGAAGACGACCCGGCTCGACGACCTGGTCGCCAAGCTGCCGCTGGGCCTGGACACGCTGGTCGGGCACCGCGGGACCAAGCTGTCGGGCGGTGAACGCCAGCGCGTCGCCATCGCCCGCGCCCTGCTGCGCCGCCCCCGGCTGCTGCTCCTGGACGAGGCGACCTCGCAGCTGGACGCGGTGAACGAGGCGGCACTGCGCGACACGGTCGCCGACGTCGCGCGGTCGACCACCGTCCTCGTGGTCGCGCACCGGCTGTCCACGGTGACGATGGCCGACCGGATCGTCGTCATGGACGCGGGCCGGGTGCGCGCGGTGGGCACGCACCGGGAGCTGGTGGCCTCCGACCCGCTGTACGCGGAGCTGGCGGCGACGCAGTTCCTCGCGACCGCGGGCTGACCGCGTCCTTCGGCCGGGGGGGTGCGACGCGGCGCCCGCTACTGGACGGCGGGCAGCAGTCCGGTCACCGGGGCGACCAGGTCGGTGACCTGGTGCAGCTGGTTGAGGTCGTTGACGCGGTTCAGGGAGTTCAACTGCTCGGAGACCCGCGGGAGCTCTCCCTTGTGCTCCGCCGGGATGCCGCTTTCGGCGAGCGAGTCGAGCATGGCGACCGGGTTGAGCTTCCCGGTGTTCTGTGCGCCCGCGTCGGCCGCGTTCGCCATCGGCGCGGCGAGTCCCGTGACGCCCACGGCGAGACCGATGGCGGCGACGATACGTCGTGTTGAGATCATGCTCTGAGCAACGTGCCGGGGCCCGCGCGGACACGGGCACCGGCCCGCGCTCACCCGACAGGCGGACCGCCCCGGCTGCGCTTGCCGAGGCCGCCCGGGCGGAGCAGGCTCGTAGGAGGGGTCCTCACGGCCCGCCCTCTTCGGGCCGCGGGCCCTCGAAGGAGGTCACCATGGGCAGCGCGACAGGCTCCACCTTCGACACCGAGACACTGCGCCGGGGCATAGAAGGAACCACGGGGAACACCCTTCTGGCGCTCTACGCGGACGACGCGGAGATCCGCATCATCGACCGCGACAGCCAGCCCAGCCAGCCCAGGATCCTGCACGGCCGGCCCGCGATAGCCGAGATGCTCGACGACGTCTACAGCCGCGACATGACGCACAAGCTGGAGCAGTGCATCATCCAGGGCGACCACGCCGCCTTCAGCGAGTCCTGCGAGTACGGGGACGGCGTCCGGGTACTCGCCGAGTCGATGATCACGCTGCGCGACGGCAAGATCACCGAACAGATCATGATCCAGGCATGGGACGAGTAACGAGAAGGATCGCGTCGGTCCAGGTCACTTCGCGGCTGACCTGGACCTTCTCGGCCCGGGCAGCGCTGGGGCAGGCGCGTCGGCCGCGGACTCTGCTGCCACGACCAGCTTCCGCAGCAAATCGGCTAGTGTCCGCCGCTCTTCTTCGGTCAGTGCTGCGAGCAGCGCGCCCTCACCCGCGTCCTCCGACACCGCGTGCGCTTCGAACGCGGCATGACCGGCGGCGGTGAGCCGCACCCTCACCCGTCTGCGGTCGCCCGTCTCATGGGTACGGGTGATCAGCCCGGCCTCCTCGGCCGGGGCGAGCCGCGCCGACAGCGCACCACGGGTCAGCCCGAGCAGGTCGGCCAGCTGTGACGGGCTCGCCTCGTACGGCGGTCCCGACCTGCGCAGCACCAACAGCACTTTGAACTGCCCGTACTTCAGCCCGCCGGAGTCCAGCGCGTCCCGGCGCGCCTGTGCGGTGTGCCGGGCCAGGATCGCCAACCGGCCGACGATCGCCTCCTTGACCGGGTCCAGCCAGTCCAGCTCCTTGGCCCAGACGGCCACCATCCGGTCGATCGAGTCCCCCATTCACTGCCTCCCGCAGTAGTTTTCTTGTGGATGATTTTCTCCCTAACTACCTTGCCCGGCATGACACATGCCCCAAGTACCCTCAGCGCGGTCCTGAACCTCGACGAACTCCTGGCAGCGGCAAGGGAGTTGCGGATCGCCGGCCGGTGGGAGCGGGCCTTCCGCCTGCTGGACTCGGCCGCGTCCACTGAGCCCTCGGCCCGCGCGCGGATCGCCCGGGACGCCGCCGAAGTGGCCCTGGAGCGGGACTGGTTCGCCGGTACGGACACCGCGGCGGAGCGCATCACGGAGGCGGAGAAGGAGTTCCCGGACGGCGACTGGGACGTGGACCTCCTCCGGCTGCGGCACACCTACGGCCGGCTGCTGCTCGTCGACGGCACGCTGTCGCTCGGCCCGGCGGGCAAGGATCCGGAGGCCCTCGCCGCGCTGCTCGACCGGGCACGCGAACTCCACGAGACCGCCCCGGACGAGGGACGCCGGGGCTGGGCCTCGATGTACCTCGGTCTGATCACCGACAACCACTTCGCCGACCAGGCCGCCGCCCCCGCCCACTATGCGGCCGCCCTGCGTGCCGGGGAGGCGGGCCCCGACGACCTGCTGGCCCGCGAGGCGCTGCGGCACCTCGGTGGCCACGACCACGACACCGGCAACCACGACCGCGCCCTGGACCGCTGGCGCCGGGCCACCGCGCTGGGTGCCCGCGCGGGCACGGTGCCCGGCACTCTCTCCCAGCAGATGCTGCTCGCGATGCTGGCACGCGACGCGGGTGACGAGGCCGGGGCCCGGGCGCTGGCGACGGAGATCGCCCGCTGGGCGGAGGCGATCGGCGCCGGCCGGCTCCACGCCCAGGCCACCGGCTTCCTGGCCGGGGCTGATCCCACGACGCCGCCGCCGGCGGACGAGTCCTGACCGCCCTGCGTGTGATCAGCGCATTCAGGCGCCGTACTCCATGGATCAGCGCGTCCAGGCGCCGTACTCCGTACATCAGCGCATCCAGGCGCTGTACTCCATGACGTCGCCGGTCTTCACGCCGTACTCGGGCTCGTCCTCGGTGAACGTGGTCTCCAGTCCGAGGACGGCGCCGGTGGCCGGGTCCAGGACGAGCATCCGGCGGCTGCCCTTCGCGTCGTACACGTACGCCTGACCGGTCCTGCCGAGCCGGTCCGTGACCTGTCCGACGGGCCGCAGTCCCCCGACGTCCGCCAGGAGCCGGGCGAGCGCCGCCGACTCACGGGCGCCGAGTGTCCAGTTGTCCAGCAACTCCTCGACGGCGTCGAGGAGTTCGGGCGTCGTGAGCGAGGAGTCGGTGCGGACCGCCTCCTTCAGGTAGGCGCGCAGCCGTGCGGCGTCGTGCGGGGGCCGTGCCACCGGCGGGGCGTCGCTCCAGCTCGGCGGATACGTCTGCCGGCTCAGAACGTGGCCGTCCTCGACCGTGCGCGGCTCGCCGCCCTCGTCGGTGAGGACCGGACGGCCCGGGTGGCGCGGGTCGGTCGCCACGACGAGTTCCGTGTGGCTGTCGTCCGCGTTCCAGCGCACCACGCGTTCCTCGGGGAGGGTGACCGGTGCCGTGTGGTCGCTCATGCTCAGGCTCCAGGACTGCACGTGTGTGCCCTTGCGGAGTTCCGGGTCGCCGTCCGTCGCGGTCACCTCGGCCAGCTCGGCCAGCTGCTTCAGGGGTACGGGAGTGGAGTGGGCCCGCACGGTCAGCGGGCGGGGTGCGGCAACGGCGGGGGCGCTGCCGGGGCCGCTGAGCAGCACGGTCAGGGAGGTCGCGACGACGACGGCAGTGGCCGCGAGGCCCCACATCAGCCGGGAATGCCGGCGGCCGCGACCGGAGTGCGGGTCGTGCAGCAGGCGGTTGAGGTGCCGCTCGGCGTGATGGTCCAGCGGCCCGTCACCGTAGTGGGCACCGTCGGCCGGCACCGGGTTGGCGCTGCGCAGGAGTCCGAGTTCGTCAGCCATGGCGGTGTTCCTTCGCGAGCGTCGCGTCGACGGCGGGGGCGGGGCGCATGCGGTCGATCTCGGCCTTCAGCCGTCGGCGGGCGCGGTGCAGTCGCATCGCGGCCGCCCGGCTGCCGCAGCCGAGGACGACGGCGACCTCGTCGACGCCGAGCTCCTCCCACGCCGTCAGGCGCAGCACTTCCTGGTCCGCCGGGGAGAGCCGGGCGAGCGCGTCGTGCACCCAGGCGCCGGGCCCCTCGGCGTCGGGGCTGTCCACGATCTGCCGCCCGTGCGCGCTCTCGTCGTTGCCCAGCCGGTCCACCAGCCTGCGCCGGCGTCCATAACCGCGTACCGCGTTCGCCAGGCAGTTGCGTGCCACGCCGTACAGCCAGGGCAGCGGTGACGGCGGCAGGTCCGCCCGGCGCCGCCAGGCCACCGTGAACGCCTCCGCCACCACTTCCTCGACCTCACTGGTCCGCCCGTCCAGTCGCCGCGCGACATAGCGGCTGACCGCCCAGTAGTGCTCGCGATAGGCAGCGGCGAAGATCTCGTCGTTGCTCATGTTCCGTTCGTGTCCGGCACCCTCCGGATCGTCACACCCTTTTTCGTGATTCTCGTCGCGTCGTCCGAGTGTGACACGTGGGGCCGACGCGGACACAGGCGGGACGTGAAGAGGATCAAACACGTCAAGGCCGTCCAATGGCTGACGACCACCGACCACAAGACCATCGGAACGCTCTATCTGCTCACGGCGTTCGGGTTCTTCTGCCTCGGTGGCGTGATGGCACTGCTCATGCGTGCCGAGCTGGCCCGTCCGGGCCTGCAGATCATGTCGAACGAGCAGTTCAACCAGGCGTTCACGATGCACGGCACCGTCATGCTGCTGATGTTCGCCACACCGCTGTTCGCCGGCTTCGCGAACTGGATCATGCCGCTCCAGATCGGCGCCCCCGACGTCGCATTCCCGCGGCTGAACATGCTGGCCTACTGGCTCTACCTGTTCGGGTCGCTCATCGCGGTCGGCGGCTTCCTCACCCCGGACGGCGCGGCCGACTTCGGCTGGTTCGCCTACGCTCCCCTGTCGGACGCGGTCCGCTCGCCGGGCATCGGCGCCGACATGTGGATCATGGGTCTGGCCCTCTCCGGCTTCGGCACCATCCTCGGCGCGGTCAACTTCATCACCACGATCATCTGCATGCGTGCCCCGGGCATGACCATGTTCCGCATGCCGATCTTCGTGTGGAACGTGCTGCTGACCGCCGTCCTGGTGCTGCTCGCCTTCCCGGTCCTCGCGGCCGCGCTGTTCGCCCTGGAGGCGGACCGCAAGTTCGGCGCACACGTCTTCGACGCCGCCAACGGCGGAGCCCTGCTGTGGCAACACCTCTTCTGGTTCTTCGGCCACCCGGAGGTGTACATCATCGCGCTGCCGTTCTTCGGCATCATCTCCGAGGTCATCCCGGTCTTCTCCCGCAAGCCGATGTTCGGCTACATGGGTCTGATCGCCGCGACCATCTCGATCGCCGGTCTGTCCGTGACCGTGTGGGCGCACCACATGTACGTCACCGGCGGTGTGCTGCTGCCCTTCTTCTCCTTCATGACCTTCCTGATCGCGGTCCCGACCGGTGTGAAGTTCTTCAACTGGATCGGCACCATGTGGCGGGGAAGCCTGTCCTTCGAGACCCCGATGCTCTGGGTGACGGGCTTCCTCGTCACGTTCGTCTTCGGCGGGCTGACCGGCGTTCTCCTCGCCGAGCCGCCGATCGACTTCCACGTCTCCGACACGTACTTCGTCGTGGCGCACTTCCACTACGTGGTCTTCGGTACGGTCGTCTTCGCGATGTTCTCCGGCTTCCACTTCTGGTGGCCGAAGATGACGGGCAAGATGCTGGACGAGCGCCTCGGCAAGATCACCTTCTGGACGCTGTTCATCGGCTTCCACGGCACGTTCCTGGTCCAGCACTGGCTGGGCACCCAGGGGATGCTGCGCCGTGTACCCGACTACCTGGCGGTCGAGGGTTTCGCGACGCTGAACACGGTCTCGACGATCTTCTCGTTCCTGCTGGGTTCGTCCCTGCTCCCGTTCTTCTACAACGTCTGGAAGACCGCGAAGTACGGCAAGAAGGTCGAGGTCGACGACCCGTGGGGTTACGGCCGTTCGCTGGAGTGGGCGACGTCCTGCCCGCCGCCGCGCCACAACTTCGTCACCCTCCCACGGATCCGCAGTGAATCCCCGGCGTTCGACCTGCACCATCCGCAGGTGCCGTCGGCGGAGCGGGAGTTGACCACGCCATGAGCACCGGGGAGGAGCGGACACTCGTCCAGGAGATCGAGGGTCATCTGCTGCTCGCCGCCGCACGGGAGGAGGGCCGTGCGGCGGCGGCCCGTGCGGCCTCCCGGCTGGGCTGGCTCACCGACAGCCAACGGGACGATTTTGAGCGGCACTTCGAGACGGAGTACCTGGCCCTGGCCCGCGTCTCGTGGCAGCGCACCGCCGAACGCGCCGAGCAACTGCGGCACACGTACGAGGCCAGGTACCGGGCGCTGAGGCAGCGGCTGGTGGCCTGGTGCGTGCTGGGCGGTGCGGTGCTGGCGGCGACGAGCCTGCTGGTGCTCGCCGCCGCCTAGACAGCGGTGTCAGGTACGGGACCACTGCTGGTTGTCGCCGCCGTTGCAGGTCCACAG
The DNA here is from genome assembly GCF_044746205.1 of Streptomyces sp. NPDC086549. Lineage (NCBI taxonomy): Bacteria > Bacillati > Actinomycetota > Actinomycetes > Kitasatosporales > Streptomycetaceae > Streptomyces > Streptomyces sp. NPDC086549. The sequence goes on along the minus strand of NZ_JBIVBS010000005.1, from coordinate 473,262 downwards.
GACGAGTGAGGCGCCGTTCGCGGTGCCCGCACTGTAGACGTCCAGGCACAGGCCCGCGTTGACGTTGGTGATCGTGCCGTCGGAGTTGACGTTCCACTTCTGGTTGTTCTGGCCGTTGCAGTCCCAGATCACGACCTTGGTGCCATTGGTGGTTCCGAGGTTGTAGGCGTCGAGGCACTTGTCGCCGTACAGCACGAACTCCTTGCGGGAGGTGTACGTCCAGGTCTGGTTGCCGCCGCCGTTGCAGTCCCAGATCTCCGCCTGGGTGCCGTTGGTGATGGTGTTGTTGTAGACGTCGGCGCAGCGCCCGGACTGCTTGCCCACGAGCAGGTTGCCGTTGGTTCCGGAGACCGGGGCGACCGTGACCGCGCCCAGCGTGGGCAGTGAACTACCACTGAATGTGAGGGAGTTGACGGACCCCTTGGACAGGTTGACCTGGACCGAGACCGTGCCCTGACTGGAGCCGGTCGGCGGGAAGGAGACCGTGGTGGAGGTCTGGCCGTTGACCTGGAGGGTGCCGGTCACAGCGGTGGAGCCGGTGTCGGTGTAGGCGATGTCGACGACGTTCAGGCCGGTGCTCGCGGCGCTCACGGCGGTGTACTTGCCGGTGGACGTGGCGCTGTAACTCGTGCTCGCCGCCTCGGTGCCGCCGCTGACCTTGAGCATCACGGAGCCGCCCGCCGGGACACTGGTGGTGTAGCTCGTGGCGTAGGAGCCCAGGTCCTTCTGGGCCCACAGGTCACGGACGGTCGCGGAGGCGCTGGTCAGGCCGAGGTCGGACCAGCGGACGGTGATGTTCTGGGCGGAGGAGGTGCGGTTGAGCAGGACGACGGCACGGTTGCCGGTGCCCGAGAGGACCTTGCCGTAGACCTGGAGACCGGTGGTGTCCTCGGCGACCTTGACGCCCTGGAGGCCGCGCGGGTCCTGGTCGACGGCGACGACGTCGGAGTTCTTGAGGATGGCGGCGGTCTCGCTCGTCATGCTGGTCAGGTCGTTGCCTGCCAGCAGCGGGGCGCCCGAGATCGCCCACAGGGCCATGTGGGTGCGGTTCTGGGCGGCGGTGAAGCCGGACATGCCGACCATCAGCATGTCGGGGTCGTTGTAGTAGCCGGTGTGCTGGGAGGCCGGGTGCTGTGCCTGGTCGAAGTTGGACAGCATGTTCGTCTGCGACGGCGAGTTGCCGTAGTAGATGATGTCGGTGCTGGTCCGCCACATGGGGGCGAGGCCCGGCGCCCAGTTCCAGGGGTTCTGGTAGCCCCAGTTGCAGGCGGAGAGGGTGAGCGGGCGCCCGGTGGTGGCGGCGGCGGAGCTGACGGCGGAGCTGATCGACTTGTACGTCGTCGCCGCGTCGAGGCCTTCGGCGTCACCGCCGCACCAGTCGACCTTCACGAAGTCGAAGCCCCACTTCGAGAACTGGAGCATGTCCTGGGCGTAGTGGCCCTCACTGCCCGTGTTCGCGGCGGCGGGGCGGCCGGTCGGGTAGTAGTAGCCACAGCCGTTCTTACCGGCGTCGGTGTAGATGCCGGCCTTGAGGCCCTTGCTGTGGATGTAGTCGGCGATGGCGCTCATGCCGCCCGGCCACTCACTGGCGTCGACGGTGATGTTGCCGTCGCTGTCGCGGGTGCCCTGCCACCAGCCCTCGTCGATGTTGACGTACTGGTATCCGGCAGCCGGCAGTCCGGCGGCGACGAACGCGTCGACCTGCTGCTTGATGACGCTGTAGTCGATCTTCGAGGCGAAGCTGTTCCAGGAGGCCCAGCCCATCGGGGCGGCCGGAACCGATATCTGACGGGTCGTCGCCGCCTGTGCCGTGCCGGGCTGGGCGAAGAGGAGCGCGGCGGTCGCGGTCAGGGCGAGGACCAGGGCGCGTACGGCGGCGGCTCTGCAGCGGCGTAGGAGACGTGGGCCGGTGCGTCGGGGCGGGGGGTTCATGCGGCTCCTCCACAAAGCGGGTGCTGAGCTTTTCGAGGGATGGTGTTTTCGATATTCCGAACAAGGGTCGGCAATCCGAACGGTTCGCGCGCCGACCGTAGAGCCGCAGGAGGGGGAAGTCAACGGATGTGACGGGAGTGAACTCGACGTGCTGACCGGGCCGTTGGGCCCGCGAACGCCGGACGGGCCCGGCGGACGGAGTACGGAGGACTCATTCCCCCGCCGACCAGCCCCCCGGCCGCAGTATCCCCAGCAACTGCAGGACCAGTTCGTCGACCACCTCGTCCAGGGTCGCCTCCACCCAGCCGGCGCTCCAGTCGTGCAGGAGGCCGTTGACGCTGCCGATGAACGCCGACGCGGCGATGCGGTAGTCGCGGGGCGCCGCCTCTCCGCGCGCGGCGGCCGCCTTGGCCTCCGCGCAGATCAGCTCGACCCAGCGGGCGCGGCGGGCGAGGCGTTGTTCCTCCAGGCGCGGGCTGACGCCGATGATCTCGACGAAGGTGATGCGGATACGGCGCGGGTCGGCGGTGACGTTCGCCGCGTAGGCACGGAACATCGCGGCCGCGCGCTCGGGGAGCGGCAGACCCTCCGCGCCGGTGAGCGCGGCCAGCACGGCCTGCTCGGCCCAGTCGTTGACCTGGAGGTGCAGCGCCGCGAGGACGTCCTCCAGAGTGCGGAACTCCTCGTAGAACTGGCGGGTGGAGAGGCCGGCGGCCTCACTGAGGGACGCGACGGTCGTGGCCCGGAAACCCGGGGTGTCGCCGAAGAGCCGGAGCGCCGCGCCCAGGAACCGGCGCCGGCGTTCCGCCTGCCGCTCCTGAGCGGACTTTCCCGCATAGCGGCCGGTCGGCGCCCTGAGCCTGCCCGCCACGCTTCCCTCCCTTCCCCAACTCGCCCGCCTGCGGCCAATTTTGTCGTGCCCGTGGTCTTGTGGAGAAGGCCACCCCACCTTACTTTTCAGTAAGTTAACTCTGAATGCACGCGTGTTCAGATTCATCGCCCCGTCATGACACGCGCTTCCCCACCCCCACCCCCACCCAGAGGAGAGAGCAGTCATGCCTGCCTTCAGACCCAGGCACCTTTGCTCCGTGGCCGCCGCCCTCGTCCTGACCTTCACCGCTCCCGCGACCGCGGCCACCGCCGCGTCCGACGCCGCCTCCCTGCGCGAGGTGATGTTCGTCGGCAACAACTGGGACGGCACCGCGGACGTCATCAAGTCCACCGGCGACTTCGCGAAGATAGGCCGGATCAACGTCATCCCGGACAAGGACGCCCGGATGGCGGCGATCAACGCCGACCCGATCAAGTGGATCTACTTCATGGCCATCCGCAACGGCGTCGGCGAGGGCCACGACCAGTTCGCGGACGACATGTACTCCACGCCGGACGGCAAGTCGGTGGTGGTCTCCCGGCCGAGCTTCGCCGACGTCGTCTCGATCGACCTGGCGACCGGGAAGATCAACTGGCGTTTCCCGGTGTCCGGTTACCGCTCCGACCACATGGCCGTCTCCCCCGACGGCACCCGGGTCGCGGTCTCCGCCTCCACCGCGAACACCGTGCACGTGCTCGACATCTACACCGGCAAGCAGCTCGGCTCGTTCGCGACGGGTGACAAGCCGCACGAGAACATCTTCACCAAGGACGGCAAGTACATCTGGAACATGGCCATCGGGGACGTCAACACCTCCCTCGACGACCCGGCCTGGGACTGGACGAAGGGCGACCGGCACATCACGGTCGTGGACGCGACGACGTACAAGCAGGTCAGGATCATCGACATGCGGGACCGGCTGGACGCCTTCGGTCTCAAGGACTTCTCCGACGCGGTCCGCCCCGCGGTCTTCTCCCCCGACGAGTCGAAGCTCTACTTCCAGGTGTCGTTCTTCAACGGCTTCCTGGAGTACGACGTCGCCACCGACAAGATCACCCGGATGAAGACCCTGCCGAAGAACCCGGCGACCAGCGAAGACCGCACCACCTGGGTCAACGACTCGCGCCACCACGGGATTTCGATGAACCCGGCGGGCACCAAGCTGTGCGTCGCAGGCACCATGGACGACTACGCCACGGTGGTCGACCGCGCCACCCTCCAGGAGGGCCCGCTGGTCACCGCCTCCAAGCCCTACTGGGCCACGGTCAGCGGCGACGGCAAGGACTGCATCATCTCCGAGAGCGGAGCCGACCAGGTCACCGCCATCGACTTCGCGACCGGACAGAAGGTCACCTCCGTCGCGGTCGGCGACCACCCGCAGCGCGTCCGGCTGGGGCATGTGCAGGAAGACTGGACCAGCCCGTCGTCGAGTTGAGGTGAACGGGAGTGATCCGGCCTCCGGGACGCGCACGCGCCCCGGAGGCCAGTCGTCTGTCAGAAGTGCGCCGCCGACCAGGCCGCCAGCTCGGACCTGGCCGCGCTCAGCAGGTCCGCGGACGGTGACGTCGCCCCGTTGGTCACCAGCGCGTAGTGCAGGACGCCGGAGTCGCTGTCCGTGAGCAGGAGGCGGCGGCTGCCCGTGCCGCCCGGTTCGGGGGCCACGCCGACCGGGGTCGAGGCGGTGTACGACGGGGGCGCGTACGCCGTGCCCAGGTCGGAGACGACCGTGGTGGACGCGGTCGGGAAGGACGCGGGCAGATGCAGTTCGGTGGGTGCCGTACCGCTTCCCGAGCGCCATACCAGGAGGCCGTACTGGCCGGAGCCCACCAGCCGCGACACGTTCGGGAGCGAGCTCGGCACCGGGTTCCATGTCAGGGTGGTCGAGCCGTCCCGGGAGCGGTCCTCGTAGGTGAAGGCCGCGGTGCTGCCGGAGGTCGCGCTCGGGTAGATCCGGTCGAGCAGCCGGGCGTCCTGACGGAGCGTCACCGTACCTGAGTCGTCGAGCTTCACGGCGGAGAGATCCTCGTCGTTCCAGGCGTCGCCGGAGGTGAGCACCTTGTCGGCATTGCCGTTCATCAGCTCGTGGTGGCGTCCGTTGTAGATGTCCCACTGCCACTGGGAACCGGACAGGACCGGGCCGGAGGACGCCGGGGTGGACCACCAGTTCGCCCCGGAGAGGCGGGAGTCGAGGGCCTGGTACATCGCCTTCACCACGGTCGGCGCCTTGTCCGACACCGTCCCGGACAAGGGGTGGCCGAACTCGCTGACCACGGCGGCGGTCCCGGCGGCCGAGGCACGGTCGCGGACGGTGCCGAAGTCGGTCGCGTACTGGCCGTCCTCCGCCTTGCCCCACATCAGGATGCCGGAGATGGCCTTCTGGTCGTAGAAATGGGTGTTGAAGACGTAGCGCGACCCGAGCGTGCCCGCGTCGAGCAGCCCGCCCTCCTGCTTCTGGGAGTCGATGTTGGCGTTCCAGAAGAGGTTCGGCTCGACGAAGGCGGGCTTGGCCTGCCAGCCGGCCGCGTCCATGCGGGCCCGGAACTTCTGGTAGAAGGGCCACAGCAGGTCCCGCTCCCAGATGCGGGACGTCTGGCCCGACTCGTAGGTGCCCGCATACGGCTCGTTGTAGGGGTCGAAGCCGACGACACCCGCAAACTCGGTGTCCGTCAGGTGCTGGGCGAGGTAAGCCATCGTGGACTGCGCCGTGGTCAGGAAGGCGTCCTGGAGGCCGTAGTCGTTGTGCCAGAAGTCGTACTGCGCCTTCGTCACGGCCGAGTTCTGGGTGATGTTCTGGCCCCAGAAGAAGCAGATCCCGCAGGACTCGGACGGGTAACTCCCGAGATCCACGGCCCACTTGGGGGCACCGTCCCCGGTGTACCAGCTGCCCGTGTTGAACAGGTAGCGGGAGTAGAGGTCCTGGTGGAAGTCGGGGTAGACGCGGATGCCGGCGTCGAGGAAGACGCGCATCTGTGCGGTGGCGGCGGCCAGATACGCGGTGTCCACCTGGCCGCGCACGGGCTCGGCGTGGGCCCAGGAGAGCAGGAAGCGGACCGCGTTTCCGCCGCCGAGGGCGCGCAGCGCGGTCGCCGACTTCTGCGCGTCGGCGACCGAGGCGAAGGGCAGGCCGCTGTTCTCCTCCAGCTTGGTCTCGCCGGAGACGTTGTAGCCGCGCAGGACGACCTCACGGCCCTGACCGTCGACGAAGCGGCCGTTCTGCACGGTGAGGGAGGTGCCGTCGAACCAGAGGGAGTCGGCGGGGGCAGCGGTGGCGGGCGAGGTGCCGGCCACCGCCAGGAATCCACAGAGGACAACCAGGACAACGATCAAACGTGCCCGGATATTAGCCATGTCCATTACAGTCAAGCGCTTTCAGGACACCGTCAACCCTTCTGACTCCAGAGTAAGTTCTGGCTCGTTCGCCCCCCTCCCACTCGCGGCCTGAGAGAAGCGCCAGGGCCGGACGACGACTTCTCTCAAGGCTCATCCAGGCGCCACGAGTGCAAGTCCACGGACGCGGAGACGGCGTGCCCCCGTTAATCCAGGGCGAGTTGAGGCTTGCGAGTCGGCCAGGAGGTGGAGACGGGGCCTGGTGGTCGGTTCTGTGGCGGGGGCCGCCGTGTGGTGACGGCAGCCCCCGGTACTGCCGGGGTCAGGTGTTCCTGGTCCTCCGGCGGCGCACGGCGGTGTAGCCGGCGGCGGCGAGGACTATCGCGCCGCCGCCGACGACTGCGGCAACGGTGCCGGTGCGACTGGAGAAACCGGCCGCCTGCTCGCAGTACCGGTCGTTGTCGTCCTTGATCGTAATGGTCAGGTGACCCCGGTTGCCGATCGCTGCGGACTTCTCGTGCTGCCCGGCGATGTCGACCACGTAGCTCCCCGGCCGGATGTCGCAGCTGATGGTGCCGTAGCCTTCCCCGAAGCTGTTCTTCCGCATCTCCATGGTCACGTCCCTGGCGAACGCCGGAGATTTCACGGTGAAGCTGCCGTTGCCGTCCGCGGCAAGGGAGGTCAGGTCGACGTCAGACGTGACCACGACGGGCGCACCCTGCTGAAGGGGGCCGTCTGCGGTGCTGTCGCTATCGCTTTCGCGGATGCTGACGCTCAGGCCCGGACTGTCCGCCGCCGAGGCTGTATGAGAGCCCGCGAGGCCGATGATGGTCGCGGTGAGAGCGATCGCTGCAGTGCGCAGGTACATCGCGCGTACCTCGCCTTCCTGAGAGGTGGGTCAGTCGGCCTTGGGCGGCACGAGCATGTGTTCACGGCCGAGGGCCGTAGAGGTGTCGGTGTAGAGGGTGGTCTCACCATCCGACCAACGCACCAGCAGGTCGTCGGGCTCGCCCTGCGTGTAGGCGCCCGCGGTCATGACGGAGGCGTGGGTCCACAGCTGGTTAGAGGACAGCATCCGGACTTCCGTTCCCACGCCGGAGGGGCCCGCGTCGCGGTAGAGCGAGAGCTCGCCGTCCGACCAGCGCACTATCACGTCCCAGTTGGAGCCGCCGGTGAAGTTGCCGGCGGTGAGGATCGTGGCGTGCTCCCAGGTGTCGTTGGGGTCCTTGAGCTTGTGCTCGTGGAGGAGGCCCCGGCCGTCGACGTCGGTGTAGAGGGAGAGTTCCCCGTCGACCCAGCGGACCATGAGGTCGTCGGTCCACTTGTTGTCGCTGTAGCGTCCGGCCGTGATCTGGGTGGCGTTCCGCCAGGTGTCGTTGGGCTTCTGGAGCTGCGTCTCCTTGGCGAATCCGCCCCTGCCGTCGCCGGTGTAGAGGGTGACTTCGCCGTCCACCCAGACCACGACGAGGTCGGAGGAGTCGCTGCCGGTGAAGTCGCCTCCGGCGATGACCTTGGCGTCCTTCCAGGTGTCGGACTTCGTGATCCTCTTCTCGCCGGAGAAGCCGCCCTTGCCGTCACCGGCGTAGAGGGTGACCTCACCGTCCACCCAGACCACGATCATGTCGGTCTTGCCGTCGCCGTTGTAGTCACCGGAGGCCATCTTCTTGGCGTTGGTCCACAGGCCGCCGCCGGTGGGGTACATGCTGTAGCCGCGCGGGTATTTCTCCGGCTCGGTGTTGTTCTTCGCGGCGGCGTAGATCTCCAGGGCGCGCTCATCGTAGGTGACGGCGAAGGAGATGCGGTCGCTGTCGTTCTCCAGGCCACCGCCGTAGTAGCCGCCGAGGTTGCCGATCACGGTTCCGCTGCCGGTCGTGGTGTTCAGGCCGGTGATCCAGGGGCTTCCGGAGGTGCCTCCGTAGAAGCCGCCGCACTCCATGCGCATCTGCCGGTAGCCGGGCAGCCGCCGGGTTGTGACGCCGGGGCAGATGATCGGCCGGTTCTTCGGGTTGTGGGTTCCCGGGTAGCCGACCACGGTCACGGTCCGGCTGTAGTCGCCATTCACCTGGCCGAGCTTGAGAGCGGCGCCGACAGCCTTCTGCAGGCTGTGGTTGCTGCTGTTGGTGCCTACCCGGGCGAAGGCGTAGTCCAGGTCGGAGTAGGCGTCACGGGTGGGCTTGTCGCCCACCCTGTACCAGCGGGAGTCGCGGACCCACTTCTGCACCGGGAACCGGCCGTAGGGGGCAGGGTTCGCCGCCGCGCCATCGTAGCGGGGCACGAACATGCCCTTGCTGCCGCCCGAGCAGTGTGCGGCGGTCAGGATGACGTTGCCCTGCGGGCTGTCGATGACACTGGCCGAGCAGAAACGCCCCTCCAGCCTGTCGGTGGCGGGGTTGCTTGTGTAGTGGAAGAAGGTGCCAACGGTGGGAACGCCTCCGAAGTAGGAGCCGTCCTTGGCGGCTGCCGCGGCCGACAGGCGTGCGGCGGGCTTCCAGCCGGCGGGCGCCTCGGGGCGGGGAGAGTCCGGTGTGGCCGCGGCCATCCGCTCGGACGTCCAGAACTTCTCGGCCGCCTCGCTCGTCCACGCGTCGTCTTCGACCGCATCGTCATCGTCGGCAGAGGGTGTGGGCGTAGAGGGTGTAGTAGAGGGCACCGAGGGCGTAGAAGGTGTGGGTGTTGCCGACGTGGAGGGTGCCGAGGGGCCCGACGGCGTGGAGGGCGCGGGGCTGGTGGAGGGTGCAATCGGGGAAGGGGTGTCGGCGATGGCGGGCATGGCAGTTGCCAGGACCAGCGCACCGGCTGACATCAGTAGCTTATGTATTCGAGTTATGCGCATGTTTCCTCAACATGTGTGGAGCCCTTGACCTGTTGGTGGTCCCTTACGGGCGGCCCAGTCGGCTCGACACATGCCGGGCTCGACACCGGCAAGCCCGACTGTGGGCGCGGTGGTACCTGGGTCCGAGGCAGCGGCAACCGCTTTGGGCGGTCGCGACGACTACGCCGTTCCAGCCGTTACTTGAGGGAGAGCTTGATTCCCCGGTCATCCGATCCGTTTTGATCGAAGCGCGGCGCGGACGGCAATCGCGCCCGCCGCAGCGGGCACGCGCTGGTACATGGTCATGAGTCCCCCGTTTCGCGAGCCGTGGCCGGACGGGCGAGTTGGTCAGACTCCCCTGTGCTCCAGCCCGGCATGCATGTCTTCGGCAGATCACTGCCGACCTTGATCCAAACATACCTCTTATGTGCGTATCTCACCGAGTGTGACCAGGCCGGCGGACTGTGGCGGACGCAGGTGAACGCCAGCTGCCACGGCAGCAGGTGAGAGGTAGAGCGGCTCAAGTCCGAACGCCCGCCCAAGGTGCCTCGGGACGACAAGGTCATACGCTCACCGAGATGAGCAGCCCGTTGAGGATGACGCTCCGGCACGACCTCTTCGTCCCGAAGCGATATGGGGGGGGCGGCAACCTGGGGATGACCTGGAGGGACGGTCTGTGAGCGTCCGTGGATGTCCGACTGCGTACGTGGTCGTCGTAGCGCAGTCAGCCACTCGGCGTTCGCCGCCTGCACGGCTCTGGAGGCCCTGGGCTCAGGCTTGGGGTTGTCCAGGTCGCGCTGGTTGACAGTGCCCCGAAGACGCACCTCGGCCGTGAACTGGCCAGGGTGTCCGCTGTGCGCGGGGATTGTGCCGACTCGCTATTGGGCACTCAACCCGCACAACCGTACAGTTTGCGGCATGTACTTCCCGGCCGGGTGGCGCTTCTGGTGGCGATACGTCGCGGGACCGGGCGCAGCGATCGTCTTCGTGAGCCTGCTTGTCTCGTTGGGCCCGGCCCTGTCGGCGCGCGACGGCCACGGGCGACCTGGTCGCTGGACAGCGACGAACATCCGCTGCAACAAGAGGGGCTGCGACGAAGTTGGGACCTTTCTGTCTGCGGACGGAAGCGACCGGCGTACTCGGATCAAGATGGCCGGAAGACAGGACCTCGCGACTGGTCAAGCTGTTCCCGCCGTCGACGCGGGTGGCGACGAGGTCTACCCGCCCGGTGGGGGCGGGTTTTGGTGGCACGACCTCATGGGTGTGATCGCTGCCGGGCTGGTCAGCGCCGTCTGGCTGTGGAGCTTTCCCCTCCGGGTGGTGCGGCAGCGTAGTCGTGGCGGTGGGGTGCGGCTGTCGTCACCGACCCAGTGACAGCTGGGACGGCACTGAGCCAGACGTCTGGCGTATGACGGCGATTTCGTCTCACCGGCTCAGTTGCCCACGCTGCCTAAACCCACCACTTGCCCCAGCTGCCCAGCCCAGCCGCCATGGTTCTGCACGCGCACGACGGCCCGCCGCCAGGCCACCACCGAGCCGGTGCCGCGGCGGATGATCTGCAGCGGCCGTCTGCCTGACGGTCGCACAGTTCCAGGGGCAAAGGCCGGCTTCGTTCACGTCCGGGGACAGCGTCTGTCCGTGCCGTTCGGCAGTTGCGGTGTCCGACGGCCTCGGGGATGTTCCCGCACCGACGGCGCTGTGGTGTCACAGTTCCCGGCGCATGCAGGCCCGCGGCCACCGGTCCAGGCCATGTGCCGCTTCACGCTCGCGGATCTTCCGCAGACCAGGAGGAATCCTGCTGCACCATGCGGTACCCGGGTCTTGAGTCCGACGATGGCGAAGTCCGCCTTGTCCACAACGCGGGATCGCATACTGCTGCTCCCTTCGATGGTGAGGCGGAAGGCCATCCGGGACTGGGAGCCGAGCGCGGCGTCGGTACGCCGGGCCTCGCCCGGTCCGATGCCGTGCATGGCACGGAACGCCCGCACGAACGCCTGGCCGGAGCCGTGGTCATAGCGCACCGCGATCTCCAGCGGCGTCTCACGCCCCGCGAGTACTTCGGCGCCCGCGAGGGTCAGCCGACGGCGCCGGATGTGCTCCGACAACGGTATGCCCGCGAGCTCGTCCTCTTGACGATCACCACGCCAGGCAGCGCCTACCATGCCGGACCCGACATCTTGTGCCCGATCAAGTCGGGTGCACGAGGCAGCCCGGAAGGCCGAGCGGACGATCCACCGGCTCAAGACCTTCCGGACCGTGGCAACGAGGTACGGCAAGCGAGCCTACGTCTTCCACGGCACCGTCGCCGTCGCCGCGATCCGGCTCTGCCTCCACTCCGTCAGGGCTGACCGACGCATCACCCTGCCGGACTTCAGTCGCTGCCGTACTGCGGCGGAGTACGCCAACCACCGCGACCGCAGCCGGCCAGCTCAGCGGACCGACCAGGTCAGCACCGTTGTCACCAGGAACAGGGCGACCGCCGCAAGCCAGACCGCAAGGTGTGTCGGCCCCGAAGGCCTGGTCGACGCCCGCTCCTCTCCTCCCTGTGACAGCAGCGCATCCGCGAATGCCTTGGCGGTTTGCGGTCGGTCCTCGGGTTCTACGGACAGCGCGGCACGAAGAAGTGTGTGGACGCCGTTCGCAACCCCCAGCTCTCTGGGGATCGTTGGCAACGATGACGTCGATGCCTGCTCCGCAGTGAGGATCGCGCGACCGCCCGAACCGAACGGCTTGCGTCCGGTCAGCAGTTCGTACGCGACGACACCGAGGGCGTACACATCGGCTCGACCATCGAACCCGCCGGTCTGGAAGGCCTGTTCGGGCGCCATGTACGCGGGAGTGCCCGTGGTCACGGTCAACCCGGATGCGTCAGCCAGTTGTTTCGCGCTGCCGAGGTCCGCGACAAGTACGGCAGTGGGCGTGCGGCCGGCGTCGAGCAGGAGGTTCGACGGCTTGATGTCGCGGTGGACGACGCCTGCGTCATGGAGCACCTGAACGGCGAATCCGGCCTCGGCTGCCAGCTGGAGTGCCTCCGCAGGCACGCAGTGCCCGATCTTCTCAGCCAGCGTGCCGCCTCGGATGTAGTCCATGACGAAGTAGGGTCGGTCGTCCTGGACACCGACGTCGTGAACCCGTACGACACGTGGGCTGGAAATCCTGCGGAGCAGCCTCGCCTCCGCCAGGAATCGTTGTCTTACATCGGCGTTCGACGCCCAGTTGTCGGCCAGCAGCTTGACCGCGACATCCGTGTCGAGCTCGGGATCGTACGCCTTCCAGACGGTGGCGAACGAACCGGCGCCCAGTCTGTCCTCGAGGAGATACCGGCCCAGCTTCTGCATGTGGCAACATTCTGCCCGATGCGATGGGGCGGGGAACTTCGGTGCGCCCAGGGGGAGCAGGTCGGACGTGAACGGGGGGCAGCAGGGTGATCGAAGAGGATGAGCTGACACAGCTCGTGGTGTCTGCCCAGGCAGGTGACCGGGCGTCCTTGGACCGCCTCCTCGTCAGGCTTCGCCCCACGGTCATGCGCCGCTGCTCCAGGTTTCTTCCGCACCATGCCGACGCCGAAGAGGCCGCGCAGGACGCTCTGCTGTCCATCAGCACACATCTGCACGAGTACAGCGGTCGAGGCTCGTTCCTCGGATGGGTGACAGTGATCGCCTCGAACGCCGCCAGGTCCACGTATCGCTCGATGCGCCGGCGCGCGGAGGACAGTCATGCGGTCGTTCCCGAGAGTGCCGACCCACGGACGACAAGCGTCATAGCGGGTACCCGTCTGGACCTGATGGAGTCGCTGGCCGCGCTCGAGGAGCGGCATCCGGCCCTGGTGGAATCCTTTGTGCTTCGCGACCTCGGAGACCTGACCTATATTCAGGTCGCTGAGATCACCAACGCTCCCCTGGGCACGGTCAAGGACCGCATCCATCAGGCTCGTCGCTTCATGCGTGACCGCCTCGGCGCCGGCTTCTGAGGCACCCCAGCTCTCCACTCTCGACCGACATCAGCTTGACCAGGAGCCGGAAGGTGCTGCCGTGCGGGCTCGGACGATCGTCGTCATCCTGGCGGTAGCCGTCGGACTTGGCCTGTTGACCGGCCGGTTCGTCCTGCCCGCTCGCTCTGCTCCGGGTGCCCCGACAGCAATGCCGAGCGCTGCGGCGTCCTCGCCGGGTAGCGGCTCTCCCGCGCCGAAGCCCGCCGACGGACCTATGGCGGACCGGCACTTGTTGGCAGCGGCCGAGTTCACGAAGGCCGGGTTCTCCAAGCGCATCTACGTGCGGGATCGTGTCGGAGACGGCAGGTACGCCAACGCGGCGTGCGCCGGAGAGAAGACCCTCGGCGAGACCTTGGGAGGACCGGACGCACACTTCCGCGGGCTGGTGACGACCAGGGACACCGACGACAGCGATCCCACGCTGGCGGTGAACATCGAGGATCAGGTCGCGCGCGAAGTCGCCGCTGAGGCCGAAAGCCCGGCATTGGCTCAGAACTTCGCCCAGCGGCTGCTGTTGGAGGAAGTGCCGTGCCAGGAGGAGCCGGCCGGCCACTGGGTCTACGGGCCGACCCACACCATTGATGTCGCTCCGGGTATCACCGCGAGCTGGATGGGTTCTTACGACGGTGACCTGAACACCGCGGGGACAGCGCCACGAGGCAAGGAGCCGTGCGGAGGCATCGCCATACTCCGCAACGGCTCCCACTACGGGGTCCTGGAGGTTGATGCCTGCCTGGACACGGCTGCGATGACGCGGATCGTTCGTGCGGCCGTGACACAGCTCTGAGACCACCCCGACCCCGCCGACAGAGGTGAGGTGGATCACACAGATCACAGCAGACCGCTGTCCAACATCTCCCGTGGCTCCGGCATCTCCCAGGTGTACGAAGACGCGAACCGCGTCACCACCAGACAGGAGATGAGATGTTCGACAACCAGGCAGCCGGCAAGAAGTTCTCGCGTCGCGGTCGTACCGCAGGAGTGGCGGCCTTTGTCGGTGCCGCCCTGATCGCGGTCGGCATCGGCGCGCATCCCGCTGCCGCCGGCGCGGACACGAGCTCTGCACGCCGGTCGGCAACCGCGCCTACCGCCACTCCTGCCGAGCCCGGCCTCGGCTCCGCCAACCTGATGCAGAGTGAGGACTTCTTTCAGCAGGGCTTGGCCCCGGCCGGCGCGACTGTGGACATGACCGGGAAGCAAGCTCTCTCGGCATGCTCCGGCGAGGAAACGATGCGAGCGCTGACCAAGGGGAAGGCCGGCGCCTATGCAGACGTGACCTGGACCTTCGACGCCGACGACACCTTGCTGACCGAATCCGTCGCAGACAGTTCCACCGACACGTCGGCGGCCTCGTACGAGAAGCAGCTCAACAGGCTGGTGCGCGGCTGCCAGGTCGAGCCGGCTGGTCACTGGTACTACGGCAAGGGGCAGGCGATCTCCGTCAAGGCCGGCGAGGGTAGTTGGTACCCGGCCTTCAACGGCGACGGCAAGGTTTCTGGTGGCGTCGCGGTAATCCGTAGCGGCCACAGGTTCGGCATTGTCGGACTCTCCGGTCAGCCCAGCGACGACCCCGGCTACATGGAAGGCATCGCTGCCGGTGCCATCAACCGGCTGGCCGGCTGATCTCGCTGAGCCGCGGCGCACTTCCTGCGTTGTCCCGCTGGGCGTGCCAAAGCGGGGAACGGTGGGCGCAGGCCCGGTGGCAGGACATCTCATGTGACGTGATCGGTAGTTCGGTGCCGTGGTGACGCTGGTCGAGCGCTCACCGTCACTTCGCCGAGTGGATGCGGGCCCGGGGCAGCCAGTCGGCGAAGCGCTCGCCCCGGTCCATGTGGGGCCTGGGTGACTCCAGGCGCAAGTTGACAAGTCGCCGGTAGCCCGCATCACGAGCAAGCCGCCCTCAACCACCCACCCGGTGCGTCACGTTCAGCAGGTACTCCTTGCGGTTCAGCGGGTTGTGGTCGGTGCGCGGCCGCTGCGGGACCGTGCCACGGGTGACCGCCGCGTAGTGGTCGAAGGCGCTCTCCAGCTCACCCTCGCCCCGGGTCAGCCCGGGCAGCCGCTGCTCCAGCGCGTGCACCCGGGCAGCCGGTACCACGCCCTCCAGAACGCAGCCGGAACCGTGCGTCGCGGTGGTCTGCGGCACCGCGCCGAGCCGGGCGAGCACCGGCAGGAGCGCGCCCAGGGTGTCCGCGGGAGCCTCCAGGCGGAAGCGGTGCATCGGCTCGTACACCCGGGTGCCCGCCCGGCGCAGCGCCTCGACGAGGACGAGCGGGGTGAGCCCGCGGAAGTCCGCGCCAGTGCTCGACATGCTCTTGTCGAAGCCCTGGTGGGCGTGGCTCTGGCGGGGCGAGTAACCGGAGTGGGTCATGGTGACCGCGCAGTCGGTGACCCGCCAGCCGTGCAGCCCCTGGTCCAGCGTCTCCCGCACCGTGTCCTCCACCGCTTTGAAGAAGGCGTACGGCATGGCGCCCAGCTCCACCTCCAGCCGGAAGTCCACGCCCGATCCGACCGGCGCCGGATCGACGCGCAGGCCGACGGTCGCGAGGAACGGGTTGGGGTCCCTCTTGTTGTACTCGACGGCCGTTCCCGTCCCGGCGGGACGCTCGACGCAGATCGTCGTCGTCTCGCGGAAGGTGACGTCCAGGCCGTACTCGTCGGCGAGGGTCGCCTGGATGACCTCCTTCTGCACCTCGCCGTAGAGCGAGACGGAGGCCTCCCGCCGTACCGCGTCGTGGCGCACGTCGATGAGCGGGTCCTGTTCGGCGAGCTGGGTGAGCGCGACATGCAGGGACCGCCTGTCCACGTCCCGGCCGGGGACGACGACCGTCTCCAGGGTAGGCGGCGCGAAGTGGTGCTCGTACGCCGCACTCGGCACTCCCCCGCCCTCGGCCGCGCCCGCGCGGGGGGACCCCCAGATCTTGTCACCGGTCCTGATGCCGCCCAGCCCCCACAGCCTGGCGATGCGGCCCGCGGCGACGCCCTCCTCCCGGGCGTCCGTGCCGTGGTCGAAGACGCTGACCGCGGTGACCTTGCCCTCCTCGGGGCCGGCTCCGAACAGGATCCGGTCGCGGGTGCGGAGGGTGCCGGAGAAGATCCGCGCGTAGGCGACCTTCTCCCCCACCGGCCCCCGTTCGACCTTGAACACGGTGCCCGAGAGCGGCCCGTCGGGGTCACCCCCGGCCGGGGGCAGCAGCCGCTCGATGCCCGTGATCAGCTCGGGCACGCCGGCGCCTGTGATGGCGGAGCCGAAGTAGACCGGGTGGACGAGCGCCTGCCGGGTCCGCTCGGCGAGGGCGGCGCGGAGGCGGTCGGACGAGACTGCGTTCTCGGCGTTCTCGACGTTCTCGACATACGCCGACAGCAGCTCGTCGTCGTGGTCGGCGAGGACGTCGAGCGCGGCCTGGCCGAGGCCGGGAACGAACCGGGCGTCGCGGGTGCCGAGTCCGGCGGCCCTCCCCATCGGTACGACGGACCGGGTGAGCCTTCGGGCCATCGACCGCAGGACGGCCTCGTCCTGCGCGCCACGCCGGTCGATCTTGTTGACGAAGACCAGGGTGGGGATGCGCAGCCGGCGCAGCGTCCGCATCAGAACGCGGGTCTGCGCCTGAACGCCCTCGACCGCCGAGACGACCAGGACGGCGCCGTCGAGCACGCCGAGGACCCGCTCCACCTCGGCGATGAAGTCCGGGTGGCCGGGCGTGTCGATGAGGTTGACGGTGACGCCGTCGAGCGGGAACGAGACGACGGCGGACTTGATGGTGATGCCGCGCTGCCGCTCCAGCGCGAGGGTGTCGGTCCGGGTGCTTCCGTCGTCGACGCTGCCGATCTCGTCGATGACTCCGGCCGTGTGCAGCAGCCGTTCGGTCAGACTGGTCTTACCGGCGTCTACGTGCGCAAGAATTCCGAGATTGAGCAGATGCACTGAGCGTGATGTCCTTCGGCATGGGTGGGATTCCTTCCTGGGTGGACATGCACGCAGTTCGCATCTGAAGGTCCTCTCCGGGTGCCGACTGGACCCGAGCAGTGCAGCAGGAACCGGACCCCGACAGCAATGGATTAACGCTCAACAAAGGCCCCGCCACAGCACTCGCCGCATCCAAAGGGTCGTCATAGAGTGACCTACATCACGTTCGGTCGCTGATTTCCCTCTCCCTCGCCCGCACGGTCTGGAGGGCACATGACCCATATCAAGGTGAAGGTGGACGGCACGACGTACGAGGACGACGTGGAACCCCGTCTGCTCCTGGCCCACTACCTGCGCGACCGCCTCGGCCTGACCGGCACCCCGATCGGCTGCGACACCTCGAACTGCGGGGCGTGCACGGTCGACCTGGACGGGGCGAGCGTGAAGAGCTGCTCGGTGCTGGCCGTACAGGCGGACGGGAGCGAGGTGACCACCGTCCAGGGGCTGGCCGAGAACGGCGAGTGGACGGCGCTGCAGCGCGCGTTCCACGAGCAGCACGGCCTTCAGTGCGGCTACTGCACCCCCGGGATGCTGATGGCCGCGCGCGATCTGCTGCGCGAGAACCCGCATCCCAAGCCGAACCAGGTCCGAGAGGCCCTGGAGGGCAACCTCTGCCGCTGCACCGGTTACCAGAACATCGTCCGCGCGGTGCTCGTCGCCTCCGGGGAGAAGATCGTCCAGAAGGTCGTCGAGGAGGTCGAGGCATGACCGATCAGGCCGTCGAACGCGAGGTCGGCCGCTCCCGGCTGCGCAAGGAGGACGCCCGGCTGATCACCGGCCAGACCAACTGGACCGACAACATCCAGGTCACCGGACTGCTGCACCTGGCCGTCCTGCGCAGCCCGATGGCCCACGCCCGCATCACCCGCGTCGACGTGTCCCCGGCGCTCGAACGCCCCGGTGTGGTGGCGGTGTTCGGCGGCGCCGACCTCGCCGAGGGACTCGGCTCGCTGCCGTGCGCCTGGCCGGTGACCGAGGACATCGTGCTGCCCGACCACCCGCCGATCGCCGTCGACGAGGTCCGCTACGCCGGCGACCCGGTGGCCGTCGTGGTGGCCCGCGACCGGTACATGGCCGCCGACGCGCTGGAGGCGATCGAGGTCGACTACGACCCGCTGCCCCCGGTCCTCGACCTGGAGGCCGCGCTCACGGACGGCGCCCCGCTGGTCCACGCCGACAAGGGCACCAACCGCTGCTACACCTGGCCGCTCGCCACCGGCGAGAGCTTCGAGTCGGTCCGGCAGCGCGCCGAGGTGACCCTGAAGCGCCGCTACCACCAGCAGCGGCTGATCCCCAACGCGATGGAGCCGCGCGCGGTCGTCGTCACCCCGCTCGCCGCCTCCGGCGAGTACACCGTCTACTCGGCGACACAGATCCCGCACATCCTGCGGATCATGCTGGCGATGGTCACCGGCGTCCCCGAGCACAAGCTGCGCGTGATCGCCCCGGACGTGGGCGGCGGCTTCGGCTCCAAGCTCCAGGTGTACGGCGAGGAGGCCATCGCCCTGGCGGTCGCGCGCAAGCTCGGCCGCCCGGTGAAGTGGACCGAGTCCCGCTCCGAGGGCTATCTCGCCACCCACCACGGCCGCGGCATGATCCAGGACATCGAGGTCGCCGCGACCCGTGACGGAAAGCTCCTCGGTCTGAAGGTGGACCTGCTCGCCGACATGGGCGCCTACCTGATGCTCGTCACGCCCGGCATCCCGATCCTCGGCGCCTTCATGTACCCGGCGATCTACAAGATGGACTCCTACGAGTTCAACTGCACCGGCGTCTTCACGACCCGCACGCCCACCGACGCCTACCGCGGCGCCGGGCGCCCGGAGGCGACGTTCGCCATCGAGCGGATCATGGACGAGCTGGCGGCCGAGCTCGGCCTGGACCCGGTGGAGGTGCGGCGCCGGAACTGGATCCGGCACGAGGAGTTCCCGTACACCACGATCGCGGGGCTGACGTACGACAGCGGCAACTACGAGGCGGCCACCGAGAAGGCGCTCGCCCTGTTCGGCTACGACGATCTGCGCGCCGAACAGCACAAGCGCAACGAGCGCGGCGACACCGTACGCCTCGGCATCGGCGTGTCGACCTTCACCGAGATGTGCGGTCTGGCACCGAGCCGGGTGCTGCGCGACCTGAGGTACGGGGCCGGCGGCTGGGAGGCGGCGGCCATCCGCATGCTGCCCACCGGCAAGGTCGAGGTGGTCACCGGCACCAGCCCGCACGGGCAGGGCCATGTGACCTGCTGGAGCCAGATCGCCGCCGACGTGCTGGGCGTGCCGTTCGAGGACGTCGAGGTGGTGCACGGCGACACGTTGGCCGCCCCGCAGGGCATGGACACCTACGGCTCGCGCTCGCTGGTCGTCGGCGGGGCGGCCGTGCACCGGGCCGCGGAGAAGGTGGTGGAGAAGGCACGGAAGGTCGCCGCGCACCTGCTGGAGGCCAGCGAGCAGGACCTGGAGTTCACCGGCGGCGTCTTCTCCGTGAAGGGCTCCCCGGAAGCCCGGAAGACCATCCAGGAGGTCGCCTTCGCGACGTTCTCCTCGCACGACCTGCCCGACGGCATGGAACCCACCATCAACGCCGAACACCTGGTGGACCCGGAGAACTTCTCCTACCCCCACGGCACCCATCTGTGCGCGGTCGAGGTCGACACCGAGACCGGGCGGACGAGCATCCGGTCGTACGTCTGCGTCGACGACGTCGGCCACGTCGTCAACCCGATGATCGTCGAGGGGCAGGTGCACGGCGGGCTCGCCCAGGGCATCGCGCAGGCGCTGTACGAGGAGGCCGTGTACGACGACGAGGGCAACCTCGTCTCCGGCACCATGGCCGACTACCTGGTGCCGTCGGCGGCGGACCTGCCGGACTTCGTGACCGACCGGACGGAGACTCCGGCGGCCTCGGGCTCCAACCCGCTGGGGGTCAAGGGGGTCGGGGAGGCGGGCACGATCGCCTCGACACCCGCCGTGGTCAACGCCGTCGTGGACGCGCTCAGGCCGCTGGGCGTGCACGACGTGCGCATGCCGTGCACACCGGAACGAGTGTGGCGGGCCGTGCGGTCGGGCGCTTCCGGAAAGGAGACCGCGGAATGATTCCCCCGGCATTCGAATACGCCCGTCCGACGAGCGTCGACGAAGCGGTGCGCACGCTCGCGGACGCGGGCGAGGACGCGAAGGTGCTGGCCGGCGGGCAGAGCCTGCTGCCGCTGCTGAGGCTGCGGCTGGCCTTCCCGGAGCTCGTCGTGGACGTCGGCCGGATCCCGGAGCTGCGCGGGGTCCGCGAGGACGGCGACACGCTCGCCATCGGCGCGATGACCACGCACCACGACGTGATCCGCGACCCGCTGGTGCGTCGGCACGCCGGACTGCTGGCGGCCGCCACGGCCACGGTCGCCGATCCTGCCGTACGGCACCGGGGCACCCTCGGCGGCTCGCTCGCGCACGCCGACCCGGCCGGGGACCTGCCCGCGGTGGTGCTGGCCCTCGACGCGGAGCTGGTCGCCGCGGGGCCGGGCGGGCGGCGCACGATCCCGGCCCGTGAGTTCTTCCTCGACTACCTCCAGTCCGCGCTGACGCCGGACGAACTCCTGGTGGAGGTGCGGGTGCCGAAGAGGGACGGCTGGAGTTTCCACTACGAGAAGTTCCAGCGGGTCGCCCAGGCCTGGGCGATCGTCGGCGTGGCGGCGCTGGTGCGGCGCGACGACGGGGGCATCGCGGAGGCGCGCATCGGCCTGACCAACATGGGCGCGACCCCGCTGCGGGCCGCGGCGGCCGAGGCGGCCCTGGCCGGTGCCGGGGATCCGGCCGCGGTGGCGCGGGCCGCCGAGTCGGCGGCCGAGGGCACCCAGCCGTCCCAGGACGTGTCGGCCTCGCCCGAGTACCGGGCGCACCTGGCCCGGGTGCTCACCAAGCGGGCGGTGCTGACCGCCGCCGGAATGGGGTGAGTGCCGATCACCCGGATGGACGACCCGGAGCAGGTGCGGGCCCGGCTGGAGGAGACGGGATACCTCCTCGACGACGGTCTGGCCATCGCCTGCTTCCTGGCCCTGAGGCTGCACCGGCCGCTCTTCTGCGAGGGCGACGCGGGCGTGGGCAAGACCGCGCTCGCGTCCGCCCTCGCCGAGGCGCTCGACGCGCCGCTGATCCGGTTGCAGTGCCACGAGGGCATCGACGCCTCGCAGGCCCTGTACGACTGGGACTTCCCGCGCCAGCTGCTGCACCTGCGGGCCGCCGAGGCGGCCGGGGTGAAGGACGCGGAGCGCCTGGAGAGCGAGCTGTACGACCGGCGCTTCCTCGTCGCCCGGCCGCTGCTGCGTGCGCTGCAGACACAGCCGTCGGTGCTGCTGGTCGACGAGATCGACCGGGCCGACGACGAGTTCGAGGCGTTCCTGCTGGAACTGCTGTCCGAGTTCTCGGTGACGATTCCGGAGCTCGGCACGCTGCGGGCCGAGGTGCCGCCCGTCGTCGTCCTGACCTCGAACCGCACCCGGGAGGTGCACGACGCGCTGAAGCGCCGGTGCCTGTACCACTGGTTCGACCATCCCGGGTTCGCCCGGGAACTCGCCATCGTGCGAGGCCGGTTGCCGGAGGTGTCGGCGCGGCTCGCCGAGCAGGTCACGGCGCTGGTGCAGGCGCTGCGCGCGGCGGACCTGGTCAAGCCGCCCGGGGTGGCCGAGACGATCGACTGGGCGCAGGCCCTGGACGCGCTGGGGGCGAGCGAGGTGGACGCGGAGCTGGCCGTGGCGACCCTCGGGTCGGTGCTGAAGTACCGGGAGGACGCCGAGCGGGCGAGGGGGCTCGATCTCACGGCCGTCCTCGCGGCGCGGGGGGCGTGAGGGGCATGCCGGCCGCCGACGCCGTCCTGCTCGGTTTCGCCCGTGCCCTGCGCGGGGCGGGCGTCGACGCCAGCGCCGACCGGCTCCAGGCGTTCCTGCGGGCCCTGGACCTGCTGCGGCCCGGGATGCGGGCGGACGTGTACTGGGCGGGCAGGCTGACGCTGTGCGGCTCACGGGACGACCTGGAACGGTACGACCGGGTGTTCGCCGCTTACTTCGGGCCGGGCGACGAGCCCCCGGCGCGTGCGGTACGCGCCGCTCCCCCGCCCCGGCTGCGGCCCGTCGTACGGGACATGCCCGCCGGCTCCCGCGCGCCCGCCGGGAGCAGAGCCGCCGGCCCGCCCACCGCCACGCTCGCCAGCTCCGCCGAGGTGCTGCGGCACCGCGATGTCGCCGGTCTCGACGCCGCCGAGCGGGCCGAGCTCAACCGGCTGCTGGCCGCGTTCGCGCTGCGCGCGCAGACCCGGCGCTCCGCGCGGCGGCGGCCGGCCCGGCGCGGGGACGTCGATCCGCGCCGGACGGTGCGGGAGCTGCTGCGGCGCGGCGGCGAGCCGGCGCGGCTGCGGCGGCACGCCCGGGTCGAGCGGCCGCGCCGGGTGGTCCTGCTCGTCGACGTGAGCGGCTCCATGGCGCCGTACGCGGACGCGCTGCTGCGGTTCGCGCACGCCGCGGCCCGCGGGGGCCGCACAGAGGTGTTCACGATCGGCACCCGACTGACCCGGGTGACCCGCGAACTCTCGCACCGCGACCCCGGCCTGGCGATGGCGGCGGTCGCCGCGGCCGTGCCCGACTGGCGCGGCGGCACCCGGCTGGGCGAACTGCTGCGCGCGTTCCTGAACCGCTGGGGGCAGCGCGGCATGGCGCGCGGCGCGGTCGTGGTGCTGCTGTCGGACGGGTGGGAGCGTGGCGATCCGGAGCTGCTCGGGGCGCAGATGCGACGCTTGCACGGGCTGGCGTACCGGGTGATCTGGGCCAATCCGCGCAAGGCACGTCCGGGCTACGCGCCCCTGGCCGCCGGGATGGCGGCGGCACTGCCCAGCGTGGACGCCTTCGTCGAGGGGCACAGCCTGGCGGCGCTGGAGCGGCTGGCGGCGGTGGTGCGCGGGGCGGAGGCGGCCTCCGTCGAGGTGGCTTATGTGGAGCTGGCCCAGGCGGAGATGGCCTCTGAACAGGTGTGACCCGAACAGGCGCCTGGGCGGTGCCTGGACGGGTGCGAAAGGAGCGGATCGTGCGTGAGATTCTCCCGGCGCTGGACCGCTGGTACGCGGCGCGGGTCCCGTTCGGTCTCGCCACGGTCGTCGCGGTCAGCCGGAGCGCTCCGCGCGGCCCCGGTGCCGCCATGGCGGTGGGGCCCGGCGACGAGGTCGTGGGGAGCGTGTCCGGGGGCTGTGTGGAGGGGGCGGTGTTCGAGCTCGCGCAGGAGGTGGTGGCGAGCGGGGAGGCCCGGCTGGAGACCTTCGGGTACAGCGACGAGGACGCGTTCGCGGTCGGCCTCACCTGCGGCGGCGTGATCACCCTGCTGGTGCGGCCCGTCACGCCCGAGTCGGACCCCGCGTTCGGGGCGGTCGCGGCGTCGGTCGCCGAGGGCGAACCGGTGACGCTGGCCACGGTGGTCGACGGGCCGGCGCGGCGCGGGGCCACGCTCGCCGTCTGGCCCGGGTCCGTCACCGGTACGCTCGGCACGACCGGCCTGGACGTCGCGGTCACCGCCGACGCGCGTGGCGAACTCGCCCTGGGCGCCACGGGCCTGCGCCACTACGGCCCGCACGGCGAGCGGCGCGAGGACGACGTCACCGTGTTCCTGCACTCCTTCGCACCGCCCCCGCGGATGCTGGTCTTCGGCGCGATCGACTACGCGGCCGCGGTCGCCCGCATCGGCGACTTCCTCGGCTACCGGGTCACCGTGTGCGACGCGCGCCCGGTCTTCGCGACGCCGAAGCGCTTCCCGGAGGGCGTGGAGGTCGTCGTGGACTGGCCGCACCGCTATCTGAGCGGCGCGGAGACCGACGAGCGGACGGTGATCTGTGTCCTCACCCACGACCCGAAGTTCGACGTACCGCTGCTGGAGGAGGCGCTGCGCCGGCCGGCCGCCTACATCGGGGCGATGGGCAGCCGGCGTACCCACGACGAACGACGTGAGCGGCTGGCCGCGGCCGGTCTCACGGAGGCCGAACTGTCCCGGCTGCGCTCGCCGGTCGGGCTCGACCTTGGGGCCCGTACGCCCGAGGAGGTCGCGGTGTCCGTGGCCGCCGAGATCGTCGCGCTGCGCTGGGGCGGCAGCGGTGCGCCGCTGACCGTGACCGAGGGGGCGATCCACCCCACCGGGTCCGCCTGAGCACAAGGAGCCCGAACGCGAGGAGGAAGTCATGGAGCTGCACCACGAGTTCACCGTCCCGATCCCGGTCACGGACGCCTGGCAGGCGCTCCTCGACATCGAGCGCGTCGCGCCGTGCATGCCCGGGGCGACCGTGGAGGACTACGACGGCAAGACCGTCACCGGGGCGGTGAAGGTCAAGGTCGGCCCGATCACGGTGACGTACAAGGGAACCGCCGTCTTCGAGGAGCAGGACGAGTCCGCCCACCGCATCGTGCTCCTCGCCAGCGGCCGGGAGACCCGCGGCCAGGGCACGGCGCGGGCCACGGTGACCGGCACGCTCACCGAACGGGACGGCGGTACGGCCGTGTCGGTCGACACCGACCTGACGGTGACCGGACGGCCGGCCCAGTTCGGGCGCGGGGTGATGGCGGAGGTGGGCGACCGGCTGGTGGGCCAGTTCGCGGCCTGCCTGTCGGAACGCCTGGCAGAACCGGCCGGCGCCGTCACAGAGCCCCCACCCGAGCCCGAGCCGCTGGACCTGTTCCGCACGGCCGGGGTGCCGGTGGCCAAGCGGGCCGCGGTGGCCGCGGGAGCCGCCGCGCTGGTGGCACTGGCGGTGGCCGGGATCCGTGCCGAGGCACGACGCCGTGCCAAGACACGACGCCGGAGGCGGGCCTGAAGGGCGAATCGCGGCGCCCCGGCCGTCGGGCGGCACGACGCCGGCCGGGGCGCCGGTAGCCGAGCGGGCCGCCGTGATCGCGGGAGCCGCCGCGCTGGTGGCACTGGCGGTGGCCGGGATCCGTGCCGAGGCACGACGCCGTGCCAAGACACGACGCCGGAGGCGGGCCTGAGGAACGAATCCCCGCGCCCGGCCGTCGGGCGGCACGACCCGGCCGGGTGGGGCGATGGCCGGGGCGAGGGTCGTCACGGCCGCGGCCCGATGGTGGCCGGAAACGTCGCGCGAGTACGGCAGCGGGAGGCCGGCCCGACGCGTGAACCCTCGCGCCGGGCCGTCAGGCGGCGTGGCGTCGATGGTCGCCGATGACCTGCTCCAGGTGGTGCAGGGCCCGGGTGACGCGGGACGGGTCCTGTTGGAAGAACGGGTCGTCGGGCACGGGCAGTGAACAGGCCAGGGCCCAGCCCCGGGCCCTGGCCCAGGTCGCGTCGTCGGCGTCCACGGCGTCCCGGAAGGCGTCCCGGGCCCCCTCGGGCAGGAACATCCAGGCGGGCAGCAGATCGACCGCGGGGTCGGCGACGGCCAGCGTGCCGAAGTCGATGACGGCGCTCAGCGTGCCGCCCCGGGTGAGGATGTTGCCGGTCGCCAGGTCGCCGTGGATCCACACCGCCGGCCGGTCCCAGGCCGGGGCGGCGAGCGCGGCCTCCCACACCTCCGTCACCGCGGCGGCGTCCGCCAGGCCTGCCCTCCCGAGCGTCTCGATCTTGGGCCGGACCCGTGCCTCGACGGCGATGGAGTCGCGTGGGTCGCCCATCGGGACCCCGCGGAAGGCGTTGCTCTGCTCGGGGCCGGGGCCGCCGGAGGTGTCGACGCCCTGCAGGGCGTCGATGAATCCGGCGAGGTCGAGGGCGGCCCGCACCGGGTCGGCCAGGCCGTCCGTCGTCGCCGTCTCCCCCTCCAGCCATCGGTACACGGACCAGGGATACGGGTAGTCCTCGCCGGGTTCGCCCTTCGCCACCGGCTCGGAGACGGACAGCGGCAGGTGCGGGGCGAGCACCGGCAGCCAGCGGTGCTCGCGCTCGACCTGTCCCACCCAGTGGGCGTAGCGGGGCAGCCGGACCGAGAGCCGGTCGCCGAGTCGGAAGGTCGCGTTGTCCATACCGGCCCGCGGGACCGGCGCGATGGGCAGGTCGGCCCACTGCGGGAACTGCGCGGCGAGCAGGCGGCGTACGAGCGCGGAGTCGATCAACACAGAGTGGATTCCATCGAGTTGGCCACTCCGTTGTCCACGGAATTTGTCGTCGGGCCCTCAGCTGTCACCGCGGACGAGGGCGTGCAGATGCTGGTCGTGCCAGCCGTCGGCGTGCAGCAGGGCTCCGCGCATGGTGCCCTCCAGGGAGTAGCCGGCCTTCTCGGCCACCCGGCAGGATGCCGGGTTGGCCACCGAGTGGCACAACCGCAGTCGGTGCAGGCCCAGGTCGTCCAGCGCCCAGCGGCTGAGCCGCCGCGTCGCCTCGACGACGATGCCGCCGCCGCGGGCTCCGGGCAGGACCCAGTAGACGATCTCGGCGCTGCCGCCCGCGAGGTCGATGTCGTTCCAGCCGATGAGCCCCGTCGCCGCGCCGCCGGGCCGGGCGACGGCCCAGACGGCGCCCGTCTCGCCCCGCCAGCGCTCGTGCATGCGCTCGATGCGCCGGAGCGCGTCGTCCCGGCTCTCCACTGTCAGGAGGTTCCACTGGCGGATCGCCTGGTCCTGTCCGGCGGCGAGCAGGGCCTCCGCGTCGGCGGGGCGCCAGGGGCGCAGCTCCAGGCCGTTCGGGAGGGCGAGCACGGGCTGGGCGGCCGCCGCCATCCGGCCTGCGGGGACGACGGACGGTATGGGCGAGCCGGAGATCATCGGGGCATCCTGTCACACACCGCGCGGCGGCAGCCGGTGCAGCGTCACGTCCGTGAGCGCGCCGTCGGCGACGGTCGCCGTCAGGTAGGTGCAGTGCGGCTGGCGTCGGCGGTCGGTCGGGGAGCCGGGGTTGAGCAGGCGCAGGCCGGTGGCGGCGGTGGTGTCCCAGGGGATGTGACTGTGCCCGAAGACCAGGACGTCGAGGTCGGGGAAGCGGGCGGCGCTGCGCGCCTCGCGGCCCTGGGCGGGGCCGGTCTCGTGGACGACGCCGAAACGCAGGCCGCCGAGGTCGGCGTACGCCACTTCGGGCAGCCGGGCCCGCAGTTCCGGTCCGTCGTTGTTGCCGTGGACGCCGATCAGCCGCCGGCTGTGGCGCTCCAGCAGGTCAAGGGTGGCGGTGTCGACCCAGTCGCCGGCGTGGAACACCACGTCGGCGTGCGGGAGTTCGGCGAGGAGTTGTCCCGGCAGCCGCTGGGCACGCGCGGGGACATGGGTGTCGGACATGAGCAGCAGGCGCACCTGGCCAGACTAGGGCAAACCAGGCTGGGCAACCGAGCCACCGGGACCGCACAGCTTGGACCGCACAGCCTGGATCACACAGCTCGGATTACACAGCTCGGCCTGGACAGTCCAGACTGAGGATTCTACGGTGACGGCATGGACCGCATCTCCGACTCCGCCGCCCGTGCCGCGCGCGACCTGCGCGTGGTGTTCAGCAGGTTGCGGCGCCGCATTCGAGAGGTCGCGCCGGACGAGGCCGAGGGCGTCCTCACCCCGTCCCAGGAGTCGGCGCTCACCCTGGTCGGCAAACACGGCGCCGCCACGGCCAGCGCCCTGGCGTCGGCGGAAGGGGTGCGGCCGCAGTCGATGGCCGCCACGCTCGCCGCCCTCGAACAGCACGGCCTGATCCGCCGCACCCCCGACCCCGACGACGGCCGACGTCAGCTGGTCACCCTGACCGAGGCCGGCCGGGCCCGCGTCGAGGGCAACCGCCAGGCGCGCGAGGAGTGGCTGGCCCGCGCCTTCCAGGACCGGTTCACCGAGGAGGAGCGGCAGACGGTCCTCACCGCGCTGGGACTGATGGAACGGCTGTCGCGGCAGTGACACCGCGGCCCGGGGAGACGGGCACGACCTGACCGCCGAGATCCTCGAACTTCTGGCCAAGACCCACGACGGGCAGTGACGGACCTCGGCCCCTCTGTGCTGGGCGGACGTTTTCCGCCCGCACGAGGACCGGGTTAGCATTCGGCCACGCACAGGTGCCGCCGAGGCAACACGTGGCGATCCAAGGGGGAGTTGGAAACCGGATGCCGGTCAAGGTCAGCGTCATCGTCCCCGTGTACAACCCCGGGCCGTACATCGAGGACTGCATCGCCTCGCTGCTGCGCCAGTCGTTGCCTCCCGACGAGTTCGAAGTGATCTTCGTCGACGACGGCTCCACCGACGGGACCCCGGCCAGACTGGACGCGCTCGCCGCCGGACACCCGCACATCCGGGTCATCCACCAGGAGAACTCCGGCTGGTCGGGCAAGCCCCGGAACGTGGGGATCGCCGCGTCCGAGGGCGAGTTCGTGATGTTCGTCGACAACGACGACTATCTCGGCGACGAGGCCCTTGAGCGGATGTACGAGTACGGGGTGGAGAACAAGGCCGATGTGATCGTCGGCAAGATGGCCGGCAAGGGCCGCCCGGTACCGGTGGAGCTGTTCCGCCGCAACCGTCCGCACGCCACCGTCGAGAACGCACCGCTGATCGACAGCCTGACCCCGCACAAGATGCTCCGGCGCTCCTTCCTGGACCGCACCGGGCTGCGCTTCCCCGAGGGCCGGCGCCGCCTGGAGGACCACGTCTTCATCACCGAGGCGTATCTGCGCGCCGACAACGTCTCGGTGATCGGCGACTACGTCTGCTACTACCACGTCAAGCGGGACGACGCCGCCAACGCGGGCTTCCAGCGGTTCGAGCCGGTCGGCTACTTCAAGAACCTCCGTGAGGCCCTGGACGTCGTCGAGCGGTACACCGAGCCGGGCCCGCTGCGCGACCGGCTGCTGCGCCGCTGGCTGCGCGTCGAGATGGTGGAGCGGATGAGCGGCCGCCGGCTGCTCGCGATGCCCGACGACTACCGGCGCGAGCTGTTCCACGAGATGCACGGGGTGGTCCTGGAGCGCTTCGGCCCCGGTGTCGCGCCCGCGCTGAGGCCGGGGCAGCGCATCGTCGCGTCCCTGATCAGGGACGACCGTTACGACGACCTGGTCGCCTATGCCCAGTGGGAGACCGGCGTCGGGCCCAAGGCCGCCCCCACCGGCGTCGAATGGCAGGACGGGACCCTGCGCATCGCGTTCACCGGCGAGTACAGCTCCGGCGGACAGCCGCTCACGTTCCCGGCCGACGGCCCCGGCACCCCCGCGGACAGCGCGCCGCGGGACATCGACGAGGCGGCGGCCTGGCTGGGCGCGGACGCCGTCGGCGGCTTCGAGAAGGCCACCGTGGATCTGATCCTGCGTGACCGGGCCACCTCCGCCTCCTACTTCCAGCCGGTGGAGGTCACCCGCGAGCGGGTCCCGGCCGGGGACGGACGGGTCCGGCTGGTGCTGCGCGGCACGGCCACCGTGGCCCCCGGTACCGCGGAGGGCGGCGGCCCACTGCACGGCGGCCTGTGGGACGCGTACGTCCGCGTCGGCCTCGGCGGCTGGTCCAAGGAGTGCCGCCTCGGTCCGGCACCGCGGCAGGGCCGCCCTACGCCGCCCGCCGGCGTGGTCGCGGGCCGCGTGGTGCTGCCGTACTGGACGAAGCAGTACGACAACTTCTCCCTGGACGTCGACCGCGCGAGCAAGGCCCTCGGCGTGGGCCGCCTCACCCCCGAGGACGCCGCGGTCTCGGGCGACCACCGGCTGAGTCTTGTGCTGCCCCTGTACGTCCCCGACCGCGCCGACGTGCTGGTGCGGTTCACCGACACCGCGTCGGGCAGGTCCCTGCGGGAGACGGGCACGCTCACCCCCGCCGACGGGGCGGGCTCGCTGCTGGAGACATCGGTGCCGGTGCGCGGGATGAGCGGGGCGACGTGGCGGACGGAGGTGTGTCTGGTCCCGGAGGCCGAGGCACCCCGCTTCCTCGGGCTGCCGCTCGCGCTGCACGTGACCCGCGCCGGCGGGATCCGCGTGGCCGGTCCGCCGGCGCCGGGTCTGCTGCTGCGGCTGGTGCGCAAGGCGCGGCGCGTCGTGGGCGCGGTCCTGGGTAAGAACGCGTAGCAGAACATGACACGGAGGACGTGACGGCGTGCGACCACTGGACATCGCGGGTGCCTGGGTGCTGGAGCCCAAGGTCTTCCCGGACGACCGGGGCAGCTTCCACGAATGGTTCCGGGGCGAGGAGTTCCGCGAGGCCACCGGGTACGACCTGGACCTGGCCCAGGCCAACTGCTCGGTGTCCCGGCGGGGCGTCCTGCGCGGGGTGCACTTCGCCGACGTGCCGCCCGGTCAGGCCAAGTACGTCACGTGCGTGCGCGGGGCCGTGCTGGACGTGGTGGTGGACGTCCGCGTCGGGTCGCCCACGTACGGCCGTTGGGAGGCCGTACGACTGGACGACGAGACCCGCCACGCCGTCTTCCTCGCCGAGGGGCTCGGACACGCCTTCATGGCGCTGACCGACGACGCCACGGTGGTCTATCTGTGCTCGACGGGGTACGCCCCGGGGCGCGAGCACGGGGTGCACCCGCTCGACCCCGGCCTGGGCATCGCCTGGCCGGAGGACATCGAGCCGGTGCTCTCCGAGAAGGACGCCGCCGCGCCCTCACTGGCCGAGGCGGAGCGGTCCGGGCTGCTTCCCACCCACGCGGACTGCTCCGCCCACTACGAGCGGCTGCGCTCCAGGTCCACTCGGCGGGATCAGGACTTGGCGTAGCGCTGCTTCAGCGCCTTCCGCTTGTTGGTTCCTTCGGCGTTCCTGCCTTTTTCGATGATCACCAGATTGTGGTAGAAGTGCACGGCGACGACGTTGAGGTCGGTGTAGGACGGCTGATAGTTCTCGTCCACGAATTCCTCGTAGTTCAGCCCGTCCGTCAGCCGCTTCAGCATCGCCATGCTGGTGTTCGGGGCGTCGCGGTCCTCACTGCCCATCCATTCGGGCCAGTACGAGGACTGCGTGTCCTCGACGGCGTAGATGCCACCGTCCTTGAGCCGGGGGAAGAGTGTGGCGAACGTCGTGAGCACATGCGGGCTGCGGTGGCTGCCGTCGTCGATGATGACGTCGAGTTCGCCGATCTTGTCGGCGACGGCGTTCAGGGACGACGGGTCGGACTGGTCGCCGATGAACGTCGTGATGCGGTCCTCGTCGACGAATGACTTGTCCTGGATGTCCATTCCGAAGATCTGCGCTTTCGGGAAGAACTGCTTCCACATGCGCAGCGACGCGCCGCCCTGGCCGGGGCGGTTGTAACCGCCGATCCCGATCTCCAGAAGGTTGAACGAATCGTTCTTCAGGTGCTGGAGATGACGCTGGTAGTGCTGGGTGTAGCGGTGCGTTCCCCACTTGTCCGTCTTGAAGTGCAGGGCAAGTTTGTTGAGATCGTTGGAGATCGCTTCGAGTCCGCTCGGCTTGGTCCCCTTACCGGCGAGGCGCCGCTTCAGGCGGCGCAGAACCTTCATGTTCTTCTCGCCCAGCACGGACTTCACGGTTGCTCGAATCGACATCGAGGGACATTCCTTTCATGGGGAGGGGAACTCCTTGCGGATGTGGGGCAGTGCCTCGTGCAGGGCGGACCGCCAGTCCCGCGGCGGTGCCAGACCGATCTCCCGCCACCTGGCGTGCCCGAGGACGCTGTAGGCGGGGCGGGGCGCGGGGCGGGGGAAGGCGTCGCTGCTGGTGGGCCGCACCCGGTCCGGGTCGGCGCCGACGAGCAGGAACACCTCCCGGGCCAGTTCGTGCCAGCTGGCCTCGCCGGAACTGGTGGCGTGGAAGACACCGTGTGCGCCCTCGTCCCGGGAGAGCCCGGTACCGAGGTCCGCGATCCGGGCGGCGACGTCAGCGCTCCAGGTCGGCTGGCCGCGCTGGTCGTCGACCACGTCCAGGGTGTCCCTGCGGGCCTCCAGCTCCAGCATCGTACGGACGAAACTGCGGCCGTGGACGCCGTACAGCCAGGCGGTGCGCACCACGGCGGCCGCGCCCGGGAGTTCCTCCAGGACGGCGCGCTCCCCGGCCAGTTTGGTGCGGCCGTACGCGGTGCGCGGGGCGGGCGGGTGGTTCTCCGGGTACGGGGTGGCGCGGGCGTCGCCGTCGAAGACGTAGTCGGTGGAGACGTGGACCAGGCGGGCGCCGCGTTCGGCGCAGGCGCGGGCGAGCAGCCGGGGGCCGTCGCCGTTGATCCGCAGCGCCCGTGCCTCGTCGGTCTCGGCGTCGTCGACGGCCGTGTACGCCGCGCAGTTGACGACCACGTCCGGGCGGTGTCCGTCGAACGCCCGCCGTACGGCGTCGGGTTCGGTGATGTCCAGGGCGGCGCGGCCCAGGCCGGTCACGTCCGCGCCGCGCCGGCGCAGCTCCTCGACCGTGTCGCGGCCGAGCATGCCGCCCGCCCCGGTGACCAGCCACCTCATCGGGACTCCCGCCGCTTCAGCGGCTCCCACCAGGCACGGTTGTCCCGGTACCAGGCGACCGTCTCGGCCAGCCCGGTGGCGAAGTCACGGCGCGGACGGTACCCCAGCTCGTCGCGGATCTTGCTCCAGTCGACGGAGTAGCGCAGGTCGTGGCCCTTGCGGTCGGTGACGTACTCGACCCGGTCCCAGTCCGCCCCGCAGGCCTCCAGGAGCAGGCCGGTGAGCTCCTTGTTGCTCAGTTCGGTGCCGCCGCCGATGTTGTAGACCTCGCCGGGGCGGCCCTTCGTACGGACGAGTTCCACGCCCTGGCAGTGGTCCTCGACGTGCAGCCAGTCGCGCACGTTGCGCCCGTCGCCGTACAGCGGGACCTTCGCGCCGTCGAGCAGGTTGGTCACGAACAGCGGGATGACCTTCTCGGGGAACTGGTGCGGCCCGTAGTTGTTGGAGCAGCGGGTGACGCGGACGTCCAGGCCGTGGGTGCGGTGGTAGGCCAGGGCGAGCAGGTCGGAGGAGGCCTTGGACGCGGAATAGGGGGAGTTGGGGGCCAGCGGGTGGGTCTCCGGCCAGGAGCCGGACTCGATGGAGCCGTAGACCTCGTCGGTGGAGATGTGCACGAACGGGCCGACGCCGTGGCGCAGCGCCGCGTCCAGGAGCGTCTGGGTGCCGACCACGTTGGTGAGGACGAACTCTCCGGCTCCGTCGATCGACCGGTCGACATGCGACTCGGCGGCGAAGTGCACGACCTGGTCGGCCTCCGCCATGAGCTTGTCGACCAGCTCGGCGTCGCGGATGTCACCCTGGACGAACTCCAGGCGGGGGTGACCGACGGGGAGGTTGGTGAGCGTGCCGGCGTAAGTGAGCTTGTCGAGCACCGTGATGTGCGGCGCGTCGGGGGCGTCGTCGGCGAGAAGCGTGCGGACGTACGTGGAGCCGATGAACCCGGCGGCGCCGGTGACGAGGAGATTCATGAACGGATCTGCACCTTGCTGTGGTCTCCGAGGACGAGGCGGTGGGCACTGGGCACTCCGGCTGCCGGGGTCACCTGGACATACCGGCCGATCAGCGAGGACTCGATCCTGCCCACCCCGTCGATGGAGGAGTCCCGCAGCACGATGGAGAACTCCAGCTCGCTGTCGGTGATCCGGCAGTTCTCCGCGATGGAGGTGAAGGGGCCGACGTAGGAGTCGCTGACCACGGTGCCGGACCCGATCACGACGGGGCCGACGATCCGCGAGTTCTCGATCCGCGCCCCCTCCTCGACGACCACCCGGCCGACCGTCTCGGTCCGCTCGTCGACCTCGCCGTCGATCCGCCGCTCCATGCTCTCCAGGACGGTCCGGTTGACCTCCAGCATGTCGTCGACGTTGCCGGTGTCCTTCCAGTAGCCCTTGATGACCGTGGAGCGCACGTCGGCCCGGCTGTCGATGAGATGCTGGATGGCGTGGGTGATCTCCAGTTCGCCCCGCCAGGACGGACCGATGGCGCGCACCGCGTCGTGGATCGCCGGGGTGAAGAGATAGACGCCGACCAGCGCGAGGTCGCTCTTCGGATGCTCCGGCTTCTCCTCCAGGCCGATCACCTGCCCGGACGGGCCGAGTTCGGCGACGCCGAAGGAGCGGGGGTCGGGGACGTGGGTGAGCAGGATCTGGGCGTCGGGACGGCTGACGCGGAACTCGTCGACGAGCGCGTTGATGCCGCCGACCACGAAGTTGTCGCCGAGGTACATCACGAAGTCGTCGTCCCCGAGGAAGTCCCGCGCGAGCAGCACCCCGTGGGCGAGGCCCAGGGGCCGCTCCTGGGGGATGTAGGTGACCTCCAGGCCGAACTTCGACCCGTCGCCGACCGCCTCCTCGATCTCGGCGGCGGTGTCGCCGACTATCATCCCGACCTCGGTGATGCCGGCCGCGGCTATGGACTCCAACCCGTAGAAGAGCACAGGCTTGTTCGCCACGGGCACGAGCTGTTTCGCCGAGGTGTGCGTGATCGGCCGCAGCCGTGTACCGGCACCGCCGGAGAGCACCAGAGCCTTCATCCGACACACCCTATCGGTGATCGTCAGCATCGGACCTTTGTTTGTTTTGCTGGTTTGTTACGACAGCACGCGCCCTGTCCCACGAGCGGCTTACGGGTACGTGTGCCGGCAGCCAGGGCGTGGCGCGGGTACGGCACCGTGACGTCGGAGTAGCGTCGCGCGCACGATGTCGGAACTGTCGGAACTTTCGGATTCCTACGAGGTTGTCGAGCGGTACGCCGCCGCCGCGCCCCCGCCCGGCCGGACTCTGCTGCGCTGGGCCTCGACGACCGACCACAAGGTGATCGGCCGCCTCTACATGGTCACGGCGTTCTGCTTCTTCCTCCTGGCGGGCCTGCTGGCCCTGGGGATGCGCGCCGAACTGGCCCGCCCGGGACTGCAGTTCCTCAGCGAGCAGGGCTACGACCAGTTCTTCACGATCCACGGCACGATCATGATGCTGCTGTTCGCGACCCCGATGTTCGCCGGGTTCGCCAACGCCGTGATGCCGTTGCAGATCGGTGCTCCGGACGTCGCCTTCCCGCGTCTGAACGCGCTGTCGTACTGGATGTACCTGTTCGGCGGTCTCATGGTGGTCTCGGGGTTCGTGATGCCCGGCGGCGCGGCCGCGTTCGGCTGGTTCGCGTACGCGCCGCTGAACAGTGCCTACTTCTCGCCCGGCGCGGGCGGTGACCTGTGGGTGATGGGACTCGTGGTGACAGGCGTGTCGACGACTCTGGGCGCCGTCAACTTCATCACCACGATCATGTGCCTGCGGGCACCTGGCATGACCATGTTCCGGATGCCGATCTTCACCTGGAACATCCTGTTCACGTCGATCCTGGTCCTGCCCGCGTTCCCGGTGCTCACCGCGACGCTGCTGTGCCTGGAGTCGGACCGGAAGTTCGGCTCCCACGTGTTCGCCGCCGCGAACGGGGGCGCGCTGCTGTGGCAGCACCTGTTCTGGTTCTTCGGGCATCCGGAGGTCTACATCGTCGCGCTGCCGTTCTTCGGCATCATCTCCGAGATCCTGCCGGTCTTCTCCCGCAAGCCGATGTTCGGGTACCTGCCGATGATCGGCGCGACGATCGCGATCACCATGCTGTCCGCGGTGGTGTGGGCGCACCACATGTTCGCGACCGGCGCGGTGCTGCTGCCGTTCTTCTCGATCATGTCGTTCCTGATCGCGGTGCCCACGGGGATCAAGTTCTTCGCGTGGATCGGGACCATGTGGCACGGGTCGCTCTCGTTCGAGACCCCGATGCTGTGGTCGCTCGGCTTCCTGGTGTCGTTCCTGCTGGGCGGGTTGAGCGGGGTGCTGATCGCCTCGCCGCCGCTCGACTTCCACCTCACGGACTCGTACTTCATCGTGGCGCACCTGCACTACGTGCTGTTCGGCACGGTGGTGTTCGCGATGTTCGCCGGCTTCTACTTCTGGTGGCCCAAGTTCACCGGACGGATGCTGGACGAGCGGCTGGGCAAGGTGCACTTCTGGCTGCTGTTCCCGTCGTTCCAGCTGACCTTCCTGGTCCAGCACTGGCTCGGTGAGGCCGGGATGCCCCGCCGGTACGCGGACTATCTCCCCGGCGACGGCTTCACCCTCCTCAACGCCCTGTCGTCGCTGGGGGCGTTCCTGCTCGGCATCTCCACCCTGCCCTTCCTCTACAACGTCTGGCGTACGGCACACCGGGCGCCGAAGGTCACCGAGAACGACCCGTGGGGATACGGGCGCGCCCTGGAGTGGGCGACGTCCTGCCCGCCGCCCCGGCACAACTTCGAGGCGCTGCCCCGGGTGCGGTCGGAATCGCCCGCCTTCGACCTGCACCACCCCGAGATCGTCCGGCGGGCGCAGGAGGAGGGACTGCGGTGAAGGTCGAGGGACTGCTGTTCGGCGGTGTCGCGCTGTTCTTCGCGGGTACGGCCGCCCTCTACGGCGCGTGGTCGGGCGACGCGACGGGCACGGCCGCGCTGATCGTCGCCTTCGGGATGGCCGCCGTGATCGCGTTCTTCTGCATGGTGCAGTACGTGCGCAGGGGACGGCGCCCCCAGGACCGCCCGGACGCCGAAGTGGCCGATGGCGCGGGGCCCTTGGAGTTCTTCCCCGCGCAGAGCATCTGGCCCCTGGTCACCGCGCTCGGCTTCGCGGTCACCGCGACCGGGGTGGTGTTCGGACTGTGGCTGTTCCTCATCGGTTTCGGCGTACTGGCGCGCGGTGTCCTCGGGATGGTCTTCCAGTACGCGGACCGGTGATGGGTCTTCTGGGCGCGCCGGGACGGAAGTCGCCGACCGGGCGGTGGTCGCTCTCGTAGCCGCCCGTCACGGTCTGCCGTACGTCCCCGGTCGGCTCGCCCTTCGCCAGGCGCTCCCGCTCCGCCTCCGTCAGGGCCAGGCACAGCCACCGGGTGACCCAGAACGCGACGACCGGCGCCACCACAAGGGCGACGCGCAGTACCCAGGTCAGGACGTTGACCGAGATCCGGAAGGACTGCGCGACGACGTCGTTGGCGCCCGCGAGGAGCAGCACGCCGTAGAAGACGGTCCCGGCGACGCCCAGGCCGGTGCGCACGGGGCGCTCGCGGGGCCGGTCGCACAGGTGCCGCTCCCGGTCCCACTCCCCCGTCAGGCGCTGCTCCACGAACGGATAGGCGTACAGGACGGTGAACAGCAGTCCGGGCAGGATCACGGCCGGGAGCAGGACGTTCCACATGAGGGTGTGACCGGCTAGGTTCGTCTCCCACGGCGGTACCAGGCGCAGCGCGCCCTCCAGGAAGCCGACGTACCAGTCGGGCTGGGATCCGGTCGAGTCCTGGTCGGGGCGGTAGGGGCCGTACAGCCAGACCGGGTTGATCTGGGCGACGGCGGACATCAGGACGAGCACGCCGAAGACGGTGAGGGAGAGCCCGCCGGACGAGGCCGCGAACCGGGGGAAGAGCGGCTTGCCGACGACGTTGCGGTTCGAGCGGCCCGGTCCGCGCCACTGCGTGTGCTTGAGGTGGAAGACCAGGATCAGGTGCACGGTGACCAGGCCGATCAGTGCGCCGGGCAGCAGCAGGATGTGCATCGAGTACAGGCGGGTGACGATGTCGTGGGCGGGGTACTGGCCGCCGAAGGCGAAGAAGGCCACGTACGTTCCCACCACCGGGATGGACAGCATGATGCCGTGGGCGATCCTGAGGCCCGTGCCGGAGAGCAGGTCGTCGGGGAGCGAGTAGCCGGCGAAGCCCTCGGCGAGGGCGAGCACGAACAGCGTGAGCCCGATCGTCCAGTTCACTTCGCGGGGCCTGCGGAAGGCGCCGGTGAAGAAGATCCGGAGCATGTGCACGCCGATCGCGGCGACGAAGACGAGCGCCGCCCAGTGGTGCGCCTGCCGCATCAGCAGACCGCCGCGCACGTCGAAGCTGATGTACAGCGTGGAGTCGAAGGCGGCCGACATGCGGACCCCGTGCAGCGGGACGTAGGAGCCCGCGTAGACGACCTCACGCATCTCCGGTTTGAAGAAGAAGGTCAGCCACACCCCGGTCAGCACCAGGACGAGGAGGCTGTACAGGGCCAGCTCGCCCAGCAGGAACGACCAGTGGTCGGGGAACGCCTTGCGCAGCAGCGCCCCGCCCTCCAGCACCGGCAGCCGCGCGTCCGCGGCGTCGGCCAGCCGCTCGGCCCGGCGTGCGGCGCCGGGTGCCGGGCCGGAGCTGGAGCTGGAGCTGGAGCTGGAGCGGTTCACGTGTCCTCCGGTGTCGCCGCCGCTCGTTCCACCTCCGCCTCGATCTCGGGCCGCGGCCGGCCCTCGCCCTTCGCGTACTCGCTCAGCGCGGTCTGTACCTCCCGGGCGAGGTCGCGCCAGGCCCGCAGGGCCGTCTCGTAGGTCTCCTTCTGGGCGCCGGTCAGCTGCGCCTCGGCCGGCGGACCGTACGTGTCCCGCAGTTCCAGGACCTGCGCATGGGCCAGTTCGGCGGCGCGCTGCTTCGCCACGAGCTCTTCGAAGGTGTGTGACACGCAAAGGACCCTAGGCACGGCGGCGGCCGGCAGCCCGCGCGACCTGCCGTGCGGGGCCCGCACCCACACCCGTGTGGCGGGTCAGCCGCCGAGCGCGAGATCGGCCCACACCAGCTTGCCGCCGCTCATCGGCAGTGTCCCCCACGCGACCGACATGGCCTCCACGAGGAGGATGCCGCGGCCGCCGGTGGCCTCCCAGCCGATGCTGGTGGGCTTCACCGGGCTGCGCGGCGAGGCGTCGGCGACGGCGAGCCGGAGCCGGTGGTTGACGAGGGTGAGGTCGAGGCGGACCTGGCCGTCGGTGTGCACGAGGGCGTTGGTGACCAGCTCGGAGACGACGAGCAGCACGGTGTCCAGGTCGTCGTCGTGCACGCCCCAGGCGCGCATGGTCCGCTTGGTGAAGCGGCGGGCGTGCCGGACGGCCTCCGGGACCCGCCACACCGTCCAGCTCTCCCGGAGCGGGCGTACGGCCATGCCGTCGTAGCGCATCAGGAGCAGGGCGACGTCGTCACTGCGGTGGGCGTTGCCGAGCAGGGCGTCGGCGACCAGCCCGAGGTGGGCGGGGTCGGAGCCGGACAGGTCGTGGGCGAACCGGCCCATGCCGTCGTCGATGTCGGCCTCGGCGGACTCCACCAGACCGTCCGTCGTCAGCGCGAGCACGGTGCCGGGCTGGAGCCGGAGCAGGGTCATGGGGAAGTCGGCCCGGGTGACCACGCCCAGCGGCGGACCGCCGTCGGTCTCGACGATCTCCGTGGAGCCGTCCGGGTGACGCAGCACCGGAGGCAGGTGCCCGGCCCGCACGCACCAGGCGGTGCCCTCCTCCATGTCGACGTCGACGTAGCAGCAGGTGGCGAAGAGGTCCGACTCCATCTCCAGGAGGAGCCGGTTGGCGTGCGAGACCACCACGTCCGGCGTGTGGCCTTCGGCGGCGTACGCGCGCAGGGCGGTACGCATCTGGCCCATGAGGGTGGCTGCGGCCGCGCTGTGGCCCTGGACGTCACCGATGACGAGGGCGACGTGGTTGTCCGGCAGCGGGATCACGTCGTACCAGTCGCCGCCCACCTCCAGGCCCGCGGTGGTGGGCAGGTAGCGGGCCACGGCCACCGCGCCGGGCAGCTTGGGCAGGCGGCGCGGCAGGAGGGTGCGCTGGAGCATGCCGACGAGTTCGTGCTCGGCGTCGAAGGCGTGGGCGCGCATCAGTGCCTGGCCTGCCAGACCCGCGGAGGCGGTGAGCAGGGCACGTTCGTCGGGGCCGAACTCGTGGGGGCTGTCCCAGCCGATGAGGCAGGCGCCGGCCATGCGGCCGCCGGCGGGCAGCGGCAGGACGGCGAGGCCGCCGGGGCCGACCTCGGCGAGGGCGGGCTCCAGGGCGGTGCCGGCGGGCCAGATCTGGGCGCGGCCCTCGCGCAGGGCGGCGGCGAGGGTGGGCATGGCGCGGACGGGCGCGTCGGGCCACTCGGTGCGCCATTCCGAGCGCCACAGCTCGGGCCAGGACTCGGGTTCGGGCGGGTCGAGGACGGTGACCACGAGGCGGTCGTTCTCCAGCTCGGCGAGCGCGATCCGGTCGGCCTGGAGGGGCTTGCGCAGGGC
Source organism: Streptomyces sp. NPDC086549 (assembly GCF_044746205.1). NCBI lineage: Bacteria > Bacillati > Actinomycetota > Actinomycetes > Kitasatosporales > Streptomycetaceae > Streptomyces > Streptomyces sp. NPDC086549. Next base: position 433,456 of record NZ_JBIVBS010000005.1, on the reverse strand, counting down.
GGTGACGACGGCCTGGCCCACGTCCTTGACGGTGCCCGCGATGGCGAGCGCCGCGGCCAGGCGCTGGACGCGGGCCACGTCGGTGACGTCGGAGCGCAGCTTGGAGGCGTCCGCGACGGTGCCGACGAGGAGCGCCGACTGGCCCTCGGCGCCCGGCAGCAGCCGTCCGCGCAGCCTCAGCCACTTGGGCGGCCCGGAGGGCTGCACGACGCGGAACTCCAGCTCACGGTCGCCGATCGACATGTGGTCGGCCTCGACGACGGACATCAGCGCGGGCAGGTCCTCGGGCACGGTCAGCCCGAGCAGGGTCTCGACCTTGCCGTCGAACTCGTCACGGCCGATCCCGAACAGCTCCAGGATCTCGTCGCCGACCTCGACGCGGCCCGTGTCCATGGCCAGGCTGAAGGCGTCGGCGGTCAGTTCACCGGCGGCGGGGGCCACCGGCGGGGCGGGCAGAGCGACCGCGCCGACGATCAGTTCGAGGCATCTGCGGTCCTCGGTGTCGAAGCCGTCGGAGCTCTCGCTCACGACGAGGAGACAGCCCCCGCCGCCGCCTCCGCCGCCCTGCGCGCGCACCGGAAGCGCCGCCAGGAAGAAGTCGGGGGACGGTGTCCGCCGCGCCTCCGGGCAGGCGGCCAGTTCGTCGGGGCCGAGCCACACCGGCCGCCCGGTGCCGTGGGCCTGGGCGTGCGGCGACTGGCCCGCGGCGGGATAGCTGTCGCGCAGCCCGTACAGCGTCCGCGGCAGCCCCGCCGACTCCACGAGGCGCAGGGCGCCGTCGTCGCCGGGCACGTACACGCCGGCGAAGGCCGCCCCGGCGAAAACCAGCGCCTGCTCGATGACGCGGTGCAGCCGGTCGGGTGAGCCGGGGTCGCCCATGACCGCGTCAAGGGCAACTTCGGCACGCTCCCTCCTCGTTCTGCGTACCGCAGCGCCCTCACTGACCACGTCCGCCATTACAGCGCTTATGGGGCGCCTGCGCAGCCCCTGTGACCGTTCCGGGGAGCCCGCGGGGCCGCGGCGCTCGAAAGGAGCCGAACATGTCTTCACACATGCGTGCCGCACGGTGATCTCGGGACAGGCGTGACTGTCCGCCACCGCCGGGCGCCCGGAACAGGCCGAGGTGTACGCGCTCGCCGACGGTCACTTCCACGACACGCACGCCCGTCAGCCTCTCCGTGAGCGGGCATGGGCCGGGTCCTTCGGGGTACTCGAACATCGTGTCCGAACCGGGCCGGCGCCCTGGTCCACGCGCAGGTCGCGGGAGGAGTGTGCCCGGTGCTGCCCGCTCGCCGTGCGCCGCGCGCCACCAGGAGAGAGTCTGAGTCCCTGGGGTGCGACGCGCGGCCGTGCGAGGAGGTGGTCGGCGTGTCCGACGGACAGACGCCCGCGCAGGCGGCGGCGGTCGCCGGGGCCCGGGTCGGGCGGCCGCTGCTGTCCCTGTCGCTGGCCGCGGTGATGGACGAGGTCCACGCGCACTCCGGAGGGGTGTACCTGCTGGCCGCCGACGAGCAGGTGCTGGAGATGGCGGTGACGGCGGGGCTGCCTCGGCAGTTCGCGGCGCCGTGGGAGCGGGTGGGGCTGAGCGCGCCCATCCCGGTCGCGGAGGCGGTCCGCGGCCGACGCCTGGTCTGGGTGGGCGGCGAGGAGGACATGGCCCGCCGCTATCCCCGTATCGCCGTGGTCCTGCCCTATCCCTTCGCGCTGGCCGCGCTGCCCCTGGCCACCGCGAACAGGGCATACGGCGCCGTCTTCGTGACCTGGCCCGGCTCTCATCCGCCGGAACTGTCCGAGCGGGAGCGGAAGCATCTGACGGCGGCCTGCGACCGGCTCGCGATACGGCTGGAGCGGGCCGTGGCGGACAACCGCTCGTTGCACGCGGAGCCCGATCTGCTGCCGGCGACCGTGACCGGCGTGGCGGGCACCCTGGGGACGGTCGAGGCGGTGCGGATGGTGGCGCGGCTGCCGTACGGGCTCGTGTCGCTGGATCTGCACGGCAGGGTCGGGTTCGCCAACGCGGCGGCCGCCGAGCTGCTCGGCACCCCGGTCGGCGAGCTGCTCGGCACCCATCTGTGGGCCTCGGTGCCCTGGCTGAACGACCCGATGTACGAGGACCGCTACCGGGCCGCCCTGATCAGCCAGCACGTGACGTCGTTCGTGGCGCTGCGCCCGCCGGGCGACTGGCTGTCCTTCCGGCTGTACCCGAGCGAGACCGGGCTGAGCGTGCGCGTCTCCAAGGCCCGGGCGGTGGCGGAGATGACGCGCTCCGCGCCGCAGACGGGCGCGGGCCCGTCACGTCTGGTCACCATCTCCCAGCTGCTGAGCCTGTCCGCCGCGCTGACCGAGGCGGCGGGCGTGCAGGACGTGGTGCAGCTGGTGGCGGACGAGATCGTCCCCGCCGTGGGCAGCCAGGCCGTGGTGATCCTCGGATCGCAGGCCGGGCGGCTGCACGTGCTGGGACACCGCGGGTATCCCGATGCCCACGTGGTCGAGCGGTTCGACGGTACGCCGCTGACCGAGCGGCTGCCGGGCACGCACGTCCTCAACAGCGGGGTGCCCGCTTTCTTCGACTCCTGGCGGCAGCTGGCCCGGTTGTATCCGGAGCAGAGCAGGAACCCGAGCCCCTTCGCGGCCTGGGCCTACCTGCCGTTGATCGCGTCCGGGCGGCCGGTGGGCACCTGTGTGTTCGCCTACGCGGAGCCGCATGTCTTCCCGACCGACGAGCGGGCCGTCCTGACGAGCCTGGGCGGGCTCATCGCGCAGGCCCTGGAACGGGCGCTGCTGTACGACGCCAAGAACCAGCTGGCGCACGGTCTGCAGCAGGCCCTGCTGCCGCGTTCGCTGGTGCCGCCGCCCGGGATCGAGGCGGCCGCGCGCTATCTGCCCGCCACTCGGGGCATGGAGATCGGCGGCGACTTCTACGACCTGGTGCCGACGCGCCCGCTTGCGGCGGCGGTGATCGGGGACGTCCAGGGGCACAACGTGACCGCGGCCGGGTTGATGGGGCAGATCCGGATCGCGGTACGCGCTTTCACGACCGGCGGCCAGCCGCCGGAGGAGGTCATGAGCAGCACCAACCGGCTGCTCGTCGACCTCGGCGCCGACCTGTTCGCGAGCTGTCTCTATCTGCGGCTCGACCCGGCGCACGGGCTCGCCGTGATGGCCCGGGCGGGGCACCCGCCGCCCCTGCTGAGACGGCCGGACGGGCGGGTGCGCGTCCTGGACCTGGCCGGCGGTCCGCTGCTGGGCATCGACGCGGAGGCGACGTACCCGACGACGGAGGTGCACCTGGCCCCCGGCTCGGTCCTCGTCCTCTACACCGACGGCCTCATCGAGTCCCCCGGCGTCGACATCGAGGACGCGCTGGCCTGCCTCGGTGAACTGCTCACCACGATCGGGGACCAGCCGTTGGAGCGACTGGCCGACGAACTGGTCGGGCAAAGCGTGGCGGCAGGGGAACGGGTCGACGACGTGGCGCTGCTGCTGCTGCGGGCGCGGGGAGACGGGGCAGACGGCTGAGTCGCCAGTCCTGTCCGGCGACGAAACGACGACGCGGCCCGGCCCTCCCGCCGGAGGGCCGGGCCGTCCACCGTCGGCCGGAACCGCTGGTGATGCCGATCAGTGGGTCTACTGGCTCTCGGTGACCGAGCCGTCGCCCGCGCCGGTCCCGGACTGGTCACCGGTACCGGTACCGGTGCCGTCGCCCGTACCCGACTGGTCGCCGGTGCCGGTCTGGTCACCGGTGCCCGACTGGTCGCCCGCCGTCGCGGAGGGGTCGGCCGTGGCGCCGGACTGGTCGCCGCCGCCGACCGCGTCGCCGCCCGCCTGCTGGTCGCCGGCCGTCGCGGACGGGTCGGCCGTGGCGCCGGACTGGTCACCGGCACCGGCACCGGCACCTGCGGCGCCGGAGTCGCCGAGCGTGGCGCCGGTCGCCTGGAGGGCGGTGGTCACCGGCTGGAAGAAGGTCTCGCCGCCGTTGGTGCAGTCGCCGCTGCCGCCGGAGGTGAGGCCGACCGCGCCGCCGTCCTGGGTGAACAGGGAGCCGCCGCTGTCGCCGGCCTCGGCGCAGACGTTGGTCTGGATGAGGCCGGTGACGGTGTCGACGCCGTTGGGGTCGGTCTCGCTCTGGAAGTTGACGGTGGCGTCGAGGCCGGTCACCTGGCCGTTGTGCAGACCGGTGGTGGAGCCCATCCGGAAGACCGTCGTGCCGACGGTGGCGTCCACGGCCTGCTTGATCTGGACGGTCTGCCCGTTGCCGACGTTGACCTCGCTCGGCGCCTGGGTGGTGGCGTCGTTGTACTTGACGAGCGAGAAGTCGCCGTTGCCGGGGAAGGTCGCCTGGTCCACGGTGGCGATGGGCTGCCCGTTCTGGGAGTCGGACCAGTCCTTGGCCGCGACACCGCAGTGACCGGCCGTCAGGAAGGCGGGGCTGCCGTCCGACGCGGTGACGTTGAAGCCGAGCGAGCAGCGGACCGTGCCGTTCTGCACCTGGGAGAAGATGGCGTCGCCGCCCGACACCTTGGTCTTGAAGGTGCCGGCGGACTTCTTGATGGTCGCCATGTTCGAGCCGAGGCCCTGGACCGTCGACTCCAGTCTGTTCCACTTTGCGCCCGTGACGGTGCTGTCGGCGGTCACCAGGACCTTGTTGGTCCTCGGGTCGACGGCCCAGGAGGTGCCCGGGATGGTCGCCTTGGTCTTCAGGGTCTGCGCGGCGGCCTTGAGTGCGGCCGTGCTGTTCGCCACCTGGCGGACGACCGCGCCGGCCTTCTTCGCCTGGACGAGCAGGTTGTTGTCGCCGTTGACCACGTTCACGACGAGCTGCTGCTTGCCGCTGTCGTAGTAGGAGCCGGCGAAGGCGTCACCGAGGGCCTTCGCGAGCTGCGAGGCGAGGTCCGAGGCGTCCGTGGCCTTCAGGGTCTTGGGGGCGGCGGCACCCGCCGAGGCGCCGTCCTGGGACGCGTTCGCGTTCGGCAGCAGAAGGGCCGCCGCTCCGAGCGCCGCGACACCGCCCACCGCTATCGCGGCCTTGCGCTTCGGCATTCGCTTGTGACTCAAACTTCTCGACCTCCAAGGGACGGGGTCTCTGCCGGTGTCCGGCAGCGGATCGGGGGCGCCTGGTTGGCCATAGGTACGGGCGGGTCACGCGGTGCGTTCAATTCCGTTTGCCAACTTTCTTTCTGCGATGGTGAATCGGCCACGCTCCGCGTGTCGCCGGGCCCGGCCGGGAACAATCCCCCATATGACGATGACCACTGCCGAAGCCGACAAGATCCTCTCCGCCAACTTCGCCCCTTGGGTCCTCGAACTCGACCTGTCGGTCGAGGCGTTGGGCGAAGACCGTGCGGTGCTACGTCTCCCCTGGTCGGACCGGCTTTCCCGGGAGGGCGGCGGGCTGTCGGGGCAGGCCCTGATGGCCGCCGCCGACACCGCGACCGTGATCGCCGTGTCGGCCGCGCGCGGCGGCTTCGTGCCGATGACGACGGTGCAGCAGTCGACGTCGTTCCAGCGGGCGGTGACCGGTTCTGATGTCCTGATCGAAGCGGTGCTGACCAAGCTGGGCCGCCGGATGGCGTTCGCGGACATCACATTGACGGACGAGGGCTCCGGGCAGATCGCGGCGCGGGCGAGCACGGTCTACGCGCTACTGGGCTGACACGTACTGGCCCGACACGTACTGGCCAGACACACACTGGCGCGACACACACTGAGCCGACACGGTCGGCGATCGGCCGAACACGTTCCGTCGAGAACTCGGACCGGAATCCCTGCTTCAGGGAATCTGCACATTGAATACTCAACCAAGTCACCGGGACCGGCGGATCTGCACAAACGCGCGCCCCCCGGCGCGCCTTTGGCGCGGAGTGCCGGATTCGCCGCCCCGGGGGCAAGCGTTTGTCCGCGCCGATGCCGTGCGCCATGTGAAGGAGTCGCCGACAAGCCGTGCGCGCGCCTGCACGGTTGGGGTCCTCCGAGGCACAAGTTCCCAGGTGAGACGCCTGGTTGAGTGGCTGCGCGAGCCGCGTGCGTGCTTTGATCCATCGCACCGCGGGGGCCGCGAAGGGCTTCCGGAAACGGGCGCCCGGCGCCTGCGGTCGCGGCGGTCCATCTGTCACCGGAGGGGGCCGCTCTCCCCCTTGTGAAATATCCATATGAAGGGAAGTTCCATCATGAACTCCACCCCCCAGGTCGAGACCGCCGAGATCTCGGACGCCGACCTCGACAACGTCTCCGGCGGCCTTTCCGTGAACGCCCTCGGCACCGCGACCGGCCTGGTGGACGGCATCGCCCCGGTTTCCGGTCTGGTCAACACGGCCGTCGGCACCGTCGAGGGTGTCACCGGTCTGAACACCGCCCCGGTCACCAGCCTGGTCGCCGGTCTCTGATCGCACCTCGCCGCCGTCGAGTCCCGGAGCCGTTCCCGGCTCCGGGGCTCTGCGGTGTCCAGCACCACCACGCCGTATCGAACGTCTCTCCTCAGGTGAGGGAAGTCCCGTGCAGTTCCGCCAACAGGCCCTCGCCAAGCTCCAGTCACCGGACGAGCTCGACCTTCCGGTGCGTCTCGCCCGCCCGCAGGGCTGGCTGGCGCTCTCCGTCACCGTCGTGGTGATGGCGGCCGCATCCCTCTGGGCGGTGACCGGCTCGGTCGCCTCCACGGTGAGCGCGCCGGCCATCCTCACGCACGGGCAGGGCAGTTACATCCTGCAGAGCCCCGTCGCCGGCCAGGTCACCGCCGTCCTCGCCGAGCAGGGCGAGCGGCTCCCCGCCGGCTCACCCGTGCTGAAGGTCCGTACGAGCCAGGGCGACTCGGTCGTCCGCACCGTCGCCGCGGGCCGCGTCACGGCGCTCGCCGCCACCATCGGGCAGATCGTCCGGACCGGCGCGGACGTCGCCGCGGTGGAGAAGGTCGCCCATGCCTCGGACCCGCTCTACGCGACGGTGTACGTCCCCGCCGAGAACGCGGCCTCCGTTCCCGCGGACGCCGCCGTCGACCTGACCGTGTCCTCCGTGTCGACGCAGGAGTACGGCGTGCTGCGCGGCCATGTGAAGTCGGTGGACCGGACCGCCCAGTCCGCCCAGTCGATCGCCGCCTTCCTCGGGGACAGCCAGCTCGGCGAGCAGTTCACCAGGAAGGGCCGCCCCGTGGCCGTACTCGTCAGGCTCGACAAGTCGGCGGGCACCAGGAGCGGTTACAAGTGGAGCTCTGCCGGGGGGCCGCCGTACAGGCTCGACTCCATGACCCTGGCCACGGGTTCGATCCGGCTGGCCGACCAGCGTCCCGTCGATTGGCTGCTCCCGTGACCACCACCCAGGAGACCCGCGGCCGCCGACGCGCCGCCCCGGCCAGGCGCCCCGTGCCCAAGGGCCGTGGGAAGACCGTGCGCACGCCCACCGTGCTCCAGATGGAGGCGGTGGAGTGCGGCGCCGCCTCCCTCGCCATGGTGCTGGGCCACTACGGCCGCCACGTCCCGCTGGAGGAACTGCGCATCGCCTGCGGCGTCTCCCGCGACGGTTCGCGCGCCAGCAACCTCCTGAAGGCGGCACGCGGTTACGGTCTGACCGCCAAGGGCATGCAGATGGACCTGGCCGCCCTCGCCGAGGTCACGGCACCGGCCATCCTGTTCTGGGACTTCAACCACTACGTCGTCTACGACGGCATCGGGCGCCGCTTCGGCCGCCGCGGGGTGTACATCAACGACCCCGCCAAGGGCCGCCGGTTCGTGCCCATCGAGGAGTTCGACGGAAGCTTCACCGGAGTCGTCCTGGTCATGGAGCCGGGCGACGGCTTCGAGAAGGGCGGGCGCAGGCCGGGGGTACTCGGCGCGATGCCGGCCCGGCTGCGCGGCACCGCGGGCACCATGCCCGCCGCGATGCTGGCGAGCCTGCTGCTGGTGGCGGTCGGCGCGGCGGTGCCCGCGCTCAGCCGTACCTACATCGACATGTTCCTGATCGGCGGTCAGACGTCCCTGCTGGGCGTGCTGTTCGCGTCGATGGGCACCTGTGTCCTGCTCACGCTGGTGCTGACCTGGCTCCAGCAGGCCAACCTGCTGCACGGCCGGATCATCTCCTCCACCCTCTCCAGCGCCCGCTTCCTGCGCCATCTGCTGCGGCTGCCGGTGACGTTCTTCGCGCAGCGCTCCCCGGCCGACCTGGTGCAGCGGCTGCAGTCCAACGACCAGGTCGCCGAGACGCTGGCCCGCGACCTGGCGGCGGCCGGCGTGGACGCGGTCGTGGTCGTGCTGTACGCCGTGCTGCTGTACACCTACGACCCGCAGCTCACGTTCCTCGGCATCGGCGTGGCCCTGCTGAACGTGGTGGCGATGCGGCTGGTCGTACGACTGCGGGCGACGCGGACGGCGAAGCTGCGCGCGGACACCGCCCGGCTCACCAACACGTCGTACACCGGGCTGCAGCTGATCGAGACGATGAAGGCGACCGGCGGCGAGGACGGCTACTTCCGCAAGTGGGCCGGGCAGCACGCCACCACGCTGGAGGAGCAGCAGCGGCTCGGCGTGCCGAGCGCCTGGCTCGGGATGGTCGCGCCGACGCTCGCCACGTTCAACAGCGCGCTCATCCTGTGGATCGGGGGCCTGCGTGCCGTCGAGGGGCACATCTCGGTCGGTCTGCTGGTCGCCTTCCAGGCACTGGTCACCCGCTTCACCGCACCCCTCACCCGGCTCAACGGCGTGGCGGGCCGCATCCAGGACTTCGCGGCCGACGTGGCCCGGCTCAAGGACGTGGAGAACTTCCAGGCCGACCCGCTCTACGCCCGCCCCGGCGGGAGCGACTCCACGCGCCGGCTGCACGGGCACGTCGAGCTGGAGAACGTGACCTTCGGCTACAGCCCGCTGGACAAGCCGCTGCTGACCGGGTTCGACCTGACCGTGGGACCCGGTCAGCAGGTGGCGCTGGTGGGCGGCTCGGGCAGCGGCAAGTCGACGGTCTCCAGGCTGATCTCGGGTCTGTACGCGCCCTGGGACGGCGTGATCCGCATCGACGGCCGCCGTCTGGAGGACATCCCGCGCGGCGCGCTCGCCGCCTCCGTCTCCTTCGTGGACCAGGACGTGTTCCTCTTCGAGGGCTCGGTCCGCGACAACGTGGCCCTGTGGGACCCGTCGATCCCGGACGAGGCCGTGGTGGAGGCGCTGCGGGACGCTGCCCTGTACGACGTGGTGACGCGCCGCCCCGGCGGCATCCACAGCAAGGTCGAGCAGGACGGCCGGAACTTCTCCGGCGGGCAGCGCCAGCGCCTCGAGATCGCCCGGGCGCTGGTGCGGCGGCCCAGCATCCTCGTGCTGGACGAGGTGACCAGCGCGCTGGACGCGGAGACCGAGCTGGCCGTGATGGACAACCTGCGCCGGCGCGGCTGCGCCTGTGTGGTGATCGCCCACCGGCTGAGCACCGTCCGGGACAGCGACGAGATCGTGGTGCTCCAGCACGGCACGGTCGTGGAACGCGGGCGGCACGAGGAGCTGGTGGCGCGCGGCGGCGCGTACGCCGCGCTGGTCAGGGAGCGGTGAGATGACGACTGTTCAGGAGGGGTACGAAGGCGACCTCGTGCTCGGTGCGCTGGGGTCCATGGGCACGCGCGTCGACTGCGCGGGCTTCAACCGGCTGGACCTGGAAGGTCCGCAGGTGCTGTGGCTGGTCGCGGCCGGTGCCCTGGACCTGTTCGCGGTGGACGCCGCGCAGCAGGGCCACTGGCACCACCTCGGCCGTCTGGAGGCGGGCGCGCTGCTGCTCGGCCCGGTCGCGGGCCCCCAGCACACCCTGGTGGCGCGCCCGGTACGCGACTGCGTCGTCCACCGCGTCAGCCTGCGCGAGCTGTACCAGCCCGCCCACACCCAGACCTGGTCGTACGACGAGTACGGCAACCCGCAGTTCGTGCCCCCGGCGTCGAGCCCGCTGGAGTACGCGGTCGCCCTGGGCGTCGGCCGCGGCCTGTCCGTCCTCTTCCAGGCACCGATGGCCGAGGATCGGGCCGCCACGCATGGGGGTGCCCCCGCGGGAGCTCATTCGGGCGTGGGGGACGACGACGACGTGTTCTGGATGCAGGTGCCGCCGGGCAGCGTGCAGTACGGCTCCCTGTACGGCGCGGAGGCCGCCGCCGACCTGCTGATGGACCCGGCGCTGTGGCAGAGCATGGTCGACCAGCAGTACCGGCTGCTGACCGCGCTGGACCGGTGGATCGAGCAGCTGGAGCGCACCCACGAGACGCGTACCGCCGCCGGGATCAAGGCCGGTGAGGCGGTCCGTGCCCAGGCCGACCGGACGCTGCTGGCCTCCATCGGCAGGCGCTCGGCCCGCCGTACGACGGCCGCCGACGCCGACGCCGGCTACGCGGCCTGCAAGCTCGTCGCCGAGGCGACCGGGATCACCCTGGCCGAACCCGCGCAGAGCGGCACGGAGAGCGAACGCCTCGACCCGGTCGAGCGGGTGGCCCTGGCCTCCCGGGTGCGCGCCCGTGCCGTACGCCTGGACGGGCGCTGGTGGCGGGAGAACGTGGGCCCGCTGGTCGGGCACCGGGCGCTGTCCGGAGCGCCGGTCGCGCTGCTGTGGCGGCGCGGCGGCTATGCGGCCGTGCACCCGGGCACCGGACGCGAGACGCCGGTCGAGAAGGCGAACGCGGAGGAGTTCGAGCCGCGCGCGGTGATGTTCTACCGGCCGCTGCCCGAGCGGCGGCTCGGTCCGCTCGGGCTGTTGCGGTTCACTCTGCGCGGCACGCGCGGCGACCTGCTCAACCTGATGCTGGCCGGGCTGGTGACGGTGGCGATCGGCGCACTGGTGCCGATCGCCACGGGCAAGGTGCTCGGCGAGTACGTGCCCAGGGCCCAGACAGGCCTGATCGTCCAGGTCTGTCTGGCGGTGATGGTCAGCGGGGTCGTGTCTGCCGCGTTCACTCTGCTGGAGAACCTGACCATCCTGCGTCTGGAGGGCCGTATCGAGTCGGCGCTCCAACCGGCCGTCTGGGACCGGCTGCTCAGGCTGCCGACCCGGTTCTTCACCCAGCGCTCCACCGGTGAACTCGCCAGTGCCGCCATGGGGATCAGCGCGATCCGGCGGCTGCTGGCGGGCGTCGGCCCGGTGGTCGCGCAGTCGGTGACGGTCGGCGCGATGAACCTCGGGCTGCTGCTGTGGTACAGCGTGCCGATGGCGCTCGCGGCGATCGGCATGCTCGTCGTGATCGCGGCGGTGTTCCTGGGCCTCGGACTGTGGCAGGTGCGCTGGCAGCGCCGGCTCGTCACGCTCGGCAACAAGCTGAACAACCAGGCGTTCCAGACGCTGCGCGGTCTGCCCAAGCTGCGGGTTGCGGCGGCGGAGAACTACGCGTACGCCGCCTGGGCCGGGGAGTTCGCGCGCAGCCGGGAGCTCCAGCAGAAGGTCGGCCGGATCAAGAACCTCACCACCGTGCTGGGCGCGGTCTATCTGCCGGTGTGCACCCTGCTGATGTTCATGCTGCTGGCCGGTCCGGCCAAGGGGGCGATGTCGGCGGCGGCGTTCCTCACCTTCAACACGTCGGTGACGATGGTGCTGACCTCGGTCACCCAGCTCACGGGTTCCTTCGTCTCGGCGGTGGCCGCGCTGCCGTTGTTCGAGGAGATCAGGCCGGTCCTGGACGCCACGCCCGAGGTGCGCACGGCGAGCACCCGGCCGGGTCCGCTGTCCGGCGCGCTGGAGGCCCGCCGGCTGTCCTTCCGGTACGCCGACGACGGCCCGCTCGTCCTGGACGACGTGTCCTTCGCCGTCCGACCGGGCGAGTTCGTGGCCATCGTCGGGCCCAGCGGCTGCGGCAAGTCCACGCTGCTGCGCCTGCTCATCGGCTTCGACGAGCCGGTCTCGGGCAGCGTCCTGTACGACGGCCAGGACCTGGCGGCCCTCGACCAGTCGGCCGTGCGCCGCCAGTGCGGGGTGGTGCTCCAGCACGCCCAGCCGTTCACCGGCTCGATCCTGGACGTCATCTGCGGCACCGAGCCGTACACGCCGGAGGAGGCGATGACGGCGGCCGAGCTGGCGGGGCTCGGCGAGGACATCAGGCGGATGCCGATGGGCCTGCACACGATCGTCTCGGGCAGCGGGGCGATCTCGGGCGGGCAGCGCCAGCGTCTGATGATCGCCCAGGCCCTGATCCGCCGGCCGCGCATCCTCTTCTTCGACGAGGCGACCAGTGCCCTGGACAACGACACCCAGCGCACGGTCATCGAGAGCACGCGGGGGCTCAACGCCACGCGGATCGTCATCGCCCACCGTCTGTCGACAGTGCTGGACGCCGACCGGATCATCGTGATGGAGGACGGCAAAGTCGCCCAGCAGGGTCCGCCCGCCGAACTCCTCGCGGACACCGGCGGCCGGCTGCACGAGCTGGTGCGGCGGCAGCTGGCGTGAGGGTTCAGTCGAGGCCGGGCACCGGGGCGCCGGAGGGGATTCCGGCGTCGAGGTAGGCGCGGTAGTACTCCTGCCAGTCGGCGGCGTCCGCGGAGTGCGGTCCCCCGTGCCGTTCCCCGCGGACCACGGCGTCGAGGGCCAGCAGGCACACCTCCCAGCCGGCGCCGTTGCGGGCGGCTGCGTTCCGCTCCGCCAGGACGTCAGTGAGCGTGAAGCGCGTGCGCCCCCCGTCCAGCGCTTCGAGGCCGAAGCGCAGCTCGTCGCCGCCCCAGGTGAAGGAGAGGTGCCGCGGCTCGTCGACGGCGAGCACCGTGCCGGTGCCGTCCGCCTGGTGGGGGTCGCCGCTGAAGTGGACGGTGCCGCCGGGTTCCCCCTCGATCCGCAGGCGGGACGGGAACCAGTGGACCGTCTCGTCCGGATCGGTCACGAACCGCCAGACGCGCTCGACGGGGTGGTCGTAGACACGGCTGAAGCGGACGGCCGGGCGGCCGTCGTCCAAGGTCAGATAGGTGCCGGTGCGGTCGGCGGTCATGGCGGATCAGTCCTTCGATCAGGGTCGGCGTCGCTGGGCCGGCTCGGGCCACAGGCCTCCACGATCTCCCCGACGGGCCGGGCCCGCTCCGGGAGCGGCGCGGCGTGACACAAATCGAAACGTTGCCGTTTCGCTGAACGTGGTCTAGCCTCAACGCGTACGAAACGGTTTCGTTTACAGTCTCGTCGCCCCAAGCCCTGATCCCTGAGCCCCGAGCTCTCCTGAACGACTTTCCCTGGAGTGGTTCCCCATGCCCGAGAAGACCCTGGCCGAGGACGCCCGCACGGGCGCCGCGGCGAAGGCGGAGCCCGCCGCCTCCGCCAAGCGATGGTGGATCCTCGCGGTCGTCGCCGTCGCGCAGTTGATGGTGGTCCTCGACGCCACGATCGTGAACATCGCCCTGCCGTCCGCCCAGGCCGACCTCGGCTTCTCCGACGGCAACCGGCAGTGGATCGTCACCGCGTACGCCCTGGCCTTCGCCTCCCTGCTGTTGCTCGGCGGGCGGACAGCCGACCTGTTCGGCCGCAAGCCGGCCTTCCTCGTCGGCGTCGTCGGCTTCGCCGCGGCCTCCGCGCTCGGCGGTGCCGCGAACGGCTTCGGGATGCTGGTCACCGCCCGTACCCTGCAGGGCGCCTTCGGCGCGCTCCTCGCGCCCGCCGCACTGTCGCTGCTCAACACGACGTTCACCGACGCCCGGGAGCGGGCACGGGCGTTCAGCGTGTACGGCGCGATCGCGGGCGCCGGCGGCGCGGTCGGCCTGCTGCTCGGCGGCCTCCTGACGGACGCGTTCGACTGGCGCTGGACTCTGTATGTGAACGTGGCCATCGCGTTCGTCGCCTTCGCGGGCGGCTGGATCCTGCTGACCAACCACCGCGACGCCGCCGGCTCCAAGCTGGACGTGCCGGGCACGGTCCTCGTCGCCACCGGCCTCTTCTCCCTCGTCTACGGCTTCTCCAACGCCGAGACCCACGACTGGGGTTCGCCGCTGACCTGGGGTTTCCTGATCATGGGCGGCCTGCTCCTCACGGCCTTCGTCTGGTGGCAGACCCGCGCGGAACACCCGCTGCTGCCGCTGCGGATCCTGCTCGACCGTGACCGGGCGGCCTCGTTCCTCGCGGTGCTGATCACCGGCGCGGGCATGTTCGGCGTGTTCCTCTTCCTCACCTACTACCTGCAGCTCAACCTCGGCTTCAGCCCGACGAAGACCGGTGTGGCGTTCCTGCCGATGATCGGCGCACTGATGGTGACGGCACAGCTCGGCACCACCGTCCTGCTGCCCCGCATCGGCCCGAAGGCGATCATCCCGCTGGGCTTCGCCGTCGCCGCGGTCGGCATGGCCTGGTTGACCGGCATCGGCGTCGGCTCCCACTACATGAGCGCGGTGCTGCCGCAGGTGGTCGTCATCGGCGTGGGCCTGGGCCTGGTCATGCCGCCCGCCATGCAGCTGGCCACCGGCGGGGTCGCGGCCGAGGACGCCGGTGTCGCCTCGGCGACCGTCAACGCCATGCAGCAGGTGGGCGGTTCGATCGGCACGGCCCTGCTGAACACGCTCGCCGCGAGCGCCGCGACCGACTACCTGTCCGGCCGGGACGCGACCAGCAAGCTCGTCCAGGCGCAGGCGACCATCGAGAGCTACACCACCGCGTTCTGGTGGTCGGCGGGACTCTTCGCAGCGGGCGCGCTGATCGCGTTCGCGCTCTACCGGCGTGGGGTTCCCCAGCAGGACGCGACCGCCGCACCGGTCGTCCACATGTGACCTCCGCACGAGCTCCGCAGGACCGTTGATCGGAGCAACCAGGCCGAGGGGCCGCCGTCCACCAGGGAGACGGCGGCCCCTCTTCGCTTTTCGTATACGTCTACGTCGGAGGTGCCGCGCTGTTCGTACACATCGAGGGCGCCGCGAAGTGGACGGCGGAACGAAGTCAAGGGAAAGGGTGGGAAGTTCACCCTTTCGGGTGCTACTGATCTTGCGGACCGCATCACAGGGGTGGTCGCGAGCTCACCGGGGTAACTACCCGGATCCATGCCCGGGGCGAGGTGAGACAGTCATGACACCAGAAACCGAACACCTGGGCGTCCGCCCGCTTCCCAACCGGTATGCCCGCACCCGGGCCGTCGGCCCGGTCGTCGTGGTCGAGGTCTACGGAGAGATCGACATCGCCACGGCCGGTCTCCTCGGCGAGCACCTGGACGCCGCGACCGCCTGGCCGGAGCCGGAGGTGCTGGTCGATCTGCGGTCCGTGGACTTCTTCGACTGCTCAGGGCTGCGCGCGCTCTGCCGGGCCGAGGCGAGGGCCCGGGAGCGCGGGGGCCGGCTGCGTCTGGTGGGCGACGGGCCGCGACTGGAGCGGCTGCTGCGCGGCACGGGGCTGCTGGAGCGGTTTCCGCCGCTCCCCGGGGTGCCCGGGGAGCGGCCGTGATCCCGGGGGTCGGCGGGCGGCCCCACTCCGCCCGTCCGACCCCCGGTGCGAGATCTCCGGTCTCCGCGACAAGGGCTCGCACTCCCCAGTTACGGGCCTGTTCCGGCATGTCACGGTGACCGGGCGATCCCGGTCCTAGAACGCGAAGACGCTGCTCTCGTAGGCGTCCTTCACGCACGCGTTGCCGAAGGTGCGCTCATAGGAGACCCTCTTGCCCTGCCACACGCCCTGGGCGGTGACCAGCACCGGGTTGTACTCCTTGGTGCACTGCACATCGCCGCTGCCCGCCAGGGCGTCGAAGTCGCCGCCGGCGCCACGTAGTTCGGCGCATGCCTGGACTGCGGCCGGATGGGTCCCGGAGGCCTTCGGGGCGCAGCTGAGAGTGACGGCACGCTCCGGGGTGACCATGGCCGAGTTGTCGCCGTGGCCGATGGTGAGCACCAGGGCCGAGGGGGCGTAGAGCGAGGCGGGGGCGCTGGCCGGCGAGGCGGCGGAGGCCCCGGTCAGGGGTCCGCAGACGGCGGCGGCAGAGAGGCCGAGGGTCGCTGCCCAGCGCGCGGTGTTCCGCATTGTGTGCATCCTTCCGCTTGATTCGACAGGGTGCCGCCCTCGGCCCGGTGGGCGCCGGAGCGGCGGGCCACACTCTGCCGAGTCCGTCGCCGAAACACACATCCCACCCACAGATTTCAGTAACCTTGCGTATTGAATCAGTGGCGTGAAGTCACGGAGTTCGAACGTTACAACCCCGAAACTGAGCGGTTCTTGATCGCCCAAAGCGGCCAAGTGGCCGATTAGCACCGCCTCGTTAATAGTCCTGAAACATTCCGCTTCAGCTCTCGGCTGACTCCTCCGTGACCCCTTGTGTTCACCTTCGGTCGGAGTAATTCTCATTACATGATTACTTCAGAGCAGCGAGACAAAGTGCGCGGCTGGTTCGCCGGCCGGCTGCCCGACGACCTCTTCGAGGAGCTGGTCGAGGTGTCCGTCGACCGCGAGGAGGTCACCGTGATCGGTCGCATACCCGGCCCCCGGCTCACCGAGGACGTCTCGGACGCCGAGCGGGAGGCGGCCGTCCAGGGCCGGATCCAGGAGTTCCGGGAGCGCACCCGGGAGGCCCGGATGGCCGTGGCCCGCGAGGCCGAGCACCGCTTCCGCCGGAAGGTGTCCTGGGGCGTGGAGTGCGGCGCCGAGCGCGCCCTGTTCACACATGTGGCCGCGCCCGTGATGACCCGGCTGCGGCAGCCCGAGCGCCAGGTCCTCGACACGCTGATCGCCGGTGGTGTCGCCCGCAGCCGCAGCGACGCCCTCGCCTGGTGCGTACGCCTGGTCCAGCGCCACACCGACGACTGGCTCACCGAACTGAGCGATTCCCTCGAACACGTCCAGCGGGTCCGCGCACAGGGACCGGATGTCGAGGAGGTGGTCGATTCATCCACTGAAGACGGCGATGAAGGATGAAACATCCTCTGGTACGGGTGCCGTCCACCGTCTTACCTTCGGCTGAAACCGACCGGACGGCATCCGTTCCGCCGCACACCCCAGCGACAGGGAACGGCCGTCCGTACCGCCCAAGCGCCACCCCGCGCTCCACCGCCGTCCCCCGCTGGAGCCCCCTGTGTCCCTCCCCGAGCACGTCCCCACCGCCCCGACCCCGTCACTGACCGAGGTCGAGGCCTACGGCGTCGAGCGCATCCCCGACGCCGACCGCACCGCGACCCCGCTGGACCTGTTCCGGGTCGCCTTCGGCGGGGCCAACACCTTCTCCACCTGCGTCCTCGGCGCGTTCCCGATCCTGTTCGGGCTCTCCTTCTGGCAGGGGCTCGCGGCCACCCTCCTCGGTGTCGTCGCGGGCGCGCTGATCCTCTGCCCGATGGCGGTCTTCGGCCCGGTGAACGGCACCAACAACGCCGTGGCGTCCTCCGCCCACCTCGGAGTGCACGGCCGCGTCGTCGGCTCGTTCCTGTCCCTGCTGACCGCCGTCGCGTTCTTCTCCATCTCGGTGTGGAGCTCCGGCGACGCCCTGGTCGGCGGCGCGCACCGGCTGTTCGGCCTGGAGCGCAGCACGCTGTCGTACGTCGTCGCGTACGCGCTGTTCGCCGGGCTGGTCCTCGCCGTGTGTGTATACGGCTTCCGGTTCATGCTGTTCGTCAACAAGATCGCGGTGACCTCGGCGACGGTGCTGTTCCTGCTCGGCGCGATCGCCTTCGCCGGTGACTTCGACCCGTCGTACGCCGGTGTCTTCACCGCCTCGGCGGACGCGGCGACCAAGTCGATGTTCTGGCCGTCGTTCATCGGCGCGGCGCTGATCGTGCTCTCCAACCCGGTGTCGTTCGGCGCGTTCCTCGGCGACTGGTCGCGCTACATCCCGGCCGACACGCCGCGCCGCAAGGTGGTCGGTGCCGCGTTCCTCTCCCAGATCGCGACCCTGCTGCCGTTCGTCTTCGGCCTGGGCACCGCGAGCATCATCGCGACCGAGGCGCCCAAGTACGTCGACCCTGCGGCCCCCGACTTCGTGGGCGGGCTCCTCGCCATCTCGCCGAGCTGGTTCTTCCTGCCGGTGTGTCTGCTCGCCCTGATCGGCGGCATGTCGACGGGCACGACCTCCCTGTACGGCACCGGCCTGGACTTCTCCTCCGTGTTCCCGAAGCTGTCCCGGGTGCAGGCCACACTGCTGGTCGGTGTGCTCTCCATCGCGTTCATCTTCATCGGCCGGTTCGGCCTGGACCTCGTGCAGTCCATCTCGACGTTCGCCACGATGATCATCACCTGCACCACGCCGTGGATGGTCGTGATGATGCTCGGCTTCTACACCCGGCGCGGCTGGTACGACCCGGACGCGCTCCAGGTCTTCAACCGCCGGCAGCGCGGCGGCCGCTACTGGTTCGCGCACGGCTGGAACTGGCGCGGCATGACCGCCTGGTGGGTGTCCGCGGTGGTCGGCGTGCTGTTCACCAACATCCCGGGCCAGTTCGTCGGCCCGCTCGGCGACCTGGCGAACGGCGTCGACATCAGCCTGCCGCTGTCGCTCGCGGTGGCCGCCGTGCTCTTCCTGGGGCTGCTGCGACTGTTCCCCGAGCCCCGGGCGGTGTACGGCCCCGAGGGCCCGCGGCTGGCCCGTACCGTCGACACCCCGGTTCCGCCGATCACCGGTCCGGGCACGGAGCCGGACGGCGTGTCGCCCGCGCTGGCGGCCGAGGCCGGCCGATGACCGACTGGATCGATCTGTCGGTGCCCGTGGTCACCGGGATGCCCGTGTATCCCGGTGACCCGGAGGTCACCGTCTCCCCCGCCCTGCGGGCCCCGGCCGACGGCGTCAACGTGCTGCGGCTGCACCTGGGTTCGCAGTCGGGCACCCATGTCGACGCGCCGTACCACGTGGACGACGCCTGGCCCCGCCTCGACGAACTGCCGCTGGACCGGTTCGCCGGGCGCGCGGTGGTCGCGGACGTACGGGGGCTGCCGGCCCGGACGCCGATCACGCCCGGCATGCTGGCGCCCGCGCTGGACGCTCTCTCGTCGGCGCCGGGCGCCGTGCTCCTGCTGGCCACCGGCTGGTCGGCGCACTGGGGCACCACCGAGTACCTCGCGCATCCGTGGCTCACTACGGACGCGGCCCGGACCGTCGTGGAAGCGGGCGTGCGCACGGTGGCCGTCGACGCGCTCAGCGTGGATCCCACGCCCGAACCCGGCGATCCCACCGCCGGCTTCGACCTGCCCGCCCACCGGGTGCTGTGCGGCGCGGGCGGCGTGATCGCCGAGAACCTCACCGGCCTGGACCGGCTGGTGGGCGCGCCGGAGGTGGAGGTGTACCTCTTCCCGCTGCGGCTGCCCGGGGCGGACGGAGCACCCGTCCGCGCGGTCGCCCGCGTGGGCTGACCGGCCGTCGCGAGCGGGTGGGCGCGCGTGGCCGACCGGGCACCGCGCGCCCGCATCCCCCGTGGACGGCACCGCACTTACCCGCGAGTATCGTCGGCACGCGTGCTCAACGACGAGAGGCGGGGCGGACGGATGGCGAAGCACTGGGCCGACTTCCAGTACGAGATCTATCTGAACGGGATGACGGGTGCCGTGCCGCGCCTGCCCACCGATCTGACCCGGCTGGAGGAGCTGACCGAGCGGCGGCTCGGCCCGGGGCCGGTCGGCTATGTGGCGGGTAGTGCGGGCAACGGCAGTACGGCGCGCGCCAACCGGGCGGCCCTGGAGCGGCGGCGGATCGTCCCGCGGATGCTGCGGGACGTGCACGAGCGCGACCTCTCGGCCGAGGTGCTGGGCCGCCCGCTGCCCGCGCCGCTCGCGCTCGCGCCCGTCGGCGTGCTGTCGATCATGCATCCGGAGGCCGAGACCGCCGCCGCGAAGGCCGCCGCGGCGCAGGGCGTGCCGTACATCCTGTCGTCCGCCTCCAGCACGCCGATGGAGCGGGTGGCGGAGGCGATGGGGGACGCCGAGCGGTGGTTCCAGCTGTACTGGGGCAAGGACCGCGAGGTGACCCGGAGTTTCCTCGGCCGGGCCAAGGCCTGCCGGTTCACCGTGCTCGTCGTCACGCTGGACACACCGATCCTGGCCTGGCGGCCGCGCGACCTCGACCAGGCCTACCTGCCGTTCCTGCGCGGGGTGGGGACCGCCAACTACTTCTCCGACCCGGCCTTCCGGGCGGGCCTGGCCAAGCCGGTGCACGAGGATCCCGACGCGGCCGTGCTGCACTTCCTCGGTCTGTTCGGGGACGCGAGCCACACCTGGCCGGATCTGGCGTTCCTGCGTGAGCACTGGGACGGGCCGATCGTCCTCAAGGGCGTCCTGCACCCGGACGACGCCCGGCTGGCCGCCGACGCCGGAGTGGACGGCGTGGTGGTCTCCAACCACGGCGGCCGGCAGGTGGCCGGTTCGGTCGCGGCGGCCGACGCGCTGCCGCGGGTCGCGCAAGCGGTCGGCGACCGGCTGACCGTGCTGTTCGACAGCGGGGTCCGCACCGGCGACGACGTCTTCAAGGCCCTCGCGCTCGGCGCGCGGGCCGTGCTGCTGGGACGGCCGTACGTCTACGGTCTCGGCCTCGACGGACAGGCGGGCGTCGAGCACGTGATCCGCTGTCTGCTCGCCGAGTTCGACCTCACCCTCGCCCTGTCCGGGCACGCCACGCCCGCCACGATCAGCGCCGCCGACCTCGCCGAGGAGTCCGTGTGACCGAACCCAGGAACGTCCTCGCCGTCGTCCCGCCGCACATGGGCGGCCGGCCGACCGGAAACGCGCTCGCCACGCTGTTTCCCGGCACCGTGCACGTCACCGTCGTCGAGGCCGCCGACGAGGACCCGGCCGCGCTGCGCGAGGCGCACGTCGTCGTCACCGCGCTCGCCCCGGTGACCGCCGCGCACATCGCCGCCGCGCCCGTACTGGAGCTGGTGCAGTGCGCGAGCCACGGCTTCGACTACGTGGACGCGGCCGCGGCGCGCGCCCGCGGGGTGGCGGTGTGCACCATCGGCTCCAGCGACGCCGAGGCGCAGAACGTGGCCGAGCAGACCTTCGCGCTCATGCTGGCGCTGGCCAAGCAACTGGTGCCCGCGCACAACGCACTGGCCGAGGGCGACTGGGCGCTGCCCCGGCTCCAGCACTCGCTCACCGAACTGTCCGGCAAGACGCTCGGCATCGTGGGGCTCGGGCAGATCGGGCAGCAGGTGGCCCGCCGCGCCACGGCGTTCGACATGACCGTCCTGTACGCCGGACGCCGTCGGGTGGCTGCGGAGACCGAGGAACGGCTCGGCGGCGCCCGGCACGTCCCCCTCGACGAACTGCTGCGCTCCTCGGACTACGTCACGCTGCACACGCCGCTCACCGACGACACCCGGCACCTGCTCGACGCCGGACGCCTCGCGCTGCTGAAGCCGACGGCCTTCGTGGTCAACACGGCCCGCGGCGCCCTGATCGACCAGGACGCCCTCGCGGACGCGCTGGAGAAGGGCACCGTGGCCGGGGCGGGCCTCGACGTCTTCGACCCCGAACCGCCCACCCCGGCCCTCCGCCTGCTCAGCGCCCCGAACGTGGTCCTCTCACCCCACGTCGGCGGCGTCACCCGCGAGACCGTGGTACGGATCGCACTGGCCGCCGTCCAGAACGTCACCGGGTTCCTGGCGGGGGACCCGCCGCGGGACGTCGTGCATCAGGACAGGCCCTGACCCTGCGCGGCCTGGTCCGACAGCTGGGCCGGCTGTGCCGACGGGCCGCCGGTGCCAGCGATCGACAGTGAACCGGGGTTGGCCGACGGCGGGTCGGTCAGCCAGCGCTGCCCGGTGGAGCCGTCGCGGACCTTGACGACGATGTCCGCCCCGGGACTCTCGCCTGCGGATGCCAGGGCGAGGGTCTCGTCCCACCGGGGCAGCAACTCGCCCTGGACGGTGAGGTCGTAGCGCACGTCGTCGCCCCGCTCGGACTGCTTGTCCGCGCAGGTGCCGAGGATGACCACGCCGGCGTCCGCGTGCGAGTCCAGGCACAGGCCGCTGTCGGCCACACTGCGCAGCCGGCCGTCCGTCTCGTACGTCCACTGCTGGGTCCACGCCGACGAGCACGCCGACAGCGCCACGACCGCCCCGGCCTTGGGCTTGCCGTCGATGTCCAGGCACAGGTCGGCGGCGGCGTTCCGCAGCCGCGTCTGCCGGGTCACGGTGGGCAGCCCGGAGGCGGAGGCGGCGGGCGGGGACTGGTCGGCGCCGGACACGGTGCTCCGGGCGCCGGAGGCACCGGTGGAGGCAACCGGGTCGGTGCCGTCGCCGCCGTCCGACAGCGCGCTGACGGCGAGGACGGTCGCGAGCAGTCCGGCCCCGGCGATGCCGACGCCGGTGAGCAGCGTCCTGGACGACCAGGGCTCCCCCGGGGTGCGGCGTGCGGGCGTGGGGATCCGCGCCAGCAGGCGGTTGCGCGCCGCCCCGCGCCTGCGTCCCCCGGTGCGGCGGGAGGTGCTCCGCGTACGGGTGCCCGCCGAGCCCGTACGGCCCGGGCGCGAGTCGACGTAGCGGCGGGCTCCCCAGCCGAGCACCGCTTCGGCGAGCAGCATGCCCGGGCCGGCCTCGATCTGGCCCAGTTGCTCGGCGGCGTGCCGGCAGTAGGGGCACTCCGCCAGATGCGCCTGGACGTCCGGCAGCAGTGCGCCGCCACGCCGGATCGGCACGTCGAGAAGGCGGTTGTAGAAGCGGCAGTCCTTGGTCGGCGCGAGTTCCCGGTGGGCGCGTACACAGCCCTCGCGGAATTTGTCCCGCGCCTGTGCGAGTGCGGCGGCCGCGGTGTCGGCGTCCATACCCAGCAGACCGGCGGGTACGTTTATCGACTCCGCCTCGACCTCGATGTGCCACAGCAGACACTGCGCGTGCGGCGGAAGGCCCTGGAATGCGCGCTCGGCGAGTTTGCGATTTTCGGGCGTCATGGACTTCGCGGCGCGCATGCCGCGGCCCCCGGCGGGTTTCCCCAGGTCCGGCAGAACCTCGGATATTCGGTCCTCGGCGGACCAGTTCCCGACCGTGTCCCGGACGGCGACCAGCAGCCGGGGCCGGATCGCCTCGGCCGACTCGCCGAGCACCAGCCGGTCGAGGATCTGGTGGAAGGCGGTGGCCGTGACCATGTGCGCGAGCGGGCCCGAGGTGGCGAGGCAGATGACCGCGTACTCCTGGGCCGGCTGCCAGTGCCGCGCCATCAGCAGCGCGACGGACCTGGAGGCCACTGCGTCCGAGCCGGCTCGCAGCGGGGCGGCGAGAGCTTCGTCGGGTTCTCCCGTCACCGCGCCGGGCGGTGGATAGGGAGGACGCGGGGGGTGGGGGGTGGGCACGGAGCGGGTTCCTTTGTTGCGTATGGCGCTGCTTATGGTGCGTACCTATTCGGTGCGCGGGGAGCGGGAATTCACCGGCCCCTCGTCGGGCCGGGCTCCTCACCCGTGGAATGAGTCCCAGAACTTTACCCCCCGCACGGGTGGTTCACCCTTGCACAAGTGTCTCACGACCAACAAGGCGCCCACCCGAAATCGACAGGTTTGAAAGTAAGTCAGATATCGCGTCGATGTACGCTCTTCGCACCTGCTTTCGACATTCCATGCGCCCCGTGTGAAGCAACCGCACGCGGCGGCCGGTCACGCACGCTCCCGGCGCGGGCCACCGGGTAGTGCACTGGGAACCGGCCCTTCTCGGAGGCCCCGCGCAGGACGGCGGCTCTCCCGCGCGAAACCGGCCGCCGGCCCCGTTCCTCCGCCCTCGGCCGGCGGCCCCGGGGCGGGGCGACTTCCCCATGACACGCCCCGGCCCCGGGCGGATGTCAGATCTGCCAGGAGCGGAGCCGGTCGGCCGCGCCGTACACGTCCGTCGTGCCGCAGATCAGGTCGCGGGCCAGGTCCACGAGGGCTCCGTAGGGCGGGTCGATGCCGGCCCCGCTGACGAACATGTAGGCCACGGCGGTCGCGCAGGCGAAGCGGGCGTTGGCCGACGGGAGCGGCTTGAGCAGGGCGAGGGTGTGCAACAGCGCGGCGGCCCGCCAGGCCGGGTCGGAGTTAACGCCGAGGCGCGGCGGGTCGACCCGGTGCCGGGCGACGGCGGCGACCAGCGCGGAGAAGTCGTTGATGGTGGGCTGGTCCGGCAGCACTTCCTCGTGGCGCTGGAGCAGCCAGGGCACGTCTATGTGGAGGACGGGCGGCATCGGTCAGGCGACCTCGCCCTTCATGGGCGGTTCGTCGTCGGGGAACGCGGCCGCGAACTCGTCCGCGTGAGCGGCGAAGAAGCGGCGGAAGGCCTCGGCGCCCTCCTGCAGCGCACGGTGCCGGGCGATGTCGGCCGCGGCCGCCTCGCGCACCAGCGCCTTCATCGACGTCCCGCGCTCCTTGGCGATCTGCCGCAGGTCCTCTAGCTCGCGCTCACTGAACTCCACATTGAGAGCTGGCATGACCACACGGTACCGCCCGGGTACTCCGCCGTAAATACCCGCAGGTCAAGAGGTGCGTCCAACGGTACCTACGGGAAACACGCCGGGGGGTCGCGGGCGGTCGCCCCGAGCGAGGTGGAAGCCGTGCCGGACGCGGACGCGGATGCGCGCGATGCCGTTCGAGACATGACACCCCGTCAACGGTCCGGACGAGACAGAAAACGGTCCGGACGAGACAGAAAAGGGGACCGATTCCCGTCCGGACCGCTCGCGTGGGGCCGTCAGACCTCCAGACGGCTGATCCGTACGGCCCCCTTGGCCTCCCCCGGGTGCGCGCTCGTCAGCGTCAGCCGGATCCGGGCGCCGCTCACCGGGCCGAAGGTGATCACCGTCGGGGAGTCCGAGGCGGTGGCCCAGTCCACCGTCGCTCCCTCCACCGGCACGTACGCACGCCCGTCCCACACCGCGACCTCGACCGCGGCGGGCAGCGCGTGCGTCGTGTCCACCGTGAAGGAGACCTCCACCCGGTCGACGGTGCGGGTCCGGCCGAAGTCGACCGACACCCAGTCCTCGGGGCGGGCCCCGCTGAAGGCGGGCAGCAGGGCCGTCGCCGACTTGGCGAAGGCGTTGGACCAGCCGGTCGCGGGGTCGCCGTCGAGCATCGCGGCCGGGAGGGTGTCGGAGCGGCCGGAGTAACTCGCGTCCGCCCAGGGGTAGTTCGGGGGTGTCGGGTAGTCGGGCCGGAAGTCGGAGGCGGGTGCGCGGACGACCGGGCGGGCGGGTGTGGTGCGCACGGTCGCCGTGCCCTTCCGCAGGCCGTCCACACCTGCCGTGACCCTCAGGTCACCCGCCCGGGTGCCGGACCTCACGATCGCAAGCGCCTTGCCGTGGAAGGCGGTTCGGGTGCTCGCCTGGTAACGCTCGGCACTCTCCTCACGGCCGTTGTCGAGCCCGGCCGGCGAGCCGCCGGCCACGTCGAAGGCGATGAGGTGCTCGGCGTCCGGCACTACGACGCCGTGGGCGTCGACGATCTCGGCGGTCACGAACACCAGTGAACGGCCGTCGGCGGCCAGGGACTTGCGGTCGGCGGTGAGTCGCACGGCGTGCGGGGCACCGGCCGTGCGCAGGACGTGCGTGGCGACCACCTTGCCGTCCCGCCGGGCCACCGCCCTCAGTTCACCGGGCTCGTACGGCACCTTCCAGATGAGGTGGAGCTTGCCCGCGCTGCCGTTCGGGCTGGTGTAACTGCCCGGGTAGGGGCCGCTGGTGAAGGTCCGGTCGTCGCCGGTGGCCTCGGTGGTCTCCAGATAGGTGCGGCCGTCGGTGGTCGTCTTGGTGTCGAACTCCCTGACGCCCAGCGACCTTCCGTTGAGGAACAGCTCGACGGAGGCGACGTTCGCGTACGCCCAGACCTCCACCGTGTCCCCTGCCTCGTGGTTCCAGGTCATGGGCAGCAGATGGACCATGGGCTCGCTCGTCCACTGGCTCCTGAACAGGTGGTACATGTCCTTCGGGAACCCGGCCGTGTCGACCGCGCCGAAGAAGGACGCCTTCACCGGGAAGACGTCGTACGGCGTGGGCTCCCCGATGTAGTCGATGCCCGACCACAGGAACTGCCCGGCGAACCACTTCCGGTCCCGGTCCTTCTTGTGCCCGTACTCACCGCTCATCGTCCAGGAGGCGAGGTTGTTGTCGTACGAGGAGGTCGCGCGCCTGCCCGGCGTGTGGTTCTCGCCGGTGTTGAGGTGCTCCGGCTCCTGGTAGGCGCCGCGCGTCGAGGTCTCCGACGACGACTCCGACTCGAAGAGGAACAGGTGCGGGTAGGCGGCGTGCAGGGCGTCCACCGACTTGGCGGTGTTGTAGTTCAGGCCGAGTCCGTCGAGCTTGGCGAGCATCTGGTCGGCGGCCGAGCCCTTGGCCGGCACACCGTGGTACTTGTTCGAACCGATGACGACGGGGCGTGTGTCGTCGGCGGCCTTGATGGCCCCGATGATCCGGTCGGCCATCGCGAGCCCGGCCGTGCTGGTGGAGTCGGGGATCTCGTTGCCGATGGACCACAGCACGACGGCGGGCGAGTTGCGGGCCGCGAGGACCATCTCGGTGGCGTCCCGCTCGCACCACTCGTCGAAGAACCGGCCGTAGTCGTACCGCGTCTTGCCGGTCCTCCAGCAGTCGAAGGCCTCCACCATCATCACGATGCCCAGCTCCTCGCAGACCTGGATCATCTGCGGCGACGGCGGGTTGTGGGAGGTGCGGAAGGCGTTGACGCCCATCGACTTCATGATGGTCATCTGTCTGCGCACCGCGTCGATGCTGATCGCCGCGCCCAGGGCGCCCTGGTCGTGGTGCAGGTCGACACCCTTGATCTTGGTGTGTGTGCCGTTGAGGGAGAAGCCCTCGTCGGGGTCGAACCGGTAGCTGCGGATGCCGAAGGCGGTGCGGTGGGTGTCGGTGGTCGCGCCGCCGACCCGGAGTTCGCTCTCCAGGGTGTAGCGGTGCGGGGCGTCGAAGTCCCACAGCCGGGGCTCGGGGACGGTGAGTTCATGGGTCTCGGTCGCCCGGTCGGCGACGGTCACGGTGGAGGACGTGCGGGCGACCGTGTGTCCGTCGGGGCCGACGATCCGGGAACGCACCTCGACGTCCGCGCCGCCGCCGGACTCGTCGACGACGGCTGTCCGGACCCGTACGACGGCTCGCTCGGCGGTGATGTCCGGCGTCGTGACGTACGTGCCCCAGCGCGCCACGTGCACGGGCTCGGTCACCACCAGGCGGGCCTCGCGGTAGATGCCGCTGCCCGAGTACCAGCGACTGCTGGGCAGCCGGTTCTGCACCTTGACCGCGATGACGTTCTCCGTACTGCCGTCGGTGTGCAGCAGGCCGGTGAGGTCGAAGGCGAAACCCGTGTAGCCGTAGGGGTGGCGTCCGGCCTCGGTGCCGTTGCAGTAGACGTACGAGTCCATGTAGACGCCGTCGAACTCCACCGAGACCCGCTTGCCGGCGTAGCCCGGCGGCAGGGTGAAGGCGATCCGGTACCAGCCCAGGCCGCCAGGGAAGAACCCGGTGCCGCTGGTGGTGCCGTGGTCCGTGGTGGGGGTCTGCTCGATGCTCCAGTCGTGGGGCACCGCGACCTCGCGCCAGGCCGAGTCGTCGTAGCCCGGGTCGGCGGCGTTCGCGTACGCGCCGGTCGGGTCGGTGATCCCGCCCGGGTTGACCAGCGCGAAGCGCCAGCCGTCCCGGAGCGGGACCGTGCGGCGCCCGCCGGCACCGCCGGGCGCCCCGGCCGCCCACGCGCCCGGGGCGCCCAGGAGCGCTCCGGCCGTCGGCGCTGCCGTGGCGGCGACCAAAACCGATCTGCGAGTGACCGTCATGACGGCTCTCCCTCATCAGGGCCCAGAAGTACTCACAACTGATCGTGAACAAACAGATTCTGACGGTGTGCCACACTCGGTCGTCAAGGGTGCGGGACCGTACACCTGCCCCTGGGGTCACCTCGGCCGAATTCCCCCCTCGACGCCTCGGCCCGGCCGCCCGGGGTTGACATCCGCGGGAGGGGCGGACGCACTACGCTGGAACACAAGTGACGCACCTGTTCACTGTGAGTGTGCGCTTGGGAGTGGCGACGATGGGCCCGGACTATCCGTTCGACGACGCGGCTACGGCCCGGGCTGTCATCGACGGCGACGGCACGCTGGTCGAATGGAACGAGGGCGCCCGCCGGCTGCTCGGCCACCCGGCCGCCGAGGTCGTGGGCCGCCCCGCGGCGGCACTGCTGGCCGGCGACGGCATCCCGCCCCTGCCCTCCGGTCCACGCTGGGACGGGACGCTCGATCTGCGGCACCGCGACGGCCGTACGGTGTCGGTGTGGCTGCTCGCCCACCACCGTCCGCCGTGCGACGACCGCCCCGCCGACTGGCTCGTCGTCACCCCGCTGAAGGGCGGCCGTTCCCCCACACCGGACGACCCGCTGGCCGGCGCCGCGCTGACCCAGTCCCCGTGTGCCGTCGCGGTGTACGACGACCAGCTCCGGCTGTGCACGATGAACAACGCGATGGCCGAGGTCGTCGGCCTGCCCGCCGAGCACCTCCAGGGGCTCCGGCTGTCCGAGATCGGCGGCCGGCCGCAGAGCGACGACCTCGAACACAGCCTGCTCCGGGTGCTCACCACCGGCCGCCCGCTGGACGTCCAGACGTTCACGCACGTCGGCGGCGAGGACCGGGCGCACGCCTGGCTGGCCCGGATGGCCCCGGTCACCGACGCCGAGGGGCGGGTGCGCGGCGTGTGCCTCGCCGCACACGACGTCACCGACAACTATCTGGCCCGGGAACGGCTGCAGGTGGTGAACGAGGCCAGCGTCCGCATCGGCAGCACCCTCGACGTCACGCGGACGGCACAGGAACTGGCGGAGGTGTGCGTGCCGGCGCTGGCCGACTTCGTCCGCGTCGACCTGCTGGACCCTCAGGAGGACGGCAGCGAGCCCCCGGCGCGGATCACCCCGCCGGTCCCGCTGCGCCGGGCCGCGCACCACTCGGTGTTCCAGGGCACCCCCGAGGCAGTCGTCGAGCCCGGACACGTCGAGGTCTACCCCGCCTCGTCCCCGCAGGCCGCGTCGCTCACGGCCGGCCGCACGATCGTGGCCTCGGTGCCCTCCGACCTGGAGCAGTGGCTGGCCGTCGACACGGCGCGTGGCGCTCGGGCGCAGGAGTTCGGCATCCACAGCGTGATGTCCGTGCCGATCCGGGCCCGCGGACTGACCCTGGGGGTCGCCGTGCTGGCCCGGCACCGGCGCCCGGACCCCTTCACCCCGGACGACGTGCTCCTGGCCGAGGAGATCACGGCCCGCGCCGCCGTCTGCGTCGACAATGCCCGCCGCTACTCCCGCGAGCGCGAGACCGCCCTCGCCCTCCAGCGCAGCCTGCTGCCCCGGTCGCTGCCCCGCACGGCCGCCGTGGAGGCCGCCTCCCGCTATCTGCCGGCGGCGCGTGCCGGGGTGGGCGGCGACTGGTTCGACGTGATCCCGCTGTCCGGGATGCGGGTCGCCATGGTCGTCGGTGACGTCGTCGGCCACGGCATCCAGGCCTCGGCCACCATGGGCCGGCTGCGCACCGCCGTACGCACCCTCGCGGACATCGACCTGGCCCCGGACGAGCTGCTCACCCACCTCGACGACCTGGTGATCCGGCTGTCCGAGGAGTCCGGCGGGGACAGCAGCCCCGGCGAGGTCGGCGCCACCTGTCTGTACGCCGTCTACGACCCGGTGTCACGCCGCTGCACCATGGCCCGCGCCGGGCATCCCCCGCCCGTCCTGGTCCCGCCCGGCGGCCCGCCCCGGCAGCTCGACCTGCCCGCCGGTCCCCCGCTCGGGCTGGGCGGGCTGCCGTTCGAGTCCGCCGAGATCGAGCTCCGCGAGGGCAGCGTGCTCTCGCTGTACACGGACGGTCTGCTGGAGGCACTCGACCGCGACATCGACACCGGTCGCCGGCTGCTGCACGAGGCGCTGGCGGCGTACGCGGAATCCCTGGACGAGACCTGCGACCGGATCCTGCACACCCTGCTCCCGCCGGGCGGCGCCCAGGACGACGTGGCCCTGCTGCTCGCCCGCACCAAGGGGCTGGCCGCCTCCTGGGTGGCGACCTGGGACATCCCGGCCGACCCGGCGCTCGTCGCGCCGATCCGCAAGCAGGCCGTGGAGCAGCTCGACGCCTGGGCGCTGAGCCAGGCCGCGTTCACGACGGAACTGGTGGTCAGCGAGCTGGTCACCAACGCCATCCGCTACGGCTCGCACCCCATCCGGCTGCGCCTGATCTGCGACGCGAACACGCTGATCTGCGAGGTCTCCGACACCAGCCACACGGCCCCGCACCTGCGCCGCGCCAAGACCTGGGACGAGGGCGGGCGGGGGCTGCTCCTGGTCGCCCAGCTCACCCAGCGCTGGGGCAGCCGGCACACGGCCGAGGGCAAGACGATCTGGGCGGAGATCGCACTGTTCGAGGAGGACGAGTAGGAGGACCGAGCAGGAGGGCCGAGCAGGAGGACCGAGCAGGAGGAGCTGACCGGCGGACCGGCGGGCCGGCGGCCGGCTCAGGAGGCCGACAGCCAGGGGCGCACCTGCTTGCGGGCCTCGTGCAGCCGGGACTTCAGCGTGCCCAGCGGGATGCCGACCCGCTCGGCGACCTCCGCGTACTCCAGCTGGCAGATGTCGCGGTAGACCAGCGGCGCCACCAGGTGCGGGTGCTCGCGCTCCAGACGGTCCAGCGCCTCCAGCAGGTCGACCCGGGAGCCCGCGATCACGCTGGTCGTGCGGGGGTCGACGTACTGGGACGGCTCGATGGAGCCGGGCTGCTCGGCGGCGCGCCGCTTGAGCTCGCGGTACTTCTGCCGGGCGCAGTTGGCGACGACCGTGTACAGCCAGGTGCTGAAGCGGCTGCGGCCCTCGAAGGTGGAGATCCTCCGGGCGACCTGGAGCAGCACGTCCTGGGCGGCCTCCTCCGCGTCCTCGCGGCAGGGCAGGAAGCGCCCGCAACGCCGGAGGATCTCCGGCCGGACCTCGGTCAGCAGCCTGTTCAAGGCCGCCGGGTCGCCCGCGGCGGCGCGCCGGGCGAGGTCTTCGGTCAGCGCCGCATCGTGCACGCCAGGTCCCCTTCGGAGTCGATCTCAGGGCAGGCATGATAGTCCCATGCAATCCCCGGAGCGGATCGGCCGCTACCGCCTCGAACGGCCCTTGGGCAGCGGCGCCTTCGGCACCGTATGGCTCGCCCACGACGATGTACTGCAGGCCCCGGTGGCCGTCAAGGTGCTCGCCGACAACTGGTCGCACCGGCTCGACATCCGCGACCGGTTCCTGTCCGAGGCGCGGCTGCTGCGCAAGGCCGACTCCAACCGGGTGGTGCAGGTCTACGACATCGGGGAACTGCCGGACGGCAGGCCGTACTTCGTGATGGAGTACGCCGACGCCGGCACCCTCGCCGACCGGCTGGCCACGGGGCCGCTGCCGGTGCCCGAGGCGCTGCGGCTGACGGCGCTGGCCGCCCGGAGCGCGGCGGCCCTGCACGAGGCGGGCATCGTGCACCGGGACATCAAGCCGAGCAACATCCTGCTGCGCACGGCGCCGGGGGGCGTCCATCGCGTGCTGCTCGCCGACCTGGGGCTGGCCAAGAGCCTGGCGCAGGCCTCGGGGCTCACCCTGGCCGCCGGTTCGGCCGGGTACCAGCCCCCGGAGCAGGCGCAGCCCGGTGCGGGCCTCGACGCGCGGGCCGACGTCTACAGCCTGGGCGCGGTCGGCTACGAACTGGTCACCGGTACCGTGCCGGGCGCCCCGGGGCGGGTCGTCGGGCCGGAGCGGCTGCGTCCGGATCTCGGCGACGGCGTCCGGCGGGCGCTGATGCGCGCCCTGGAGCCGGACCGGGAGCGGCGCTGGCCGGGTGCGGAGGTGTTCGCGGCAGAGCTGGACCGGCTGTCCGCGGCCGTGTCCTCGGTCCAACCCCGCAGGAGGCTCGACCCGGTCCGCAAGCGGCTGAACACCGTCACGCTCGTCGTGGCCGCGGTCCTGGCCGGCACGGCCGCGGCGGTCACGGTCACGCTGCTGAACCGGGACTCCCCGGCCAAGTCGGTGCGGGTCGCGGACTCCACCGGCCGGGTCTCGGCGCAGGTGCCCGCGGGCTGGGGAGGTCAACTGCGCGGCTCCGGCTGGAATCCGAAGGCCCTGGGCCTGACGTCCGGGCACCAGCCGGGGCTGGAGGTCGCCGACGACCTGTCGAAGTGGCCGGACCTCAAGGCCGCGGTCAACGGCGTGTTCATCGGGCTGAGCGAGCACGGCGACGTCACCGCCCGGGTGAACGCCCTCGCCCACTCCGGCTGCCACTACGACGGCGCCCGCGCCTTCACGAGCGCCGACTGGCACGGCCGGGTCCGCACCTGGACCGACTGCCCGGACGGCGGCACGATCACCGAGACCGCGCTCGACCCGGCGGACGGTGGCACGCAGCCACAGGTGTACGTGCAGGTGCGCCGGCACGGGAGCGGCGACGCGACCGAGGGCATACTTCGCTCGCTCCGGGTCACCTGACAGCGAGCGAGGCAAAAGAACGGCGAGCACGGTAAAAGAAGCATGCGGACCGCGAACCTTTCCGGTGGCCCGCGCATCGAAGACCCATGACGGCGCGCACGGCGCCGCGGGCACGCGCCTCGCGCGTGCCGTGAAGATCCAGGAGTGTTGACAGACATGGTGCACACACCCCGGTCCTTGCAGCGCGCGACAGTGCTGGCGGGCGCGGTCGCCGTACTGGGCCTCCTGACCGCCTGCGGCAGTTCCAAGGACCAGACCCAGCCCTCGAAGACGGTGTCGGGCACGGCGGGGCCCGCGACCGAGGGCTCGGCGGCCTCCTCCGCGCCCGGGTCCGACACCGGCTCGGCCCCGACCGGTGCGCCGGCATCCGCCGCCCCGACGGCGACCGGCTCCACGCACGGCGGTACGGCCACCGCCGCCACCGGCGCGCGCTGCCACACCTCCGAGCTGTCCGCGTCCGTGGGCCGCAACGACCCGGGCGCCGGTCAGGAGAACTTCCCGATCGTGCTCACCAACAAGTCGGCCCGCACCTGCACCCTGCGCGGCTACCCCGGTGCCGCGTTCGTGAACGCCTCCGGCACCCAGCTCGGCCCGGACCCCAAGCGCTCCTCCGGTACGCCGGCGACGGTCACCCTGAAGCCCGGTCAGAGCGCCTGGGCGGGGCTGACCTTCTCCAATCCGGAGATCAGCGGAGCGAAGACGGCGACCCCTGCCGCGCTGCTGGTCACCCCGCCGGACGAGCGGGACTCGCTGAAGGCGACGTGGACGGCGGGCGAGGTGCCCGTGTCCGGGAACGCCTCCTCCGTCTTCCTGACGGTCATCAGCCCCGGTACCGGCGCCTAGGACCGTTCCGCCCCTGCCCCACCCCGACCCGGACCCCGCTGCTTCTCCCCCGACAGCGGGGTTCGTCATGTCGGGGTCCGTAATGGCGAGTTCCCTCATGGCGGGGTTCGTCATGGCGGGGTTCGTCATCGCTCCGCCACGAGTGTCACAGGACGGCAACAGGCCCCGGCCGCTCCGATCTTTCCGCCGTACCCGCCCATCGAACCCGTCGATCGAACAGCGAGGAGGCTCCGCCCGGAGCCGCGACGAGGAAATCGGGGACGAACATGAGCGGCATCTCACGCAGGCGGCTGCTGACCACGGGGGCGACGGCGGGGGCCCTGGGCGCCCTCTCGGCCTGCTCGGCCGGGGGCTGGACCGTGGGCGGTGACGGCGGCTCGGGGAACAGCCGTGGGGACGCCAAGGACGGCAAGCAGGCCCGGCCCGTGAAACTCATCGGCGACGGCTCCACCGCGAACACCGGCGCCCAGCCGAAGCAGCCGAAGGCCACGCGGCTGAAGGCGGGGGAACGGCCGCCGCAGTTCGTGGTGTTCTCCTGGGACGGCGCGGGCGAGATCAGCAACAAGCTCTTCTCACGGTTCCGCAAGGTGGCCTCCGACCACGGCGCCTCGATGACCTTCTTCCTCAGCGGCATCTACACGCTGCCGGAGTCCAAGAAGAGCCTGTACCGTCCGCCGCAGCACCCGGTCGGCGCCTCCGACATCGGCTACCTCGCGGACCGGCACATCCACGCCACCATCCAGCAGGTGCGGGAGGCCTGGCTGGAGGGCCACGAGATCGGCACCCACTTCAACGGGCACTTCTGCGGCGCGAACGGCGTGCGCAACTGGTCGCCCGAAGAGTGGCGCAGCGAGATCGAACAGGCAGTCGACTTCGTCACGAAGTGGAAGACGAACACCGGCTTCACCGACCTGGACCCGCTGCCGTTCGACTACCGCAAGGAGCTGATCGGCGGCCGCACCCCCTGTCTGGAGGGCCAGGCGAACCTGCTGCCCACCGCGGCCGCGCTCGGCTGGAAGTACGACGCCAGCTCCCCCGGCGGGCTGCAGATCTGGCCGGGCAAGGTGCAGGGCGGCCGGATCTGGGACTTCCCGTTGCAGTCCATACCCTTCTCCGGTCATTCCTTCCAGGTGCTGTCGATGGACTACAACATGATGTACAACCAGTCCGCCGGAAACCCCCTCGGCGACAGCGGCCAGTTCGACGCCTGGCGCACTCAGGCCCGGGACACCTACCTGAACGGGTTCCAGCGCGCCTACGAGAGCAACCGCGCTCCCTTCTTCATCGGCAACCACTTCGAGCGCTGGAACGGCGGCATCTACATGGACGCCGTCGAGGAGGCCATCGGCCGCATGGCCGAGCACGACGACGTCCGCTTCGTCTCCTTCAAGCAGCTCGTGAAGTGGCTGGAGGCACAGGATCCTGCCGTGCTCCGCAAGCTGCGCACGCTGAACCCCGGGCAGTCCCCCACGGGCGGCTGGGAGGAGTTCCTGGGCGCGACGGGCGCGACGGATGCGACGGGCGCGTCCTCCTCGTAACCGGCTCGCGGCCAGGGCCCTGCCCGTCGCTCTGCCCGTCGCCCTGCTCGTGCCGTCCCGGGACGGCACGGGCCGGCCCGGGAGGCAACGATGGCCGCTCGGCCCCTCAGCGGACGCGGTGTCCGGTGCCCGGGCCGTAGCCGCCGGTGCCGGGACCGTTGTTCCAGTCGCCGTAGTGGCCGTCCGGGGAGCAGTAGTACGGGTAGGAGGAGCAGGTGTCGGCCTTGCCGGAGGCCGTCGGCGTCGGCTGCGGTGCCGCGCTGGTCGCCGAGGGGGTGGGCGTCGGGGACGGTGTCCTCGCCGCCTTCGGGGTGGCCCCGGCCGTGGCCGCCGACGACGGCGTGCTGTCGGCGTCCCAGTTGACCACCTCCATCTGGAGGTCGGGCTTGGACGTGTCGATCACCCAGCGCTGGGCCGCGGAGTTCGTGCGGGTCTTGAGGACGAGGGCGCCCGCGCCGTCGGTGGCGGCGGGGGCGAGGGCCAGTTCCTGGTTCCAGCGGGGCACCAGCGCGCCCTGGAGGGTGAAGTCGTAGCGAACACTCTTCTCGCTCGCCCCGGACGCGGCCGTGCAGGGGGCGAGCTGCACCGAGTAGCCGAGGTGGGAGTCGAGGCACAGGTCGGGGGCGGCGGCATTGCGCAGCATTCCGTCGGTCTCGTACGTCCACCGCTGGCTCGCGGCCGAGGAGCACTCGGCGAGCTCGGTCTCCGCGCCCTTGACGGCCTTCGCGCCGACGACGCCGATGCACAGCCCGGACCCGACGTTGTGCAGCCGGCCGCTCAGGGTGCCCTGGGACGTCTCGTTCCCGACCCAGGAGGGCCCCGACGTCGACGAGCCGGAACCCGGCGCCTTGGAGGACTTGCCGTCGGCGGCCGGGGCGGAACCGCCGCCGGAGGAGAGGACGGACCACAGGACCAACGGCACGACGACCAGTCCGCTCACGGTCGCCACGGCCAGAGCCAGGTTCCGGCGGCGGGCGCGCCGGGCCGCCCGGAACGCGGAGCGGCGGGAGCGGATGCCGTCCGCGGGAGCGGAGCGGCGGGCGTCGGTGCGGGATCCCGGCGCGGCACGGCGCGAACCGGTGCGCGATCCGGGGGCCGGGTGGCCGGGGGCGTCTCCCTGGGCGGGGACGGGGGCCTCGGCGGCGAGGGCCTCGCTCACGGTGACGGCCGTGGCGGTGAACGCCTCGCCTCCGGCCGGTGGCGCGGCCGGCGCCTGCGGGGGCTCCGGTTCGGCGGTCCCGGTCTCCTCCTCGGTCAGTCCCGCCCGCGACTCCACGTAGGCCTGAGCGCCCCAGCCGAGGACGGCCTCGGCCAGGGCGACGCCGAGGAATCCGTTGAACTGGGCGAGCTGGTCGGCGGTCTGGCAGCAGTGCGCACAGCCGTTCAGATGCTCCTGGAGGTCCGGGTCGACGGCGACGTCGCCGCGCCGGAAGGTCACGTCCAGCATCCGGATGTAGCGCAGACACTCGTCCTCGGAGGCGAGTTCGCGGTGGGCCTGGAGGCACTCCTCGCGCAGCCGCTCGCGGGCGCGCCGGAGTTCGGCGTGGGCGCCCTGCTCGTCCAGGCCGAGCAGTCCCGCCGGTATCGCAAGCGGTTCGCACTCGACCTCGGTGTGCCACAGCACGGCGCGGGAGGACTGGGGCAGGCGCTGGAACGCCCGGGACAGCAGGCGGCGGTCGGAGGGCGGCAGGAGCCGGGCGGCCGCACGCTCCCCGGCACCGGCGCCGGACAGGAGCGCGGGGTGCAGCAGTTCCTGGCGGCCGTCGCTGTCCCACTCCGCCGCGATGCGCCGCACGGTGATCAGCAGGTGGGACCGCCAGGCGGAGGTCGGGCCCGCCTGGCGGAGCGACTCGCCGAAGAGCCTCGTGAACGCCGCGGTGGTGAGCATCCCGGCCGCGCGCGGTCCGTCGGTGCACAGTCGGGCGTAGGCGAAGGCCGCTTCCCAGTGCCGGTCGAGGAGTTCGCCCACGGGATGGAGCGCGGGCGTCGTGCCCGTCCACTGCTTCAGCTCGGCACTCAGCTGCTCGTCCGTGACGTCGAACGGCCGCACAGGGCTCGGGGAATTCGACGGACGTGCGTGATTCACAGCTGCATTCCTCCCAGACGCAACACGGGATTTAGTCCATACCAATGAGTATGTCGCCGCACGGAGTTTACCCGTCCGGCGTTCGG
Source organism: Streptomyces sp. NPDC086549 (assembly GCF_044746205.1). Lineage (NCBI taxonomy): Bacteria > Bacillati > Actinomycetota > Actinomycetes > Kitasatosporales > Streptomycetaceae > Streptomyces > Streptomyces sp. NPDC086549. The sequence continues at coordinate 396,625 of NZ_JBIVBS010000005.1, read as the reverse complement.
CATCTCGAACATCCGCCTTCGGCAGCTCTTTTGAAGCGTGGGGGGTGTCCGGAGCGGCCTGGTGCGCGCAGCGGGAAAGGTAATTGTCCGCGCACCGACAGCGCACACTTTCGCACAGGCTCGCACGCCGCAACAAGGGAACCAGCGGTTTTGGCATTGCTCCGCCTTCCGGGGCAATTGACAAAACGTCAATTGGTCCCGGCGGTGAGTAGACATCACTCCGGTTGAAGTGGAACCGGCGGGGAAATCCGGACGATGGCACGGCCTGGCTCGGCTGTCCGAGGCAGGACAGGGACAAGAGACCGGAGGGTGGACACATGACGGCCACGGACAACGGTGCCGCCGGCGCACCAGTGCCCCCGCAGGCCATGCGGCGGCAGTTCGAGGAGGCGGGCTCGGTGATCGTGCGCGGGCTGTTCGGGTACGACGAGATCGACCGGCTGTGCGCCGAGTTCGCGGAGTTGCGCGCGTCCGGCCCCGTGCCCGGGCACTTCGAGCCTCTGACGCCGCGGGGCGACGGCCCGGCAGACCCGCTGCACACCCATCCGCGGGTGATGCAGCCGCACGAGATCAGCGCGGCCGCCCGGGACCTCCTCCTGGACGCGCGACTGCGAACGGTGCTGGAGGGTCTGCTGGGAGAGGAGGTGCTGGCCGCGCAGAGCATGTTCTACTTCAAGCCGCCGGGCGCCCGCGGCCAGGCCCTGCACCAGGACAACTTCTATCTGCGGGTCGAGCCGGGCACGTGCGTGGCCGCCTGGGTCGCCTGCGACGCGATCGACCGGGACAACGGCGGTCTCGAAGTCGTCCCCGGCACCCACCGGATGGACCTGTTCTGCCCCGAAGAGGCCGACGTAGAGCGGTCGTTCACCCGGGAGTACGTGCCCCCGCCGCCCGGCCTGACGGCCGTACCCGTCGACATGGCACCGGGCGACGTGCTGTTCTTCAACGGCAGCCTGGTGCACGGCTCGGGGCCGAACCGCAGCGCCGACCGCTTCCGCCGTTCCTTCATCGGCCACTACGTCGGCCGCTCCACGCGGCGCATCGGCCGCTACTACCGGACGCTGTCCATGTCCGGCGACCGTGTACCGCTCCCGGAGAGCGAGGGCGCCGGTCCGTGCGGCACGGAGTTCGCGCCGCACGGACCCCACTGACCGCTCCGCGGGTCATGCCGTCCTTCGACTCCGGGTCGTTCGTGGCTGGTCGCGCACTTCAGTGGCCGCTGATGGCGTGCGGGGTGTAGGGCTGCTCCAGTTCCTCGATCTCCTTCTCGCTCAGTTCGAGTTCCACGGCGGCCACCGCGTCCTCGATGTGCTGCGGCTTGGAGGCACCGACGATCGGCGCGACCACCGTGTCCTGGTGGAGCAGCCAGGCGAGGGCGACCTGGGCGCGCGGGACGCCCCGGTCGCCGGCGATGCGGGTGACGGCCTCGACGATCGCGTGGTCGCCCTCCAGGTAGAGGCGGCCGCCGAAGTTGTCGTTCGCGCTGCGCTCGGTGACGGTGCCCCAGTCGCGGGTCAGGCGGCCGCGGGCGAGCGGGCTCCACGGCAGCACGCCGACGCCCTGGTCCGCGCAGAGCGGCAGCATCTCGCGCTCCTCCTCGCGGTAGAGGAGGTTGTAGTGGTCCTGCATGGACACGAACTTGGTCCAGCCGTGCCGCTCGGCGGTGTACTGGGCCTTGGAGAACTCCCAGGCGTACATCGAACTGGCCCCGATGTAACGGACCTTGCCCGCCTTGACCAGGTCGTGCAGCGCCTCCATCGTCTCCTCGACCGGCGTGGCATGGTCGTAGCGGTGGATCTGATAGAGGTCCACGTAGTCGGTGCCGAGGCGGCGCAGGCTGTGGTCGATCTCCGACATGATCGCCTTGCGGGACAGCCCGCCCCCGTTCGGCCCCGGGCGCATCCGCCCGTGCACCTTGGTGGCGAGCACGATGTCGTCGCGGTCGGCGAAGTCGCGCAGCGCCTTCCCCACGATCTCCTCGCTGGTGCCGTCCGAGTAGACGTTGGCCGTGTCGAAGAAGTTGATGCCCGCGTCCAGCGCCTGCCGGATCAGCGGGCGTGACGCCTCCTCGTCGAGGGTCCATTCGTGGACGCCGCGGTCGGGCAGGCCGTAGGTCATGCAGCCCAGACAGATCCGCGACACGTCCAGGCCCGTCGAACCGAGCTTCACATACTGCATCGTTGCTGCTCCTGCCTTCGGGTCGGTCATCACCTGGGAGCGTACGTCGTCGTACGGGCCCTCACTTGTCGTCGTGCGAGCCCCACTTGACGGCGGCGGTGTGCGGACGATTTGATCCTGATCACGTGCCCATGCCCAGCACGGGCACGCAGAGGTGCGCCCAGCCGGTAACGGACACGTTCTCAGTCCGGCCCAAGTCGCCAGGACCGCCGCGCCGGTCCGAGGCGGGGTCGTACCCGCGATTGATGGAGCGGACATGCCCGTCAAGGGTGTTTCCCGCGTCGGAGGTCCCGGGACGGCCGTCGGCGCTGTCGTGCTTGCCGTCGCGATGGCCGTGGGGCTGACGGGATGCGGATCGAGCGGCCCTTCGCGGGCGGACCGGCCGAAGTCGTCGCGGAGCGCCTCCCCGGACGTGCGGCTCCCGCCGCGGCACGCCGGTTTCGACTACCAGATCGGTGGCGCCTATCCCCCGCCGCAGGGGGTTCGCATCGTCAGCCGCGACCGTTCGTCGTCCCCCGCGCGCGGCCTGTACAACATCTGCTATGTCAACGCCTTCCAGGCACAGCCGCAGGAACGCGCCTCCTGGCCCGCCGACCTGCTGCTGCGCGACGCCGACGGCGAGGTGGTCGTCGACAAGGACTGGAACGAGGCGCTGCTCGACATCCGCACCCCGGCCGGGCGCGAGCGCGTGGCGAAGCGGGTCGGCCGCTGGATCGACGAGTGCGCCGACAAGGGCTTCGACGCCGTCGAGCCGGACAACTACGACAGCTACACCCGCTCCCGGCACCTGCTGACCGCCGACGACGCGACCGCGTTCATCGCTCTGCTCTCCCGGCACGCGCACGCCCGGCACCTGGCCATCGGCCAGAAGAACACGCCGGAACTGGCCGGCGTCCGGAGGAAGGCCGGGCTGGACTTCGCCGTGGCCGAGGAGTGCGGCCAGTACGACGAGTGCGGCACCTACGCCAAGGCGTTCGACGACCGGGTGGTCGTCATCGAGTACTCGGAGGAGGGCCTGCGCCGGGCCGTCGCGGGGTTCGGCGGCAGGCTGAGCATCGTGCGCCGGGACCGCATGGTCTCGACGCCGGGCAGCGCCGGGTACGTGCGCGAGGTGCGGCCGTGACCGCGCCCCGTCCGCGGCCGGTCCGTCACCAGTGGCGCTCCAGCAGGTCCAGGGCGTCCGCCCACGGGAACTTGGGCCGCCTGCCGTACTCGTCGGGCTCACCGGAGTAGGGCTCGCCGAACCGGACGCCCATCCCGCGCAGCCGTATGAGGCTGTCCTGGTAGGCGGGATGGGCGGCGAGCGCGTCCGCCACGCACGGCAGGGCAACGGTCGGGACGCCCACGCCGTAGGCCTCGCAGAGGGTGCCCAGGGCGAGGGTGTCGGCGACCCCGGCCGCCCACTTGTTGACGGTGTTGAAGGTGGCGGGCGCGACCACCACGGCGTCGGGCGGCGGGAAGGGACGCGGATCGGCCGGGGTCCGCCAGGCGGAGCGGACGGGGCGGCCGGTCTGCGCCTCGACGGCGGCGGCGTCGAAGAACCCGCCCATGGCGACCGGCGTCGCTATGACCCCGACCTCCCAGTCCCGCTCCTGCGCGGCGGTGATCAGTTCGCTGACGCCCGCGGCGACCCCGGCGGCGCACACGACGAGGTAGAGGAAGGGTTTCCCGGCCTGTTCGGTCATCCGGGAACCCTACTCGCACGGGAAGGACAGCCCTCGCGGGTGGAGGACCAGGTGCGCGCGCACAAGCGGGCGTTCCGGGAGTACCTCACCGCTCCGGTGACCCGCGCGGGGCTGCCCGCCGCACTGACCGGCCCCCTGTTCCTGCCGGCCGAGGGGGCCATGGTCACGGCGGGCGTCGACCGGAGCACGATGCCGACGGCCGAGGCCCGCGAGGGGCGCGGACGCTGCCGGCGACGGCCGGCTGACGTCAGCCGGCGGCGGCCTCCGCCTCGGTCACCTTGATGGCACCGACCGGGCAGGCGTTGGCCGCGTCCCGCACCATCGGGTCGCCGCCGCCGTCCTCCCGGCCGGGCAGGAGCATGCTGTAGCCGTCGTCGTCCTGGGTGAAGACGCCCGGGGCGGCCAGGGCGCACTGGCCCGCGCCGATACAGGCGTCCCTGTCGATGTCGATGTGCATGGCGCGTTCTGTGTGCATGGCATGAGCCTCTTACCAGTTCACGGGGAGTTCCAGCATCCCCTGGATCGTGTCGCCGGATTTGAACGGAATCTCCTCCGGGGGTGCGGCCAGGCGGAGTCCCGGCAGCCGCTCGAAGAGCGTGCCGAGGGCGATCTCCATCTCGGCGCGGGCCAGGTTCTGGCCGAGGCACTGGTGGACGCCGAAGCCGAAGGCCACGTGGTGGCGGGCCGGGCGGTGCCAGTCCAGGGCGTCGGGCTCGGCGTAGACGGAGTCGTCCCGGTTGATGACGGAGGTCGCGAAGACCACGCCCTCGCCCGTGCGGATCCTCGTCCCGGCCACCTCGATGTCCTCCAGGGCGATCCGGAGCAGCCCGTCGGCGATCGACAGCATCCGCATCAGCTCCTCGACCGCGGCCGGCAGCAGCGCGGGGTCGGCACGGAGTTCGGCCAGCCGCTCGGGGTTCCGCAGGAGCGTGAAGGTGCCGAGGGAGATCATGTTGGCGGTCGTCTCGTGGCCCGCGACCAGCAGGATGATCCCCAGCGAGACGAGCTGCTCACGCTCCAGCTCGCCGTCTCGCAGTCGCTGGTGGACGAGTTCGTCGAGGATGCCGTCGCCCGGCTCCGCCTCCTGGCTCTTGCGGTCGATCAGCCCGCCCAGATAGACCTCCAGCCGGTGGCGCGCGTCCAGTGTGTCGGCGGCCTCCGGGCCGCGCAGCAGGCGGTGCGACTGCTCCTCGAAGAATTCGTGGTCGGCATACGGGACGCCGAGCAGGGCGCAGATCACCATGGACGGCACGGGCAGCGCGAAGGCGCTCACCAGCTCCGCGGGCGGGCCCTGCGCGATCATCGCGTCGATCAGCCCGTCGACGATCCGCTGGATGTCGGGCCGCAGCTCGGCGGCACGCTTGAGGGTGAAGGACGGGATCATCATCCGCCGCTGGGTGCGGTGCTCGGGGTCGTCGACGCCCAGCAGGGCCACCCGGATGGCGCGGGCCGCCGCGAAGCGGGCCGTGGGCATGGGGAAGCCGGGGCGGGTGCGGTCGGTGGACAGGCGGGGGTCGGACAGCAGCGCGCGGGCGGCGGCATGGCCGGTGACCAGCCAGGCCGGCCGGCCGTCGTAGAGGGTGACCCGGGCCAGGGGGCCCTGGTCGCGCAGCGGGTCGTAGCCGGTCGGCGGGTGGTAGGGGCAGGTGCGGTCCTGGGGGAAGGCGACGGGTTCGGTCGGATGGGCCGGGCTCGTGAGTTCCGTCGGTTCCGTCAGTTCCGGCAGTTCCGTCATGGAAGACCTCGCAGACGAAGGGTGCGTGGTGCCGATCATCATTAGATGCCCCGGGCACCTATGGAGCGACGGAAAGTTCGGCCAGATCGGTGATCCACGCGATCTGGCCGGACCTCATGTCCTCGACCGTCGTTTCCACGCCGAAATTCTCTTGCCGACGCCGGGTCGCGGACCGCAGGATCTGCCCATGACCACGACTGACGCCTTCCTGCCGCCGACCTCCGCCGCCGTTGTTGTTCCGGTGCGGGTCCAGCAGCAGCCCGGCCGTCCGCGGAGGCCCGATTCCGCGCGCTCGTGACGGCCGCACTCGTCGCGGGCCTGCTCGCCGGCTACGGCATCGCCGTACCCGTCGGAGCGGTCGCGACCTATCTAGTGTCCCTCACGGCTCGTACGTCCCTTCGGACCGGCGCCTGCGCCGCGCTGGGCGTGGCGAGTGCCGACGGCCTCTACGCCCTGCTCGCCACCGTCGGGGGCACCGCCGTGGCGGCGGTGCTGCGGCCGGTGCTCGGACCGCTGCGCTGGGCCTCGGCCCTGGTGCTGGCCGTGCTGGCGGTGTGGGGCGCGGCCGCCGCACTGCGGCAGTACCGCCTGCACCGGCTCGCCACCCGCCCGGACCGGCCGGTACCCGGCCCGGCACGGGCGTATCTCGGACTTCTCGGTATCACCCTGCTGAACCCCACCACCGTGATCTACTTCGCCGCTCTGGTGCTCGGCACCCGCACCGCGGATGCCGTACGCCCGCTGGAGCAGGGCCTCTTCGTGCTGGGTGCCTTCGCGGCTTCCGCGAGCTGGCAGCTGCTGCTCGCCGGGGGCGGCGCGCTGCTCGGCCACACCCTGACCGGCCACCGCGGACGGCTGGTGACCGCGCTGTTGTCGAGTGGCGTGATCATGGCGCTCGCGGTACGGATGGCGGTGTCACCGGCGTGACCGGCGAGGACCGAAGAGCGGATGATTCGCGCGTGCGCCGGTGTTGAAGGATGCTGCCAGTAAGCCGCAGTACCGACGAGGGGACCAACCTCATGCCTCTTGAGGGCGAGTACGAGCCCAGCCCGACCCAGTGGGTGCGGGAGCAGGTCGAGTTGTACGAGAGCTCTGGCGGCACCAAGGGGACGACACTGCTGGACACGGGGATGCCCGTGATCCTGCTGACGACCCTGGGTGCCAGGAGCGGCAAGATCCGCAAGACACCGCTGATGCGGGTGGAGCACGACGGCCGGTACGCCGTGGTCGCCTCGCAGGGCGGTGCGCCCAAGCATCCGGTCTGGTACTTCAACGTCAAGTCCGAGCCCCGCGTGGAGCTGCAGGACGGGCCGGTCAAGCAGGACATGACGGCCCGTGAGGTGACCGGCCAGGAGAAGGCCGCGTGGTGGGACCGGGCCGTGGCCGCGTATCCGCCGTACGCGGAGTACCAGGAGAAGACCTCCAGGGAGATCCCGGTCTTCGTGCTCGAACCGGCCGACGGCGACTGATTCAGGCCGCGGATCACCGTCTTTCCGGCCGCGGAACCCGGTTTTTTAGAAAAATCTGTTCCGGGGAGGCATGAACCGGCTCCGCTCCGGGCACCCGTGCGTCAGGCCCCGCCGCGTTCCCCCGTCGCGGCGGGGCCCTCCCGTGCCTCGGCCGCCGGGCGGTCCGTGACGTCGAGGAAGATCTTGTCGGCCTCGGGGACGGTACGGGCGACGGAGCGCTTGATCCGTACGGCCGCCTCCTCGACCGTCTCACTGTCCACGCCGGGCACCAGGTCCACCCGGGCCGCCACCAGGGTCGAGTCGAGCCCCAGTTTCATCGTGAACAGCGCCTCCACGCTGTCGATCTCGGGCTGTGCCCGCAGCAGGGCCCGGATCCGGGCGCTCAGCTCGGGGTCGGCGGCCTCGCCGATGAGCTGGTCGCGCGCGTCGCGTCCCAGGCGGTAGGCGACGTACACGAGCAGCAGGCCGATCCCCAGCGTGGCGGAGGCCTCCCAGACCACCTGCCCGGTGACCATGTGCAGGGCCATGCCGGCGATCGCGAGCGTCACGCCGAGCACCGCGGTGGCGTCCTCGGCCACGACCGTGCGCAGAGCCGGATCACGCAGACCGCCGCGGCCGCCGTCCTGCCCGCGCACCTGGTACAGCGCCCGCAGCAGGGAGGCCCCCTCGGCGACCAGCGCGACGCCGAGCACGGCCAGGCCCGCCACATAGCCGCTGAACTTCTCCTCCGTGCCGTTGCGCAGGGCCTCGAAGCCCTGGAAGAAGGAGAAGCAGCCGCCCATGACGAAGATCCCGACGGCCGCGAGGAGCGACCAGAAGAAGCGCTCCTTGCCGTAGCCGAAGGGGTGCCGCTCGTCGGCGGGGCGCCGGCTGCGGCGCAGCGCGGCCAGCAGGAAGACCTCGTTGAGGCTGTCGGCGACCGAGTGCGCCGCCTCCGACAGCAGCGCGGGCGACCCGGCGACGAAGCCGCCGACGGCCTTGGCGACGGCGATGACCAGATTGGCCACGAGCGCCACCAGCACGGTGACCCGCGTCCTGCCGTCGGCCCGGCGATCGGAGGATGTCCCGCTCACGTACACCGACTGCCCCGGACCGGTCCGCTCACACCGCGTGCCGTGGGCCGACGGCCTCCACCGGAGGCCCGGATTCGGCTCAGCCCTGTTCGGGCACCGTGGACGCTCCGAGGCGCGGGGTGAAGCAGCGCCCGGCCGGGTCGTCGTGTCCGCGCTCCGCGTACGGCCCCGCCGCGCCCCTCGCCTCCGGCGGCCGGCTTGCCGACTCCCGGCCGTCCGGTTCAGTCGTCCACCAGCCACTTACCGTCGCGCATCAGTTCACGCCCGTCCAGTTCGTTGGCCTCGCGCCAGGCCTGCACGCGTCGTGGGCGGACCCGGAAGTACAGGTAGCGCGTGGTGAGCCGGCGCGGATCGAAGCCGGTCTCCGCGGCGAAGCGGTCGGCTTCCTCCTCGGGCAGTTCGTCGCAGGCCAAGGGCTCGACGTCGCCCTCGATCATGACGACGTCCCGGGTCGGTCCGACACCGAGCCGTGCGGTGCCGGTCGCCACCAGGTTGCGGCCGGTGGGGGCGGCGGCCGGGGTGGCGAGCAGCAGGGTCTCGCCGTCCCACACGAACGAGAGCGGAACGAGGTAAGGCGCTCCCCCGTCGGCGGCCGCGGTGGCGACCCAGAGATCCTCGTCGTGCTCCAGCCTGCGGAGGGTGTCCTGCTTGCGCTGTTCGGCGGTGCGGGCGGGCGGCGGCGTCATCGGCCTGCGGCCTCCTCGTGGTCGGTGCCATTGATCCGGCTCATTGATCGTGCTCGTTGATCGTGCTCGTTGATCGGTCTCATCGGGATGACGGACGAGCGCGGCCATGTGTGACCGTCAGTCGTTCCTCGCCGCGCCGATCTCCGCCAGCCGGGCCGCCGCCGCGCTCAGCAGCAGTTCCAGGGCGGCCGGGTAGGAGCTCCCCCGCATGGAGGCCACCAGGTGGCGGGCGGTCGCGGCGATGTGCGGGTGGGTGTCGGCGGGCAGCCGGGCGTAGGTCGCCCGCCAGACCTCCGCCTCGGCCTCCCGGGCGGACCTCGGCAGGGACAGGGAGGCGGAGTCCAGCGCGGCGAAGGCCAGGGCCTGGTCGACGAAGGCGTGGTAGATGCGCACCGCCTCGGCGTCGGGGAAGCCGGCGCCGCGCAGTACGCCGAGGATGGCCTCGACGGCCTGGATCTCGTACGCCCGTCCGGTCACCCGGTAGGAGCTGAGCACCGCCGCCCGGGGGTGGGCGAGGGCGCCGTCGTGCATGCGCAGGCCCAGTTCGCGCAGGTCGGCGAGCCAGTCGCCGGTGGGGCGCCAGCTGCGCATGGTGCGGCCGATCAGCTCGTCGGCGACGGCGAGCATCAGGTCGTCGGTGTGCCGGAAGTAGCGGTACAGACTGCTGGGGTCGGCGCCCAGCGCCCGCCCCAGACGGCGCACGGACAGGGCGTCGGCACCGTGCTCCTCGATCAGTCCGAGGGCCGTGGCGACGATCAGTTCCGTGGACAGGACGACGCCCTGCTTCGTGGGACGCCTGCGCTGCCGGGCCGTGGGCGGGACGACGCGTTCGCTCATGGGAGTCCTCCCTGGGATGTGCGGGCACCTTATGACAACACCGTTGACCTGTGAAGGACCCGGGCAGTTTCATGTCCGCTCACCGGGGCCGGCCAGGCCCCCAGGTGCGAGCGGAGAGCCGGCCATGAACGACACGTCCCGCAACGTCGACCCGCCCGAGCTGCGCAGGTCCCTCGGGGTCCTGGACGGCATCGCCGTCGCCGCGTCCAGCACGGCCGCGACCACCAGCATCGGCATCGGCCTCGGGGTCACGGCCGGGGTGGTCGGCCTGCATCTGCCGGCCATCATGCTGCTAGCGTTCCTGCCGATCCTGGGCATCGCGGGCGCCTTCTCCCGCCTGAACAGGGTGGAGCCCAACGCCGGCAACGGGTATGTGTGGGTGGGACGTTCGCTCAACCCGTGGCTCGGCTTCATGGTCGGCTGGGTGAACCTCTCGGCGTCGGTCGCGTTCCTCGCCTACACCACGGCCGTCACCGGGTCGGCGATCCTGCAGCTGGCCGGCGAGGCCGGGCTGCACCGGGTGGCCGGACTCGCGCTGGATCCGGGGTCGACCGCGCAGTCGACGGCGGTGGGCATCGGGATCCTGATCGCCGTCACGCTGACGGCCGTGACGGGCATCCGCACCGCGGCGCGGTTGCAGAGCGGCCTGCTCGTCTTCGAGTACGTCGTGCTGCTCGGGTTCTGCGGCTACGGCATAGTCACCGGCCCGCACGACTTCAGCCTCTCCTGGTTCGACCCCTTCGCCATTCCGTCGGCGTCGGCGCTCGCGCAGGGGATGCTGCTGTCGGTGTTCTGCTACTGGGGCTTCGAGGCCGCGTTCAGCGTCAACGAGGAGGTCCGCCACCCGCGGGACGCCTCCCGTGCCGGAATGATCACCCTGGTGACGATGCTGGCGCTGTTCCTGCTCGGCTCGGTCGCCTTCCAGCGGGTGCTGTCCGAGGACGAGCTGGCCGGGCACGGGGCCCAGGGCCTGGCGTACTTCGGTGACCGGCTGGCCGCGCAGCCGCTGGCCGCGCTGCCTCTGGTGGCCCTGATGTTCTCGGCCGTGGCCTCGCTCCAGGCCGGGGTGATCCCCACGGCGCGCGGCATGTTCGCGATGAGCCGGGACCGTACCGTCGGCCCGGTGTGGTCCAAGGTCAGCGCCCGGTACGGAACACCGGCGGCCGGCACCCTGCTGATCGGGGCGATCGCCACCGCGGTGGCCGCGCTCGCCCTGGTGATCCCGCGGCTCGCCGACATGATCCTGGCGACCGTGAACGCCGTCGGCATCGTCGTCGCGCTCTCCTACGCGCTCACCGCGCTCGCCGCCGCCGTGCGCTTCCGCTCCCTGCTGCGCACCGACCCCTGGCAGGGGGTACGGGCCGTGGTGCTGCCCACCCTGAGCGCCGCCGCGCTCCTGGGCCTCGGCGGCTACCTCGGCTGGTCCTTCTACACCTCCGCCGACCGGCTGGAACTCCGTCCGGACAACGGCTGGTTCCTGCTGCTCATGCCGCTGGCGATGATCGCGTCCGGCTTCGTCGCCGCCGCGTACGCCAAGTGGGTGCGCCGCTCCCCGTACTTCCGCACCGGCGAGGGCACGGACGCCGACGCGCCGCAGCTGCTCGCCACCCCCAACTGACCCCCGACCGACCCCACAAGGAAAGAGAACATGCACGCTGATCTCCTCTTCACCGGCGGCCCCGTCCTCACCCCCGAGGGCCGCACGGCGAGTGCCGTGGCCGTCACCGGCGACCGGATCACCGCCGTCGGGCACGACGAGGTGCACGAACTCGCCGGGCCCCGGACGCAGGTGGTCGACCTGGCCGGACGGCTGCTGCTGCCCGGCTTCCAGGACGCCCATGTGCACCCCGTGCCGGCGGGCCTGGAGCTCACCCAGTGCGATCTGACCGGGACGCGGACCGCCGACGAGACACTGGCCGCCGTGCGCGCGTACGCGGCCGCGCATCCGCAGCGGGAGTGGATCCTCGGCGGCGGCTGGTCGATGGAGGCGTTCGAGGGCGGTACGCCGACGAAGGAGCTGCTGGACGCGGTCGTCCCCGACCGGCCCGTCTATCTCCCCAACCGCGACCACCACGGCGCCTGGGTCAACAGCCGTGCCCTGGAGCTCGCGGGCATCACCCGGGACACGCCCGACCCGGCCGACGGACGGATCGAGCGCGACGCCTCCGGTGAGCCGAGCGGCACGCTGCAGGAAGGCGCGATGCAGCTCGTCGGCCGTCTCACCCCGCCGGCCACCGCGGCCGACCGGCTCGCCGCGCTGCTGCACGCCCAGCGCCATCTGCACGCGCTGGGCATCACGGCCTGGCAGGACGCGCTGGTCGGGGACTTCCTCGGCATGGACGACCCCTCTGACGCGTATCGGACAGCGGCCCAGGACGGCTCGCTGACCGCGCGGGTGGTCGGCGCGCTGTGGTGGGACCGGGAGCGCGGCGCCGAGCAGATCCCCGAACTCGTCGAGCGCCGGGCCGCCTTGAGCCACGGGCGGTTCCGGGCGGGCAGCGTGAAGCTGATGCTGGACGGGGTCGCGGAGAACGGTACGGCGGCACTGCTGGATCCGTACCTCGACAACTGCGGCTGCACGACGGCCAATCGAGGCAACAGCTTCATCGATCCACAGCAACTTCCGCTGTATGTGACCGAATTGGACGCACTCGGTTTCCAGTGCCACTTCCACGCGCTGGGCGACCGGGCCGTGCGCGACGCGCTGGACGCGATCGAGGCGGCGCGCGCCGCGAACGGGCCGAGCGACACCCGGCCGCATCTTGCGCATCTTCAGGTCGTGCATCCCGAGGATGTGCCGCGCTTCGCCCGGCTCGGTGCCACCGCCAACATCCAGCCGCTGTGGGCGGCGCACGAGCCGCAGATGGACGAGCTGACGATTCCCTTCCTCGGGCCCGAACGCGCCGCGTGGCAGTACCCGTTCGGGTCGCTGCTGCGCTCCGGGGCGCGGCTCGCGGCGGGCAGCGACTGGCCGGTGAGCAGCCCGGATCCGCTGCAGGGCATCCATGTCGCGGTCAACCGCGTGGAGCCGGGCGGCACAAACCCGGTGTTCCTGCCCGGCGAGCGGATCGGTGCGGCGCAGGCGTTCACGGCGTACACGGCCGGGTCGGCGTACGTGAACGGGCTGGACGACACGGGCCGGGTGGCCGCCGGGGCGCTGGCCGATCTGGTGGTCCTGGACCGCGATCCGTTCGCGGGACCGGCGGAGGCGATCGCGGAGGCGAAGGTGGCGCTCACCTATGTAGGGGGCCAGGTAGTGTACGCGGCTCATGAGGCGTGAGCAGTAACACACGTCACGGCAGTATCACGGTGTAGATCATTTACGCTCTGGGCAGTCTCGTAACGCTTCTCGGCCCAACTTTCCGGCCAGGAAGCGGAGTTCGAGTGCGCGGGCGGCCGATCCGGCCGCCCGTTCGCAGGGGCGGGGGGCTCTGCGTTCCGTATCCCGGAAGGACATCTATGCCTCAGGACGTCAGGTTCGACCTGCCTTTCGACACCCTCCGAGTACAGGCCCTCGGACCTGCCACAGGCCGCCGCCCGCACCTTTCCGCACGCGTCGGCGGACGACATGGACGTCCTGATGAACTGGTTCTCCCTGGCCTTTCTCTTCGACGACCGGTTCGACGCCAGCCGGCCGGACCGCGCGGATCCGACAGCCGAGGTCGCGCGCGAGCTCATCATCACCCCGCTGCGCCCCGCGGGCAGCAGGCCGCGAGTGCTTGCTGATCAACACAGCTGAAGCGGCGCTGCTGGTACCCGACTTGCAGTAAGAGCGCTTCGACAAGGGCGGGCCGTTCATGGAAGGCCGGCGGTGTCGAGGGTGAATCTGCCGTGGACGAGCGGCCCGTCGCGTTCGAGAACCGAGCGGGCACGCGGCAGTTCGTCCTCGACGGGCAGGTGGGCGACCCGCTCCGCTTCCTCGGCCGTCAACGCAGCAGTCGTGCCCCTCGCCGTCGTTCGCAGCAGGAGCCGGAGCCGGTCGCGTGAGTCCGGCTGTCCGGCGAGGCCGTCGCGCAAGGGACAGAAGATCCTCGGACACGACCGGCCGACAACCACGGTCGATCGATTCCGTTGCCAGGACCACAGCTTGAAGGAGACCGGTGTGACATCTCAAGTCGTAGGTGCTGTTCCGAAGGCGCCCGCCGACAGCTCGCTCCCGGCGCAGCCGAGCGCCCAGCTCCAGCCCGAGGAGGCGGGGAACACCCTGGCCCGCCTCTTGGCGAAACGCATCAATGCGAGCACGGAGCAGTACCGAAGCTGCCAGAACGCCGCTCAGCAGCGGCTGGACGAACTCATATCCCCCCGCTCCAGCACCACGCTGCATGTGGAGGGAGCCCTACAGCTGGCGCCGCGCGCGTTCCTCCCACCCGACGAGGAGGGCTACGCCAGGTTGAGGCGGCTCGACACCAGCCTGCGCACGATCGAGGCAGCCTTCCCCCAGGTCAGCACCGATATCGAGGTCTGCCGACTGACCTCCATGATGCTGGAAGGGGCCTGGCGGAGCCGGGCGCTCGCCCCGCCGCGCGAGGAGGAGCAGACAACCGTCTGCGACTGCCCCCTGTGCCGTCGGCTGCCCACGCCCCCCGCACGCACGCTGGATGACTACCGTTGGCGACAGAGCGCCGGTCGTCCCCTCACCGTCAAGACCTGGCCGTACCGCCCGGAACTCGACAGCGTCCTGACTCTTGGATGGTCCTGGGTCCGGCAGTTGAACGACCTTGAACGAGACCTTGGCCACCGCCACCGCTTCGAGGACGACATCCTCCTCTTCCACGAGTACAAACGCGTGATCGACACCATCGATACCACGCGCCTCACCCAACTCGTCGAAGGCCGCTTGGCCGAGAGTTTCAGCACCAACAGCGCACGGGCCCTGGTCTGCGGACTCTACGCAGCCCATAAGCGATCCGTCGACGAGTACTGGCTCCAACAGCACCACGCGGGCACCGTCTCGCTCCCCCAGACCAACCCACTCACCCAGAGCACCTACGCACTCCTGCAGATGCTGGACTGCCTGTTCTGGCACGTCTCACCCGACACCGAACTCTGGCAGGAAGAACACCTCGCCGCCCTGCTGCTGTGCCGCGTCATCGACGACATGACCGACGTACGAGCCGACGCCCTCACCGGCGAGATCAGCAACTTCTGGCTCGCCGACATGCCCACCCACACCAAGGCCCTCTTCGCTGCCTGCGCCATCGCCCGCGTCAAGTACGACTGCATGCCCGAGGCGCATCCCCCGATGTGGAACACCTGGCTGATGCCCACCACCATCGTCTGGATGGGGCTCACGGGCCGCCACGCCCTGTGGTTCGACGGCATCACCCAGGGCCTCCCCCCGGCCGAGGAGTGCCCGCTCTGCGACCTGCAGCCCAACGCATGCACCGGCATCCTCACCGACGGCACCACCCTCACCATCACCCCGCGGCCCACCGCACCAGCGCTGAGCCCCCGGACCGCCGAGCTGTCCGCACGCTGCCGAGCCCAATACCCCCAGACATGGCCCCTCTTCGACGCCGAGCTCCATGCCTTCGAAGCACTGCACGGCCCCTGGTACGGCAACATCGACAGCGCATGGGAGATCCTGCGCCGCACCTACATCGCCGCCGTGGAGGCATCCAGAGCCGCACCGTCCCCGGACCGCGCTCGTGATGTCCAACAAGACTCCGGCGCAGTCGGATGTGAATACTTTTACACCCTGCACGACCCTCAAACCGGGAGGGAAGACACCGCGCTGCTCGCCTATATGTTCGGCAGCGCCCACCCGCATTTCCTCTGGAACGCCACGGGACACCGTCCTACGGGCGTCACGGGCGACTGGCTCGACGGCTGACGCCTCGGTCCCGTTCCAGAAACCCGGTAGACGGTGGTGGGGCCACCCTCACCACCGACCTCGTCGACACGGCGGCGGGAGCACTGCCAAAGTCGCCGTCCGCGTCCTGACGAGCGGAACCGGGTGCGGACGGGTGTGGAGGCCATCCAACACTGGATCAGCGGCGACCACGCGTGGGCGCTGGTCTCGGGAAGGCCCGGCGGCCGCCGCAGAGTCGGCCGGACGGGGCTCCGGGGACGACCTGCTGCCCGGTCGGGTTTCCGACCGGGCAGCAGCGTGCTCACACCGGGAACTCGACCGGCAGCCTGTCCAGCCGAGAATCCCAGGTGGAGGCGGTCGTGGTGAGCTCATCCGCCGGCACGGCCAGCCGCAGGCCCGGCAGTCGGTGCAGCAGGACGTCCACCGCAACCTCGATCATGGACTGCCCGATGCTCTGTCCGGGGCACTCGTGCGGGCCCGCGCCGAACGCCAGGTGCGCCTGGTTGCCCTGCACCGAGACACCCGGGTCGGGCCGGACCTCGGGGTCGAGGTTGCCCGAGGCGAGGCCGAGAACGAGCAGGTCGCCCTCCTCGATGCGTTGCCCGCCCAGTTCGACATCGCTGGCGGCGAAGCGCCCCGGCATGACGGCCAGCGGCGGAGAGTTCCACATGACCTCCTCCACCACCGCCGAGATGTTCAGCTGACCGCTGATCAGCCCGGAGAGCCGGGAGGCGTCGGTCAGGACCAGCTGCAGCACCCGGGCCAGCAGGTTGGTCGTGACGTGCGCGGCGATCAGCACCACGCGCAGGTGGTGGACGACCTCGTCGTGGTCGAGGGCCGCGTGATGCTCCAGCAGGCCGGTGGCGAGGTCGGAGCCGGGTTCGGACCGCCTGCGCTCGGCGAGTTCACCGAAGATCTCCCTGATCATGCCGTCGTGCATCAGGGCGTCCTCGCCGCCCTTGAGCACCTGGGCGCAGGACTCGACCAGCCTGCGCCCCTCCGCCTCGGCAAGCCCCAGAATGCGGGTCATCACGAGCATCGGCAGATAGTCGGCGTAGTCCGCCACCAGATCGGCGCGGCCCTTGTCCGCGAACCCGTCGATCTGCTTGTTGGCGAAGTGCGTGGCGTGGCGCCGGATACCGCGGCCGACAGCAGCCTGCAGCACATCGTTGACCGCGCCGCGCAGCCGGCGGTGCGGCTCGCCGTCCTGGGAGACGCAGTCGGGGCGCCAGGCCAGCATCGGAATCAGCGGCGAGGTCTCGGCGATCCGGCCCTCGTTCCAGTCCCGCCAGATCCTCGAATCCCGGCTGAACTGCAACGGATTGTCCAGCACCCGGCGGCTCTCGCGGTAGCCGAGCACCAGCCAGGCGGGGACGTCGCCCTCCAGCAGGACGGGAGCGACCGCTCCGTACCGCTTGCGCAGCCGCTCGTAGATGCCGTGCGAGTCGGTCGCCGACTCGGGTCCGTACAGCCGGGTGATGCCGTCGCCGTGCGCGACGGGGCACCCGCCCGCGGCGCCGGAACCGTGGGACTGGTCGTTCATCGGGACTCCACTGCGACGGC
Source organism: Streptomyces sp. NPDC086549 (assembly GCF_044746205.1). NCBI lineage: Bacteria > Bacillati > Actinomycetota > Actinomycetes > Kitasatosporales > Streptomycetaceae > Streptomyces > Streptomyces sp. NPDC086549. Next base: position 379,587 of record NZ_JBIVBS010000005.1, on the reverse strand, counting down.
CGAGCGTTCCTGCAGATGACGGATCAGCGCGACGAGCACGTCCCGGCTGGAGGCCCGGTCGCGGGCGTCGCACGCGACGACCGGGATGTCCGGGGAGATGTCCAGGGCGTCCCGGATCTCCTCGACCGGGTGCTCCTTGGAGTCGGGGAAGATGTTCAGCGCGATGACGAAGGGCACGTTCTGCCGCTCCATCTCCTCGATCGCCCGGAAACTGGAGGCCAGGCGGCGGGTGTCCACCAGGACCACCGCGCCGAGCGCGCCCTTGAACAGACCGTTCCACAGGAACCAGAACCGCTCCTGGCCCGGCGTCCCGAACAGGTACAGCATCAGGCTTTCGTTGAGGCTGATCTTGCCGAAGTCCAGGCTGACGGTGGTCTCGGCCTTGTCGGCGACGCCGATGAGGTGGTCGTCCTCGACGCTGGCCTGGGTGAGGGTCTCCTCGGTGGTGAGCGGCTTGATGTCACTGACGGAGCGGACCATGGTGGTCTTTCCCGTGCCGAACCCGCCGGCGATCATCACCTTGACCGAGCGGGTGCCCCCGGCGGCCGGTTCGCCGGGATGGTCAAAGCCTTTCCAGTCCACTGAGTACCTCCTGGAGGAGCGCGAGGTCGGGCCCGCGTCCGGCGTGGTGCGCCGGGATGGGATCACGGGCTTCAATACGGCCTGCGTCCAGCAGATCCGCCAACAGCACCGCGAGAATGTTGAAGGGCAATCCGAGATGGGCGCCGAGTTCGGCCACCGACAGCGGGTCGCGGCAGCGCCGGACTATCTCCTCGTGCTCGTGCTGCATCCCCGGTGAGGGCGCGGTGCGGGAGACGATGAGGGTCGCCACGTCGAGGGTCGACGCCGACCCGCCCGGTCCGCTGCGTCCCCCGGTGAGGACGTAGTAGCGCTCAAGACCGGACGGGTCCGTGGGCCGGCGGGGAGCACTCATCCAGAGTGCTCCTCCAGGCGCGGAGTGGTGCCGAGGAGCTCACCCATCCTGCGGGCCAGGTCCCTCATCTGGTGTCCCAGCAGGCCCTGGTCGAGTCCTTCCCTGGCCAGGACACCGAGATACGTCTCGACACCCGCCCGCACGACGAACAGATGGCCCCCGTCGACCTCGATCATCGCGAGGCGCAGCTGGCCCGCGTACTTGGGGAACTGCTCGGCGACCGGCTGGGCCAGGGCCTGCAGGCCGGCCACCACGGCCGCGAAGCGGTCCACGTCGTCGGGGTCTTCGGCGCCAAAGGAGGTGATGGCCTTGCCGTCGCTGGAGGCCACGAGGGCGAAGCGGATCTCCGGGATGCTCTCCACCAGATCGCGGAGCGCCCAGCTCACGTCGGTTCCCTGTTGCGTCATGTGGACTAGTCGCTCTCTTCAATTCGATGCGAGGTGGACTCGCGGCGGTCGGACGTCGCGGGTGCCTCGGGCTCACGGCGCAGGCCGAGGGTCTCCTCCTCCGTGGACTCGTGCCCGGCGGCGGCCGGAATCCCGAACTCGGCCAAGGACCGGTCCGCGGTCGCCGTCTCCGGCCCGGTGGACTCGCGTCCGGCCGTGGCGAAGGCGGCGAGGCCGGCGAACGACTCGTCCGGGGGGACCGCGGCGACCCGGGTGACGTCCGCGCGGTCGGCCCGCTGCGGTGACCGGTCCGGCTCCGTCTCGCGGTGCCGGCTCCTGCGCCGGGGCAGTCCGCCCGGCGTGGTGTCCACCATGTCGGCGGTGTCGGCCTGCACCGGTTCGGTGACCACCGGGTCGTCGGCCGCGGGCGCCGCGGGTGCGGGGGTGGCCGGGGCGGCGGGCGTGGTCGCCGGGGTGGCGGCCGTGAGGGGGCTGAAGTACTTGTGCGGGACCACGACGACCACCGAGGTGCCGAGCCAGGGCGAGTCCGCGAAGGTGACGCGGATGCCGTAGCGGCGGGCGAGGATGCCGACGACGCGCAGACCGATGTTGGCGTCCTCGGAGATACCGCCGAGGCCGGGGCCGGCCGCGGTGCCCGTGAGGGAGTGCTCGGCCTCGCGCTTCTTCTCCTCGCTCAGGCCCTTGCCGGAGTCCTGGATCTCGATGCCGACACCGTTCGGCACCTCCTTGCCGGAGACGATCACCGGCTCGGTGGGCGGCGAATAGCGGGCCGCGTTGTCCAGGAGGTGGGCGAAGACCAGCGTGAGGTGGTCCACCAGGCCGCCGTCGACGCCGAGTTCGGGCAGATGGCGTACCTCGACCCGATGGAAGTCCTTGATCCGGCCGATGCCGCCACGGACCACGCTGAGCAGCCGCTGCGGCTCCTGCCACTGCCGGCCCGGCCGGTCCGAGCCGCCCAGCACGCCGATGCTCGCGGCGAGCGAGTCGGCGGGGCCGAGCTCCTGGTCGAGCTCCATGAGACCGCGTGCCACGGCGGGCAGCCGGCCGTGCTCGCCCTGCATCTCGTGCAGGCGGCCGCGGAGCTTGCTGGTCAGGACGTGGATGCGGTTGCCGATGCTGATCACGGCCTGCTCGGCGGAGGTCGAGCGGTTGAACTCCTCCTCGACGCCGATCAGGGAGGTCCGCAGGATCCGGCGCAGATCCGTCTGGAGTTCCTTGTCGACCTTCGCGCGCTGCTCCGTCGCCGGCAGCAGGTCGTCGATGGCGTCACCGGCGCGCAGCCGCTTCAGCGCCTCCGGCAGCTGCTCGTCAGCGAGCCGCGTGACGGCGGCCCGCTGGTGCGCGACCTGCTCCTGCCAGACCTCGGCCCGGTCGGTGAGCTGTGCCTCGTAGGACGTGGCCTGGTCGGCCAGCCGCTCCTCGTACGCCCGGGCGTTGTCACCGAGCTGAGCCTCGTAGACCGCCGTGTGTTCGCCGATCCGAGCCTCGTAGGCGGCCGCCTGCTCGGTCAGCTGGGCCTCCAGGGCGGCGCGCTCGGCGCTGAACTTCCGTTCCAGGCCGGAGACATGCTGCTGCCACTGCTGGGAGTGCTCGGCCTGCGAGGAGCGGAAGCTGCCCTCGGAGCGGCGCAGCTGCTTCTGCGAGCGGATCAGGAGCCGTACGCACACCGAGCCGGCGGCGGTCGCGGCGGCACCGGCGACCGCGACGCTTATCCGCTCGGAGCTCATGAACGTGGCGGCAACCGTCCCTCCTCCTAAGGCCAGTGGCATCAGCCACCAGCTGTACCAGGCGACAGGGGCCCGCGCCGCCGGGGGCGGAGTGGCGAGTTCCATCTGCATCCTTCGAAAGCAACACGATCGAAATGGGGGGTGTGCAAGGGCCGCACTCATGAGTACGCACTACGAGCCGACGTGAAGATTGTGACGTCAACTCGCAGTGCAGGACTGGAGCTTATCGGGTTTGGACCCGAAAGGATCAACCGCGGACATCGCCGACGTGAGGGTTCCGTCACTCTCAGACAGGAGCCCCAAATCGACAAACCCCCATACAGACGAGGGAACTTACCGACACCCCACTTGTCAGCGTTCGACAGTCCCCGCCGCGACAACTGTCCGTTCGTGATGAGCCCCGGCGGGTTACTCGCCGGTATCGTCGCCGGAGTGCCAAAGAGAGCCGGAGCGGAAGAAGTCGACATCCGCGGCCCGTTCAAGTCACTGCCGCCGGGTCTGCACGACCGCCTCAGACCGTTTTTCGCCGATATCACCGAGGAGGTCGTCCGGGCGATCAGGACGGAGATCCCCGAGTACGCGCGTCCGACGGACGACACGTACATGCAGGGTGTGCACCGGGGCGTGGATCACGCGCTGCAGGGATTCCTGGAGCGGATGGCCGAGCCGGACATCGACTGGGCGCCGGTGAAGGCGACGTACCAGCGCATCGGCCGCGGCGAGGCCGAGGAGGGGCGCAGTCTCGACTCGTTCCAGTGGGCCCTGCGGCTGGGCGCCCGGGTGACCTGGCGCCGGGTGAACGCCCTGGTGGACGACGGCCTGCTGCCCCGTCACGTGCTGGGCGCCTTCGGCGAGGCACTGTTCCTGCACCTGGACGAGATGGCGGCCGCGACGACGGCGGGCTACACCGAGGCCCGTCTGCACGCGGCCGGTGAGCTCCAGCAGCGGCGCGCACGCCTGATCGACCTGCTGACCGCCGATCCCCCGGCCGCGGCCGAGGCGATCGCGGATCTCGCGCACGCCGCGCGCTGGACGGTGCCGCGGGCGGTGGCGGTGGTGGCGGTCGAGCACGGTCCGTGGTCGGGGACGGAGCCCATCGTGCCGCCGGAGTTCCTCGCCCGGTTCGATACGCAGCCGGCGGTGCTGGTGGTGCCCGACCCGGAGGGGCCGGGGCGGGCCCGGGCGGTGGCCGGGGCGCTGAACGGGCTGCGCGCGGCGATGGGTCCGACGGTCGCGCTCCAGGAGGGCGCGCGGTCGCTGCGCTGGGCGGCCGAGGCACTGGACCTGGTCCGCCGGGGTGTGCTCGTGGGCGCCGAGGAGGACGCCGGGGTCGTGCGCTGCCAGGACCATCTGTCCACGCTTCTGCTGCTGCGCGACGACGCGTTGCTGGACGCCGTGGCCGAGCGTCGGCTGCGCCCGCTGGAGCAGGTGCGCCCGCCGCAGCGCGAGCGGCTGGCGGAGACCCTGCTGAGCTGGCTCCAGTCCGGCCGGGGCGTCACCGAGGTCGCCGCGCGCCTGGCCGTGCACCCGCAGACCGTTCGCTACCGGATGCGGCAGCTGGACGAGCTGTTCGGTGGCCTGCTGCACGACCCGGCGGCCCGCTTCGAGATGCAACTGGCGCTGCGGGCCTGGGAGCTGCGCAGGGGCGCCGGATTCGGGGGAGGCGGCACCCCCGAGTGACTTCCTGGACACCTGTCCAGCTATATTGGACACCTGTCCAAGTGGTGTGAGGAGTCCGCTGATCATGGAAATCGTGGCGAACGTGCTGGTCGGCCTGGTGGCCGCGCTGCACGCGTACATCCTGGTGCTGGAGATGTTCCTGTGGGAGAAGAAGCCGGGCCGGGGGCTGCACGGCTTCGACCCCGAGATGGCGCGGGCGACCGCGCCGCTGGCCGCCAACCAGGGGCTCTACAACGGTTTCCTGGCGGCGGGCCTGATATGGGGGCTGATCGCCGCGGATCCCACCGGGTTCCGCGCGCAGGTGTTCTTCCTGTCGTGCGTGGTCGTCGCGGGTGTGTACGGCGCGGCCACGGCCAACCGTCGCATCCTGTTCGCGCAGGCACTGCCCGGCGCGCTCGCGCTGGCCGCCGTCCTCGCCGCCCGGTGACCGGGACCGCGCCCGAGGACCCGCGGGCCGCGCGCACCCGGGCGCGGCTGCGCAAGGCCCTGCTGGACGAGTGCGCCGAGCGCCCGCTGGAGGAGGTGGGCGTCGCCTCGCTGGTGCGCCGGGCCGGGGTGGGCCGGGCCACCTTCTACGTGCACTACGACAGCCTGGAGGCGCTGGCGACCGACGCCTGCGCGGACGTCGTACGGGAGGCCGTGGAGGCGCTGCACGCCTGGCGCGGACGGCCCGATCCGGTGCACGCCCCGCCCGCGCTGCCGGCGTTCTTCGCGGGCCTCGCCCCGCACGCGGCCCTGTACCGGACCCTGCTCGCGCCGGGCGGCGGCGGGCCGCTGGGCCTGGTCCTGCACCGGGACCTGCGGGCCCGCAGCCTGGCCGAGCGCGAGCTGGCGGGCGCCGCGGACGCCCCGCTGGTCGCCTCGGCCGTGGCGGCCACCTTCGCGGGTGTCCTCGCCGACTGGCTGCACGGGCTCCTGGTGGCCACCTCCGACGAAGTGGCCGACCAGGTATGGCAGTTGCTGGTCGCCCTGCACATGAGCCGGTGACGCCTCACTTGCAGGCCGGGCCCTGCTTCATCAGGGGCCAGGCCTCCACTCCGTCGGGGGTGCGGACGTACGCCGTCGACCGGTCGTCCGTCAGCCACAACTGCCGGTCGTGGTAGCGGTATCCGGTGTCGTGCGCGTCGGCGGACATGCGCACGTCGCCGTCGTACGGGGCGGTCAGCATGATGTCGGTGTCGAGCACGCCGTCGGGGTCGCGGGCGTAGGTCCTGCGGTCCTCGCCCCTGCCCAGGTCCAGGAAGTGGGCCTTCTGCCAGTCGCAGTGCTCGGCACCGGCGTAACCGGTGATCTCCGCGACCGGTGCCCGCCTGCCGTCCTTGTCCGTCCAGATCTCGTACTCCTGTGAGTCCGTGAAGCTCGCCGGAAGTTCGGCCGGATCGCAGGAGGCGTTGGTCTCCGGGCCCCAACCGGGCCGGTCCTTCTGGTCCTTGGCGACCACGACCGCCACCTTGGTACGGCCGCCGACGTCGAAGGAGTACAGCACACGGTCCGCTTCCCTGCGCTCCACGCGGTAGCCGTGGTCCGGGAGCATCGGCTCGAACATGTCGAAGTACAGCTTCAGGCCGTCCTCGGGCGTGTCACCGCCGTCGCGGCTGTCCCACCCGTCGGGCCCGCCGCCGTCGTAGATCTCCCCGTCGCACTCCAGTGCCCGGCCGGCCGCGCCGGACGCGGTGCGCAGGGCCTGCGGGGTACTCTGGTCGACGGACTTGGTGGGGACGTACAGCGGACCGCTGTAGGGCGTCGCAGGCGGCGTGCCCTTGACCACCACGTCCGGCCCGTTCCCGTCGTCGCAGGCCACCGCCGTCACGGCCGCCAGTACGGTCAGTGCCACAAGGCCTCCGCGCATCCCCGCCCCCTGGTCCTCCGCTCGTGTTCCGGTCCTTCGACGTGGCACCGGGCCGGAACGTTCGGGGGTCAGCGGGCCGTCTGGAAGGTACGCCGGTACGCCTGCGGGGAGACCCCGATCGCCGCGTGCAGATGCTGGCGCAGGGAGGCACCCGTCGCGAAGCCGACCTGGCCGGCGATCCGGTCCACGGACAGGTCGCTGGACTCCAGCAGATGCCGGGCCCGGACGACGCGCTGCTGGATCAGCCAGCGGCCGGGGCTGAGCCCCACCTCCTCGTTGAAGCGGCGGGCGAAGGTGCGCAGGCTCATCCGGGCATGGCCGGCCAGGTCGGTCAGGGTCAGCGGTTCGTCGAGGTGTTCCAGGGCCCAGGCGCGGGTCGCGGCGGTGCTCGCGGCGCCGCTCTCCGGGACCGGCTGCTCGATGTACTGGGCCTGGCCGCCGTCCCGGAACGGGGGGACGACGCAGCGCCGGGCCACCTTGTTGGCCAGCTCGCTGCCGTGGTCCGTGCGGACCACGTGCAGACAGACGTCCACACCGGAGGCGGCGCCGGCCGAGGTGAGGATCCGGCCGTCGTCGACGAACAGCACGTCCGGGTCGAGGTCGACCTGCGGGTACATCGCCCGGAAGCGGTCGGCCACCTGCCAGTGCGTGGTGGCCCTGCGGCCGTCGAGCAGCCCGGCCGCGGCGAGGACGAACGCGGCGGTGCAGATGGAGACGATCCGCGCGTCGGGGCGGATCATCGCGAGCGCGGCAGCGACCTCGGGGGGCAGCTCGGCCGGGATCCGCGAGGGCGTGACGGAGACGACCACCACCGTGTCGGCCGTGGCCAGGATGTCGGGGCCGTGGTCGACGGCGATCGAGAAGTCGGCGTTGGCACGCACCGGCTTCCCGTCGACGGTGCAGGTCAGCACCTCGTAGCGGTCGTCGGCCGCGCCGAAGATCCGGGCTGGGATGCCCAGCTCGAAGGGGTAGACGCCGTCGAGGGCCAGGACGACGACCCGTTCCGCACTCCGCTTGCCATGCATGGCACGATCTTATCGAAGCTTGGCAATCATGCCATTTCACGGGCGGGCGGGCCCCGGCAGGCTGGGTGACCATGAGCGATGTGAACACCATGCGAGTCATCAGTCAGGACGTCCTCGGCGGTCCCGAGGTCCTCAAGGAAGCGGAGGTCGAGCGGCCCGCGCCGCGCCCCAACGAGGTGCTGGTCCGGGTGCGGACCGCCGGGGTCAACCCCACCGACTGGAAGCACCGCGCCACCGGCGGCTTTCTGGGCGAGCCGCCCTTCGTCCTGGGCTGGGACGTCTCCGGCGTGGTCGAGGAGACCGGGATCGGCGTCGCCGCCTTCGCGCCCGGGGACGAGGTCTTCGGCATGCTGCCCTACCCGTACGGCCACGGCTCGCACGCCGAGTACGTGATCGCCCCGGCCCGGGCCCTCGTGCGCAAGCCGGCCGGGATCGACCACACGCAGGCCGGCGCGCTGCCGCTGGTCTCGCTGACCGCCTGGCAGGCCCTGGTGGAGATCGCCGAGCTGCGGCGGGGCCAGCGGGTGCTGATCCACGCGGCGGCCGGCGGGGTCGGGCATGTGGCCGTGCAGATCGCCAAGGCGCGCGGCGCGTATGTGATCGGCACGGCGAGCGCGGGCAAGCACGACTTCCTGCGGGAGATCGGCGTGGACGAGGCGATCGACTACCGCGGCACCGACGTCACGGAGGCCGTACGGGACGTCGACGTGGTGCTGGACACGATCGGCGGTGACACCTCGGTCCGCTCCCTGCGCGTGCTGCGGCCGGGCGGGGTCCTGGTCTCGATCCTGCCGGTCGGCTCGGAGGAGCTCTACGAGGAGGCCGAGCGGCTGGGCGTACGGGCGGTGCGCATGCTCGTGGACGCCGACCGCGGCGGCATGCGGGCGATCGCGGAGCTGGTCGAGGCGGGCAAGCTGCGCGCCACGATCGCGGGGACGTTCCCGCTGGCCGATGCCGCCGAGGCGCACGCGCTGGGCGACACCGGCCGGACGACGGGCAAGCTGGTCCTGCTGGTCGACTGAGCCGGAAGCCGACCGAGCCGGAAAGGTGAGCACGGGTCTGATCGTCTTGCCGTTGCGGCGCTGAGCTCACGAGGTGAAGGACAGCACGGCGTGGTCGCCGGGGCCACGCCGGTGGCCTGGGAGCCGACGGCCTCGACGGCCCCGGCACCCGGACCGAAGAACTACTTGCGCCAAACTCGAAGACATATGTCAATCGAACATGCTCAAATTCCGTCTATCGAGGGTAACTTGCTGGGCGGGAACGGTTTTCCCGGCGCGGGTGGGAGGTGGGGCCGTCGTGCGACAGGAACCGCGGCAGGAACCGCGGCGGGAGCCCGCTCCGCTCACCCGGCACCTGCGCATCCACCAGGACCGGGGACACACGGTGCTGGAGTTCCGCGGCGAGATCGACATCGCGGCGGCCATGGAGATCGCTCCGTACCTGGACCGGGTGACGGACCGGCCCGGCGCGCGGATCGTGCTCGACCTGCGGCACATCGAGTTCTTCGACTGCTCGGGGCTGCGCCTGCTGTACCGGGCCCGGCGCCGGGTCCTCGACCGCGACGGGCAGCTGGAGCTGGTGTGCACCCATCCGCTGACCCTGCGCGTCTTCCGGCTCACCGGGCTGTCACGGCTGCTGCCCCCGCGGCCGACGCTGGACGCGGCCCTGGGACAGCCCGAGGCCACGTCCGGCTCTTTATGACCCGCTGCCTCGGAGAGGAGGTCACCGGCACTTTCGGCCGGTGTTGATGCACCGGACCATCCGGTTCATCAGACTCTCGTCGAAGACGTTGATGAAGTCGCCGTGGTCCGTGATGGGCTTGTGCATCTGCTCCGGGAAACCGTCCACCGCGTAGAACGGGCTGGACTGCCCGTTGTCGTCGAGGCTGGGCGCGTCCACGTCGTAGACCAGACGCTGGACCAGCTGCGGAATGGCCTTGAAACCGCTCGGGCAGCGACCGGTCCTGGGATCGGCGAACGCGACGTGCGAGCGGTGGTTGGCGCTGTCGATGTTCTGGCCGTCCCAGCAGCTCTGGAACTTGGAGGTACGGACCAGACTGCTGCCTTCGGGACAGACCGGGTACTTGTCCGTCAGCTGCCGGTTCTCGAAGCCGGTGCAGCTCCACGCCGCGTTGGCGTTCGCGGCGCCGTTCGTGAATGCCTTGGCGTCACCGGTGATGATGCGCAGGAACCTGGGCATTGCCACGACCTTGCCCTTCGGGCTGCCTATGAAGTTCAGGGTGACCTGCGAGGCCGTCAGAATGCGGCCGACGTTGCCCTCGGCGCCGCCGCCGAGCTTCTTGGCGTCGAACTCCTGGGTGCCGTCCTGGAGACGAAGCACCGGCCAGTAGTACGTGGACTTGTCGCCCTGGTTGCGGCAGCTGGTCCCGGCAGCGGCGAACTCCTCGTTGCTGGTGAACGCGTCGTTGTCCTGATTGCCGACGTAGTCGTGCGTATGGTGCGCGCCGTTGCCGACACCGGGGGCGACGATGATGTTGTCGGAGTTGTGCAGCTTGTTCTCGTTGACGCCGCACTGTGTGGTGAAGGTGCCCCGGGAGGCGCCGCGCGACTTGCGGGTATTCCTCACATTGGGGCGGACCGTGGTGATGTCCACGAAGTCGGCGGCCACCGGGCCGTTGCCGCTCTGGCCGCTGTTGCCCTGCTGGCCGCTGTCGCCCTGCCGGCCGGTGCCCGTCTGGTTGCCGGATGCGCGCAGCGTACACGCGGCGAGGGATTCAAGCCCCTGCGGCCCGGTCCCCGACCTGCCGATGGCGATCGCGATCCGGTCGATGATCGCGACCCGCTCGTCCCTCAACGGCCCCATGACCGCGTTGTCGGCGAAGTTGCTGCCCCGCTGGATCGCCTGGGCGGAATTCCGCAGCCGCTGGTAGGCCTCCGCCACTTGCTTGTCGAGGAGCGCGAGTTCCCCGTCGACCTGCGCCCTGGCCTGGCTGGGGACCGAGGTCAGTTCGGCCCTGACATCCGGGCAGCTGATGGTGGCGGCTTGTGCCGCGAGCACTTGCGCCTGGCCTTGCGAGGCGCTCTTCGTCGAGTTGCCGTTTCCGCTCACGTCGGCGGAGGCATACATGTTGACCGTTATCAGCCCTCCCGCCCCCAGGACCAAACCTGCTACGGCGGCGATGGCTCGGTTCGACGTCTTCGATCGCCTGGGCATGTTGCGACGCATGGGACTCCTATGAGGTTCTCGATCAAAGTGGGCGTGACACGTCTCCGACCGACTGCCTCCGTGACCGGGGCCACGGGGCATCAGCGCGGGGGCGGAGAACTGTCGGCGTGTCATGCCAGGAAGGACTTGGGCCGGCGGGCCGGCAGACGTAGCCATGAGGCCGGGCCGGGCACCACCACCGTCAACGCCATGGGCAGGAACACTCCTGACCCGGCGGCGTACCCGGTTCGCGTTCTTGCGGCTGTTCCGGTTCGACGCCGCTGCGGGATCTCGCAATCGGGTCGTCGGGCACTGGTGGGTCTTTCAGTTACGAGAGCGGCATAAGGACGCGCCGCAGTGCGGTTGCCGCTTCCCTTGCATGGCGGCGATGCCTGATCATGCGCTGCTCCTCAACCTTTCTCCGTCACCTGGCTTCGGCGACCGGCGCGGTCAGCATTGCCTCTGAGGCAGATGAGGCGACAGAGGTTTCGACCCCGCGTCAGAGTCTCGTAAGGAGTCACTCCGGATGCAGCCTGAGAAACCAGCGAGGAGCGAGCTCCTGTGCCAACTGCCGTACGAATCCCGGACCGGTGTGCACGGATGACCTCGTCCCTTCCTGAGCAGCAGCGAACTCTGTGCCGACTGGAACGTCCCTGTTCCGTAAGGGTTGAGGTGTTCCGATGCGGCCAGGTGCCGAGTGGGATGGAGGGCATGAAACTGAGTGTCTCTCCGCCGGTGTTCAAGGGCGGACTGCATGATGCCCGTACGGCGACCTCGATCGGCCGCTGGTTGGGTCCGGCGTTCGCCGTGTGCTTCGTCACCGGGCTGGTCAGTCATGTCATGCAACATCCGCCGGGCTGGCTGGCCAACGACATCCCGAGCCGCCCGGCCTGGGGATACCGGCTCACCCAGGGGCTGCACGTCGCTTCGGGCATCGCGGCGATCCCGTTGCTGCTGGCGAAGCTGTGGACGGTGTATCCGCGGCTGTTCGAGTGGCCGCCGCTGCGCTCGGTCAAGCATGCCCTGGAGCGGCTTTCGGTCGCGGTGTTGGTGGCCGGTGCCGTCTTCGAGCTGGCAACAGGGCTGCTGAACACGGCCCAGTGGTACCCATGGCCGTTCTCCTTCGTGCCCGTGCACTATGCGGTGGGGTGGCTGGTCGTCGGGGCGCTGATGCTGCACATCGCGGTCAAGGCGCCGGAGATCAAGGCGCATTGGACCCGTCGGTCGCCCGGGACGCTCGCCCTGCCCACGCAGGACGGCCCCGACCGCCGCTCGCTGCTGGCCGCGGTGGGCGCGGCCGTCGGGGCCGTCACACTCACCACGGTGGGCCAGTCGTTCACCCCGCTGAAGGACTTCCTCCTGTTCGCGCCCCGTCACCCGGACAAGGGGCCACAGGCGCTCCCGGTCAACCGGACCGCCGCCGCGGCCGGGGTCGGCCGGATCGCCGATCAGGAGTACCGCCTGACGGTGGTCGGCCCACGGCCCTACACCCTGACCCTGGAGGAGCTGCGCGCTCTGCCGCAGCATGAGGTAGAGCTGCCGATCGCGTGCGTGGAGGGCTGGAGCAAGTCGGCGCGTTGGACCGGCGTACGCGTCGCGGACCTGCTGGAGCGTGCGGGGGCGCCGGCGCAGGCGCGGGTACGGGTGGTGTCGTTGCAGTTGAGGGGCGGCTACCGGGTGTCGGAGATGGGGCACGAGCACGCCCGTGACCCGCTGACCCTGCTCGCCCTGCGCCTGAACGGCGAGGAACTCGACCCCGACCACGGCTACCCGGCGCGGCTGATCGCCCCCAATCGGCCGGGTGTGCTGCAGACCAAGTGGGTAGGCCGACTGGAGGTGCTGGGGTGAAGGTGCTGCGTACGACAGTGGGCGTGGCCGGTGTGGCGCTCATGGGCGTCGGAGCGTCCCTGCTCAGCGATGTCCGCGATCTGCCGGATGTGCTGGTGTGGCTGGGCGGGGCGATCGTCCTGCACGATGCGGTGATCGCCCCGATGGTGCTGTTGGTGGGGTTGTTGCTGGTGCGCGGCGGTGTGCGCGGGCCGGTCCGTGCTGCCCTGGTGGTCGTGGGCGCGTTGACGACGGTGGCGCTGCCCGTGCTGCTACGGCCGGGGAAGACGGCCAACTCGTCGGTGCTGCCGCTGGACTATCCGAGTAACTGGCTGATCGCACTGGTGGCCGTGGCCACGGTGACCGCGCTCGTCCTGGCTGTGCGGGGATTCGGGCGAAGTCGTCGGCCGTCCGATGAGTGATGTTCCTCGTCCGGCCGAAGGAGGAGCCGCCTTACGGGTGTCTTACGCGTCGCGGGCGGGCGCGGCGGAGCACCTGGTGGCCGCCTAGCGTGAGCGGATGCGATCCCTTCGTACTCTTCGCGTGACCGCCGTGGTGACCGCCGCTCCGTTGCTGTTGGCCGCCGCCGGTCTGATGCACCCTCGGCATCTGACGGCGGCGACGGCAGGGCACTGGGCCGTTCTGCACATCGTCCTGTTGCCTGTCTTTCCCTTCCTTGTCCTCGGATTGGTGGTGCCCTTGTGGGGCAGGCCTCGCAGTGATGCGGAGGGGGCCTTGACGGTGCTCTCGTGGGCCGGATGTCTCTGCTTCGCCGCCTACTACTCCGGCCTTGACGCGGTGGCCGGCATCTCCGCCGGCACCGTGGTGGACCACGGTGTCCATGGGGCGGCCGGACGGCTGTTCGCCACTGGCGACGAGTTGGGCCGGACCGGGGTGTACGGACTGGCCGTGGCCTCGCTCGCCGCCTGCGCGGTGCTCTGGCGGCGCCATGGTGTGCGGGTGTTGCCGGGTGCTGCCGTGCTGTTCGCCGCCTGCTGGTCGTTCGTCGGCAGTCACATCTTCTGGCCGAAGGGCGTGTTCACCATGCTCGGCTTCGCTGTGGCCTTCGCCCTGCTGACGGTGGCGGCGACCCGGCCCGCCGAGGACGTTCGCCCCGACGCGACGCCCGGCACGCTTCCCGAGCAGGGGGTACCCCCAGAGCACGCACCGGACGCCGCTCCTTGACGGGAGAACGTTGCCTGCCGGGGCGACTGTGTGACATGCGGCAGGACCGACCCCGGCTTCTCCTCGCCGGGCCGGTTCTGCCTCCTCGTCGGCCTCAGACCGCCGCGGGCAGATGCACCTCGAACTGGCAGCCTCCCGGCACGTTGCGCACCGCCGCACGTCCCTGGTGGGCCTCCACGATGCCCCGCACGATGGCCAGACCGAGCCCGGCGCCGGCCGGCGGGGTGCGGGCGTCGGTACCGCGCCAGCCGGTGTCGAAGACGCGGGGCAGGTCCTCCGGGGCGATCCCGCCGCAGCCGTCGGTCACCGACAGCACGACCCGGTCCGCCTCACGGTGAGCCGAGACGGCGACCGTGCCGTCGGCGGGCGTGCGGCGGATCGCGTTGACCAGCAGGTTGGCAAGGACACGCGACATCTCGCGGCCGTCGACCTCCACCGGTACCGGCTCGACTCCGTGACCCACGAGTCGTACGCCGTGTTCCCTGGCCAATGCGTCGACGCCGGCGATGGCGTCGCCGACGAGGTCGTACACCGACATCCGGGTCGGGGACAGCGCCAGTACGCCGGCCTGGATACGGGAGAGTTCGAACAGGTCGCTGACCATGGCGCTCATGCGCCCGACCTCCGAGCGGATGCGGGTGAGGTAGACGCGCGGATTGTCGACCATGCCGTCCTCGAGGGCCTCCGTCATCGCCTGCAGGCCGGCCAGCGGCGTGCGCAGGTCGTGGGAGATCCAGGCGACCAGTTCCCGTCGAGAGGCTTCCAGGGTCCGCTCCCGCTCCCGGGAATCGGCGAGCTTGGCACTGGTTGCAACCAACTGGCCGGTGAGCTCGGCCAGTTCAGCGGTGGGTGCGGTGGCGGGCGGGGTGAAGCTGCCGTCGTCCCCGAGGGCGCGGGTGGCCTCGGCCAGCTCCCGGCTGCCGTTCACGACGCTGCGGCCCAGGAGGAGTGCCACGACGAGCGAGACGACCGCGGCCATGGCGCACACCATCGTCACCACCCACAGGTCGTGATCGGACAGGAACATCGCCTGGGACACCAGCATGGTTCCGGCAAGCATCGCCGCCACGGTGACGGCGGCGACCACGGCCAGGGACACGGCGACGGACCGGTGCCGCAGCGCCCGCAGGACCGCGACTCCCACCAGTCCGGCACCCGCCGCGCCGCTCGCCGCGTAGAGGGCGATGAGGAACGTGTCACCGACCATGGCCGGCCTCCGCTTCCTGCGACAGGGGAGGGTCGAAGCGGTAGCCGATGCCCCACACCGTGCTGATCAGGCGAGGGTGAGCCGGGTCGTCCTCGACCTTCTCGCGCAGACGCCGCACATGCACGGTGACGGTCGACAGGTCGCCGAACTCCCAGCCCCAGACCCGCTGCATCAGCTGCTCCCGGCTCGTGGCCTGCCCGGGGTGCCGGATGAAGAACTCCAGCAGGTCGAACTCCCTTATGGTCAGGGATAGTTCGGAGCCTTTTCGGGTGGCGCGCCGGGCGGTGGGATCCAGGGCGAGCACGCCGGACCGCAGCCACGGCTCCGCGACGTCGGCCCGGACGGCCGTCGCCGCCCCGGCTCGGCGGAGCACGGACTCCACCCGCAACACCAGTTCGCGGGGACTGAACGGCTTGGTGACGTAGTCGTCCGCACCGACCTCCAGGCCGAGGATGCGGTCCTCCTCGTCGCCGCGCGCGGTCAGCATGATCACCGGGAGCGGTCCGGTCATACGGATGCGGCGGCATACCTCCAGCCCGTCCATGCCGGGCAGCATGAGGTCCAGGACCACCAGGTCGGGCTGCCGGGAGGCGGCCTGAGCGACGGCTGCGGGGCCGTCGGCGGCCACGTCGACGGCGAATCCCGCCCGGTCCAGATATCCGGCGACAACTTCGGAGACTGTGGGATCGTCGTCCACAACGAGTACGCGTTTCACACCGCCGAGTCTCACAGGCGGACGGGGGCGGGGACGGACACGGCGAGCGACGTCAGCGATCCGTAAGGACCAGACATCCCTTATGCCCGTTTTGCATCCGTAGGGTGAGTGGGGTGATCGAGAAATCCCCCTCTTCTGTGGACGTCGTGCTGCCCTGCCTCGACGAGGCCGAGGCCCTGCCGTGGGTGCTGGAGCGGATCCCGTCCGGCTGGCGCGCGATCGTCGTCGACAACGGTTCCACCGACGGTTCCCCGGACATCGCCCGTGACCTGGGTGCGTACGTGGTCCACCAGCCGCGGCGCGGCTTCGGCGCCGCCTGCCACGCGGGCCTCACCGCCGCCACTGCCGACGTGGTCTGCTTCTGCGACTGCGACGCCTCCCTCGATCCCGGTCTGCTGCCGGCCGTCGCCGGTCCCGTCCTCGACGGCGCCGCGGACCTGGTCCTGGGCCGTCGCCGGCCCACCGCCCGCGGTGCCTGGCCCCTGCACGCCAGGCTGACGGTCGGTGACCTGCCGCTTCTTCGCGACGTGGACACCGCGGCCGACGCCGCCTCGGTGGTCACCTGCTGCCCGCCCGGATCCCGCTTCGCCACCGCCATGGCCTCGCTCGCAGAGACCGTCTGATGAGCGACATCGCGCAGGGGACGCGCACTTCCGTCGCCGGCCGTACCGATCCGGAGGAGCCAACGGCGTCGGAGGAGGACCTCCTCCACGTCACGCTGCCTTCCCAGCTGCGAGCGCCGGTGCACCAGGCCGATCGGCTCACGCCGGTCGGGTCGGGGGAGCCCTGGACCGACGACCCGTACGGTCGTGCCGTGCGCCTCGGCAGGGGCCCGCTGTACCTGCGCCGCATGACACCGCGCACCGACGGGGCGGATGAACTGCTCCCCTTGGACGTGGAGCGCTTCTGCGCCGCACCCGACGCCGCCGACACCGCCGTACTGCACCGCTGCACCGGACCCGTCCTGGACGTCGGCTGCGGGCCCGGGCGTCTGGTGGCCGCCCTGGCTGCTCGGGGTATGCCGGCGCTCGGAGTGGACGTCAGCCCGGCCGCCGTCGCCCGGACCCGGCGCCAGGGCGGAACCGCCCTGCAGCGGTCCGTCTTCGACCGGCTGCCGAGAGAAGGCCGTTGGGGCACGGTCCTGTTGATGGACGGCAACGTGGGCATCGGCGGCGACCCGGAGGCCCTGCTCACCCGCCTGCGTGACCTGCTCCGCCCCGGCGGACGCCTGCTGGCCGAGGCCGCCCCGCAGGACGTGGACGAACGCCTCACCGTCCGCGTCGAGGACGCCCACGGCCGCCACGGACGCTCCTTCCCCTGGGCCCGCGTCGGCACCACCGCCCTGCTGCACGCCGCCGACGCCAC
The DNA here is from genome assembly GCF_044746205.1 of Streptomyces sp. NPDC086549. NCBI lineage: Bacteria > Bacillati > Actinomycetota > Actinomycetes > Kitasatosporales > Streptomycetaceae > Streptomyces > Streptomyces sp. NPDC086549. Next base: position 362,498 of record NZ_JBIVBS010000005.1, on the reverse strand, counting down.
CGGGTGGGTCCTCACCGGACGGTGGACGACCGACGACCGCCCCTTCCTGGAACTCCACCGCCCGAACACGGCGCTCGACACCTCACCCCCCATACGCCGCGGAGGGCCCGACCGCACATGACCGAGACCGCCACCCCGCACCGGCAGGATCCCGGTGGCTCAGCCACACCCCCGCCGCCGCGTCCCACCGCACCGGCCGGTCCCCACAGGCCCCGGATCCGCGTCGCCGTGACGGTGCTCCTCCTCACCGCTCTGACCGCCGTCGTCGTCGACACCCTTCACGCGGGCGACAACCACAGCGCCCCCGGCCGGCTGCTGGGCGGATACGCCGTCGCCTGGGCTCTGTTCGCCGCCGCCGCGTGGACCATACGCGCGGTCCCGGTCCGCGCCGCGACCGTCCTCGTCCTGGCCGGTTCGGCAGCGGTCGCCCTGGCCGGGCTCGCCGCGCAGCCGCGTACCAGCAACGACATGTACCGCTACGCCTGGGACGGTCGCGTCCAGGCCGCCGGCATCTCCCCCTACGCCCACCCGCCCGCCGCACCCGAACTCGCCCGGCTGCGCGACGACTGGCTCTTCCCCACCCAGGAAGCCTGTGAGGGATGGGGACTCACCCACACCGGCGGTGGCCTGTGCGTCCGCATCAACCGACCCACCGTCCCCACCATCTACCCCCCTGTCGCCGAGGGCTGGTACTTCGCCGTCCACGTTCTGTCCCCGCCGGACAGTCGCCACAAGCCGCTCCAGATCGGCGGCGCCGCCCTGTCCTTCGGCACGACCCTCGCCCTGCTCCGCGTGCTGCGCCGCCGTGGTGACCCGGAGCGTGCTCCGGCCCGTGCCGCGCTGTGGGCCTGGTGCCCGGCCGTCGCCCTGGAAGCGGTCAACAACGCCCACATCGACACTCTCGGCGTACTGTTCGTCGTGCTCTCGCTCGGCACCGCCACCGCCGGAAGCCGCCGTGGCGGGCTGCTCGGTGCGGCGATCGCCGTCAAACTCCTGCCCGTCCTCGTCCTGCCCGGCGCCCTGTCCGGGCAGCGCGGCCCGGCCCGCGTCCTGCGTGTCGTCGCCGCCGCCGTCGCCGCGGTGGCGCTCGCGTACGTGCCCTATGTCGCGGCCTCCGGGGCGGGCGTGCTGGGCTACCTCCCCGGCTACCTCCACGAGGAGGGCTACGAACCGGGCCACGTCCGCCGCTTCGCCCTGCTCAGGCTCCTCTTGCCGGACACCGCCGCAGGGGTGACCGCCGCCGTGCTGCTCGTCCTGACCGCCCTGTACGTGTGGTGGCGCGGGGACCCGGCCCGTCCCTGGCACGGCGCCCTGCTGGTCACCGGCACCGCCCTGCTCCTGTTCTCACCGAGCTATCCCTGGTACTCCCTGCTCGTGGTCGCCCTCGTGGCCATGGACGGCCGGTGGGAGTGGCTGACCGTCACCCTCGCCGGCACCGTCCTCTACCTCGCCGGCCGGCTCCTGCCCGGCTTCCCCCTACAGGCATGGGCCTACGGCATCGCAGCCGTGGTGATCGGCACGGGCGCCTGCCTCCGCTCCGGCAGGGCACGCCAGGCTCTCCTCGGCATCGACCGGCGGTCCGACGAGGAGCGGACCTGACGGTGCGGCGACCGCCTTGCCCGGGTGAACCAGCTCCCAGAAGCACCGCGATCAGCGGCGAGAGGCCGGCAGGCCGACGGGTACAGCACTTGGTCTGCGGCATCGGCCCGTCGGTGGCCGCGACGACGAGAACCGCGCCGTCCCCTTCCTGTCTATTCGCTCCGGGGCGCGTCGAACAGGGCGCTGACGGACTCACCGTTGTGAATGCGGCGCACGGCCTCGGCGAGCGCAGGTGCGATGGACAGGATGCTCAGCTTGGCCTTGTGCTCCTCGTGGTCCGCAACCGGCACCGGCACGGTGTTGGTGCACACGATCTCCAGCACGTCCGGCTGATCGCTGAGCCGCTTCAGGGCGCCCGCCGCGAACAGCCCGTGGGTGCACGCCACCCGGATCGAGCGCGGCCCCAACTCCCTCAGCCTCTCCAGCAGTTCCAGCACCGTGCTGCCCTTGGCGATCTCGTCGTCCAGCACGATGACATCGCGCCCGGCCACCTCACCGATCACCGAGCTGATGCTCACCCGGTCGTCCGCGAACCGCTGCTTGGCGCCCGCCGCGACGTGGGCGCCGATCAGCCGGGCGAAGGCGGCGGCCTCCTTGGCGTTGCCGAGGTCCGGCGAGACCACGGTGGTGCGCGAGAGGTCGTACTTCCGGAAGTGTGCGGCGAGTTCGCGCAGCGCGTGCAGATGGTCCACCGGCACCGAGAAGAAGCCGTGCACCTGCGGCGCGTGCAGGGTCATGGCCAGCACGCGGCTCGCGCCCGCCGCCACCATGAGGTCGGCCACGAGACGGCCCCCGAGGGAGATGCGGGGCGCGTCCTTCTTGTCGGAGCGCGCGTAGGAATAGTGCGGCATGACGACCGTGATGCGGCCCGCGGAGGCGCCCCGGGCCGCGTCGCACATCATCAGCAGCTCGACCAGGTGCTCCTGCACCGGCCTGACCAGCGGCTGGATGATGAAGACGTCCCGCTCCCGGCAATTGGCCTGAAGCTGCACCTCCAGACAGTCGTTGGCGAACCGGCTGACCCGGGTGGGGCTGAGCGGCACCCCGAGGTGTGTGCAGACCTCCTGCGCCAGCTCGGGGTGGGCACTGCCACTGAAGACGGCGATGTCACGCACGATCCGCTCCTCCATGATCATGGGCTGCGGGGCTCATGCTACTGACGCCGCCGAGGTGAGGACCTCCACGCCGGTGCGCCCGGCGCGTCTCCGCCAGGGGGGCCGATCGGCCAACGAATTGGTCTGCCAAGGGATTTGGCGGGCATGCGGAAAGTAGGAAGGAGGGCCGACGACATGACGACGTCCATCAAGGCCCTGCCGGCCCGCATGCCCCTTTGGGCGAAGCTGGTGACCGCCTTCGTCCTGGTGCTCGCGGTGCTGTTCGCCGGGATCCGGCTGGCCGTGCTCCCGGGCCTCAAGGACCTGTTCGGCACCGAGACGCACGACCGGTCGGGTCCCGCGCTCCTCAAGTCCATCCAGGACATCAGCCGGTACGACGCCGCCTCCGGCAACTTCCAGGTCGTCGTGGACCTGGAGAAGGACACCAAGTACCTGCCCGACGCGGTCCGCGGCACCCGCACCCTGTACGTCGGGGCGGGCAGCGTGGACGCCTACGTCGACCTCGGCAAGGTCGGCCAGAAGGACGTGTCGGTCAACGGCGACCGCACCTCCGCCACGCTCCGGCTGCCGCACGCACAGCTCGGCAGGCCGGCCCTCGACGCCGACCGCTCCTACACCGTGTCCAAGCAGCGCGGCCTGATCGACCGGCTCGGTGACCTCTTCTCGGACAATCCCAACAGCGAGCACGCCGTGCAGCAGCTCGCCGTACGCCACATCGGCGCGGCGGCCAAGGACAGCGGGCTGACCACGCGGGCCGAGACGAACACCACCGACATGCTCCAGGGCCTGTTGGGATCCCTGGGCTTCAAGGAGGTGCATGTCTCGTACGGGTCCTGATGTCGGCGAGGAACGCGGTCCCGGCGAGAACGCCGACCGCCGCCCCCGTCGGCGGCATCGTCGGAGCCGTCAGGGGTAACCGGCTTACAACGCGGGGAAGTTGAAGTCTGGAGGACCGAATGGCCCGTATCGCCCTGAGTCTGCGCACCATCAGGTCCGGCCGGACCGCCAAGGCCGACCCCGCCGCCAAGGCCGGCCCGACAGCCAAGACCGGCCCGGCGGCCAAGGCCGATCCGACAGCCAAGGCGGGCCCGGCGGCCAAGAGCGCCCCGCGGCCCGGCGGGGCCGAACGCCGCGCGCTCCCCGCCCCGTTACGGCTGCTGGCGATGGCGTGCGCCTTCGCCTTCATGGTGGCGTTCGCCGCCGCGCTGGCCCGGCTCACCCTGGAGCCCTCCCCGGCCTCGGTGCCGCTCACACACAACAATCTGCATCCGGGCCGCTCGCTGAAGGCGTACCTGGACCAGCCGGAACTGCGTGACGCCGTCAAGCAGATCGGCGGGAACCTGCTGCTGGGCGTCCCGTTCGGGGTGCTGGTACCGGTGCTGGCGCCAGGGGCCCGCGGGATCCTGCGGGTGCTGCTGCTCACCGCGATCGTGATGCTGCTGGTGGAGCTGGCGCAGGGGGCGCTGGTGACCGGGCGCGCCTTCGACATCGATGACGTCATCCTCAACACCGCGGGAGCGCTGGTCGGTTACCTGTTTCTGGGACGGCGACTGGGCCGGGCGGTGCACGCGCGCGTGCCGAAGCGTTGATCGTGGAGCACGCCGGCCCGTATCTCATTGACGTGTCCGCACCAAACACTTGACGCGCTGTTATCTCACTTCTTAAATCAAGTGGCGGTACATACCCCCACCACCACCCGAAGGAGAGCTGTGGCTTCCCCACGCCTGCTCCGCAGATGCCTGTTCGCAGCCCTGTCCGCCGCTCTGGTCGCGTCCGCCGCGGTCGGCCCCGCGCGGGCGGACGCCTCCGACGCCTCCGCCGCGACCTTCTCCGACACCTTCGACGGAGCCGCCGGATCGGCGCCCGACTCCTCGAAGTGGCAGACCGAGACCGGCGACAACGTCAACAACCACGAGCGGCAGTACTACACGTCGGGCAACAAGAACGCGGCCCTGGACGGCCAGGGTCATCTGGTGATCACCGCCCGGCGCGAGAACCCGGCCGGCTACCAGTGCTGGTACGGCACCTGCCAGTACACCTCGGCCCGGCTGAACACCGCCGGGAAGTTCAACGCCCAGTACGGGCACGTCGAGGCCCGGATGAAGATCCCGCGCGGGCAGGGGATGTGGCCCGCGTTCTGGATGCTCGGCACTCCGGTCAACTGGCCCGACTCGGGCGAGATCGACGTCATGGAGAACGTCGGCTACGAGCCCTCGACCATCCACGGCACCATCCACGGCCCCGGTTACTCCGGCTCGGGCGGCATCGGTGCGGCCTACTCCCTGTCCGGCGGCCAGGCCTTCGCGGACGCCTTCCACACCTTCGCGGTCGACTGGGCGCCGGACTCGATCACCTGGTCGGTGGACGGCACCGTCTACCAGCGGCGCACCCCCGCCGACCTGGGCGGCAGGACATGGGTGTTCAACAAGCCGTTCTTCCTGATCCTGAACCTGGCCGTGGGCGGAGACTGGCCCGGCGACCCGAACAGCTCCACCGCCTTCCCGCAGCAGCTGGTGGTGGACTCGGTGTCGGTGACGACGAGCGGCTCGGCGGCCGGAGTCGCGATCAAGGGGCTGGCCGGAAAGTGCGTGGACGTGGCCGGCGCGAACTCCGCCAACGGCACCCCCGTACAGCTCTACGACTGCAACGCAAGCGCCGCCCAGCAGTGGACGGTCGGCTCGGACGGCACGATCCGGGCGCTCGGCAAGTGCCTGGACGTGACCGGCAACGGGACCGCGGACGGCTCGACGGTACAGCTGTGGGACTGCACGGGCGGGCCCAACCAGAAGTGGGCCGTCTCCGCCGCGAACGACATCGTGAACCCGCAGGCGAACAAGTGCCTGGACGTCACCGGCAACAATTCGGCCAACGGCACCCGGCTGCAGATCTGGACCTGCTCGGGCGGCGCCAACCAGAAGTGGACGGTCGGCTGAACCCGGCCGGGTCTACCGGGGCTTCCAGGTGAACTTGTCGCCGCCCACCCAGCGGACCACCTCCGGGTCGTCCAGGTCGTGGACGGTGATGCCGAAGGCCGCGGCGGTTTCCAGGACGTCGGTGACGGCATGCGCCTCACCGACGACCTGACCGTCGATCTCCACGATGCGGAAGGGCGGGGTGCCCGGTTTGCCCGTCATCACCCGCAGCACCATGATCCGCGGATGGGAGATGTGCGGGGCTGCTATTTCGGTCATGCATCGAGGGTAGAACGCAACCGGCGATAGCGAGTGACGCACGTCACTGATCGGGGGACGCGCCGGCCTCCGCCACCCGTCGTGCGGCCCCGTCGGCGCTGGGGAACCCTGGAGGAGGAGGTGTCCATGGACCCCGTCGAGGCGCTGGACCGGATCGCCTTCCTGCTGGAGCGGTCCCTGGCGCCGACGTACCGCGTACGAGCCTTCCGCACCGCCGCCCAGGCGCTGACGGCACTGCCCGGGAAGGAGGTCGCCGAGCGCGCGGCCACCGGGACACTGGAGTCGCTCAAGGGCGTCGGCCCGAAGACGGCGCAGGTGGTGCGGGAGGCCCTGGCCGGGCAGGTGCCCGAGTACCTGCGGAAGCTGGAGGAGGAGGCCGGGAAGGCCGGGAGCCCGGCGGCCGGCGGCGGAGAGCGGCTGCGCGCGCTCCTGCGCGGGGACTGCCATCTGCACTCCGACTGGTCGGACGGAGGCAGCCCGATCGAGGAGATGGGGCGCACCGCGGCGCGCCTCGGGCACGAGTGGGCGGCGCTGACCGACCACTCGCCGCGGCTGACCGTGGCCCGCGGTCTGTCGTCCGAGCGGCTGCGCGAGCAGCTGGACGTGGTGGCGGGGCTCAACGCGTCCTGGGCACCGTTCCGGCTGCTCACCGGCATCGAGTGCGACATCCTGGACGACGGCTCGCTCGACCAGGAGCCGGAACTGCTGGAGCGGCTCGACGTGGTCGTGGTGTCCGTGCACTCCAAGCTGCGGATGGAAGCCCGCGCGATGACCCGCCGCATGGTGGCCGCCGTACGCAACCCGCTCTCGGACATCCTGGGGCACTGCACGGGGCGGCTGGTCACGGGGCAGGGGCGGCCGGAGTCGGAGTTCGACGCGGACGAGGTGTTCGCCGCGTGCGCCGAGACGGGCACGGCCGTGGAGATCAACAGCCGACCGGAGCGACTCGATCCGCCTCTGCGGCTGCTGCGGGGGGCCGTCGACGCCGGAGCCCTGTTCTCGATCGACACCGACGCGCACGCGCCGGGCCAGCTGGACTGGCAGATCCTCGGCTGTGCCCGGGCCGAGGAGTGCGGGGTGCCCGCCGAGCGCGTGGTGACCACCTGGTCTGCGCCGGAACTGCTGGCCTGGACCCGGGAGGGTCGTACGCCCTCACGGGCCGCGTGACGCAGATCACCGCCGAACCAGGTGCGGGGCAGGAACACCCAGGGGTGGTTGCCCGTTGAACCAGCCGTGGGTGTGGATGGGACAGTGTCCCCGGGCCTCACCTCCAGCCCACAGGGACGATCGTTCGGCTGAAGCCCTGTGGAGCCTTTCGCCGAGAGGCGACCGCCATTCGCGCCCACCGCTTGGCCGCCCCGACCGTGATTCCCCCGTCGCGGTCGGGGCTTTTCTCTGCCCGCCGTCAGGCCATGAACTCCCGCAGGTCCGCGTTGAGCCGGTCGGGGTGCGTGAAGAGGAGGCCGTGGGCGGCGTTCTCGTAGACCTTGAGCGTGGCGTCCGGCACGAGCCGTGCCGAGCGGGCACCGGACACCTCCAGCGGCGCCGACACGTCGTGCGTGCCGTGCACGACCAGCACCGGCAGCGCGAGCTTGGGCATCTCGGCGGCGAGGTCGACTCCGACGACCACCTCCTGGATGGCGTACGACGCGTGCGGGGAGGTGGTCAGGCAGCGGTTGATGACGTGGCGCACGTACGCCGGCGACACCTCGACCCCCGGCAGGCCGACTCCGAAGAACGCGTCGGCGTTGGCCTCGTAGAAGCCCGCCCTGTCCTTCCGGAAGACCTCGTTGGCGGCGAGCGCGTCGGCGGGGTCCACACCGTCGGGGTTGTCCGCCGTCCTGACCACGCCGGGCGCGATGCCGCTGACGAGGGCGACCCGGGCCACCCGGTCGTCGCCGTGCCGGGTCAGGCAGCGCACGATCTCCGCGGTGCCGACCGAGTGGCCGACGAAGGTGACCTCGCGCAGGTCGAGGTGGTCGAGGATCCCGTGCAGGTCGTCGGCGAGGGTGTCGAGGTCGAAGCCGCCCCACACGTCGTCGGAACGCCCGTGGCCCCGCCGGTCCATGCTCACGCAGCGGTAGCCCGCCTTGGTCAGCGGCAGCATCTGGAACTCCCACATCTCGGAGCCCAGCCAGGCGCTGGTGACGAAGACGATCACCGGTCCGTCGGCCGGACCGTGGTCGACGTAGTGCAGGCGTACACCGTCGACGGGGCTCTCGAAGTACGGCATGGGACGTCCTCCTGGAATCCGGTGGTGGTGCGGTTGGGGGTACGTCCTTCATGCTTCCGTCACCGGCGACGGGCGTCGATTACCTCACGGGTCATGGACCGGCGGTGCCTCCGCCGGACAGGTCCTAGCGCGGAGCCCGCTCCTGAAGTGCCGCCCGCCAGGCCGGGAGCCGGTCGTCGGCCGCCGGCTGCGCACGCCGGCCGCCGCGGGCGAAGAAGTCGGCGAGCGGCAGGATCGCGGCGCCGACGGTGACCGCGTCGGGGCCGAGCCTGCCCAGGTCGATGGTCACCCTCTCGGCCGGGTGGCGCAGCGCGTACTCGCTCGCGTGGCGGCGTACGGCGGGCAGGAACCGGGCGCCGAGCTGGAGTCCCGCCCAGCCGCCGATCAGGATCCGCTCGGGCTGGAAGAGGTTGATCAGGTCGGACAGGCCGGCGCCGAGGTACTCGGCCGTCTCCTCGAGGACGGCGAGCGCCACGGGGTCGGCGGCGGTGCCCTCGGGCGGATACGCGGCGGCCAGCATCGCGGTGAGCGCGGTCTCCTCGTCGGTGCGCTCCGGCGGGCACCCGCCCTCCTCCCGCCAGCGGGCGAGGAGGGACTCGGCCCCCGCGTAGGCCTCCAGACAGCCGAGCGCGCCGCAGCGGCAGCGCCGCCCCCGGACCCGTACCGTCAGATGGCCCCACTCGACGGCCCGCCCGTGTTCCACCTCGGGGGTGACGAGGCAGGCGCCGACGCCGGAGCCGAAGAGCACCACGACCGCGTTGTGGGCTCCGCGTCCCGCGCCGAACCACATCTCCGCCTGGCCGAGGGTCTTGGCGCCGTTGTCGATGAAGTACGGAACGGAATCGGGGAGCTGGGATCCGGAGCGGAGCAGTGCCTCCAGCGGCACGGCGTCCCAGCCGATCGTCTGCCCGTGCACGACGGCGCCCCGGTCCGCGGTGTGCTCGACGATCCCGGGGACGCCGACTCCGACGCCCAGCAGCCGCGCGGGATCGGTTCTGGCGGCCGCGAGGACCTCGGCGACGCCGTCGCGGACATGACCGACGATGACGTCCACGTCGTACCGCTGCTGCTCCAGCGGCCTTTCGGAACGGGCGAGTTCGGTGAGGGTCAGATCGAACAGCTCGACGCGGACCCGGGTCTCGCCGACATCGACGCCGATCATGTGCCCGCTGGCCGGGGCGACGCGCAGCAGGGTGCGGGGGCGGCCGCCGTCGGAGTCGACGCTGCCGGCCTCCTCGACCAGCCCGTCGGCGATCAGGTCCGCGACGACGTTGCTGACCGAGCCGGAGCTCAGGCCGGTCGCCGGGCCGAGCTCGAAGCGGCTGAGCGGCCCGTCGAAGTACAGCCGTTGCAGCACGGCCGTGCGGTTACCCCGCCTGAGGTCCCGTACCGTGCGCCCGTTCCGCCCCGCCATGTGGCTCCCTCCGCCCCCTGCCCGACCTGCAACATACCTCCGCGGGCGGGCTCGGCGCGACTTTCCTCCAACCCTTAGTTCACGCTGTGAGCTAAGCGCGCTCAGCCCCGGAGCACACGCACGTCACCACCGGGAAGCCCGGCCCACCAGTGGTCGTGGCGGCCGGTCGAATTCGCGCGCGGTGATCCCCATGAGCGGCGATTGTGCCATTTCAGGGCGTCCTGGTCATCCGCCTCGGCGAGTGCGACGAGGGACATCCCCACGCCACCTCGAAGTCGCGGGGCTCGGCCGTCGTACCGGAAAACCACTGGCTCCCCCAGCCTTGGCTGCCTAGGCTGTGCAGAGGCTTGCTAGGCAAAAACCTAGTAGCCCTAGCTTCACGCCATCCCGAGAAGGACTTCCTCATGCGATCGCTCACCGAGCAGGACATCCGCAACTCGTTCGTCAACTGCTCCAAGGGGGAGGCCAAACGTCTGGCGGTGCCCCGTGACCTGGCCGAACGCCCTTGGGACGACCTGGACTTCCTCGGCTGGCGGGATCCCGGCGCGCCCGACCGCAGCTATCTGGTCACCGAACGGGAGGGCCGGCCCGTCGGCGTCGCGCTGCGCTTTCCGTCCGTCCGGCGGAGTCTCCTGCACCGCAGCATGTGCTCGGTGTGCCTGACGACCCACCCCGGAGGCGGTGTCTCGCTGATGACGGCCCGGAAGGCGGGCGCGGCGGGCCGCGAGGGCAACTCGGTCGGCCTGTACATGTGCACGGACCTGGCCTGCTCGCTGTATGCGCGCGGCAAGAAGGTGCCCGAGTCCGGCATGCGCATCGAGGAGAGCCTCACGACCGAGGAGCAGATCGACCGGACGACGGGCAATCTCTCCGCCTTCCTGGACAAGCTGTACGTCTGACCGCCCCGACCGCCGGCACCGCCCGGGTCCGACCCGGCCGGCCCCCGTTCCGGAATTCCGACGTCACGTTGCGGACACAACCGGTCCGCAAACGGTACGTTCGACGCCTCCACCGAACGGGAACAGGCCAAGGGATGCAAGACGTACGCAAGTGGACGGCGGGGCCGACGCGGTTCCTGAGGCGGTACCGGGACCCCGTGGTCGTACAGACGCTGCGGTCGGCCGCCGCGGCGACGATCGCGTACGTCGTCGCGCTGCGCCTGAGCCCGGAGCCCGCGCCCCTCACCGCGCCCCTGACCGCCCTGCTGGTCGTCCAGGTCACCCTGTACGCCACGCTCACCAACGGCATCCGCCGGGTGAACTCGGTGGTGGCCGGCGTGCTCGTCGCCATCGCCTTCAGCCTGCTCGTGGGGCTGACCTGGTGGAGTCTCGCGCTGCTGATCGTGGCCTCGCTGGCCGTGGGACACCTGGTGCGCGTCGACGAGTACGTGCCCGAGGTGGCCATCAGCGCCATGCTGGTGCTCGGGGTCACGACCGTGGGGAACACGGCCTGGGCGCGGGTGGTGGAGACGCTGATCGGCGCGGCCGTCGGGCTCGCCATCAACCTGCTGCTCCCTCCCCCGGTCTGGGTGGACGAGGCCGGGGCGTCGATCGAGGGCCTGGCGCGGCGGGTGCGGCGGCTGATGCTGCGGATGGGCGAGGAGGCCGCCGGCCGCACTCCGGTGGAGCGGGCGGCGGCACGGCTGCACGAGGCGCGCCGGCTGGACCACGACATCGTCGAGGTGGACGCGGCCCTGCGGCAGGCCGAGGACAGTCTGCGGCTCAATCCGCGCGTCAAGGAGGGCCTGCTGCACCGGGTGGTGCTGCGGACGGGCCTGGACACGCTGGAGATCTGCACGGTCGTGCTGCGGGTGCTGGCCCGCACCATCACCGATCTGGCCAAGGCCCGCGACCCCGATCCGCTGTTCCCCTCGGAGGCGGGCGCGACCGTCGAGCGGCTGCTGTCCGAGATCGGCGACGCCGTGGTCAGCTTCGCCGTACTGGTCACCACCGACCTCAGCCACAGTGCCGACGCGGCGGAGGCACGGCTCAGCGCGGAGCTGCACGCGGCGGCGGCCACCCGCGACAAGCTGGCCCTGTTGCTGCGGGACGAGGTCGAGCGCGACAACCGGCACTGGCAGCTGCACGGCGCCGTCCTGACCGAGGTGAACCGCATCATCGACGAGCTCGACACCGAGCACCGCTCGCGCCGCCTGCTGGAGGAACTGGACCGTGTCTCCGGTGAGCAGCGCGCGAAGCTGCCGCGTCTGACCTGGCTGCAGGAGCGTGTGGGCGTACCGGAGCGGCTGCGCCGGAACCACCCCGGTGCCGACCGGCGTTCTTCCTGAGGGGAAACCGGGCGAGCGAAGGGGGAGCTGGGGGATGACCGACACAGCCGTACGGATCGACGGGAACACACTGCGGCTGCCGGGCGGTGTGGCGGTGCGGTTCGTGCGCACGCTGCGCCTGCCCGAGACGGGCACGCATCCGCTGCCGCCGGGACTGGGCGAGTTCCCGGTCCGCAGGGTGGCCGACTTCCCGGACACGGTGCCGCCCGAGTGGCGGGCGCGCGGTGGCGTGATGCTGCCGGTGTATCTGCGCGAGGCGATGTGGCTGAGCTTCGCGGGCACGACGGAACCGGCCGCGCTGCAGGTCGGGGTGGGCAAGGTGTGCGCCGTGTCCGGCAAGCGGTGGAGCGACCGGCTGTCCCGGAAGCCGCAGAACTACCTCGCGCTGCCCCGGCAGCCCTGGCTGGACGGCATCAACTCCGGGAAGGGGACGGTGCGCCAGTTCGTGGCCGTGCCGCTCGGGCTGGGCGCGACGGTGGAGGGGCAGGTCACGGGCGAGGAGGTGTGGGGCGGCGTCCAGCTCCAGTCTTTCCCGCTGCGGGACGAGCCGCTCGCGAAATGGCGCGAGCGGGAGCGCGTCCGCCGGGAGCGGATGCGGACGAAGACCGCGTTCGGCGGGTACGGCGCCGCCCTGCCCATGGCCGCGCCGCCCGCCCCCGGCGCGGTGCCGGCGCCCGCCGCCGCGCCGCGTGCTCCCATGGCCGCCGCCATGGGGCTCGGCGTCGGGGGTTCGATGCGCCAGGAGGTCTACCGGGACGACCGGAAGCTCGAGGAATGGGCCGAGAAGCCGGCCGGGCGGGTGTTCGTGCACCTGGTGACGCCGCCGGAATGGCGTCGCATCACGGGCGAGGCTCCCCCGCCGTCGCCGGTGGACCGGGCGGCGTACACCCGGGCGGGACTCCCCTGGTTCGACTACTACGACCAGGACGCCGAGGACCTCGCCCCGACGGACGCCCTCGGCTCGGTCAAGCCGGTCGGCGACTGGCTCGGGGACGACCTGGAGCCCTGGCAGCAGCCGTCTCCCGGCCAGGTGAAGCAGCTCAAGGACATGCCGGGCGACCCGGTCGAGGACGGTGAGTGGTAGACACCGGCAGCCGTCGGTGAGTGGTAGACACCGGCAGCCGTCTCGCCCATGGCGTCCGCCGCGGCGCTCGTCGCCTTTTTGCGTTTTTTGCGTTCGACGGCCGGTCCGGGCCAAGGTTGCAGTCACGACCGAGGCAGCCGACGACCTGAGGTGCGGGCATGGACAGTGGTGCGGAGGCGACGGGCGGCGGCTGGAGCAGGCGCCGGTTCGTCGGGGCGCTGGCGGGTGCGGTCGCGGTGGTGACGTTGCCCGCACCGGCGGCACCCCGGTCGCACACGACGGCGGACGCGGAACGGACGACCACCCCGGCGGCGGCCACACCGGCCCCGGAGAAACAGCCCGCCGTCGAGGGCTCCCGGAAGCCGTCCGGCCCCCGCCCCCTCTACCTGGGCACCTACACCTCGGCCGAGGGCGGCGGCACCGGCATCGGCCTGGCCACCTACGACCCGTCGACGGGCCGGATCACCGGAACGGGCACGCTCACCGGAGTCGCCGACCCGTCCTACCTGGCGCTGCACCCGGACGGCCGCACCCTGTACGCCGTGGACGAGCGCACGGACGGCGGGGTGACCGCCGTCCGCCTGGCCGGCCGGCGGATCCTCGGCAGCCGGAGCACCGGCGGCTCGGCCCCCTGCCACCTGTCCGTCCACCCCACCGGCCGGTGGCTGCTCAGCGCCAACTACGGGTCGGGCAGCGTGGCCGTGCACCCGATCGACGCGTCGGGCGCCCTGGGGGAACGCACCGACCTGGTCACGCACTCCAGTCCCGCGCCCGGCCCCGGGCAACAGGGCCCGCACGCGCACCAGTTCGTCACCAGCCCCGACGGCGGCCACGTCCTCGCCGTCGACCTGGGCACCGACACCGTCTACACGTACCGCATCGACCCGGCGAAGGGCACGCTCACCGAGGTCGCGCGGGCGCGGACCCGGCCGGGCGCGGGCCCGCGCCACCTCACCTTCCATCCGGACGGCCGGCACGCCTATCTGGCCAACGAGGTCGACAACACGGTCGCGGTGTGCGCGTACGACCCGCCCACCGGCCGCCTGACGATCGGCGAGGCGCAGTCCACGGGCACCGGCGAGGGCACGAGCTACCCGGCGCAGATCCTGGTGACCGCGAACGGCTCGTACGCCTACCTCGCCAACCGCGGCCACAACAGCCTCACGCGGTACGCCGTCGAGGCGGACGGGGCCCGGCTCCGGCTGCTCGACACCGTGCCGGTGGCCGGCGACTTCCCCCGGCAGATCGCCTTCTCACCGGACGGGGGGCTGCTGTTCGCGGCGAACCAGCGCTCCAGCACGGTGAGCGTCTTCCACGTGGACCTGGACAGCGGTGAACTGCGGCTCGCGGGCGAGCCGTTCTCCTCACCGGTCGCCGTCTGCGCGCTGCCTCTGTAGGGCCTGCCCGGCGGACCAGGCCGCAGCCGCGGGGTCCGGCACGCGCAGCTGCGCCGATCAGGCACCGTTGCTTCGCCGCGACCCGATCCGCCGGACCGGTCCCGGCGGGCGGAGGCAGGAGGCCGCGCTCGCCTGGGTGAGCAGGACGTGCATGCGCTCGGTCAGCTGTGACACGTCGGCGGCGGGCGCGTGGAACGGCAGTCGTACGTCGCCGTGGGAGCGGGCGCGCTCGATGCGCAGCGTCAGCCCGTGCCGGTCCACGGCCAGGGGCTGGACGCGGACCGCCGCGTGCAGGCTGTCGGGGTCGACCAGGCGGGTGAGGCGCTCGACGGCGTCCGGGTGGGCGCCGGCGAGGTGGGTCAGCAGCTGGGCCTCGGCCGTGGCCAGCGGGTCGGGCACGGCGGCGAAGAACGCGTCGAGGCCGACGACCACGGCGCCGGAGGGCCGGCGCAGCACCACGCGGGTGGCCCGGAAGGCGAGGTGACCGGCCTCGACGGCGAACCGGCCGGCGAGCCAGAGCCTGGCGCGGATCCGGTTGCGGACAGCGACGGGCGCGACGTCGGCGAACTCCAGCACGGCGGACGGCTCGCCGCGCGGTGCGCAGATCGCGGCCGCGAGCAGGGCGCTGTCCTCGGGCACGTGCAGGATCACCCGGCCGTCCTCGGCCACGGTGTGCGCGCCGACGAACTCCTCCCGCCCGCCCTCCGCGGTCACCGCGCAGGACCACGCCGCGGCGAGCACCGAACGGGCCTGTTCCGCCGCGCCGGGCACGGCCGTCCAGGTCTGGCTGTCACCCATCCCGAAACCTCCTTAGGTAAGGCTTGCCTAACCTATCGAAGATCGGGCCGCACGCCAACCGCGGACCGCCCCGCGTCACCCGAAGTCGGCATCGCGGGGTCACCCGGCGTCGGCACCGCCATGTCGCCCGACGTCGGTCACGCGATGACCCCGAGCAGCGCCCGCGCGCACAGATCGCGGACCTGTTCCCGGGAGAGGCCCGAGTCGCGCAGCCACTCCAGGCAGACCGCCGTCGTGAAGGCCAGCCAGCCCCGCACCGCCAGGCGCACATCCGGCCGCTGCCCGAAGACGGGGCCGAACTCCGGGTCCGCGGACAGGGCGGCCAGGATCTGGCGCTCCTGGGCGGCCAGGGCCCGCCGGTAGACGCGCCGTACGGTCTGGTCGCCCGCCGCGTCGGCGCGGTGGAAGGCCCGGTAGCCGTGGGCATGGGCCTCGACGTACTGGAGATAGGTGTCGAGGCCGGTGGTGAGCTGTTCGCGCACGGGCACACCGGGCACCGCCTCGGTCATGCGCAGCATCCGCTCGCTCTCCCGCTCCACGACCGCCGTGAAGAAGTCCCGCTTGGTCGGGAAGTAGTGGTACAGCAGCCCCCGGGAGACGCCGGCGATCTCGGCGACCTGCTCGATCCACACCTCGTCGTACGGGCTCTCCGAGAAGAGCCTGGCCCCGACCGACAGGAGCTGCTCCCGGCGCTCCTCCGTGCTGAGTCTGCGGCGGGTGCGTTCGCCCCGGTTCGCGGCCATGTCCGCACTTTACTTGACGTCGATTCAACGAGGGGATCAGACTGAAACCTGCTATTGAATCCACGTACAACACGCTCGACCTGCGGCTGGATCAAGGGAGATCGCGCCATGGCGGAGACGGACACGGAGACGGACACGACGACGGACACGGGGACGGCCGGGCAGTGGCTGCCCAAGGGATTCCGTGGCGCCGAACAGGGCTGGCCCGAGCTGCACCGCATCCCGCATCCGCCGCGCCGGCTCCCCCTGCTCGGCGACGTGCTCGGTGTCGACCGGCGCACCCCCGTGCAGGACTCGCTGCGCTTCGCCCGCCAACTCGGCCCCGTCTTCCGGCGCAAGGCGTTCGGCAAGGAGTTCGTGTTCGTGTGGGGCGCCCGCATCGCGGCCGACATCGCGGACGAATCCCGGTTCGCCAAGCACGTGGGCCTCGGCATCGCCAACCTGCGCCCGGTCGCCGGGGACGGGCTGTTCACGGCGTACAACCACGAACCCAACTGGCAGCTGGCGCACGACGTCCTGGCCCCCGCCTTCGGCCGCGAGGCCATGGAGGGCTACCACCCCATGATGCTCGCCGTGGCCGAGCGGCTGACCGACCACTGGGACCGGGAGCAGGCTGCCGGACGTGCCGTGGACGTGCCCGGCGACATGACCAAGCTGACCCTGGAGACCATCGCCCGCACGGGGTTCGGCCACGACTTCGGATCGTTCGAGCGCGACCGGCTCCACCCCTTCGTCACCGCGATGGTGGGCACGCTCACCTACGCCCAGCGGCTGAACAGCGTGCCCTCGCCGCTCGCCCCCTTCCTGCTGCGCGCGGCCTCGCGTCGCAACACCGCCGACATCGCCCTCCTCAACCGCACCGTCGACGACCTGGTACAGGCCCGGCGCCGGTCCGGCGGCGGGGACGGGGACCTGCTCGGCCGGATGCTCGACACCGCGCATCCGGAGACCGGGGAACGGCTGTCACCGGAGAACGTCCGGCACCAGGTGATCACCTTCCTGGTGGCCGGGCACGAGACCACGTCCGGTGCGCTGTCCTTCGCGCTGCACTACCTCTCCCGGCACCCGGACGTCGCCGCGCGGGCCCGCGCCGAGGTGGACCGCGTCTGGGGCGACTCCCCGGCGCCCGGATACGACCAGGTCGCGAAGTTGCGTTACGTGCGCCGGGTCCTCGACGAGTCGCTGCGGCTGTGGCCGACCGCGCCCGCCTACGCCCGCGAGGCCCGGCAGGACACGGTGCTGGCCGGGGAACATCCGATGCGGCGGGGCGCGTGGGCGCTGGTGCTGACGCCGATGCTGCACCGCGATCCCGAGGTGTGGGGCGCGGATGCCGAGGAGTTCGATCCGGACCGGTTCGACGCGAAGGCCGTACGGGGGCGGGCGCCGCACACCTTCAAGCCGTTCGGGACCGGAGCGCGGGCCTGCATCGGCCGCCAGTTCGCGCTGCACGAGGCGACGCTCGTCCTCGGCCTGCTGCTGCGGCGCTACGACCTCCGGTCCGACCCGGACTACCGGCTGCGGGTGACGGAGCGGCTGACGCTGATGCCGGAGGGGCTGCGACTGCACCTGGAGCGGCGCCCCGCCCCCGCGCCGGCCGCGCCGGTGACCGTCCCCGAGGGCCCGGTGTCAGCGCCGCGCTGCCCAGTGCACGGGATGGGTGACTGACTCCGGCAGCCGGGTCCCGGCACTCCCCCGGGCCGCGTTGAGCTGCGGCTGGGTCAGGAAGAACGCGCCGGTCAGATCGGCGTCCGTGAGGTCGGCGTCGCGCAGGTCGGCGCCGATCATGTCCGCGCCGCGCAGATCGGCGTCGCGCAGATCGGCGGCGATGAGGTAGGCGCCGCGGAGGCTGACGCCGCGCAGGTCGGCCCCCTTGAGGCGGGCGCCCATCAGGTCGGCACCCCGGCGGTCCTTCTTCTTCCCGTTCTTCCCGCGAGTGCCCTCCCGTGCCAGCTCACTGGTGCGCAGCAGAAGCGTGTTGACCTCCTGCCGGTGCGCGGCCACGTCGAGCGCGGCCAGTTCCGCGGGGGTCTGCCGGGTGAGCCGCTCGGTCTTCTCCAAGGCCGTGCGCAGGCCGGCATGGACGGGGCGGGCCGCGGAAAGGCCCAGCGCCTCCGTGAGGTACCAGAGCAGTTCGTGCAGCTGCCGTACGACGGGGAACGCGTCGAACATCTGCCGGGCGTGCTCCTTGGAGCCGGTGCGCCAGTCCTGCCCGCCGAAGGTGACCTGGGAGACCTTCTGGCCGGCGCCGAAGCAGTCGTAGACCGTGCAGCCGGTGAAGCCCCGCTGTCTCAGATCGGCGTGGATGCCGCAGCGGTGGTCGTCCCCGAGGTTCCGGCAGGGCTTTCCGGCGGGCTTGTCGACCGCGAAGTCCGCCGAGGCGGCGAAGGGCAGGGCGACACAGCACAGCCCGAAGCACTGTGCGCAGTCGCCGCGCAGTTCGGTCGCGGATGACGGCCGGCCGGCTATGTGATCAGGCATGACGCCCAGCCTACTGACCTGCGCGGCCGTTCTTGTCCCGGCCTGCGAAGGCCCGACGGGTGACGGGCGCGACGGCACGCCGCGCCCGCCCCACCTCAACCGCCGGGTCGGCGCCATGCTCAAGAACGCCGGAGCCACCATCGACGGCGTGACCGCCCCGGTGTATCCACCGCTGCTCGCCAGTGCCGCCCGCTGCTCACCCCGGCCCGACTCCCCCGCAGGGAACGGAAACTCACCGATGAGTTTCCGGCCCTGTGGAGGTCTTCTCATACAACGGAAAACATTTTCGGCTACCAAAGAAGAAGCAGCCGGCAGAGTCAGGAGCCAGACGAACCCAGGAGACGGACCATGTGCAGCCACCAGCCACCGTGCCCCAGCGCCGACCTCCCCGACCACCACAGGGCCGTCATCGTTTCGGCCCACCCCGAACAGGGGTGGAGCCTGCTGTGCAACGGCACCATCGTCTTCGACGACACCGGTGAACTCCTCCCCGACGGACGGGCTGTGGGCCCGCACCGTGCCCCGGGACCGCTGGCCGTGGCCGTGGCCGTGGCCGTGGCCGTGGCCGTGGCCGCCTGAGTCTCAGTCCTGCAGTGCGGGCAGATCCAGCCGCGCGAGGCGCTCGGGGTCGGCCAGGAAGTACATTCCGGTGATCTGCCCGTCGGCGATCGTGACGGCGGTGACCGACAGGGGACGGCCCTCGGGCGCGGTGACGAATCCCACCGAGCCGTTGACCAGGGCGAGCCTGGCGAATCCCGCGAACTGCGAGAACGTGGCCGCCTGTTCGGCCACGGCCTTCGCGCCGTGCACCACCTTGGACGCGGCCGCTCCCCGTACCAGGGCACCCGCGTCGGCGCGCAGCACCACGTCCGGGTGGAGCAGGGCGACGAGCGCCTCGAAGTCGCCGCCGCGGGAGGCGGCGAGGAAGGCGTCGAGCACCTTGCGCTGGCGCCCGAGGTCGGGATCGGCCGACGGGGTGGCGCCCTGGACCCTGCGGCGGGCCCGGCTGGCCAGTTGCCGGGTCGCGGCCGGGGTGCGTTCCACGATCGGCGCGATGTCGTCGAACGGCACCGCGAACATGTCGTGCAGGACGAACGCCAGCCGCTCGGCGGGCTCCAGCGTCTCCAGGACCACCAGGAGGGCCACACCGACCGAGTCGGCGTGGAGCACCTCCTGCTCGGGGTCGATCTGGGACAGAGGCCGGATCACCGGGTCCGGGACGAACGTGTCGTCCATCGGCTCCTCACGCCGGGCGGTGCGCGAGCGCAGCATGTCGAGGCAGACCCGGCCGACGACGGTGGTCAGCCAGCCGCCGAGGTTCCTGATCTCGTCCGTTTCGGTGCGGCCGAGCCGCAGCCAGGCCTCCTGGACCGCGTCCTCCGCCTCCGCGAGCGAGCCGAGCATCCGGTAGGCCACCGCGCGCAGATGCCCGCGGTGTTCCTCGAAGCGCTCGGCGAGGGCTTCCGTGCCGTGTAAGTCGTTCATGGTGTCCCCGTTCGGTCTGCGAGTGGCTGGATCATCGGCCGGACCATGCGAAGGCGACCGCAGCAGAGCACCCGTACTCGAGGTCGTCCGGGTGCGCCACCACGGCGAGAGCGCGCCGTCACGAGAGCGCGCCGTCAGTCGTCGGTCATGGGCCGAAGCCGAAGCTGAAGCTGACTGATCTTCGGCTCGGTCCTGGGCGCAGACTATGCCGCCCCGCCACCGTCGCAACTCCTTTTACGCGTCCGGCGTCAGGCCTCGTCGCGGGTGAGCGCGAGCAGCCGGTCCAGGACGCGGGGCGCGCCGGCCCGCAGTCCGTCGTGCTCGAACTCGTCGGTCACCCAGGTGCGCAGACCGCGGATCGCACGGGCGGTCCGCAGGGAGTGCGCGGTGTCGACGTACATGTCGTCGTGGTAGACGGCCGCGGCGACCGGGACCTCGTTGGCGGCGAGGCGGGCCGGGTCGTACAGGGGCTGCCAGTCGGTGCGGGCGGCGAGCAGCTCGGCCGTCTCGCGCAGGGGGCGCAGGGCCGGGTCGGTCTCGAACATCCAGGGGTGGATGGTCTCGCCGGTGAACAGCACCGGCGCGTCGCCCGCGAGGGCCTTGGCCGCGTCGAACTGCGGGAACTCGGCGCGGATCCGTTCGCCGGCCCAGGCCGTGGGGCGGGCGTCCTGGCCGTAGATCGGCTCGTGGAGGAGGGCGAAGAGCGGGTGGCCCGCGTGGGACAGCTGGCCCTGCACCTCCTCCTGGAAGGCGTCGGACAGCTCCGTGCCGTGCGGGGTGCGGACGAAGGCGTCCTCCAGCAGGTAGTGGAGGCGGTGGCTGCCGTCGCTCGCGCCGAGCATGAGGCCGAGGGACTGGAAGGCCTCGACCGTGAGGCGGTAGCCGTTCGGCAGGACCACGTCGTGGCTCAGGAGGTGGTCGGCGATCCGGCGGGCGCGCTCGACGTCCTGCGGGTAGCGGGCGTAGTGCGCGGTGACCTTGCGCTCGATGCGCGGATAGGCGGCGCGGTAGACGTCGTCGGCGTGGGCGTCCAGGGAGGGCAGGCCGCCGGCGATCACGACGGTCTTCAGTCCCTCCGGGGCCAGGGAAAGGTAGCTGACCGCGCAGTAGCCGCCGAAGCTCTGGCCGAGGACGGTCCAGGGGGCGCCGTCCGTCAGCCGGGCACGGACGGTCTCGCAGTCGCGGACGATCGAGTCGGCGCGGAACCGGGCAAGGTAGTCGGCCTGCTCGGCGGGGCCGCCGCGCAGCGGGAGCGTCTGCCGGTTGGCGGGTGTGGAGCGGCCGGTGCCGCGTTGGTCGAGGAGCAGGACGCGGTACTCCTTCAGGGCCCGGTCGAGCCAGGCCTGCCTGCCGATGAAACGGTTCGCCCCATAGCCGGGGCCGCCCTGGAGGTAGACCAGCCACGGCAGGTCCGCGTGCGCCCTGTCGCCGGCGACGACCTCACGGGCGTACAGCTCGATCGTCTCGCCCGACGGGTCGGCATGGTCCAGGGGCACGGTGAAGTGGCGGTCGGTGAGTACGACGCCGGGCTGGCGGTAGCTGAGGCTCAACAGGTCTCCCGGGACGGACGGATGGTCGCGACCCAGTTCAGCACATGTCCGCCCGCCGTCCGACCCCCTGGATCATGGATTCTTACTGAACACGCGATCAGCGGGCGGCGAGGCTGGAGCGGCGCACCACGAGCTCCGGCTGGAGCACCACCCGCCGGTGTTCGTGCGCCCCCGGCCCGTTCTGTTCCTCCGTCTCCTCCAGGAGGAGCTCCGCGGCCAGGGCGCCCATGGTGACGGCGGGCTGCCGCACCGAGGTGAGGGGGACGGCGGCTGCGGCCGCGAACTCGATGTCGTCGTAGCCGACTATCGCGAGGTCGTCGGGGACGACGACCCCGGCCGCGTACATGGCCTGCAGAACGCCGAGGGCGAGCAGGTCGTTGGCGCAGAAGACGGCGGTCGGACGGTCGGCGAGGCCGAGCAGCCGGGCGCCGGCGTCCCGGCCGGCGGCCACGTCGAGGCGTTCGGTGGGCAGCTCGCGCAGCGCGTCGGGTCCCAGGCCCGCCTCCGCGAGGGCGTGGAGCGCGCCGGTGCGGCGGTCGCGGACCTGGTTCAGTCCGGGCGGACCGCTGACGTACGCGATGGAGTGGTGCCCGGCGTCCACGAGGTGGCGGACGGCAAGGGCGCCGCCCGCCACGTCGTCGACGGAGACCGAGCACTCGGAGGTGCCCTCGGCGACCCGGTCGACCAGCACGAACGGGATGCCGTGCCGGCGGAACGACTCGATGTTCCGCCCGGTGGCGTCGGCCGGGGTGAGCAGCACGCCGCGCACCCGCTGCTCGGCGAAGAGCGACAGGTACTCGGCCTCCTCGCCCGCGTTCTGCGCGCTGTTGCACACCATCACACCGAGCCCGGCCCCCCGCGCCGCCCGCTCGGCCCCGCGTGCCACGTCGACGAAGAACGGGTTGCCCATGTCGAGGACGAGCAGGCCCATGATCCGGCTGCGGCCCGCGCGCAGCTGGCGCGCGGACTCGCTGCGGACGTAGCCGAGCCGGTCGATCGCGGACAGCACCCGCGCCCGGGTCTCGCTCGCGACGCTGTCCGGGCGGTTGATGACGTTCGAGACCGTGCCCACCGACACTCCGGCGGCGCGGGCGACGTCCTTGATACCCACGGACTGGGCCATCGGCGGGAGACCTCCAGGTGAGCGGGGGGCAGCGGGGAGGCCTTCACATTACCCTCAGCACTGCCCAGAACAGACGGTCAGGCAGGGAGTGCGAAATCCACGACATAGAGCGCCGAGGGGGTCGTGCCGCTCGACTTCTCCTGGTACATGAACGACAGCACACCGTCCGCCTTCACCCGCGTCTCGTCGATCACGACCTCCCCGAACGCGTTCAGGTCGCCGCCGTCGTACAGCAGCGCCCAGTCCGTGTACCCGGATGACTTCGAGGCACCGGCGATCCGGCCGTAGGGGAAGATCGCGTAGGCGTTGTCGTACGTGTCGAGGACCAGCTTGGTGCGCTGGCTGGAGTTCAGCGCGACGGGGATCTCGGTCTTCTGCCAGTTGCCGGAGGAGTTCTTGCGCAGGTGGAAGGCGCGGCCGTTCGCCGTGCGGTCGCTGACGTAGTCCGTGGTGCACTGGCCGAAGCGGCCGGGGACATAGCTGATGATCGCGTGGGGCAGGCCGGTGGAGTCGGTGGCCTGGCTCTCCTGGTTCATCAGGGAGTGGTCGGGGTTGAGCGAGTCGACGACCAGGCCGCTGTCGGTCACGGCCACCGTGTCGGAGGTTCCCGTGGTGCCGACGAGCGTGCCGGCGTCGTTGCGCCAGGTGCGGCCGCGGTCGGTGGAGTAGACATAGCCGGTGTCGTGGTTGGTGATGCCGCCGCTGTTGCACATCACGGCGGCGTTCTGCTCGCGCCAGGTGAAGAAGGCGTGCAGCCGGCCGGCCGCGTCGTAGTCGATGCCGTGCAGGTACATGTTGCGGGCCGTGCTGGAGCCGTGCGAGCTGGTGTAGGTGCCGGTGGAGCTGGTCCACTCCCCCAGCGCGGTCCAGGCCGAGCCGTCGTACTCGGCGAGGGCGTTGCGGCCGTTGCCGGAGATGCCGGCGCGGTAGCTGAGCTGGAGCCTGCCCTCGGGGGTCGCGACGAACTGGGGGTAGGTGAACTGCGAGGTGAGGGCGAGCCCGTCGAGGGTCGTCTGTACGGCGCCGAAGACGGACGAGGTCCAGGACGTGGACGCGGGGTTGTCGAGGAGTCCGGCGACCGACTTGACGTAGAAGAAGCCGTCGCTGTGCGAGTCCATGTTGAGGTGGAGGCGGCCGTCGGTCCTGGAGACGCCCATGGAGATGACGTTGTGGGAGTCGTCGCTCTTGAGGGTGTGGGAGAGCGTCACGGTCGACCAGGTGGAGGCGCCCAGGACCCGGCGGGCGACGACCGCGTTGCGGGTCGAGGTGTACCAGGCGGCGTACTGGTAGCCCTGGTAGGTCAGCAGGCCGTTCTTCTGGAAGGAGTTGTTGTTGACCAGACCGTCGTAGGAGACGAAGTAGACGGCCTGGGCGTCGAGTTGGGTGGTGCCCTGCTTGGTTACGGACGGGCCGGGGTCGGCCGCGTTCGCGGTGCCGGGGGCCGCCACGGCGGCCAGGAGTGCGGTCGTCAGAACTGTGCGTCTTCTCATCGGCGGGACTCCAGGGATCAGGCCAGGTGGAACACTTCGGTGAGCGGTTTCATGGCCTCGTCGGGCCGGGCGCCGGCCGGCGACTCGAAGAACGGCGCCATCTCCGCCTGCCAGCGGGCGTTGACGTCGGTGGCCTCCATGCCGGCCAGGGCGGCCGCGAAGTCCTCGGTCTCCAGGTAACCGACGAGCAGTCCGTCCTCGCGCAGGAAGAGCGAGTAGTTGTGCCAGCCGGCGGCCGAGAGCGCATCGAGCATCTCCGGCCAGACGGCGGCGTGCCGCTCGCGGTACTCGCCGAGGCGGTCCGCCCGGACTTTCAGCAGGAAGCACACGCGTTGCATCAACGCCCCTTGGATCGTCAGAAGTTGAACTGGTCGATGTTCTTGCTGTCGAAGACCGTCGGCTTGCCGAGGTTGATCACGCCGTCCTTGCCGATGGTGTACGAGGTGTCGCCGGCCTTGAAGGTCTCGCCCTCCTTGCCGGTGATCTGCCCGGACACCAGGGCGACCGCGGTGCGGGCGGCGAGGTCGCCGAGCTTGGCCGGGTCCCACAGCTCGAAGGCGTCGACGGTGCCGTTCTTGACGTACTTGCGCATGTCGTTGGGGGTGCCGAGGCCGGTCAGCTTGACCTTGCCCTTGTACTTGGAGCCGGACAGGTACTGCGCGGCCGCCTTGATGCCGACCGTGGTCGGAGAGATGATCCCCTTGAGGTCCGGGTGCTCCTGGAGGAGGCCCTGGGTCTGCTGGAAGGACAGCTGGGCCTCGTCGTTGCCGTAGGCGATCTTGACCAGCTTGACGTTCTTGTACTTGGGATCCTTCAACTCGTCCTTCATGTAGCCGATCCAGGTGTTCTGGTTCGTCGCGGTCTGCGCGGCGGACAGGATCGCTATCTCGCCCTTGTAGCCGATCTGTTCGGCGAGCAGCTGCACCTCGGTCCGGCCCAGGTCCTCCGCACTGGCCTGCGAGACGAAGGCGTTGCGGCACCCGGGGTTGGTGTCGGAGTCATAGGTGACGACCTTGATGCCGTTCTTCATGGCCTGCTTGAGCGCGGTGCACAGGGCGCCCGGGTCCTGCGCGGAGACGGCCATCACGTCCACCTGCTGCTGGGTGAGCGTGTTGACGTAGTTCACCTGGCCGGCGGTGTCGGTGGCGCTGGTCGTGCCGACCTCTTTGTACTTCGAGCCCAGTGAGGTCAGGGCCTGCTCGCCGCCCTTGTCGGCGGAGGTGAAGTACGGGTTGTTCACCTGCTTGGGCAGGAAGCCGACGGTGAGGCCCTTCTTGAGGGCGGCGCCGGGGTCCGCCTTGCCGGCCGAGGCGGCCGAGCCGGTGCTCTCGTTCTTGACGTCGTTCTTGGTGGTGCCGCCGCAGGCGGTGGCGGCGAGGACGAGGGAGGAGACGGCGGCGAGGGCCGCGCAGGCACGGCGGATCGATGACTTGCGCATGACGGAGGTCCTTTACGAGGGTGAGCGGGGTTACGAGATCGGGGTCGAGGCGGCTCTACGGCCCGACCTCGCCACGGAGATCTGGCGAACGACCCGGGGACCGAGCACGGAGACGACGAGGAGGACGCCGGTGACGACGATCTGCGACTGGGCGGAGACGTTCAGCAGGCTCATCACGTTCTGCAGCGCACCGAGCAGGAAGACTCCCGCGATCGCGCCGCCGAGCGTGCCCTTGCCTCCGTCGAAGTCGATGCCGCCGAGCAGCACGGCCGCGACGACGGAGAGTTCGAGTCCGGTGGC
This sequence comes from Streptomyces sp. NPDC086549, assembly GCF_044746205.1. Classification (NCBI taxonomy): domain Bacteria; kingdom Bacillati; phylum Actinomycetota; class Actinomycetes; order Kitasatosporales; family Streptomycetaceae; genus Streptomyces; species Streptomyces sp. NPDC086549. Next base: position 336,773 of record NZ_JBIVBS010000005.1, on the reverse strand, counting down.
GTTGTCGTAACGGGCGCTGGCGTAGTGCAGCGCCCAGAAGACGCCGGTGAGGGAGGCCATGAGGCCGGTGGCGGTGAACAGGATCAGCTTGCTGCGCTTGACGCGGATGCCCGCGAACCGGGCGGCCTCCTCGCTCGCGCCGACCGCGAACAGCGACCGGCCGAACGGGGTGGCGTGCAGGACGACCACGGCGATCGCCAGCAGCGCCAGGAAGGGCGGGAAGGCCTGCGGGACGAAGGTGTTCCCGATGCGTCCGGCCGCGAAGTCCAGGTACCGCGCGGGGAAGTCGGTGACCGCGTCGGAGCCGAGCACGATCTGTGCGATGCCCCGGTAGGCGGCCAGGGTGCCGATGGTGACGGCGAGGGACGGCAGCCCGAGCCGGGTCACGAGCAGGCCGTTGACCAGCCCGCAGACCGCGCCCAGCAGCAGGCACAGCGGAATGATCGTCTCGATGGCCATGCCCTCGTTCCAGAGCTTGCCCAGCACGGCGCCGGACAGGCCGGCGGTGGAGGCGACCGACAGGTCGATCTCGCCGGCGACGACCAGGAGGGTCATCGGCAGGGCGATCAGGGCGATGGGGAGCGTGTTGCCGATCAGGAAGGACAGGTTGAGGGCGTTGCCGAAGCCGTCTGCGAAGGAGAACGACAGCAGCAGGAGGACCAGGAGGAGCGCGCCGACGACCGTGTCCCAGCGGATCGCGCGCGTCAAGGAGTCAGGCATGGCGGGCGTTCCTCTTCTTCAGGGCCACGGCCACGCGGAGCGCGACGATCCGGTCGACCGCGATGGCGAGCAGGAGCAGGAGGCCGTTGATGGCGAGCACCCAGACGGAGCTGACGCCGAGGGCGGGCAGCACGCTGTTGACGGAGGTGAGGAGCAGGGCGCCGAGGGCCGCGCCGTACACGCTGCCGGAGCCGCCGGTGAAGGCGATGCCGCCGACCACGACCGCGCTGACCACGGTGAGTTCGTAGCCGGCGCCGGTACCGGAGTCGACGTTGCCGAACCGGGCGAGGTACATGACTCCCGCGAGCCCGGCCAGCCCTCCGCAGAAGGTGTACGCGGTGAGGATCCGCCCCCGCACGGGAATGCCGGCGAGCCGGGCGGCCTCGGGGTTGGAGCCCAGGGCGTACAACTCCCGTCCGCTGCCGAAGTGTTTGAGGTAGTACGCCGTCGCCGTCAGCACCGCCAGGGCGATGAGGGCGAGCCAGGGGATCGCCGAGAGCCCGCCGGAGCCGAAGTCGACGAACCCGCCCGGCAGGTCGGCCGCGGTGATCTGCCGGGGGCCCACCCAGATGGAGTCGATGCCGCGGATGATGTACAGCGTGCCGAGCGTGACGACGAGCGCCGGCACCTGGCCGAGGCTGACCAGCAGACCGTTGAGGAGGCCGAATCCGACGCCGAGCAGCATCGCGAGGACGACGGCGACGACCGCGTTTCCACCGCCGTGCAGATATGTGCCGGCGGCGAATGCGCTGATGCCGAGTGTCGAGCCCACCGACAGGTCGACATTGCGGGTGATGACGACCAGGGACTGGCCGGTGGCGACCAGCACCAGGATGGTCGCGTTGAGCAGCAGGTCCTTGATGCCCTGCTCGGACAGGAACGCGCTGTTGCCCGCCTGGGTGACGGCGATCATCACCAGGAAGACGACCAGGATGGCGAGTTCGCGCATCCTGAAGACGCGGTCCACGAGCCGCGTGCCGCTCGACCTGGGCACCTCGGCGACCGGGGTCTCGTTCGGGGTGGTCACCGTCATGCGGCCCTCCCCGGAGTGCTGGTGGTCATGCGGCGGTCCTCCCGGTGGCTGCGGCCATCACGGTTTCCTCGGTGGCTTCGGAGCGCGGGATCTCGGCTGTGATCCGGCCCTCGTGCATCACCAGCACGCGGTCGGCCATGCCGAGGATCTCGGGCAGGTCGGAGGAGATCATCAGGACGGCCACCCCGTCGGCGGCCAGCTCGCCGAGCAGCCGGTGCACCTCGGCCTTGGTCCCGACGTCGATGCCGCGTGTCGGCTCGTCGACGATCAGCACCCTGGGGCCGGTGGCCAGCCACTTGGCGAGGACGACCTTCTGCTGGTTGCCGCCGGAGAGCGTGGAGACCGCGTCGGCGATCCGGGCGTACTTCACCCGCAGTTTCACCGCCCAGTCGAGGGAGCGGCTGCGCTCGGCGCCCCGGTCCATCAGCCCGGCCTTCGCGGTCGTGCGCAGTCCGGTCAGCCCGATGTTCCGCTCGATGGACATGTCCATCACCAGGCCCTGGGCGCGCCGGTCCTCGGGGACGAGGGCGAGTCCGGCGGCCATCGCGGTGGAGGGCGCGCCGTTGGTCAGCTTCCTGCCCTGGACCTCGACCTCTCCCGCGTCCCACCGGTCGACGCCGAACACGGTGCGGGCGACCTCCGTGCGCCCGGCGCCGACCAGCCCGGCGAGACCGACGATCTCGCCCTGCCGGACCTCGAAGGAGACGTCGGTGAAGACACCCTCCCGGGTCAGCCGCCGTACGCTCAGGGCGACTTCGCCGGGGACGACGTGCTGCTTCGGGTAGAGCTCGTCGAGGTCTCGGCCGACCATACGGCGGACCAGGTCGTCCTCGGTCATGCCGGTCAGCGGCTCACTGGCGATCCGGGCGCCGTCCCGGAGCGTGGTGACCCGCCGACAGATCTGGAAGATCTCCTCCAGCCGGTGCGAGATGAACAGCACCGCGGCGCCCTGCTCGCGCAGGGTGCGGACGACGCCGAAGAGACGGGCCACCTCGCTGCCGGTCAGGGCCGCCGTCGGCTCGTCCATGATCAGGACCCGGGCGTCGAAGGAGAGCGCCTTGGCGATCTCGACGATCTGCTGGTCGGCGATGGACAGGCCGCGGGCGGGGCGGTCGGGGTCGAGTTCGACGCCGAGCCGCTTCATCAGGGCGGCGGTCGCCGCGTGGGTGGCCTTGTGGTCGATGCGGCCGAGGGTGCGGCGGGGCCGGCGGCCCATGAAGATGTTCTCGGCGATCGAGAGGTCGGGGAAGAGCGTGGGTTCCTGGTAGATCACGGCGATTCCGGCGGCGCGGGCGTCGCCGGGGCCGTGGAAGACGACGGGCTCGCCGTCGAGCAGCACCTGTCCGGCATCCGGTCGGTGCACCCCTGCCAGGGTCTTGATCAGGGTCGACTTGCCCGCGCCGTTCTCCCCGGCGAGGGCGTGCGCCTCGCCGGGGAACAGCTCCAGGGAGACGTCCCGCAGGGCGCGTACGGCGCCGAAGGACTTGGAGACGTCCCTCAGCGCCAGCACCGGGGCCGGTCCCGTGTCGGACGGGTGGGTCATGGGGGCTCCTCGACGACGCCTGCGGGTCGGCCCCCACCGCGTCGTGAAAGGTTTCAACTGGATTGCCGGGACGTTAGGCGTGGCAGCCATGTCACGTCAATGGGTCCGTGTCGAAAAAATTTCGATAGTAGAAGGCCGCGGCCGAGTTGCGGAAAACGCGGTCGGCCGCAGAGCTTGACACCCCTTCGGCGGGCTCATAGCTTGCCGTTCTGAATCGTTTCACACATTCAGTCGTTCCGGCCGACACCACAGGAGCCCTGAAGTGACCGACCTCGCCGCGGTGAAGGCCGCGCTGAAGAACCAGGCCATTGAGACGCCGTCGTGGGCGTACGGGAACTCGGGGACCCGTTTCAAGGTGTTCGCCCAACGAGGCGTTCCACGCAGTCCGCAGGAGAAACTGGAGGACGCGGCGCAGGTGCATGCGTTCACCGGTGTCGCGCCGACCGTCGCCCTGCACATTCCGTGGGACAAAGTGGAGGACTACGCGGCTCTGGCGAAGTTCGCCGAGGAGCGTGGGCTGAAGCTCGGCACCATAAACTCCAACACCTTCCAGGACGACGACTACAGGCTCGGCAGCATCTGCCATCCGGATGCCGTGGTGCGGCGCAAGGCCGTCGGTCATCTGCTGGAGTGCGTCGACATCATGGACGCGACCGGGTCGAAGGACCTGAAGCTGTGGTTCGCGGACGGTACGAACTATCCCGGGCAGGACGACGTACGGGCGCGGCAGGACCGGCTGGCCGAGGGACTGACCGAGGTGTACGAGCGGCTCGGCGAGGGGCAGCGGATGCTGCTGGAGTACAAGCTCTTCGAGCCCGCCTTCTACACGACCGACGTCCCGGACTGGGGTACGGCGTACGCCCATTGCCTGAAGCTCGGAGCCAAGGCGCAGGTCGTGGTGGACACGGGGCACCACGCGCCGGGGACCAACATCGAGTTCATCGTCGCCACGCTCCTGCGAGAGGGGAAGCTCGGGGGGTTCGACTTCAACTCGCGGTTCTATGCGGACGACGACCTGATGGTGGGGGCCGCGGATCCGTTCCAGCTGTTCCGGATCATGTACGAGGTCGTGCGTGGCGGCGGGTTCGGGCCCGATGTCGCCTTCATGCTGGATCAGTGCCACAACATCGAGGCGAAGATTCCGGCGATCATCCGTTCCGTGATGAACGTGCAGGAGGCCACCGCCAAGGCCTTGCTGGTCGACAGGCCGGCGTTGGCCGAGGCGCAGGCCTCCGGCGACGTGCTCGGGGCGAACGCGGTGCTGATGGACGCGTACGACACGGATGTGCGGCCGTTGCTTGCGGAGGTCCGGCAGGAGATGGGGCTGGCCCCCGACCCCGTTTCCGCGTATGCCCGGTCCGGGTGGGCTCAGAGGATCGTTGCTGAGCGGGTTGGAGGGGAGCAGGCCGGTTGGGGCGCGTAGGCGTCTGCCGGGATCCGTCGTTTGCGGGCTGCGGGTCCGTTGTGGCTGGTCTCGCCCACGGGGCGGAGCCGCATATCGGTACCGCCCCGCGCCCCTTTGGGGCGTTGCACTCACCCTCTTTCGAGTAAGGACCGAAGGTTCATGGCACCCCACCCCGAAGCCGCCGCCCTCATCTCCCGTTCCCACCGACTCGGCGCCGATCCCCGTAACACCAACTACGCCGGCGGCAACGCGTCCGCGAAGGGCACCGGCACGGACCCCGTGACCGGCGGCGATGTAGAGCTGATGTGGGTGAAGGGGTCGGGCGGGGATCTCGGGACGCTCACCGAGGCCGGGCTCGCCGTGCTGCGGCTCGACCGGCTGCGGGCGCTCACGGACGTCTACCCGGGCGTGGAGCGCGAGGACGAGATGGTCGGCGCGTTCGACTACTGCCTGCACGGGAAGGGCGGGGCGGCTCCCTCCATCGACACCGCGATGCACGCACTGGTGGACGCCCCGCACGTGGACCATCTGCACCCCGACTCCGGGATCGCGCTCGCGTGTGCCGCCGACGGGGAGAAGCTGACCGCCGAGTGCTTCGGCGACACCGTGGTGTGGGTGCCGTGGCGGCGGCCCGGGTTCCAGCTCGGGCTGGACATCGCGGCCGTCAAGGAGGCCAACCCGCAGGCGATCGGCTGCATCCTCGGCGGACACGGCATCACCGCCTGGGGCGACAGCTCCGAGGAGTGCGAGCGGAACTCGCTGCACATCATCCGTACCGCCGAGGCCTTCCTCGCCGGGCGCGGCAAGGCGGAGCCGTTCGGGCCCGTGATCGAGGGGTACGAGGCGCTGCCGGAGGGCGAGCGGCGGGAGCGGGCGGCCGCGCTCGCGCCGTACGTCCGTGCCGTCGCCTCCCAGGACCGGGCGCAGGTCGGGCACTTCACCGACTCCGACGCCGTCCTCGACTTCCTGGCCCGGAGCGAGCACCCGCGGCTCGCCGCGCTCGGGACGTCCTGCCCCGACCACTTCCTGCGGACGAAGGTACGGCCCCTCGTCCTCGACCTGCCGCCGACCGCGCCGCTGGAGGAGGCGAGCGTCCGTCTCAAGGAGCTGCACGCCGCCTACCGCGAGGAGTACGCCGCCTACTACAAGTGCCATGCCCTGCCCGACTCCCCCGCGATGCGCGGTGCCGACCCGGCGATCGTGCTGGTCCCCGGCGTGGGCATGTTCAGCTTCGGCAAGGACAAGCAGACGGCGCGTGTGGCCGGCGAGTTCTACGTCAACGCGATCAACGTGATGCGCGGCGCCGAGGCCGTGTCGACGTACGCGCCGATCGAGGAGGCGGAGAAGTTCCGGATCGAGTACTGGGCCCTTGAGGAGGCCAAGCTCCGGCGGATGCCGAAGCCGAAGCCGCTGGCGGCGCGGGTCGCGCTGGTGACGGGTGCGGGCAGCGGGATCGGGAAGGCGATCGCCCACCGGCTGGTGGCCGAGGGGGCCTGTGTCGTCGTCGCCGACGTGAACGCGGAGAGCGCCGGCACTGTGGCCGAGGAGCTCGGCGGTCCCGACAGGGCCGTCGCCGTGACCGTGGACGTGACGCACGAGGAGCGGATCGCGGACGCCTTCAGGGCCGCGGTGCTCGCCTTCGGCGGGGTCGACCTCGTGGTCAACAACGCGGGGATCTCCGTCTCCAAGCCCCTGCTGGAGACCTCGGCGAAGGACTGGGACCTCCAGCACGACATCATGGCCCGCGGCTCCTTCCTCGTGTCGCGGGAAGCCGCGCGGGTGATGATCCCGCAGGGTCTGGGCGGCGACATCGTCTACATCGCCTCGAAGAACGCCGTCTTCGCCGGACCCAACAACATCGCGTACTCCGCCACCAAGGCCGACCAGGCCCACCAGGTGCGGCTGCTGGCCGCCGAACTGGGCGAGCACGGCATCCGCGTCAACGGCGTCAACCCGGACGGGGTCGTGCGCGGCTCCGGGATCTTCGCGGGCGGCTGGGGCGCGCAGCGGGCGGCCGTGTACGGGGTCGAGGAGGAGAAACTGGGCGAGTTCTACGCGCAGCGGACCATCCTCAAGCGGGAGGTCTTGCCGGAGCATGTCGCGAACGCCGTGTTCGCGCTGACCGGCGGAGACCTGACGCACACCACGGGACTGCACGTCCCGGTCGACGCGGGCGTGGCGGCCGCGTTCCTGCGGTGAGCGCCGCCGTGAAGTCGTACGCCGCGGTCGACCTGGGCGCCTCCAGCGGGCGCGTCATGGTCGGCCGTGTCGGCCCCGACAGCCTGGAGCTGGCCGAGGCACACCGCTTCCCCAACCGGCCTGTCCGGATGCCGGAGGGGCTGCGCTGGGACATCCTCGCGCTGTACGCCGGGGTGCTGGAGGGGCTGCGGGCGGCCGGCCAGGTGGACTCCGTCGGCATCGACAGCTGGGGCGTGGACTACGGGCTGCTCGACGCCGACGGCGCCCTGCTCGGCAATCCCGTGCACTACCGGGACGCCCGCACCGAGGGCGTCGCCGAGAAGGTGTGGGCGACCGTGCCCGCCGCCGAGCTGTACGCGGCGACCGGGCTGCAGTACGCACCGATCAACACCCTGTACCAGCTGACGGCGGCCCGCGGGACCCGGCAACTCGCCCACGCCGAGCGCCTGTTGCTCATCCCCGACCTGATCGCCTACTGGCTGACGGGCGAGCAGGGCACGGAACTCACCAACGCCTCCACCACCCAGCTCGTCGACCCCCGCACGCGCGCGTGGTCGTACGACGTCGCGGCCCGCCTGGGCATCGACCTGAGCCTGTTCGCGCCGCTGCGGCAGCCGGGCGACCCTGCCGGTGTGGTGCGGGCGGCGGTGCTGGAGGAGGCCGGGCTCGAAGGTCCCGTGCCGGTGACGGCGGTCGGCTCGCACGACACCGCGTCGGCGGTGGCCGCGGTCCCGGCCGTCGGCGAGCGCTTCGCCTACATCAGCACCGGCACCTGGTCCCTGGCGGGCCTGGAGCTGGACGCGCCCGTGCTCACCGAGGAGAGCCGCGTCGCCAACTTCACCAACGAGCTGGGGCTGGACGGCACGGTCCGCTATCTGCGCAACATCATGGGGCTGTGGCTGCTGCAGGAGTGCGTACGGGCCTGGGGCGACCCCGGTCTCGGCGGGCTGCTGCGCGAGGCGGCCGAGGTGCCCGCGCTGCGGTCGGTCGTGGACGCGGGGGACTCGGCGTTCCTGGCGCCGGGCCGGATGCCGGAGCGGATCGCCGAGGCCTGCCGGGCGACGGGGCAGCCCGTTCCGCGCACCCCGGCCGAGGTCACGCGGTGCATCGTCGACTCCCTCGCCCTGGCCCATCGCCGGGCGGTCGAGGACGCCCAGCGGCTGGCCGGCCATCCGGTCGACGTCGTGCACGTGGTCGGCGGCGGCACCCGCAACGCGCTGCTGTGCCAGCTCACCGCCGACGCCTGTGGCCTGCCGGTGGTGGCGGGGCCGACGGAGGCCGCGGCCCTGGGCAACGTCCTGGTCCAGGCACGCACTCACGGCCTCGTGGGCGACCGTGCCGACATGCGCCGACTGCTGGCCCGTACCCAGCCGCTGACCCGCTACGAGCCGGACGGCCGGGCGGCGCGCTGGCGGGAGGCCGAGGCCCGGCTCGCCACGCCGTGAGCCGGGGTCTCCCCGCGATCGTCGCCGCCCATTACCCTGCACTCATCCGATGATCGACCATGAGGAGCCGTGATGCGTGTCGCCCTGTTCCTGACCTGCGTCAACGACACGCTCTACCCGGACACCGGCCGCGCGGTGGTGAAACTGCTGACCAGGCTGGGCGTCGAGGTCGACTTCCCGATGGCCCAGACGTGCTGCGGACAGGCGCACTACAACACCGGCTACCGGCATGAGGCGGAGCCACTCGCCCGTCATTTCTCCGATGTCTTCCGGGAGTACGAGGCGATCGTGACGCCGTCCGGGTCGTGCGGGGCGATGGTGCGGGAGCTCTATCCGCGGATGGGAGAGCGGGCGCTCGCCGAGGGGCGTGGGGGCACCCTCGCCGCCACGCTGGCCCCGGTGGTGCCGAAGACGTACGAACTGACCGAGTTCCTGGTGGACGTGCTGGGGGTGACGGACGTCGGGGCGTACTACCCGCACAGGGTGACCTACCACCCGACCTGCCACGGGCTGCGGAGCCTGGGGCTCGGCGACCGCCCCCTGCGGCTGTTGCGGGCTGTGAAGGGGCTGGAGCTGGCGGAGCTCCCGGGCGCCGAGGAATGCTGCGGCTTCGGCGGGACCTTCGCGCTGAAGAACGCCGACGTCTCGGCGGCGATGGGCGCGGACAAGGTGCACAGCGCCGAGTCGACGGGAGCGGAGGTGCTGTGCGCGGCCGACAACTCCTGTCTGATGCACATCGGCGGGACGATGACCCGCCTGCGGACGGGCATGCGGCCGGTGCACATCGCGCAGATCCTGGCGAGCACGGAGGAGGAGCCGGCGGCATGAGCGGCACGTTCGTAGGAATGCCTGTGTTTCCCCCATCCGCCCACCCGGCGTTTCCGAAGGCCGCGCACGACGCCGTCAACGACCGGACCCTGCGCGGCAATCTGCGCCACGCCACGCACACCATCCGCGCCAAGCGGGCCAAGGCCGTCGCGGAGGTGTCCGACTGGGCCGCGCTGCGGGAGGCGGGCAAGCGGATCAAGGACCACACGCTCCGTCATCTCGACCGGTATCTGGTCCAGTTGGAGGAGTCGGTCACGGCGGCGGGCGGCATCGTGCACTGGGCCGCCGACGCGGACGAGGCGAACCGGATCGTGGCTCACCTCGTGAAGATGACGGGCGAGTCGGAGGTCGTCAAGGTCAAGTCGATGGCCACGCAGGAGATCGGACTCAACGAGGCACTCCTCGAAGAGGGCATCCATGCCTACGAGACCGATCTCGCCGAGCTGATCGTGCAGTTGGGCAAGGACCGGCCCTCGCACATCCTGGTCCCGGCGATCCACCGCAACCGGGGTGAGATCCGGGACATCTTCCGTGCGGAGATGGGCGAGTGGGGCCGTCCGGCCCCGGACGGTCTGACCGACACGCCCGCCGAACTCGCCGAGGCCGCGCGCCTGCATCTGCGGGAGAAGTTCCTGCGCGCCAAGGTCGGCATCTCGGGCGCCAACTTCATGGTCGCCGAGACCGGCACGCTCGTGGTCGTCGAATCCGAGGGCAACGGGCGGATGTGCCTGACCCTTCCGGAGACGCTGATCTCGGTCGTCGGCATCGAGAAGATCGTGCCGACCTGGCGCGACCTTGAGGTCTTCCTGCAGACGCTCCCCCGCTCCTCGACGGCCGAGCGCATGAACCCGTACACGAGCACATGGACGGGGACGACGGACTCCGAGACGGCCGACGGCCCGCAGACCTTCCACCTGGTCCTGCTCGACAACGGCCGCACCGACACCCTCGCCGACGAGGTCGGCCGCCAGGCGCTGCGCTGCATCCGCTGCTCGGCGTGTCTCAACGTGTGCCCCGTGTACGAGCGGGCGGGCGGGCACGCGTACGGCTCGGTCTACCCCGGCCCCATCGGCGCCATCCTCAGCCCCCAACTCCGGGGCACGCAGAGCGAGATCGACGCCTCGCTGCCGTACGCCTCCTCGCTCTGCGGGGCCTGCTACGAGGTGTGCCCGGTGGCCATCGACATCCCCGAGGTGCTGGTGCACCTGCGGGAGCGGGTCGTGGAGGGCGGTCCGGCGACGCGGCAGGGCAACAAGGTCGTGCTGCGACCGGCGAAGGGGCATGCCGCCGAACGGGCCGCCATGCGCGCGGCACGCTGGGCGTTCACCCACCCGGGAGCCCTGCGCACCGGCCAGCGCCTCGCCTCCCGCACCCGCCGTCTGCATCCCCGTACGCTGCCGGGCCCCGGCAAGGCGTGGAGCGCAACCCGCGATCTGCCCGCCGTGCCGGCGGAGCCGTTCCGGGACTGGTGGCAGCGGACCAACGGCGGCAAGGAGGGCGCGAAGTGAACAGCAGGGACCGGATCCTGGGCCGGGTGCGGCGCGCGCTCGCGGACGTGCGAGCGGACGACGACACGCCGTACGAGCAGGCGGTTACCCGGGACTACCTGCGGGAGCACGGCGAGCGGACCGTCGAGCGGACGGCGGACCTGCTGGCCGAGAACCTGTCGGACTACCGGGCGGTCGTGCACCGCTGTACGGCCGGTGAACTCCCGTCGGTGATCGCCGGGTTGCTGGCCGGCCGGAAGGCGGCGTCGGTGCTCGTGCCGCCCGGGCTGGACGAGCGCTGGCTGTCGGCCACGGACGTCACGCGTGTCGCCGACCGGCCGGACAGCACCGCGCACGAGCTCGACCGGGTCGACAGCGTGGTCACGGCGTGCGCGGTGGCGATCGCCGAGACCGGCACCATCGTGCTGGACGGCGGCCCCGACCAGGGGCGCCGCCGGATCACCCTGGTCCCCGACCACCACATCTGCGTGGTCCGCGTACCCGAGCAGGTCGTCTCCTCCGTCCCGCAGGCCCTCGAACGCCTCGACCCCGTCCGCCCGTTGACCTGGATCTCCGGCCCGTCGGCGACCAGCGACATCGAGCTGGACCGGGTGGAGGGGGTGCACGGCCCGCGCACCCTGGAGGTCGTGCTCGTCTCCCGGGCCGGTGTCCCTTCGGACATTCAGAACGGGAGCCAGTAGGGGGTGTTGCCGTGTACACCCCTCGCTGTACGCGGCTGCGGCCTACCGCGTCCGGGAGTTCGGCCGGCAGCGGCCGTCGGGCGCGGCTCCGGACCAGGTGCTCGGCACGGTGAGCGTCGAGGGGCTGATCCTCACGGCGACGGCGTCCTGCTCGGCACCGTGGCCGCCCTGGCCGGCATCGTCCCGTTCACCATGGTCCGCACCGACGGCACGCTGCCCGGCCAGGCCTTCGGCATCCGGGCCGCGGTGACCGCGGTCGCGGCGGCGACGCCGGGGACGAGTCCGGGGACGGCCCGGCGGATGCTGCGGACTCCGGCGGCCGGTGCGGTGGCAACGGCGTGAGCGGAGGGAGACACGAAGGTGCGGCCGCTTCGGCGGAGCCGTCCCCTTCCGGCTTGCCCTACTTCACTCCCGCGGCATCCAGCAGCGTCGTCACCGTCGCCGTGGCCAGACCGTCGTCCAGGCGCTCCACCCGGGCGCCGACGCGGGCACTGGCGCCATCGAAGATCAGCATGAGCTGGCGGGCGAGCAGTTCGGGGTCGCGGGCGCCCCCGCGTTCGGCGAGGCTGCGGAAGGCCGTCTCCAGGCGCTCCTTGGCCGCGCGGGCGACCGCGGCGCCCGGGTGCTCCGGGTTCTTGAGCTCGACCAGTACCGCCAGGTACGGGCAGCCGTGGTAGCCGGGGTCCGCGGAGGCCTTCGCCAGGCGCTCGAAGACGTACAGGATCCGCTCGCGAGGCGTCACGGCGTCCGGGTCGGCGGGCTCGAACTGAGCCTCGTACCACGGCCGCCGCCGCTCCAGGCTCGCCGCCAGCACCTCGTCCTTGCTGTCGAAGAGCTGGTACATCGACCGCTTCGAGACGCCCGCCGCCCGGCACAGCGCCTCGACACCGATGGAGACGCCCTCGTCGTAGAAGAGCCGGGCGGCCGTGTCGAGCAGCCGGTCTCGGGGGGACGCCTTGTCCATGGTGGTCATACGGCGAGGTTACCGCGCCGGCGAAGGATGGGAAACCGATCGGTGTGCGCCGAGGATCACCATCGACACCGCGTGACAGAGGCGGTGAACAAGCGCTTAGATAGGAGACCGGACACCTGCTCCCCGACCCCGCCGGAGGCCCCGTTGTTCACTTCCGTCGACGACGTCTCCGCACGCCTCGCCGAGACCGGCTACCTCGCCTCGCCCGCGGTCGCCACGACCGTCTTCCTGGCCGCCCGGCTGGGCAAACCGCTGCTGGTGGAGGGTCCCGCGGGAGTCGGCAAGACTGAGCTCGCCAAGGCCGTCGCCCAGGTCGCGGACGCCCGGCTGGTACGCCTGCAGTGCTACGAGGGCGTCGACGAGTCCCGCGCGCTGTACGAGTGGAACCACGCCAAGCAGCTGCTGCGCATCAGCGCGGGCCGGGACGAGAGCTGGGACGAGACGCGCACGGACATCTTCAGCGAGGAGTTCCTGCTCCCGCGCCCGTTGCTGACCGCCATCCGCGGCGACGACCCCACCGTGCTGCTGATCGACGAGACCGACAAGGCCGACGTCGAGATGGAGGGGCTCCTCCTGGAGGTGCTCAGCGACTTCCAGGTGACCGTCCCCGAGCTGGGGACCATCACGGCCACGCAGCGCCCCTTCGTCGTGCTCACCTCCAACGCCGGCCGCGAGCTGTCCGAGGCCCTGCGGCGCCGCTGCCTCTTCCTGCACATCGGCTTCCCGGACGAGGAGCTGGAGCGGCGGATCGTCCGGCTGAAGGTGCCGGGCCTCGGCGAGGCGCTGGCCGCCTCCGTCGTTCGGGTGATCGGCGCGCTGCGCGCCATGGACCTGCGGAAGGTGCCGTCGGTCGCCGAGACGATCGACTGGGCGCGCACACTGCTGGCGCTGGGCGCCGACACCCTCGACGAGACGGTCGTACGCGACAGCCTGGGCGTGATCCTCAAGCACCAGGACGACATCCTCAAGGCGGCCGCCAAGCTGGACCTGGACAACCTGTGAGCACGCCGGCGGGTGTCGTCGAGCGGCTGACGGGCCTGGTCGGGGCGCTGCGCGCGCACGGCGTCCGGATCGGCACCGGCGAGACCGTGGACGCGGCCCACGCGGTGGAGGCGCTCGGGTTCGCCGACCGGGAACTGCTGCGGGAGGGCCTGGCGGCGACCCTGCTGCACGGGCCGGCCCAGCGGCCCGTCTTCGACCCGGTCTTCGACCTGTACTTCGCGCGGGGCGTCGGCGCGCCCGAGGCCGGGTCCGCGGACCGGGAGGAGCTGCGCGACCGCCTCGCCGCCGCGCTGGCCGCCGACGACCGGACCATGATGGCGCGGCTGGCCGCGGAGGCGGTCGACGGTCTGGGCGGATACGGGAGTTCCCCCGAGTCGGACGGCTGGTCGTCGTACCAGACCCTCGACCGGCTCCGCCCCCAGACGCTGCTGGCCCGGGTACGGGCGGACGTCCAGGGGCGGAACGGGGGCGACGGGTTCGCCGACCGGCTGCTCGACGACGAGATCCGGCGCCGTATCGACGCGTTCCGCGCGATGGTCGCGGCGGAGGCGCGGCGGCGGGTCGCCGAGCGGCGCGACCGGGACATGATCGCCCGGCGCGCGGTGCGGCCGACCGCCGACCGGGTGGACTTCCTGTTCGCCGGGCGCGACCAACTGACCGAACTGCGCAGGACCGTGCAGCCGCTCGCCCGGAAGCTGGCCACCCGGCTCGCCGCCCGGCGCCGCCGGGCCGCGCGCGGCACGATCGATCTGCGCCGCACCCTGCGCGGGTCGCTGTCGACGGGCGGCGTGCCGATACGGCCGGTGCTGCGCCGGCGCCGTCCCGTGCGGCCCGAGCTGGTGCTGCTGTGCGACGTCTCGGGCTCGGTGTCGGGCTTCTCCGACTTCACGATGCTGCTGGTGCAGGCGCTGCACGACCAGTTCAGCAAGGTGCGGGTGTTCGCCTTCGTCAACCGGATCGACGAGGTGACCGGCCTCATCGACCACGGCACGGCCGACCCGGAGGGCCTCGGCGCCCGCATCCGCGCGGAGGCCACGCTCACCGGCTGGCACGGCAGCAGCGACTACGGCGTGGCGCTGGGCGAGTTCGCGGAGCGGTACGGCGACGCGGTCGGCCCGCGCACGACCGTGTTCGTCCTCGGTGACGCCCGTACGAACATGAGCGACCCCAACCTGCCGGCCGTCCGCCGCATCGGGGAACGGGCCCGCCGCGTCTACTGGCTGAACCCGGAGCAGCGTTCCCAGTGGGGCACCGGCGACTCCGCCGCGCCCGCCTACGCGGACCTGGTCGAGATGCACGAGTGCCGCACGGCCCGGCAGCTCGGCGGCCTGATCGCGCGGCTGCTGCCGGTGTGAGGCGTCCGGCGCCGTCGTGTGATCGACTTGCGGCACCACCGCCCGCAGACGAGGACGTACGACATGACCCATCCGCCCGTGGAACTCGGCACCTTCCCCACCCCCCTGGAACCGGCGCCCCGGCTGGCCACCGCCATCGGGCTCGGCCCGGACGACCTGTGGATCAAGCGCGACGACCTGACCGGTCTCGGCGGGGGCGGCAACAAGATCCGCAAGCTGGAGTGGACCCTGGGCGCGGCGCTCGCGGAGGGGGCCGACACGCTGGTGACGACCGGCGCCCCGCAGAGCAACCACGCCCGGCTGACGGCGGCCGCCGGCGCGCGTCTGGGCCTCGACGTGGTGCTCGTGCTGCGCGGCCTGCAGAACGAGTCGCGGTCCGGGAACCTCGCGCTGGACGGGCTGTTCGGGGCGCGGCTGGCCTGGGCGGGTGAGGTCGACCGGGCGGGTCTGGACACGGTGGCGGCCGAAATCTGCGAGCGGCTGGGGAAGAACGGCTCCCGGCCGGCGCTCGTTCCGTTCGGCGGGTCCAGTGTGCTGGGCGCCCGCGGCTATGTGCGGTGCGGCGAGGAGCTGCGCGAACAGGTTCCGGACATGCGGACCGCGGTCGTCGCCCTCGGATCCGGTGGCACGATGGCCGGACTTGTCGCGTCGCTGGGGGCGGACGCGGTGCTGGGGGTCGACGTGGGTGCCCTGGCCGATCCGGCCGCCGCCGTCGGCGAGTTCGCGGCGCCGCTCACCACGGAGGCGGTCGTCCCGGACCGGCTGCGGGTGCGGCGCGACCAGGTGGGCGCCGGGTACGCGACGCTCACCGGTCCCGCGTCCGACGCGCTCCGGCTCGCCGCCCGCACCGAGGGACTGGTCCTCGACCCGGTCTACACCGGCCGGGCGCTGGCCGGTCTGACCGCCGCCGTCCGGGACGGTGACATCCGGCCGGGCGAGCGGACGGTGTTCGTGCACACCGGCGGGCTGCCCGGCTTCTTCGGGCACGCGGAGGCCGTCGCGTTCGCCGAGGAGGGGGTCGTCACCTACGAGCCCTGACGACACCCGGCCCCTTACACGCACCCGCGTTCCTCCACCCCCGGGATTACGGCACTTCCCCGATGCCCGGCCGCGGGACCTGCCCCTAACCTGCGAGTACACAGCTAGGGGGGAGACGGCATGAAAGCGGTCGTCCAGGACCGGTACGGTCCGCCGGACGTACTGGAGCTCAGGGACGTGGACAAGCCGGTGCCCGGCGACGACGAGGTGCTGGTGCGGGTGCGGGCCGCCGCGTTGAACGCGTACGACTGGCACCTGATGCGCGGCGACCCGTACGTGGCCCGGCTGGCGCTGGGCCCCCGCGCGCCCCGGGCCCGGATCCGGGGCCGGGACTTCGCGGGCGAGGTGGCGGCGGTCGGCCGGAACGTACGGGATCTCCAGCCGGGCGACGAGGTGTTCGGCGAGGTCGACGGAACGTTCGCGGAGTACGTGTGCGTCCCGGACGCCTGGGTGGAGCGCAAGCCCGCCACCCTCACCTTCGAACAGGCGGCGGCCCTGCCGCTGGCCGGGAACACCGCCCTGCGCGGACTGCGTGACGTGGCGGGGCTGCGGCCGGGGCAACAAGTGCTGGTCAACGGCGCCTCCGGCGGGGTCGGCACGTTCGCCGTGCAGATCGCGAGGACGCTCGGCGCGGAGGTGACCGGTGTGTGCGGCACGCGCAACGCCGAGCTGGTCCGCTCACTGGGCGCGGACCATGTCGTCGACTACACGCGGGAGGACTTCACGCGCGCCGGGCGGCGCTACGACGTCGTCCTCGACATGGTGGCCAACCGTGGGATCTCGGAGCTCCGGCGCGCCCTCACGCCCACCGGGACGCTCGTCCTGGGCGGCGGGGGCAGCCCGGGGCAGTTCCTCGGGGCTCCCGCGCTCATCCTCAAGGGACTCGTGCTCTCCCCCTTCGTCCGCCAGCGGCTGCGCCCGCTCATCGGCCCGGCGCCCAGCAAGGCGGTGCTGGCGGAGCTGAGGCGGCTGGCCGACTCCGGGAAGCTGGCCCCCGTCATCGACCGGACCTACACACTGGGCGAGGCCCCCGAGGCCATCCGGTACCTGGAAGAGGAGCACGCGCGCGGGAAGGTCGTCGTCACCGTCTGACCGGCCGGCCGACCATGACCGTGCCCCACCATGACCGTGCCCCGCGGCGACGAGCACCGCGGGGCAGGTCCGGAGCCGCTCAGGTCTCCGGAGCCGCTCAGGTCTCCGGAGCCCTCGCGTACTGCTGTGCCATGCCGCCCGCGAAGTCGTACACCACAACCTGTTCGTCACCCACGACCCAGGCGTCGTGGCCGGGCGGGCACACGAAGACGTCGCCGGGGCCGACCTCGGCCTCGGCGCCGTCGTCCATGCGCAGGAGCATCCGTCCCTGGACCACGTAGCCGTTGTGGTGGATCCGGCAGGTCTCGGTGCCCGCGATCGGGCCCACGGACTCCGACCAGCGCCAGCCCGGCTCGAAGGTGGCCACGGCGAAGTCCAGCCCGGTCAGATGGACGGTTTCGAGATGGCCGCGGGGGAAGTCGCGCCGCTCGTCCGGCTTGTCCACCGTCTTCACTTCCAACATCACGGTGTCCTCCCTTCCGGCCCCGTACTCCATCGTCTGCCTGCCGACCCGGCGCGGCAAGCATTGACATGCTCACGCTCATCGCTCCAGACTCGGCTAGCCGCGCACCGCACGCACCGCGGTGCCGGCCCGCGCGCCGCATGCCGACTGCCCGCGACTCGCGCCCAGTTCACCGGAAAACCCGCAACACCCCAGCATCCTGAGCCAGGAGATCCGAGAAGACAACGTTGTCAACGCCCCGAACGGAGCCCCCTCATGGCAACACCCCCCACCAGCACCTTCCCCGCCGGACCCCTGGGCGCCCGTCTGACCCGCCGGGCCCTGCTGCGCTCGGCGGCCGGGGCGGCGGCCGCCCTCGCCGCGCTCGGCGGCCCCGCGGCGGCATCGGCGGCCGCCGCGCCCGGACCGGCCGACCCCGCCCTCGCCGAGGACGTACGCCAGGAGTTCCTCACCTCCTGGACCGCCTACCGGCGGCTGACCTGGGGCCGCGACGAGCTGCGCCCGGTGTCCGGCACCGGCTCGGAGTTCTTCATCAGCGGGGTGCCGCTGGGGCTGACCGTCGTGGAGTCGCTGGACACGCTGTACCTCATGGAGCTGGACGGCGAACTCGACGCGGCCGTCTCCTGGATCGACGGGAACCTGGACTTCGACCGCAACGCGAGCGTGCACGTCTTCGAGACGATCATCCGGCTGGTCGGCGGCCTGCTCTCCGGCTACCACTGCACCGGCAGCTCCGTCCTGCTCACCAAGGCGCGCGACCTGGCCGACCGACTGCTGCCCGCGTTCACGTCGTCGCCGACCGGGGCGCCGTACCGGTACGTCAACCTGCGCACGGGTGCGGTCAGCGGCAGCCAGGTGCCGCTCGCCGAAGCCGGCAGCAACATCACCGAGCTGGGGTGGCTGTCCCAGCTGACCGGCGACCCGAAGTACTTCGACGCGGCGAAGAAAGCGCTGAAGGCACCGTACGACCGGCGCTCGTCGCTGAACCTGGTAGGGACGACGCTCGACGTCGAGAGCGGTGCCTGGACCGACGCGACCGCCCGGGTGGACCCGCCCGTGGACTCGTACTTCGAGTATCTGTGGGACGCCTACCAGTTCTTCGGTGACACGGAGATCCGCGGCTGGTACCAGACACTGACCTCGGCGGTCCTGCGACGGCTCGGGGAGACCTACGACGGGCGGCTTTGGTTCAGGTCCGCCGACATGAACAGTGGGGCGCCGGCCGGCCGGAGACAGTCCGAACTCACCGCGTTCTACGCGGGGTTGCTCGCCCAGGGCGGCAACCTGAGCGAGGGCGAGTCGTACCACTCCTCATGGGCGGCGGCGCTGGCGTCGTACCGGCTGCCGCCGGAGGGGATCGACTACACGACGCTCGGCGCGACCAGCAACCAGTACCAACTGCGGCCGGAGTACGCGGACTCCGCGCTGTTCCTGTGGCTGCTGACCGGCAAGGAGGTCTACCGGGACCGCGCCAAGTGGCTCTGGAACGCGCAGAAGTCCCACTGCAAGGTGCCGAACGGCTACACCGTCGTGTCGGACATGACGACGACCCCGACGACCAAGGGCGACCTGACGCCCGGCTACTGGTTCTCGGAGAACATGAAGTACTTCTACCTCCTGTGGTCCGGCGCGCCGCGCTTCGACTACACCACCAACTACCTGACCACCGAGGGCAATGTGCTGCGCGGCGCCAACCGGGTGGCGGCGCCCGCGCCGAGCGGCACCTTCCATCTGCTGAACCGGGCGACGGGACGGGCCATCGACGTGAGCGGGGCGGCGACCTCGAACGGCGCCGCGGTGATCGCGTGGTCCCCGCACTCCGGTGCCAACCAGCGGTGGATCGCCACGACTTCGGGCGGCTACACCAAGCTGACCAGCCTCAACAGCGGCAAGGTGCTGGAAGTGCCGCGTTCCTCCACCGCGGACGGCACGGCCCTGAACCAGTGGGAGCACAACGGCACCCCCACCCAGCAGTGGACGCTCCAGTCGGCGGGCGGCGGCCACCAGCGCCTCGTCAACCGCAACAGCGGCAAGGCCCTGGACGTCGACGGCACGGGCGACGGCGCGGCGGTGGTGCAGCGGGCGCCGAGCGACTCGGCCTCACAGCAGTGGCAGCTGGTGACGTCCTGAGGAAGACCGGCGACCGCGGCGGCGGTGCCGGTCAGCTCGGGACGGCATTCCAAGCGGCCGGCTCGCCGGAGCGGGCGGCGCCCGCGGCGCGGCCTACGGCGAACACCGCGTACACGTAGGCGAGATCGACGACGAGGCAGCCGATGTAGAGGTAGTACATCAGGGCGTTGTCGTAGCGCGGATCCCCGTCGGGGTCGGTGAGCATCGTCAGCGAGGCGCAGGCCGTTCCGAGGAGTTTGGTCACCGCGATGCCGAGTGACTGGCCGCGTGTCCCCCGGCGGGCGGCCAGCATCGCCAGGAACATCCCGGACATGGCCAGGTTGCTGCCGAACGCGGTGAGGGCGCCGGCGCCCTCGTCGAACCGCTCCGAGGCGTAGTTCATGCCCGGATAGGCGAGGAGCAGCAGTGCGGCCAGCGCGGGCAGGAACAACCGGTCGGGCAGGTAGGGGAACTCGGCCCGGCCGAAGCGGACGATCGTGTAGCCGATGGCCACGTCGAAGAAGAACCACACGATGTTGATGACGTGCCCGAGACCGGACGGCGGCCGCACGAAGGCGAACATGAACTCCCAGCTGAAGTTGGTGGCGAACGCGACGACCGGCATCCCGAACGTCCGCTCCCGCACCCCGGTACGGATCAGCAGCACGTAGGCGACGGTCCAGAAGAGGCCCGTCCCGAGGAGTAACGCCGTGTGTACCGCAGGCATGAATGCCCTCCGCAAGCCGTCGGTGTCCGAGTCGCGCCGGAGACTACTCTGGCACGGTGCCCCTCACGAATGCTTTTTCGATCGCTGTGGACGAGATCGAGGACCCGCCCCTGAGACCGCTTCCGCGAAGGGCCGCCGAGCTGCTTCAGCGACTTGATGCCCCGCCCCGGCTGGTCGCCCACCTCCGGGCGGTGCACGATGTCGCGGCGCGGCTCGTCGACTGGGTCGAAGAGCGCTGCCCGGCGCTGGACTTCGACCGGGAGGCGGTGCTCTTCGGGGCCGCCACGCATGATGTCGGCAAGACGCTGCATCCCGACGAGCTCTCCGGTCCCGGTTCGCGGCACGAGGAGGCCGGACGCGAACTCCTGCTGGCCCACGGCGTGGAGGCCCGGCTGGCCCGGTTCGCCGGTACGCACGCGTCCTGGGGCACACCGGGAGCCGGCCTGGAGGACCTGCTGGTGAGCCTCGCCGACAAGGTCTGGAAGAACAAGCGCGTCCCCGACCTGGAGGACCTGGTCGTGAACCGGCTCGCCCGGGCCGAAGGGCGCCCCGTCTGGGAGGAGTTCATGCTGCTGGACGAGTACCTCACGGGCATCGGCGAGGGCGCCGACCGTAGGCTGGCCTACCAGATGTCCCACCGTTCCTAGAGACTGAGCGGGAGTGAGTCCTGGTGCCAGGACTGCTGCTCAGCCGCGTGTCCCGAACGGTGTTGGGCACGCTGGTCGCCCGCTTTCGCTCCACTGCCGGGCGGCACGCATCTGGTGCGTGGTCCGGGAATGCGGGGGCGGGGTCCCTCGCGCCCCGGGGTACCTGGTCGGGCCTGGGCGGTCCGATGCCCGTTTCCATCGCTCTGGTGGGTACGGGGCGGTGCCGTCCGACGCCGGATCGGGTGCCCGAGGGCGCGTCGTCCGATGGCCACGGCCGCAGCGTCGTGGCGCGTGGTCTGTCGGGTCGTGGTGGTGAGGGGCTGCTGCCAGTGCTGGGCGCCCCACCGGGAGGTGTAGGCCGGGTCGACCGCGACGAGCGCAAGGTCCTGTTCCGCGGCCATCGCCGTCAGCCGGGCCTTCAGCTTGGCGGTGGGGAAGCGGGAGATCAGACGGCGGAAACGCTTGTTGCGCCCGAAGTGTTCGCGTGTCCTGCCGTCGGTGAAGTCGAGGTCCTCGATCGCTACCGCCGCGGCCCCGCATCGGCGGGTGTGGTGCAGCAGCCGGGTCAGTGCGTGGCGGATCTGGGCGTCCCGGTGCCGGGTGGTGCCGGACAGGTCGTAGAAGAAGCGCCGGGGCTCGCCGACAGGATTGCCGTGGATGTCCAGCTGCCAGGCGGCCAGGTGATCGTCGTTCATGTCCACCGCGACCACACCCCGGGCCAGGGCCGCCTTGAGCGGCAGCACCGGAACGGGGGCGCCCTGCCAGGATGCGGTGACGTACCAGCGGCCGCGCTCGGTGTCGTGGTGGATGCGATAGGCGACCGCCCGATTGGCGGTGATCCGGTCCGCCCACTCCTCGCCCCGGTGCTGGAACTCCGCGGTCGCCTCCAGCACATACCGGCCGTGCGGGGCGTTGGCCAGGCGGGCGAGCGCGGCGGGGAGTTTGATGGAGACCTGTCCGGTGTCGGTGATGCGGATGGGCTCGTTGCCGAAGCGTTTGCCGGACTCTCCGTCGGCGGCCAGGAACATCCGTGCCGCCCGCCACCGCTCCCGCCAGGCCTGCCCGGTGAGCCGGGCCTCGTCCAGGTGGTGGCGAAGCCGCGCGAGCTGTTTGCCGCCGCGCACCACGTGCACCCGGCCCGCCGCCCAGTCCTCCTCCAGCCCCGCCAGCCGGTTTTTGAGGGCGTGCAGGCGGCGGGACTTGGCATGCCACTCCGCCCGCGAGCCATAACCACGCGGCAGCCCCGCCCGCTTGTCGGCCTTGGCGCCCAGCGGCCGGGCCAGCCGCGCCTCGACCCTTGCGATCTGCCCGCGCAGCCAAACCATCTCGGCCGCCTGACCGCGCCGGGCCAGCGCCCACTGGTCGTGTGTGGCCTTGGTGATACTGCCCGCCCACCGCGCCGAGGAGCCTGGGGTCAGTCCCCTCTTCCGTGCCGCCCACGAGGCCGCGTCGTGGGCCAGTCCCTGACGGGACCGCTGCGCGAGATCACCGGCGGCCAGCGAACCGAGAAACGCGCCGACCTCACCGAGCACCGCCGCATCCGTCTGCGACACCCGCAGCCGGGCCCGGACCGCCACCCCACCGGTGCGGGCACCACGAACGGGTCCGCCACCTCCCGCAGCCCGCCCACCCCACACCCCCAACCGGCGCCAAAGATCCCGTCACGGCAACCAACCAGCCCCGCCCGCAAAGGTCACGCATTCGGAACACAAACTCCCGTTCGCTCCCGTGAAAATCCTGTGCACGCGCATCGGCACCAGCAGACGGTCATCACTCATACTCGCTACAGCACACTTGAGTTCGGTTGAGCGGCAGCAGTTCCGAACCCCGTACGACGAAGGTGACGATGCACGCGATATCCCTGGGCGACGACAGCGCCGAGCTGGGCCCCCTCGAACCATGGCAGGCCGGGGAGTTCCTGGCCCATGTGGACCGGGGCCGCGAGTTCATCGGGCGGTTCAACGGGCTGCCGGACGTCGTCACCGACCTGGAGTCGAGCCGGGCGTTCCTGCAGTCGTACGCGCAGAGGGCCGCGGCCGACACGGGCCGGATCCGCGGGATCCGGGTGGACGGCGGGCTGGTCGGCGCGGTCGTCCTGCGCCGGCTGGACCTCGGCCAGGGCATCGCCGAGGCGGGCTGCTGGCTGGAGCCGGCGGCGGTCGGCCGGGGTCTGGTGACCCGTTCCGCGCGCGTGCTCATCGACTGGGCGGTCCGGGAGCGCGGCATCCACCGTGTCGAGTGGTGGGTCTGCCCGGAGAACGAGCCCAGCATCGCCGTGGCCCGTCGGCTCGGGATGAGCAAGGACGGTGTGCTGCGCGAGAGTTACCTCTATCGGGGGAAGCGGCACGACGAGGAGATCTGGTCGGTGACGGCACCGGAGTGGATCCGGGGCAGCACCGCCGGCTGACCGGGCGGGCGGGCGAACACGGTCGCCTCTACCAGGAACGCGCGGTGTGCAGCAAGCAGTCGCGGACGCGGGCCACGTCGGGGTTCTCGGGACGGCCGGGGCGCTGGACCAGGAAGGCCGTGTTGATCGGCGGGTCCTCGGGCTCGTGGAGCGGCACGAGGGCGCCGGAGGCCAGCTGGTCGGCGCAGAGGTAGCGGGGCAGCACGGTGAAGCCCGCGCCGGCGGTCACCGCCGCCAGGACCCCGCGCAGGTCGGGCACGGTCACCGCGGCGGGGCAGGAGAGTCGCCGGCCGAAGACGTGGCGCCAGTAGCGGCGGGCGATCGGGAGGTCCTCGGCGTACGTGACCAGTGGCGCGGAGTGCAGCACGACGGGGCCCTCGACAGCCAGCGGTTCCCTCAGCCGCTCGGCCCACACGGGGGCGGCGACCAGCACGAACTCCTCGTCACCGAGCGGGACCGCGCTCAGCGTGCGGCCGCGCGGGCGGGCCGTGGCGACCACCAGATCGTGACGGCCCGCCCGCAGTTCGTCCAGCAGCGGTTCGGTCAGCCCCGTCGCCACGCGCAGCCGTACGCCCTCCGCCACCAGCGGTGCCAGGGCGGGCAGCGCGCTGGTGCACAGGAACTCGGCGGGGCCGGCCAGGTGGACCGGCTCGGCCCGGCCGCCCGGCAACGGGTGCGGGCCCGCCACGGCCGCGAGTTCGTCGAGCGGTGCGGCGACCCGCGCCGCCAGCTCGTCGGCGACGGCCGTCGGCGCGACACCCCGCGGCAGCCGCTCGAACAGCTCGCGTCCGGCCTGCCGCTCCAGCGTGCGCATCTGGGTCGTCACCGTCGGCTGGGACAGCCCCAGCAGCTGCCCGGCGCCCGTGAAGGAGCCCGACCGGTACACGGCCAGGAAGGTACGCAGCAGGTTCAGGTCGAGGGATGAGCTGTCCACCCGTCCGAGTATGCTCCGCGTCCCATAGAAATCCCAATGCCCGATGACGGGATCCCCACTGGTTGCCTATGTCACCTCCTGTGCCGGGGCTCTTCGACCGCACCGGCCGCCCGAGTGACCGGTTTCAGCGCAGCGTCCAGATCCCGGTCGTGACGACGTAGAAGACGACGGCCCAGAACGCCATCACCACGGCCACGATGCCCAGGCCGATGCCGTTGGTCTTCGCCGCCGGCTCATCCGGTGGCGGCCGCAGCCACCGCTTGAGCAGCGGGTTCACGTAATAGGGCATCGTGACGAAGCTCATGACGAAGCTCGACACGAGATTGCTCAGCAGCAGGCCGAGCCAGAGCGGCAGCCCCAGCGGCTTGAAAGCGAGGGTCAGCAGCACCACAGTGGGGTACAGACCGACCCAGACCGCGACGGACGTCTTGGTCTCCGAGGGCGGCGGCGTCTCCTTGCCGTTCTCCTCGAACGCGAACCAGCTCCCGAACGAGTTGTCGATCGTGCGCATCCTGAAGTCGTTGAACCTCTCGCCCTCGGCGAGAACCTCCTGCCGCTTTTTCGACGTCAGCCAGGCATCCAGGTGTTCCGCGCTGTCGTACCGGTACAGCGTGGTCCATTCGTCCTGAAGTCCCTCGATCGGGCGGAAGAGCTCGGTTCCGCAGAACCCCTCGAACTTGCTCTCCTCCTCGGTCATGTGGCGCTGCCAGTCGAGAAAGCCGCCGACGTGGTCCGGATGGACACGGTGGGTGACGACAACGGTCACCAGCGGATCCACCGTCCGCGTGCCGCCCCCGAGCACCTGCTGCGTGGCGGGGCCGTCGAAGTACTTGCTGCCGACATCGAGATGGCGCTGCCTGGTCGCGCTGTTGATCCACGTCTGCAGATGGGGTATCGAGTCGAACCGGTACACGATGACCCATTCGGATTGCAGGGCGGTCGGCGGGGAGATCTCGGCACCGAGATACCCGGCGTAGTCGGCGGCGGCCGAGTTGACGCCCTCCTGCCACGTCTTGAACTCGCGCTCCAGCCCCGGCAGAACCTTCTGACCGATGACGGCCGTAGCGGCGGCATCCTCGCCTTTTCCGGTCTTTTCAGTCTTTCCGGTGTTCATTGCTCAGGCCATCGGAACCGACTGGATCTGGCCGAGCCGACTGTAGATACGTTCCGGCGTCAGGGGGAGCGCTCGGTAGCGGACGCCCGTGGCGTCGTGGAGGGCGTTCGCCAGCGCCGGAGCCACCGGGTTGATGCAGCATTCCGCCATACCCTTCGACCGCATGGGCCCGACGGAGTCCGTCGATTCCACCAGGAGTACCTCGGTACGAGGAACGTCGGCGTAGGTGGGAATACGGTAGTTGCGGAAGTTCGGATTGACCATGACACCGTCGTCGTCGACATGGTGGTTCTCGGTCAGCACGAAGCCGATTCCCTGGGCGACACCACCTTCCACCTGCCCCCGGACCTGCGCGGGGTTGATGACTTCGCCGGCGTCGGCCGCCTGGACGCTGTAAAGGATGCGGATCTCGCCCGTCGCCGGATGAACGGCGATGCGGAAACCGTGCGCGTTGGAGGTGACGCTGCGCGGGGAGCCGTACGCCTTGCGGGCGGCGGTGAAGCGGATTCCGCGCGCTCGGGCAAGTGCGACGAGCTCGGCCAGGGACACACGCCGGTCGCCGCAGACGACGCCGTCGTCGTCCATCGAGCACATCACGAGATGGACGCCCGTGTGCGCGGCGGCGAACTCCAGGATGCGGTCGCGCACGGCGTTGGCCGCGCGGAGTACCGCGTTGCCGGACACGAAGAGTCCCGCGCTCGCGAACGCTCCGGTGTCGAATCCCGTGCGGTCGGTGTCGGACTGCACCAGGCGGATCCGCGACGGCGTCGTGCCCAGCTGGTTGGCCGCGATCTGGACATGGGCGGTCGACGTCCCCTCGCCGAACTCGACCGTTCCGACGGCCAGTTCGTAGACGAGGTCGTCGCCGAGGGTGACCCAGGCCTCCGAGATGTGTTCGGTCGGGGGCGCCGTCTCGTGCAGCGAACTCGCGACGCCCACCCCGACGAGCCACCCGGGGCCGGGTGCCGGCTGATGGGCCGTACGAGCCAGCGCGTCCCCCACCAGATCGATGCACTTCGCGATCGCGTCCTCGGTGAAGAACACGTCGTCGGGGCCGTCGTGCAGGGCGACGAGTGGCTCACCCGGTCGCACGACATTGCGTCGCCGCAGTTCGAGCGGATCGATGTGCAGGGCGCGGGCCAGTTCGTCCATCGCCGATTCCACGGCGAACGCCGGCTGCGTCATCCCGTAACCGCGCAGCGCCCCGCTGGGAACGGTGTTCGTGTAGACGGAGTACGCGTCGTACTTCTTGTTCGGGCAGCGGTAGATCATGACGGCCGCGCCACCCGCGTACAGTGTTTCGCCGCCGTGGTTGCCGTAGGCGCCGGTGTTCGACACATTGCGGACCTGGAACGCCGTGAGCGTGCCGTCCGCCTTCGCCCCGAGCCTGACCGTCAACGTCATCGGATGCCGTGGCGAGGCGGTGGTGAACTCCTCCTCCCGGGTGTACTCGAAGCACACGGGCCGCCCGGTGCCCAGGGTGGCGAGCGCGACCAGGTCCTCCGTGATCACTTCCTGTTTGCCACCGAAACCGCCGCCGACGCGCTTGCAGAACACGCGGAGTTGGTCCGGGCGCAGCGCGAACAGATGGGCGAGTTTGACCTTCGCGATCGACGGCGACTGCGAGCTGGTTCGGACGTTCAGCCGGCCGTCCTGCATCCAGGCGATCGAGCCGTGGGTCTCGAGATGCGCATGCTGCACCCGCGGCGAGTGGTAGGTGCCTTCGTGGATGACGTCGGCCTGGGCGAACCCCGCCTCGACGTCCCCGATGTGCGCATGGAGCTCGATCAGGACGTTGCGGACGGGGTCACGGATGAACGGATCGTGTGTGCCGTGCAGTTGTGGCGCCCCTTCGGCCATGGCCTCTTCGGGGTCGAACACCGCCGGCAGCGGCTCGTACTCGACGGCGACGCGTCGGCAGCCTTCTTCCGCCGCGCCGGCCGTGTCGGCCAGGACCGCGGCGACGCGCTGGCCGACGAAGCGGACCGTGTTGTCGAGGATGAAGGTGTCGTCCGGATCCACCAGGTGGTCGGTGTGAATCGCCGTGGTGAAACGCCTGCGCGGCACGTCTTCCCAGGTGTAGACCCGATGCACACCGGGCACCGCGAGTGCGGCGGTCTTGTCGATCGAGACGACGCGGGCGTGCGCGTGGGGTGAGTGCAGCACCTTGAGGTGAAGCATGCCCTCGATGTGGGTGTCCATCGTGAACTCGGCGCGGCCGGTCACCACGTCATCGGCCGCCGGCGCGCCGACGCTCGTCCCGACGGCCTTTCCCGGCGCGGCCGTCTCGATACCGGCGACGCCCCGCACGGCATCCTCGATCCCGCGATAGCCCGTGCAGCGGCACAGGTTTCCCTTCAACGCCCTTGGCAGGTCCTGTTTCTGGGCCTCGGTGAGCGTTGCCGCCGTCATGATCATCCCCGCGGTGCAGAAGCCGCACTGGAACCCCGGGGCGTCACGGAACCGGCGCTGCATCGGGTGCAGGTCGCCGGGTGATCCGAGGCCCTCGATCGTGGTCACCTCGTGGCCGTCCGCGCGGAACGCGGGGGTGATGCAGCTGTGCACCGGATCGCCGTCCAGCCACACCGTGCATGCGCCGCAATCGCCCGCGTCGCAGCCCTTCTTGACGCCGAAGTGGCCGAGCGAGCGCAGAAAGGTGCGCAGGCACTGGCCGGGGCGTGGTGTCTCGTCGAAGGACTGTCCATTGACGATGTAGGTCATGCCGGGCTCCCAGCCATGAGTTCGCGACGGATCTCTTCGGCGAAGTGCTTCGTCAGGTGGCACCGGTGGTCAGGGGTCCCGTTGGGGTCGGCGAACCAGATGTCGGCGGGGATGTCGTCGATGCTCTGCCGCAGGGTCCGGGCATCGGGCATGGTGTCGAAGGCGAGGCGCACCGGGCGTGTGGTGCCGGCCGTGACGGTGAGCAGCAGATCGCTCGTTCCCGGCGTCTGGGTGCCGATGAGGAACACCGTCGAACGGCCGAGACGGGTCAGTGTGAAACGGCGGTGCGCGGCGCGTTTCCGCAAGGCGCGCACCGGAATGTCGACACTCCGCAGGATTTCCCCGGGAGCGAGAATGTTCCGGTGGTCGCCGGTAACGAAGTCGAGGGCATCGACGACGCGCGCGGACCTGCCCGGACCCCACAGTACGTATTTGGCCTCGAGTGCGACGGTCAGGGTGATCATCGGGCCGGCCGGCAGAGACATGCAGATATTTCCGCCGACGGTCGCCGAATTCCAGACCTTGAACGAGGCCAGGAACGCCTCGCAGCTTTTCGCGATCAGGGAACCGGCGAGCCAGTCACGTGGCAGCGGGCAGGAATACAGGTCACGGATGGTGCATGTGGCACCGATTTCGAGGCCCGTGCTGCTCGGGACGAGGGGTTCCCAGCGCAGGGCTGTCAGATCGATCAGGCGGCGCAGGTCCGGCTGCTCGACGGAGAACAGCCACGTTCCGCCTGCGAGCCAGGCGTCGCCTTCGCGCCAGTCCGCGCCTGGCCGCTCGCTCGGTCGCCGGACGACTTCGGTGATGGTGTTGAGGTCCATGAAAACGCCTGCCGAACTGAAAACGCCAGCCGAACTGGATCGACCAGATGGGGCTGCGCATGTACGGTCCGAAATATTGGCATCAGTATCGGTGCGCGCGCCGAACAGCGGGGCAGTCACTTGTGACCGCTCGGATCGAACGCTCGATAAGGTTCCGGCGGGCGCGCGTACCTTTTTCAAGCGTATCTCAGAAACCATTGCCCGGCCGCGCCGGGCCAGGGCTTCGGCGTGCGGATATGAAGACGTTGAATGCGCAAGGAGGTCAGAAGAAGGTCAGACCGGGCCGGCTCAGCTGGACTCGCGCACGACCAGCCGGCACGGCACCGTGTGCACGCCCGGCTCGGGCTCGGTGTCGATGGCGTGGAGCAGGCGCAGGGCGGCGATCCTGCCGATCTCGGCCAGGTTCATGTCGATCGTGGTGAGCGGTGGCCGACAGGCGAGCGCCATGGTGTCCCAGTTGTCGTAGCCGACGACGGCGACGTCACCGGGGACGCTCCTGCCCCGTTCGCGCAGCGCGTCGGCCACACCCCGGGCGATCTGGTCGTTGCCGCAGAAGAAGGCGTCCGTGTCCGGCGCCGTACGCCGCACCGCGTCGGCGGCGCGCCGGCCCCACGCCTCGCTCCACTCCCCGAAGTGCACCCGGCCCGTGACGAGTTCCAGTCCCGCGCCCCGCAGGTGCTCGATGGCGTGCCGGGCGCGGTCGCGGGCCGCCTGGTGGTGCTCCGGGCCGGTGACGTGGGCGATACGGGTGCGGCCGGTGGCCAGCAGGTGCTCGACGGCCAGGTGGGCGCCGCCGCGGTCGTCGGTGACGACGGAGGTGTCGGCGGGGTCGGTGGACGGGGAGAGCGCGTAGACGACGGGGATCGACGGGTCGATGCCGGTCAGCGGCGGCCGGGGGTCCGTACGGCGGCCGGCGACGATGATGCCGTCCACCCGGCGGTCGGTGAGGTTGCGCAGATGATGCTGCTCACGGATCGCGTCGCCGCGGGTGTCGCACAGCAGGACCGAGATCTTCCCGGCACCGAGCGCGTCCTCGGCGCCGAGGAGCACCGGGGTGCTGAACCGGCCGATCCCGTCCGTCGTCATCAGGCCGACCGTCCAGCTGCGGCCGCTGTGCAGGCTCTGGGCATGCTGGTTGGGCCGGAATCCGAGCGCTTCCACCGCGTCCAGCACCCGTTGCCGGGTCTCGGGACGCATCCGGCCGCCGCCGTTCAGCGCCTTCGACGCCGTGCCCACACTGACGCCCGCCAGCGCGGCGACGTCGGCGAGCCTGGCCCGGCCGGTGGGGGGAGAGCCTGGAGCGGAGGTCACGGGCAAGCCTTTTCCTGGGTGATGACGACGGCTCACATCGTGGCAGCCGTCCGGCGGAAGTGCCAGAAGGTCGGGCAAGTTGAAAAACTTCTTGCAGCACGTCTTGACCGACCCGCCCCGCTCCCCTGTACTTCTCGGCGAGAAAACGGTTGCTCAAAACTGCTCCGCGACTGACTGTGACCCTTTCCCCGGACAACGTTCGACATTGCGAACAATGAACACTCCGAACGCCGTCACGCCACCCACCCGGAGAGCCATGCCCCGCACACGCTCCGCCCTGCCCTCCCCCACCGGCCCGGTCCGGCTCGGCCCGGACACCCACGCCGCGCTGCGCCCCGCGGCCGCCGGCATCGACGCGGGCTTCTGGCACGCCCGCCGCGCGACCAACGCCCGCGTCTCCATCCCCCAGGGACCGGGCCTGCTGGAGTCCGCCGGCAACCTGCACAACCTGCGGCTGGCGGCGGGCGCGGCGGAGGGCGGGTTCCGGGGCGCGTATCCGTTCGTGGACACGGACGTCTACAAGTGGCTGGAGGCGGCCGCCTGGCAGCTCGGCCAGGACGCCGACGAGTCACTGGCCACCGAGGTGGACCGCATCGTCTCCCTGGTCGCCGCCGCCCAGCAGGCCGACGGCTATCTCAACACCTGGTTCCAACTGGTCAAGGGCGGCGAACGCTACCGGGACCTGCGCTGGGGCCACGAGCTGTACTGCGCGGGCCACCTGATCCAGGCGGCCGTGGCCCACCATCGGGCCACCGGACGCGCCGAACTCCTGGACGTGGCCCGCGGGTTCGCCGATCACATCGACTCGGTCTTCGGCCTCCCCGCGAGCGGCCGCCCGATCGACGGCATCGACGGCCACCCCGAGGTGGAGACCGCCCTGGTCGAGCTGTACCGGGAGACCGGGGAGCGCCGCTACCTGGACCTGGCCGGCTACTTCGTCGACCGGCACGGCCATGGGCTGCTCGGCGGTGAGGCCTACTGCCAGGACCGCGTGCCGCTGCGCGAGGCGACCGACGTCGAGGGCCACGCCGTACGGCAGTTGTACCTGCTGGCGGCCGCGGCCGACCTGGCGGCGGAGACCGGGGACGCCGAACTGCGAGCAGCGGGCGAGCGGTTGTGGCACTCGATGACCACCGCCAAGACCCACCTGACCGGCGGCCTCGGCGCCCACCACGACCAGGAGGACTTCGGCGACCCGTACGAACTGCCCAACGAGCGCGCCTACTGCGAGACCTGCGCCGCCATCGCCTCCGTCCAGTGGAGCTGGCGCCTGGCCCTGCTCACCGGCGAGGCCCGCTACTCCGACCTGATCGAACGCACCCTCTACAACGGCTTCCTGGCGGGTGTCTCCCTGGACGGCGAGCGCTGGCTGTACGTCAACCCGCTCCAGGTCCGCGACGGACACACCGACTCCGGCGGCGACCAGTCGGCCCGCCGCACCCGCTGGTTCCGCTGCGCCTGCTGCCCGCCCAACGCGATGCGCCTGCTGGCGAGCCTGGAGCACTACCTGGCCTCCGGAGACGACCGGGGTCTGCAGATCCACCAGTACGTCACCGGTCGCTACGCCGCCGGCCCGGTCACCGTGCGCGCCGAGACCGACTACCCGTGGCACGGCACCGTCGCCCTCACGGTCGAGGAGACCCCGGCCGACCGCCCCTGGACGCTGTCCCTGCGCATCCCGCAGTGGGCACGGGAGTTCCGCGTGCGGTGCGGCACACGGACGTACGACCGGACCGATGCGCCCCTTTCCGACGGCTGGCTGCGCCTGGAGCGCACCTGGGCGCCCGGCGACCAGATCGTCCTCGAACTCGGCCTGGAGCCACGGCTGACCGCGGCCGACCCCCGGGTGGACGCCGTACGCGGCTGCGTGGCGATCGAACGCGGGCCGCTCGTCCACTGCCTGGAGCAGGTCGACCACCCCGGCGGCGGTCTGGACGACATCGTCCTGGACCCCACCCGTCCGCTGGCCGTGAAGCACCGCCCGGACCTGCTCGGCGGCATCACCACCGTGGTGGCCGCCGGCCGGCGCCGCAGCATCCCCGACCGGGGGTGGTGGCCGTACGCCGAGGTGGACGGAACACATCCCGAACCGGACGGCGAGCCCGTCGAGTTGACCGCCGTCCCGTACCACGCCTGGGCCAACCGCGAGGACGGCAGCATGCGCGTCTGGCTCCCCACCTCCTGACACCCCGCATCCCACACCCCACACTCCGCGCCCCACACCCCGCCCCACGACAGCGAGGTCACCCCGTGATACCCACCCGCCGTACGCTCTTCGCCGCGCTCGCCGCCGTCGGCACGCTCGCCTCCCTCACCGCCTGCGGTGGCGCCTCCAACTCCTCGGGGTCGTCCTCCCCGTCCGGGGGGACGTACACCTTCTGGGACCCGTACCCCCAGTTCGACGCCACCTCCGCCTGGGGCAGACTCGTCAGCGCGTGCGGCACCCGGGCCGGGGTGAAGCTCAAGCGGACCTCGTACGACACCACGGACCTGGGCAACAAGGCGCTGCTCGCCGCCCAGCAGGGCAACGCGCCCGACGTGATGCTCGTGGACAACCCCGTCGTCTCCACACTGGTGGAGGCGGGGATCCTCAACAAGACGAGCGACCTCGGCCTCGACGCCTCGTCGATCCAGAAGAACATCATCGGCGCCGGCACCATCGGCAACGCGGCCTACGGCGTGCCCATCGGCGCCAACACCCTCGCCCTCTACTACAACAAGAAGATCCTGGCCGCCGCGGGCGTCGACCCCGCCTCGGTCAAGGACTGGACGTCGCTGACGGCGGCGCTGAAGAAGGTCAGGGCGGCTGGGAAAAAGGGCATCACCTTCTCCGCGATCAACACGGAGGAGGGCAGCTTCCAGTTCCTGCCCTGGTTCTGGGGCGCGGACGGCGACCTCATCGAGCTGAACTCCGCGAAGGGGGTCGCCGCGCTGGCGCTGTGGAAGCAGTGGGTCGACGAGGGGTATGCGCCCAAGGACGTGCTGCAGAACACGCAGACGACCAGCTGGCAGGAGTTCGCCACCGGGGAGTACGCGTTCAGCGAGAACGGCACCTGGCAGCTCGGCAACGCCGACAAGGCGGGCTTCGCCTACGGCATCATCAACATCCCCGGGCGGCACGGTGGTTCGGCGCCCGTGCCGACGGGCGGCGAGTTCGTGACCGTCCCCGTCCAGAAGGACTCCGGACGCTACGAGGTCAGCAAGAAGATCGTCACGTGTCTGACCAGCGACGCGAATCTGCTGCCCACCGACACGACACTGATGTACGTCGCGCCGACGAGCGCCGTCCAGGCCGAGCAGGTGAAGCGGAACCCGAAGCTCAAGCCGTGGGTGGACGCGGTGGCCGCGGCTCGCGGCCGGACCAGCGGCGGTCTGGGCACCAAGTACCCGGCCATCTCCCAGCCCATGTGGACCGCGGTCCAGGCGGCGCTGTCGGGCGGCAAGAGCCCGCAGGACGCGCTGGCCACGGCACAGTCGAGCGCGCAGAAGGGCCAGTAGCGGCATGACCATCGCCCGGGTCGACCGTTCGCGGCGAGCACCGGCCACCGCGGGAGCGAGCGGCGCCGACGCACTGTCCCTGCGCCGCCGGCACCGGCGCAGGAGCCGCCTCACCGCCCTCGCCTTCGTGACACCCCTTCTCGCCTACCTCACCGCGTTCTACGTATATCCGCTCTACCGCAACCTCGACCTGAGTCTGCGCGACTACACCGTCCGGTCCTTCGTGGCGGGCGACGCGCCGTTCTCCGGCTGGGACAACTTCCGGAAGGTGCTGGACGATCCGACGTTCGGCCCGGCGATGCGGCACACGATGGCCTTCACCTTCGTGTCGATCGCCTTCCAGTACGTCATCGGGCTCGCGCTCGCGGTCTTCTTCAACCGGCACTTCAGGCTCTCCACCGTGCTGAGGGCGCTGTTCCTCGTCCCGTGGCTGCTGCCGCTGATCGTCTCGGCGTCGACGTGGTCGTGGATGTTCAACAGCGAGTCGGGAGTGGTGAACTACTTCCTGCACTTCTTGGGCGTGGACCCGGTCGGCTGGCTGACCTCGCCGGACTGGGCGCTGACCTCGGTGATCGTCGCCAACATCTGGATCGGCATCCCGTTCAACCTGGTCATCCTGCACAGCGGGCTGCAGAACATCCCGGGCGAGCTGTACGAGGCGGCGGCGCTCGACGGTGCGGGCGGCTGGCAGCAGTTCCGCCGGATCACCTTCCCGCTGCTGCGCCCGGTGTCCGCGATCACCCTGCTGCTCGGGCTCGTCTACACCCTCAAGGTGTTCGACCTGATCTGGATCATGACCAAGGGCGGCCCCGGCGACGCGTCGTCCACCCTGGCCACCTGGTCCTACCAGCTCGGCTTCGGCACCCTGCTGCCCAAGTTCGGCCCCGGGGCCGCGGTCGGCAACATCCTCATCCTCATCGCGCTCGTCTTCGGGCTGCTGTACATCCGCGTCCAGAGGAGGCAGGAGGCGTGAAGTCGCACCGGCACACCCCGAACACCGTGAACTCCCTGTACACCCTGATCGGGCTTCTGCTCACCGCGCTGATGCTGTTCCCGGTGTACTGGATGCTGAACGTGTCCCTCACCCCGCAGCGGGACATGCGCAAGTACCCGCCCGACCTGCTCCCGCTGCACCCCACCTTCGAGGGCTACCGGGCCGTCCTGGACGACCAGTTGCCCTACCTCGGCACGAGCCTGCTCATCGGCCTGGGCACGGTCGCCCTCACCCTCCTCCTGGCCGCCCCCGCCGGTTACTCCCTGGCGAAACTCCGCCCACGCGGCGGCGGCGCGCTGGGCCTGGCGCTGCTGATGGCGCAGATGATCCCCGGGATCGTCATGGCGATGGGCTTCTACGGCATCTTCCTGGACCTCGGTCTGCTCAACTCCTGGTGGGGGCTGATCATCGCGGACTCCACCATCGCCGTGCCCTTCGGCGTCATGATCTGCGCGGCGTTCATGTCGGGCATCCCCGGCGAGCTCATCGCCGCGTCCCGCATCGACGGCGCCGGAGCCTTCCGCACCTTCTGGTCGGTCGTGCTGCCGGTCAGCCGTAACGCCGTCGTCACTGTCTCGCTGTTCACCTTCCTGTGGGCCTGGTCCGACTTCGTCTTCGCCAACACCCTCGACGGCGGCGGCAACTGGAAGCCGATCACCCTCGGCATCTACCGCTACATCGGCAACAACAACCAGGAATGGAACGCGATCATGGCCACCGCCGTCGTCGCGTCGATCCCCGCAGCCGTTCTGCTGGTCCTCGCACAGCGCTACGTGGCCGCGGGCGTGACCGCGGGTGCCGTGAAGGACTGATCACCCCCACCGTCCCCTCCCCCGATTCCCCCCAGTTCCCCAGTGAGGAGAAATTTGTCATGAGCCGCACAAGTCCACCCCTCCCCGTACGCCTGACGGCCGCCCTCGGCGCCGCCGCCCTCACCGCGGCCGCGCTGGTCACCGCCGCCGTCCCCGCCCAGGCGGCCCCCACCGCCTCCACCACCCTGGTCGTGAACGCCGACCAGACCCTGCGCCCCGTCACCCATGTGGCGACCGGCAGCCTCTACGGCCTCGCCGACGCGAGCACCCCCGCCGACAGCCTGGTCACCCCGCTCAAGCCGAACACCTTCGTGCAGATGGCCCCGGGCGGCTCCCAGCTGCCCAACGGCGAGCCCAAGCCCGCTGGTGACGCACTCGTGGTGGCCGCCAAGGCGGCCCGCGCGGGCGCCAAGGTGGTCGTCCGCATGCCGGACTGGTACCCGGACTTCCCGTACAAGTGGGTGAGCTGGAGCGACTGGCTGTCGGCCGTCGACCAGCAGGTAGCCTCCGTGCGGTCCTCCGGCGCCACCAACATCGCCGCCTACGAGCTGTGGAACGAGCCGGACTGGACCTGGGACACCGCCAACGCGGGCGCCTTCGACGCCGGTTGGGCGCGCACGTACCAGGAGGTCCGCGCCAAGGACACCACGACCCCGATCCAGGGCCCGAGCCACTCGGCGTGGAACCAGTCCTGGATGACCACGTTCCTCACCGACGCCAAGGCCAGTGGCACCGTGCCCGACGTCATCGCCTGGCACGAGCTGCAGGGCAGCAAGGACATCGCCGCGCACGTCTCGGCGTACCGCGCGCTGGAGAGCAGCCTGGGCCTCAGCCCGCGTCCGATCGCGATCGAGGAGTACGGCACTCCGAGCGAGGTCGGCGTGCCGGGCTCGCTGATCGGCTACGTCGCCAAGTTCGAGCGGGCGGGCGTGCGCGACGCCGAGCTGGCCTTCTGGAACCACTACGGCACCCTCGGCGACACGCTCACCGACACCGGCGCCTCACCGAACGGCTCGTACTGGCTGTACAAGTGGTACGGCGACATGTCCGGGAACATGCTGGTCACCACTCCCCCGGCACAGACCGGCATCGACGGCGCGGCCTCCCTGACGGGTGACGGACGGCAGATCAGCGTCGTCTTCGGCGGCGGGGCCGGATCGAACGCGGTGCAGATCAAGGGGCTCGGCTCCCTGTCGGCGTTCGGCGGCACGGTGCACGTCAAGCTGGAGTACACCCCCTCCAAGGGCCGTACGACGGCGGTGTCCGGGCCGGTGACCGTCTCCGACACCGACTACACCGTGAGCGGCGGCGCGATCACCGTGCCGGTCGCGATGAACGCGTTCGACGGCTACCACCTGGTGATCACGCCCAGCGGGACCTCGGCCTCGCTCGCGGGGACGTACCAGATCACCAACCGCAACAGCGGGCTCGCCCTGGACACCGCGGGCGCGGGCACGGCGCAGGGCACCTCGGCCGTGCAGGCCACGTCCGGCACGAGCAGCACCCAGTCCTGGACCCTGGCCTCCGCCGGCTCCGGCCTCTACAAGATCACCAACAGGGCGAGCGGGCTGCTCCTCGGCATCAAGGACATGAGTACCTCCGACGGCGGCACGGCCCTGATCTGGGGCGACAACGGCACAGCCGACCACCTCTGGCAGATGATCCCGTCCGGCGACGGCTACTACAAGATCGCCAATTACAACAGCGGGCTGCTGCTCGGGGTCAACGGCATGAGCACCTCGTCCGGGGCCCAGGTCCTCCAGTGGGACGACAACGGCACCGCCGACCATCTGTGGAAACTGACGGCGCGTTGAGGTCGCCGTCCGGTCGCGGCTCGCCGCTGGGCTGAACGGTCGGCCGTACCGAGGCGTTGGCCTGCCGGTGGCGCCGCGCCGGGGCTAGGTTGTCCGGCATGAGCAATCTTGACCGTCAGGCGGTGCCGAGTGTGTGCGGCGGCCGGGGATTCGTCGTCGCCGAACCCGTCCGGGAGCTGCTGAGTCCTCGCCAGGTCCAGCTGGGCGAGTCGACCGAGGTACGGCGGCTGCTGCCCAACCTGGGCCGCCGCATGATCGGCGCCTGGTGCTTCGTCGACCACTACGGCCCGGACGACATCGCCGACGAGCCCGGCATGCAGGTCCCGCCGCATCCGCACATGGGGCTGCAGACGGTGAGCTGGCTGCACGAGGGCGAGGTGCTGCACCGCGACTCGACCGGCAGCCTGCAGACCATCAGGCCGAGGGAACTGGGGCTGATGACGTCCGGCCGGGCGATCAGCCACTCCGAGGAGAGCCCGCGGCCGCACGCCCGGTTCCTGCACGGCGCGCAACTGTGGGTCGCGCTGCCGGACGTGCACCGGAACGTCGAGCCCGCGTTCGAGCACCACCCGGAGCTGCCCACGGTCACGGGGCCCGGCCTCACGGCGACCGTGATCCTGGGCGCGCTCGACGGCTCGGCCTCGCCCGGTACGGCGTACTCGCCCATCGTCGGCGCAGACCTCGCGCTCACCCGTGGCGCCGACGTCCGGCTGCCCCTCGAACCGGACTTCGAGTACGGGGTCCTGGCGATGTCCGGAGAGGCGCACGTCGACGGGGTGCCCGTACTGCCGGGCTCGATGCTCTACCTCGGCTGCGGGCGCACCGAACTGCCGCTGCGGGCCGAGTCGGACGCCGGGCTGATGCTGCTGGGAGGCGAGCCGTTCGAGGAAGAGCTGATCATGTGGTGGAATTTTGTCGGACGTACGCAGGACGACATCGAACGGGCTCGTGAGGGCTGGATGAACGGGGCGAGATTTGGGGAAGTGAAGGGGTACGACGGGGATCCACTGCCTGCGCCGGAGCTGCCGCCGGTGCCACTGAAGCCGCGGGGTCGGGTCCGCTGAGCTGGTACTTTCCAGCCCGGCGCGCGCATAGCCGGGCGAGGTGAAACGCGCCCCGCCCGGTTCGCTCAGACCACGTGAGCAAACCTCCTTCACGCCACCCGTTCCACTCCACCTCGAAGTGCAGGTTTCGCCAGCCGTAACCAGCTTTGGCCGGACTGATGCTGACCCAATGCTGACTTTACTGACAGACAGTCAGTTCTCTGCGACGACTCCGCTCACACTTCCCGTCTCCCTCTCACCACCGCGTTCTCGAACTCGCGCCGCGAGTCGCCGGCGGATCGCTCTTTCCTCGGCGAGCGCGGAAGCCCACCCTCTTCGGAACCATGCTGACCGCAACACGGGTTGGCGTTTCACAATCCACCGGGTTCCTTCATCCGCCGGGTCCCAGACTCGCTAGCCGGGTGCATTCGAGATCAGGATCAGGGTGGCAAGTGGACGCGATGACAACCAAAGTCCGCGGCGAGTTTCATGGAAGGCCGTCCAGGCGGGCCATGAGCAGGGTGATGTCGTCGTGGTGGCCGTCGGGATGCCGGAGCCGCAACAGTGCCTCACAGGCGTCCTCCAGCGGCGTGCGCTGAGCGGTGAGTCTTCGGCCGAGCGCGCGGAGTGCCTCCTCGATGTCCTGTCCGCGGGTCTCCACCAGGCCGTCGGTGCACAGCACCAGGAGGCTGCCGGGATCCGTGAGCAGTTCCAGCGTGTCGAAGGTGGTGCTGCCCACTCCGATCGGAGCGCCGACAGGGACCGTCAGCAGTTCATTGCTGCCGTCGGGCGCCACAAGGACCGGCGGCAGGTGGCCGGCGCTGGCGAGGGCGGAGCGGCCGGTCGTCGGGTCGTAGACGCAGTACAGGCAGGTCGCCAGGTGGGGGTGTCCCAGGCGCTGCGCGAAGGCGTCGAGCTGGGCCAGTAGCCGTCCGGGGGGCAGGTCCAAGGTGGCGAGGGTTCTGACCGCCGTGCGTAGCTGCCCCATGACGACCGCCGCGTGCAGGCCGTGACCCGCCACGTCACCGATGACGAGTCCGACTCGGTGCCCCGGCAGGGGGATCACGTCCAGCCAGTCCCCTCCGACCTGCGTGGTGCGGCTTCCTGGGTGATACCGGTAGGCGATCTCCACTCCGGGCAGGCGAGGGGGCGGCGTAGGAAGCAGGCTGCGCTGCAGCACCGCGGATGTTGTCGCTTCGTCGCTGTGGATCCTGGCGTTGTGCAGGGCCTGGGCCGCCCGCCCGGCCACCTCCTCACAGGCTGTCAGGTCGGCGGCGACGAAAGCGGGGCGGTCGGGTTTACGGCCGAATGCCATGAAGCCGAGGGCCGCGCCGTGCGCCAGCAGCGGCACCAGCAGGAGGGAGGAGCCCTTCAGCACCGATCGGGCCGCCGGGCCGTCGAGCTCTGCCGGGAGCTTTTGAAGGACGTCCTCGCCGACCTGCGGGATGAGGACCGGTTCGACCGCCGCAAGGAATCGGGCCATGGCCGTGTCGGCCTGGTAGACGAAGGTCTTCCCCGGGCGGAGTTCCTCCTGGCAGTCCGGGTCCTCATGGTGGACTGCCGCAACGCGGTGCATCACCACCGCACCCTCCAGCTTCTGAGGTGCGAGGTCATCTTCCGAGGCAACCACCTGATCGCACAGATGGACCGATGCGAAGTCGGCGAACCCCGGTACCGCCAGGCCGGCCAGTTGGCCGGCCTGGCGCTCGAGATCCAGGGTCGCGCCGATACCCCGGACGGCGTCGCGCAGGAAAGTCAGCCTGGCCGTGTCGGTGCTGGAACCCGCACGAGGTGTCGCTCGGCGATCGGAGCCCGGGAACGTCAGAGCGCATGCTTGTGTCTCTGGCGGCAAAGAAGCCCCCTGACGTGTGCCGCGGCAGCGGCCGCACCCCTGGACGACAAGGACAACTGCACCAATCCCGACCCTCGAGACTGGCCCAGACTTTCCAGGACGACCATATCGCCCCAGCCCAACAGAGGTGTTCACTCACAGGAGTGGTCCACACTGGCGGACCGGCGGTGTGGTCACTGGCAGGCGCTCTACTCGGCCCGGGATCCGGTGGAACGGCCGCGCACGACGGCGAACGCCACCGCCAGACCAGGACGCCCACGACCAGCCCGGCAATACCGAGACCACGGGCGGTCGAGTCACTGCTCGACGCGGTCAGCTTGGCGCTCTCGGAGCTCTCCGAGCTCGTCGGCGAGGCGGTCGGCGTGCTGCCGCCTTCCTCCGAGGCCTTGGCCGTGAGCTTGAGCACGGCGCCGGCCGCGGCGGCCGTTCGGCCCGTCACCCGGCCCGTCGGACTGAGGTGGAGTTCAAGAGGGCTGCTCCGCGCTCGGCGTCATCCACGCTCACCGCGAATTCCCTTCCGTTGCTGGACCGGACGACCAGACACTCGCCACCACGCAGCATCACGGTGGTCCCCAGCCCGCTCAGCCGGTAGCCCCAGCCACCCACCTGGGCGGGCGTACGGTTCTCAGCACGAGCGGACTCGATGCCGTCGGGGGCCCAACGCCGTCTCGGCCAGCCAAAGGGTCCGAAGGCCACTTCCAGCCCTCGCTCGCTGACCCGCGCCTGCACCGAGGAACCGCACAAGACCAGAACGCAGGGGAGAGCGAGCACCGCGGCGACCACCACCCCCGAGGTCCGGTCCGTGAGCCCCGCCGACACCGCCACCACTGCGGCGACCGCGAGCAGCCCCGTCACGGCGGATGTCACCTGGAGCCACGGGTTCGATGCGGACGAGAGCCACACGAACCGTTCCCCGGCAGGAACATCCATGGTCGGACCGTCCTCGACGGACCGAGGAGCAGCCGGTTTTCGGCACACGGCGAACAAGAAGGCCCCACCACCCACGGCCACCACGACGAGCGTGCCCACGGCCCAACCGGTCACCGAGCCCGCCTCGTGCCAGTCCGTGTGGTCCAGATTCGCCCGCACCACGGACACCTGCCCGCCGACCAGCGCCACACCACCCAATCCGAGAGTCGCAACCGCCCACCCCGGAACCGCGCCGGCTCCTGCCCGCCACACGGTCAGCGCCACAACGGCTGTCAGCACCGCCCAGATCAGCGCCGGAAACAGCGCGGCAGCCCACAACGGCATGGAACCGTCGGGCCTGCCTGAACCGGCGCTCCAGTGAGTCGCCAGCCGGTCCGGCAGCCGGCCGCTCGCGGCCGACGGCAGTCCGACCAGCAGCACCAGGACACCGGCACCCGCGCCGGCCACGCCCCATACCGCTCCGCTTTTGCGTCCCGCACGGTCGGTCACGGAACCCCCTTGATCATCTCGATGAGGTCGCTCTTGCCGTAGCCCAGGTGCGCGGCATCGGCCACCAGGTCGCGTACGCGATCCAGCAGTGCCGAGCGCTGGTCCGCTCCGTCGGCGACCGTCACTCCCCGGCCCCGCCGGAACTCCAGCAGGCCCTCCTCGCGCAGCGTCCGAAGCCCCCTCAGAACAGTGTTGACGTTCACCCCGAGCGCCCGGGACAGATCCCGCGCCGGGGGGAGCCGGTCGCCCGGCCCGCACTCGCCCTCAGCGATGGCCCGCCGGATCGCACCGGCCGCCTGCTCGTGCAGAGGGCGGTTGTCGTTCGCGTTCAACCTCAGAAGCATGGTGCTAATGAAGATAGCACCAATCACTTCATGTGTCGTAGGGGTCTCTCGGGCTCAGCGAAACTCCGCCGTCCGAGGCCGCAGCCCGAGCACCACGAGGAGCATCGCCGCGCACAGCAGTCCGCCCGCCCAAGGAAGCAAGCCGTTCACCGCCGAGCGGCCGTCCCGCACCGAGGATGCGAAGTGGGCGCCGTTGATGCCCGCCACCTTGTCCAGGGCGTCCATCCACTCTCCGAAGTGCGCGTTGGAGGTGCCCGGCTCCCAGCCCATGCAGAACTCCACCGCCTCGCGCTCCTTGCCGGCTGCCGGCAGCGCGCGGATCAACGGGTTGGAACATCGGCGCCACGACGAGCCGACCCGGCGAGGTCAGCCAGAGCAGTGGCCGGGCCCGGTCATTCGTGCTCGCCCGGGGTGCGGGCTGGGTCGTAAGGTACATGGCTATGAGCATCGAGGGGCCGAGCGGCCGAGCCGAGCGCGATCCACGTCTGTTGCGTGTCTCGCATGCGGACCGCGACCGGATGGTCGAGATCCTGCGGGATGCGGCGGCGGACGGCCGGCTGGACATCGATGAGCTTGAG
Source organism: Streptomyces sp. NPDC086549 (assembly GCF_044746205.1). Lineage (NCBI taxonomy): Bacteria > Bacillati > Actinomycetota > Actinomycetes > Kitasatosporales > Streptomycetaceae > Streptomyces > Streptomyces sp. NPDC086549. The sequence continues at coordinate 294,341 of NZ_JBIVBS010000005.1, read as the reverse complement.
GAGCGAGTGGAGCGTGCGCTCACCGCGCGCACCTTCGCAGATCTGGAGCCGCTCGCGGATGACCTGCCGGTCGCGGCGCCTGCTCCGCCGACCGTCCGTGCGCCCGCGTCGACGGCCCCGGCTGCGGCGGACGGGGAGGTGGAGCGGTGGCACGTGAACGGCCAGCGGCTTCGCCGGGAGGGCGCATGGGTGGTGCCGCGCATCATCGAGCTCGATGTGCACGGCGGCTCGGCGCGGCTGGACTACACCCTGGCGCGGCTGCCCGAGGGCGGGCAGAGCACGCTCCGAATCTCGACGCACGGCGGAAGCGTGCGGCTGACGGTGCCGCCGGGAGTCGCGGTCGACCTGAGCGGTATCTCGACGCATGGCGGACGGGTCCGCGACAATGCCTCGCGGCACGCGGTGCCGGGGGCTGCGGTGACGCATGTGATCACGGTGACGGGATCGACGCATGGCGGGAGCGTGCGGGTCGAGGCGTCGGACGCGAAATAGCGGGCGAATCCGTTGCCGTGCGCGTCCGCCGACCCCCAGCGGCGGCCCAACGCGGATGCCGGCACGGTTGCGCTGCTGTGGGCCGTGCTTGAGCGAGCCGGGCCACCGCCTCGTGGAGCGGAAGGCTTGAAGGGCCCGAGGGAGCGTTCCCCTACCACTCGATCCGCCGCCTCGACAAAGCGTGGTCTGCACCGAAGGCTCGGGGCTTCTCGACCCATGTGACCTTGAGGACCGTGCAGGCCCACGCAGTTCATGAACGCCAAGCAGACCGCCGAGTACCTGAACATGTCGATCACGTGGGTGTACCGAGATGCACCGGAACTCGGGCTCATCCCCTACAAGTTCGGGAATTGGCCGTAGCGCCGAACTGCAGTTCAGGACCGCGTCGATGGCACCGGAGCGGAGCTACGACAGGCCAAGCACGCGCATCGCCAGACCGGCCGTCGGCTTGGGACCGAACGAGGTGGATTTCCGGGGCAACAGCACTCCGGCACCAGCCAGTTCCCACACCGTGTCCTGACTGATCACGGGCAGCAGGAGCGCGCTGCCACCGCCCGGAGCGGACCAGCAGTTCAACACCGCCTTCGCGCCGGACTACGCCAAGAAGGCCATCCGCCTCACGGCCGCCTTCCTCGACGCGGTCAAGGACAACGCGCGCGTGAAGCTCACCTTCCACTTCTGGAGCGGCGCCACCGCGACGTACTACGTGACCAAGTCGGGGAGCACAGTGACCGGCACGACGTCCTGACCTGAGGCCGGCGGTCACGACGGTGATCGCCGGCCGGTGTTGGCGACGATCGACACGGTCGTCTCGCTGTGCGGGACGCCGTCGACAGCCCGTACGGGTGTCGCCGAACGGGAAACCGGCCGTGTCGGACCACGACGCGCTCGCCGGGTTCCCGCCCCACCCGACGTGCCCGACGCGCTGAGCCTGCTCGACCGCGCCGGCCACTGGCCCTCGTCTCCGGTCCCTCCGCAGCCGGCGACACGACGACTGCGCCGACCGCGGGCCACAGCGAAGGCGATCACCGCGGCCCGTTCGGCGTCGGCGCGTGCCCGGCGTCGTCCGTGGGGCCTACGGGCACTCCGTCCGATGACCGGGCACATCACAGATGCGTTCGAAGAAGAACTCGTGCTTGAGGAAGGAGACGTCGTACTCGTGGCCCGGATGGGGCGGGATCAACTGGGCAGCCTGGATGAGTCGCCAGCCGTCCCGCAGCGCCGCCAGTCCGGACTCGTACGGCGGTTCGTCGCTGTCGCCCGTGGTCGGTGAGGTGAGGCCGGTGCCGTCGTACAGTGACCAGCCGACGACGTAGGAGTCGAGGGCGGAGGTCGCCAGGTACAGGACCAGCACCTGCTGCCGTCGCATCCCGGCGGGGGCCGTGCCCGGCGCCGGGGTGAGGTGGGTCGATTCAGTCGTCATATCGCCGCCCCCTGCGGGCGATTGGAGACCCTGGTCACCCAGTAGTCGATGTCGAAGGCGTCGTCGCCAGTCAGTTCCCGCCACAGCAGGATCCTGTTGTAGCGCTCCAGGCGACCCGTCGCCCACTCGTACCAGGGGAACGTCACGTCCAGTTCCCGGACCACCTGCGGGTCGTCCAGATCCGACGTGTCCCACAGGAGCCGTTGGCGGACCGTCGGGTTGAAGCGGATCTTGAACATGTAGCGGACCGTGTCGCTGTCGTTGCGCCTGCCGCCGTGCCAGAGCCCGTGGTGCAAAAACACTACCGTTCCGGCCGGACAGACCAGTCGATCCTGGCCGCGCAGGTTCTGGTAGCGGCCGGTGTCGGACTCGTTGATGCGGCGCAGGTGGCTTCCGGGCACGCTCAGGGTGCCGCCCATCTCCAGAGTCACAGCCTGCGGGTAGTACATCAATTGCACGTCGAAGGCGTCCGGCCGGACGTCGATGATGGCGTCCCCGTGCAACGGCTGTGCCTCGCCGCCCTCGGGCTCGCGGACGTGCACGGCGTGGTGGTCCACCGTCGGCTGCGGACCCACCAGACTGTGCAGGGCCCCTGACACCTGCGGAAGTTCCAGCAGTCTGCGGACGAAAGAACCCTCCCCGTACGCCTTGCACGCCGGCGTCCCGTACGGCACCGGCGGCACCCCGTCCGCCAACGCCGCCAGGCCCTCGGCGTTCATCTCCGCCGGGACCACCGCGTCCAGGCGCAGCGATCCACGCGCCACGAAGCGCGCCATCTGGACCGAGCTGAGCAGCTCTTGCCTGTTCTCCATGACCGTCACGCTAGGGGCGGCAATCGTTCACCGGGTGGGCCGGGTTCACTCTTCAGTGGTCGAATATCACCATGAGCCCCGGCGCCGAAGGAGTGCAGGTGTCCACGCACAAGGTCCTCGCCCCTCTCGACGAGCCTCCCGTGCTCGCTGCCGTCGGTATCGGTGTGCACGGGCCCGCAGGCCAGGTGGACGAGTTCCTCCTGCCGGACCTGTGGCAGTTCCACCTCTACGGCTACGAGGCCGACCTCACGGTGGACGGTGTCCCGCACACCATCCGCGCCGGCAGGGTCAGCCTCATTCCGCCCGGCACCGAGGTCCGTTATCGCTACCGGGGGCGCTCCGAGCACCTCTACGTACATCTGCGTCTGGGTTCGGCGGGCAGGCCCTGGAGCATCCCGATGATCCAGGATGCTGGGCCCGAAGTCGGCCTTTTGTCCCGGCAGTTGCGACAGGCGCTGGCCGCCTGGCCACACACTCCGGCGCGGTCGGCGGCCGAGGTGTGGGCCGCTCTGTGGCGGGTCGCCCAGCTCGCCCCGCCGAGGGCGGCGAGCCCGCAGGCCGCCCATCCCGCGGTCGCGGCCGCGGCCGCGCTGATCGAGGCCCGGCTGGCGGAGCCGCTGTCGGTACCCGAGATCGCGAAGGCAGCGGGCGTCTCGCACAACCACTTGACCCGGCTGTTCCGCGCCGCGACCGGGGAGACCGTGGTCGGCTACATCCGCGCCCGGCGGATGGAGCGGGCGCGTCACTTCCTGCGGGCCACCACGCTGTCCATCCCCGCCGTCGCCTCCTCCGTCGGCATTCCCGACCTGCAGGCGTTCAACAAGGCCTGTCGCCGCGAACTCGGTGCCGCCCCGCGCAGCATCCGCGCCGCTCAAACCGTCGTCCAGAGCGCCCAGGTCCCGGATGGGGCGTCATTCTGAGGGACGTCCGGCCGGTGGCGAGGATGCGGTACGTCACCGGCTGAACGGTGGGCGAACGCGCGGAAGAACGGAAGCACCTCGTCGTAGCGTCCGGCGATGTCCCGCCCTGCCGACCGGCGCCGCGGTCACGCGGCTCGGGTGTGTCGGGAGGCGAGGCGATCGGCAGGCGGGGCTGGCTCTTGGGCCCGCAGGTGAGGCGGGCGTCGCCAAGCCGTTCCCCGACGGCGAACTGCCCACGCGGCTTTCCGATCAGACCATGGCTCCTCCGGCGAGGGCGGCGGCCTTGATCAGGGAGCGACGGAGAGGTGCTGCATCGTCAGCCCGTCGAAGCCTGTGAGGAAGAACCTCGCGATCGTCTCGGCGGGCTGGGCCAACTGGTGCCCGGTGCGTTCGGCGGCCTCGCTGATCAGCTCTGCCGTCACTGGGTGAGCCCCGGCGGGGTGCGTGGATGCGCGGTGATGGTTCAGGCGGTCAGCAGGTGGAGTTGGTCTGGGTGAGCAGGCCCATCCGCCACGGCAGTGCGTTGTAGTCGGAGCTGTCGGCGTTGGGGTCAACGCCCTGGTAGACGTACTGCAGTCGGCACGGATCGATGGGCAGGGTCTGGTCGTTGCCGGCGCGGACGCAGCTCCTGCGGCGACAACTGCGCCAGGACATTCCCTTGCCGGGTGGGCGCGCGATGTCCTGCCGCCCGCAGCCGCTCCCCGGCCAGATCGGCCCAGGGCCGTGCTCCGATCGCCTCGAAGACGGCCAGCGCCTCGCGCAGTGGGCCGTGCGAGTCGGTCCCCTGCCGCCTGCGCCGCGGCCAGCCGCCGTACGCGAGTTCCAGCCGCCCGACGAAGGCCCGCTCCAGCCGCGCGGTGACCGTGAGCACGTCGCCGCGCTCTCCCGGCTCCGAAAGGTAGGCCACCGGGTCGGGCGACCAACCCTTCGACAGTTCCACGAGGGCGAGCGGGTTGCCTTCGGCCCGGGTGAGGATGTGGCCGCAGGCGGTCGGATCGAGATCCGCGCGGGCCCGTCGCACGAGCCCGCGGGCGTCGGCTTCGGAAAGCGGGCCCGGGTCGACGCGGGTCAGGTCGGCCGGGGCGGGCCGCTCCTCCGCGAGCGTGCGCGAGGTGGCCGGCAGCACGATCGGGTCGTAGCCGAGGCGCCGGGCCACGACGGCCAGGGCGCCGGCACCCGACTGGTCAAGCCACTGCAGATCGTCCACGCACACCAGCACCGGACCCTGGGCAGCGGCCTCGGCCAGAGCGACGAGAAAGGACTCAGGCGCGGGTTCCTGTCGCAGTCCGAGGGCGGTCATGAGCGCCAGGTGCTGCGCTGCGGGAAGGCGGGCGGCCCGATCGAGCAGACGGGTGAGCAGCCGGTGCAGTCCCTGGAACGGCACCTCCGCGGCCGACTCGGATCCGGCCAGGTGCAGAACGGTGAAGCCGACGTCCTCGGCCTGCGGCTGCGCGGCTGCGCGGCTGCGCGGCTGCCAGGAGACTGGTCTTGCCGATGCCTGGTTCTCCGTCGAGGACCAGGGCGCCACCGCCCTCGGACGAAAGGAGCCTGCTGATGCCTCGCAGCTCCGCTTCCCGGCCGACGAGCATCCCCGTGACGGCCGAAGCCGAGGCACCGACCGAATCCTGCCGATCGCCAGGATCAGGTCGGTGAGTTCCTTCTCGGTGAGGTACTCGCCCGCTTCGGCCCACACATCATCCGCCGAGCGGCGAGTCAGCATCATTCTTGATGCTTCAGTCCATAACTATTACTTTGGCGTCCATGGCACGCCCCCGGGAGTTCGACACAGAGCAGGCGATCGACCGCGCGATGAACCTGTTCTGGCGCCGCGGATACGCCGCGACCTCCCTGCAGGATCTCACCGCCGAACTCGGCATCGGCAGCGGCAGCCTGTACGCCGCCTTCGGCTCGAAGGAGAAGCTGTACGCCCAGGCGTTGGAGAGATACTGCTCCCGCAACGCCGGAGAGCTGATCGCCGCGCTGGAGTCGGCTGTCGACGTGCGATCCGCACTGCGCACCACGCTCCGCACCATGGCGGAGGCGGACCTGTGCGAGCCAGAACGCGGTTGCTTCCTGGTCAATGCCGCCACCGAGCGCTCCGCTGATTCGGCGACCGCGGACCGGGTCAGTGGGACGCTACAGCTGGTGGAGGGCACCATCGCCGGCGCGTTGGAGAGGGCGCAGGCGCGGGGGGACCTGTCCGCCGACAAGGACCCCGCAGCGCTGGCCCGGTTTCTCACCACCTTCATCCAGGGGATGCGTGTCATGGGCAAGGCTCGTGTCGGCCGGGCCTTCCTGGAGAGTGCCCTGTCCAGCGCCTTGACTGTGCTGGACTGAGCGGCGCGGCCACACTCCGTTCACCGACCGGGCGCCTCAATGGAAGGAGTGGACCATCACCCGCTCGCGGGTCGGCGAGGTGCTGACCCCGGCGGACGAACCCATACAGGACCACGTCCGGGCCGACCGGGCCGCGCAGGCCGCCAAGGAGCGGACCGGAAAGACCGCGTAGGTGCCGGATGCGGCGAAGGCGATGGCGCAGGTGCCGGTGCGGCGTGAGGGGCTGGACAGGTCGGTGCCGTCGACCTTCCACCTGCAGTGGTCCACCTGGCGACGACGCCACCAAGCCCGCTCCCGCCGGCACCACGACAAACACCGCCTCACCGACCCCGCAGCGCCGCTGGTCGTCCTGCTCCACCGTGGCCCCTCCGCACCTGTATGGCGCCCCCGTCCACGATCAACTACGACGGTCCACTTCACGAGGTACTTCCACCCCTCGGGCGCGCGCCACGGTTCCGACGCCCAGCGTGCGCGGTGCCGAGCCGGAGTGTCGGTCCCGCAGACGGCCGCGACCGTTCCAGGTCGGCGTTGCATCCAGGACCGGCGCCGATCCTGCGACTGTCCGGTTACGACTGCGCGTTGATCACCTGCGCCGGCTTGGCGTGGCGCCCTTGCGGCCTGCCGTGCAGAGCGAAGTCCGCCCTGGCCGTCATTCCGTTCTGCAGCAGTGTCTGGTGCACCATCGGATGCAGGCCGGGCGCCGAGACCACGATGCTGAGGCGTCCCTCGGGGAGACCGGTCGCGGCGTACTCACCGGTCCCGTCGGTCACGCTGCGCACCAGTTGGCGCCCTAGTTTTTTGCAGGACTGCATTTTTGCAGTACTGTAGCAATCACCTGGCCATCAGCTCACAGGGGGTGCGACGAACACATGGAGAGCAACCGCCCCGACGGGCTGCGCGAGCGCAAGAAGCGAGCGATGCACCGAGCGCTGCAGAGTTCCGCAGTAGCCCTCTTCCGTCGTCACGGCCCGGAAGCCGTCACGGTGGAGAGCATCTGCGCCGACGCCGGGGTCTCCCCGCGCACCTTCTTCAACTACTTCTCCAGCAAGGACGAGGCAGCCTTCATGCTGGAGGAGGGGACACCCGCGTTGATCGAGGAGCGGATCACCGCCCGTCCCCCGGAGGAAACCCCGCTGGAGGCCATCCGGGCCGTCTTCGTCGGGCGGCTGAGCGAGCTCGCCACCGGCAAGATCTGGTTGGAACGCGTGCTCCTGCTGCGCGAACGTCCGGAGCTCCTGCCCCGGATCACCCTGACCAACCGCGCTGTAGAGGACGCGGTGACCAGGGCGGTGGCGGCACGCACCGGCCTGCCGGAGTGCCACCTCTATGTACGGACGACCGCCGCTGCGGTCTTCGCGGCCCAGCAGGCAGCCATCAGCTGCTGGGAACCGGATTCCGGACCGGACGTGGTCACCCTGGTGACCGAGGCCGTGGACCTAGTAAGCCGGGGGCTACCCGCACCCCCCGGGACCGGCTGAACAGCTCAGGACCCGGACGGGCGACGCCGCACAGGTCCACTGCCCCGCCCCGCCCATTTCAGGGCGCCGCGCATCGCTGTGGCGCCGCCGAGGCGGTAGGGCTTTCGCACGGCCCGGACAGCATCGCCGAGGGTGCCATCCACGCAGACCTCGACGCGGGTCCTGGGGCCGCGTGGTGAACGTGACCAGTCTGGTCACCCTGGGCCTGGCCGAACGGACGTCCTACGGTGCGGCCAAGGGCGCCATGGAGTTCTTGACGCGCGGCTGGGCCGGGGAACTCGCCGCACAGGGGATCACGGTCAACGCCGTAGCCCCGGGGCCCCACGAGACCGAGCTGTTCCGGCGGAACAACCCGCCCGGGTCGGCCGGAGCCGCGCGCTACCTGGCGACCGTTCCCATGGGCAGGTTCGGGCGCCCGGACGAGCTCATCACCGGCCAGATCCTCCGCGTCGGCGGCGGTGCGAGCATCGGCCGCAACAGCTCCTGAGAGGTCATCATGCGTGTGGAATACGCTCCCGAGGCAATGAGCAGCGCGGACTTCTACAGGTTCCTGACATCGGTCGTCATTCCGAGGCCGATCGCCTGGGTATCCACGATCACACCGGACGGAACTACCGAGAACCTGGCCCCGCACTCCTTCTTCAGCATCGCCAGCACCGATCCCCCGATCGTCCAGTTCACCTCGATCGGCCGAAAGGACTCCCTGCGGAACGTCGAGGACACCGGGGAGTTCGTCGTGAACTTCTCGTCCGAACCACTCCTGCAGCAGATCAACGCCACTGCCATCGACTTCCCGCGCTCGGTCAGCGAATTCGACACTGCGGGCATCGAGCGCGAAGCCAGCAGGTGCGTACGCCCGTCCAGAGTCGCCGCCGCCTATGTGGCATTGGAGTGCCGTTCGCACACCACCCTGCGCATGGGCAACTCCACCCTGGTCTTCGGACGCGTGCTCCATGCCGCAGTTGACGAGGACTACCTCGTCGACGGCCGGCCCAGCAGTGAACTGCTGCGTCCGCTCACCAAACTCGGCGGCGACGAATGGGGCACTCTGGGCGAGGTCCTGCACTTGAACCGCGTCCCCTACGAGGAACCCAGCGCCCAATGACCGAGGCCGCATGACGGCCGTTGAAGCGGCAATCAGGTCGAGGCCGAAGATGCCTTCGGGGAGTTTGTCCCAGCAGCGGGGCGATGAGCGAAGACGGCCTCCATCAGGCTCACATCCGGAAGTCGTTTGCCTTCTGCCAGGCCAGCCGAATGCCACGACCGCGGAGTACTGGCACAGGTCTTGTGCCGCGGATGTCCGCGTGCCAACTTCCGCAGTCCATGAGGGTTTTGCGGTGTCGCGCGGCCATGAGAGCTGCCCACGGCGGCCGGTTCCCGGATCGTCCGAGGTCGGTGAGCTTGGCGACGTGGTGAACCTCCACCTCGTCGATGCGTCCGCATGCCTCGCACCGCCCGCCCTGCGCGGCCCGGGAGCCGTCGCCGGGCCTACGCCGATGCCCGTCTGCGACTTCGGTTCCGGTTCAGGTTCCGGTTTCGCCGGTGCTCTTCACCACCCGCGATCCGTCTGACCATCGACGTTCGGCGCCGGCCTCGAAATCGCCCATTCATGCGATGCCCACCCCGTCACCCGGGCGGCAAGCCGGGTGCATGCGGTCAAGCGAGACAGAGAGGACAGCCAACGCGTCCCGGGTCCTGCCGTCGGCGGAAGTATGACGCCCCGGGGCCCTCGCGGGCTCCGGCCCGCCCCCGTTGCACGCCGACCGAAGACCAATGGTTGACCGTTAAACTTTATCGAGTACAGTGAAGGGGTCGAGGGAGAGCAAACCGCTCCATTCCCCGGCCGCCCGGCTATTGCCGTCGACCATGTCACGGCACGCGAAGCCCGCCCCGGGCAACTCACCACACCTGCATCCCTTGCGACCGCTCCACGTCCACAAGCTGATTATGGAACGGTCAATCCTGAACTTCTGGGAAGAGACTCATGCCGCACCTGCTCCACATCGACTCCAGCTCCCGCAGCGCCGACTCCGTCACCCGGCAGATCAGCGCCCGATACGTCGCCGCCTGGCGCCAGCAGAACCCCGAGGGCATCGTGACCTACCGGGACGTGACCGTGCACGTGCCGAACTTCGTCTCGGCGGACTGGGTCACCGGCGTCTTCGCTCCGGCCGAGTACCACACGCCGCAGAGCAAGGCCGCCGTCGACGCGTCCTCCACGCTCATCAGCGAGGTCGAGGCCGCCGACGTACTGGTGCTCGGTGTACCGATGTACAACTTCAATGTTCCCGCGACCTTCAAGGCCTGGATCGACCAGATCTGCATGGCAGGCCGCACCTTCGCGTACGACGCGGACGGCCCCCGTGGTCTGCTCGCCGGCAAGAAGGCCGTCATCGCACGCGCCTCCGGCAGCGACTTCAGCAACCCCGCGTTCGCCCCCATGGACTTCCACGCCCCCTACCTGCGTGGCGTCCTCGGCTTCATCGGCATCACCGACGTCGAGTTCATCGCCGTCAACGGCCAGACCCCCGAGCAGATCGAGGCCGGACTGACCGAGGCCGACCAGGCCATCGCCGCGTCCCTCAAGGCTCTCTGACGACGCCGGCGAGGAATGAGGAATACGGATTCATCCGGCGCGGCGGCCGAGAACGCGTTGCCATCTGCGGCGCGCTCCCCTCGGCCGCCGTGCCGTCCGGCTTTTCCATCGACTGACCAGGCGATGGACCGCGCGAGGGGCCTGTTCTGGAACCGCGGATCCGCAGAACAGCCAAGGGCCCATACGCGGGCCTCCAGCCGAGGACCGCATAACGTCGTACTTGAGCCTTCGCCGCCGCGGAGGTACGAAAGTCGGTTCGTCAGGGAGCGCTCGGGGATCGCGCTGAGATCGGTCGGGGCCGGCGAGTGTCGTCACCGCTGCTGACCAGACGCTCCGCCTTCGCGTGCCGGGAGGAAGGTTCGGAGGCCGCCGCCCCCGCCGCCACTCGCCGGCGCACCCAAGAGCATGGCCGTACCGGTTCCTGGCACCCGGCAGCACGCGGTGCCGCGAAGTCATGATCGGAGCCGGCCTTCCTTCCGCCGGTGAAAGCAGGGCCACAGGGGATGCCCGCGTCCCACGCGTACTTGTCCGGTGGACGGCACCGTGGCTTGAGTCACCTGACTGCCACCATGAGCTTCAGGTGACTCGGGCGCAAAGAAACGAGCGGGCCGTCCTCGGGAGTGCGGTCAACGCCGGTGACCTGGGGCGCTGTTCGGCTTGGGGACGGGCCTCAGTACGAGTGGCGGGACGTCATGCTCGCCCTCGCCGAGCACCACACCGTCATCGTGCCCGGCCTGCGCGGCGCCGACCGGTCCAGCGCACCTCTGGACGGCTACGGCAAGAAGTCCTCGGCCGCGGATGTTCGCGCTCTGCTGCGGCACCTCAACCTGGCCGACGACGTGCGCCTGGTCGGCCACGACATCGGCAGCATGGTCGCGTACGCCTACGCCGCGCAATTCCCCAGCATGGTACGGCGACTGGTGCTCAGCCAGGCGCCGGTCAACGGTTCCGGGGCCCCTGCGGTGCGCAGGGGCCCCGGATGTCACGCGGAGCCCTCGCCGAGCACGGCGAGGAACATCTCGTCCTCCACGTAGATCTCGAGTGCGGTGATCAGGCCGTCGGTGATCCGCCAGATGTGAACTTCGTGGGAGTCAAAGGGACGGCCGTTGGCGCGGACGATGCCCCGGGTGCGTCCCACCTGGACCACGCGGTCCCCGGCCTGGTAAACGGCCTCGGGCTCGACGGTGCTGCTGATGTGTGAGCTGACGGTGGCGAAGAACTCCCGGAAACCGGCAAGCCCCTGGTGGAAGCCGCCCCAGGGCAGCCGGTCGGACTGCCGGATGGTGATCTCCGGGTGGACGAGCGCAGCAGCTGCCGCCGCGTCTCCGTTCCTGATCGCCTCATATGCCGCATAGACAACTTCCATGTCATCCCGCTTCATCAGTGCCCGTCTCCCACTCTGTCCAGGGCCGAACGCGCCGGTCGCACGTCCGACCGCTGTCCAGAGTGATGGAGCCGACCCTGCATCGCTTCGGTCATTCGACTGTGGGTCCTGGTACGTCGCGGTCAGGTCCGCGGACCGATCGCACCGGTCGTTGTCCCGGCAAACTGCAGGGGAACTTCATGGTGCCCGAGGCACAGGTGGGCTGTGATGGCCGGAGGAACGCACTGGGCCAGGACTATTGGTGGCCAGATCCGCGCATGTACCCTTCCGCCGCTGTCAGCACACAGCGTCACCGGGATCCCCCGGAGAGCACGCTCGTGTGCGCCGCGCACTGCGCCGTTGCAACATGGTCCCATGACCGCGTCACTCAGCGGCGTGCGATGTGCACCGCCGATCACCGCGAGCTTTCGGGGTCGCAGGTCGTGACGAAGCCGGATGCGGCCGGACGTGAGGCCGCCCGTACCGCACTCCCATTCACGGAGTTCATGAAGGCTGTCCTGTCCGGGACCATCGAGGGCGACATCGTCGCCGAAGTTGCTGCCGGCATGGCCGGCATCATCGCCGTCCACGGCGATGTCCTCACTGCCCAGGGCAACGCCCGCATCGCCCCGTCCACTGCAGAGACCGGCTTTCCTGAGCCGCCCAGTCCACCACTGGAGAACTCACGATGTCGAACAACGAGCCAGCAGCAGGCAGCGCTGACAGCCAACCGCGGTCAGAGGCATGGAAGACGGCGCTCACTGTGCTGCAGTCGGCGAAACCGCCGTCCATTCCCGAGGGAGCAGAGGCGACGACGGCTCTCGTCGAGTTCCCTCCTGGCGATCCTGGCACTCCTCCGCACCGGCACTCGGGACCTGCTTTCGGCTACATGCTGGAGGGCGAGATGCTCTTCGAGCTGGAAGGTGAGCCGGAGCGGGTGATCAAGGCCGGGGAGACATTCTGGGAGCCGGGCGGCGATGTCATCCACTATCAGGACGCGAACAACCGGACGGACTCCTGGAGCCGTTTCCTCATCACCATGATGTGTACGCCGGGGCAGCCCATGCTCACTCTGGTCGACGACAAAGAGCTGGCCCAGCGCCAACACCTGCGAGCTCCCCGTCCGGGCACGTGATCTGCCGCTGATATCGGATCCTGGATGTCGAACGCCCACATCCCCGTGGCTGCCGGGGCCGTCTGCTCTGGACGTGCGAGGACCGATCGGAGCGGTCAACAGCGCCTGAACTCGCGCCACACCGCCACGCCGAGGACACGCTGAACGTTCTCACCCCTGACAGTCAGATTCACTGCGCCACGCGCAGCCGAAACCAGCCTCGCCGTCGGGAATTGGAGGGAGGGAAAATCCACAACCCGAGGATCGCACCACCCACCGTATGGATTCAGTCACAGACTGATATGTGAACCGCGTACACGGGGCCCCTGGTGCCTGACACGGGACCACGCCCCACGAGAACGTCCGCCAGGCCGGAATTTCCCGACGGCTTCAGTCATATGACGGAAGCCGTTTGGTCCGTCCGCTCACATCCTGAATACAAACGACACACCCGCGGTGAGTCCAGAAGTGCACGACAACAGGGCCGACCGGAACACTGCCCGCATCGCAAGGAGTGACGCACTGATGACCACCATGCGCGCTGTACGAGCCCACAAGCGGGGCGGTCCGGAGCAGCTGGTGTATGAGAGCGCGCCACGTCCCGAGCCGGCCGCGGGCGAGGTACTTGTGGCCGTGCACGCGGCCTCCATCACGAGCGGCGAGCTCGCCTGGGATGCCACCTGGACCGACAGCTTCGACGGGAGCGGCGGCGACCGGACGCCGATCGTTCCTTCCCACGAGGTCAGCGGAGTCGTGGCCGCACTCGGCCCAGGGGTCGGCGGCCTCTCCGTGGGAGACGAGGTGTACGGACTGATCCCGTTCACGCGCGACGGAGCCACCGCCGAGTACGTCACCGTTCCCGCGGACGCGCTGGCAGTGAAGCCGTCCCGGCTGGACCATGCCGGTGCGGCCGCCGTCCCGCTGGCCGCCCTCACGGCCTGGCAGGCGCTGGTCGGCAAGGCTTCACTGGCGTCCGGGCAGCACGTCCTCGTCCACGGCGGGGCCGGAGGCGTCGGCTCCTTCGCCGTGCAGATCGCCGCGGCGCTCGGCGCGAGAGTGACGGCAACGGCGTCCGCACGCGACCGGGAATTCGTATCGGGGCTCGGTGCGGACCAGGTCATCGACTACGCCGACGAGCGCTTCGAGGACCATGTGGACGGCGCCGACGTCGTGCTGGACACCGTGGGCGGCGAAACGCTGAACCGCTCGTGGTCGGCGCTGCGCCCGGGCGGCACCCTGGTCAGCATCGTGCAGCCGCCGAATCCCGATGACGCCGCCTCGCGCGGAGCACGGGGGGTGTTCTTCGTCGTGGAGCCGGACCGTACCGGTCTGGAGGCCGTCACCGCGCTGATCGACGACGGCCGTCTCACGCCGGTCGTGGACCGTGTCGTCACCCTGCCCGAGACCCGTGCCGCCTACGAGGCCCTGGAGTCGGAGCATCCCCGCGGGAAGATCGTGATCCAGGTGAACGAGAACGACGGAGACGATGGCGCCGCCTGAATCGGGACCTCATGGGTCACCGGGTCGACCGCCCGGTGACCCATGACGTATGCCTGGCACAACCGTCATGATGCCGGGAAGCGGGTGAAGGGCGTGCGGCCTCCGGTCAGCCGGCGGCCACACGCCCCCAGAAGGGGGTTATCCGGTCTGGCGCACGGCGTCGAGAACGATACGCAGCACCGCCCGCGGGTGGGACACCATGACGGCATGCGAGGACTTCACGTACTCGACGTGGGCGTGCGCACGCTTGGCCATGAACCGCTGGCCTGCCGGTGGAATGGCCTTGTCGTTCAGCGTGACGAGGTCCCAGGACGGGATGGTCTTCCACGCCGGCTCACCGGACGGCTCGGTCTCGGCGGTGTAGGACAGGGGCCTCTGCGTCGCGGCCATCACCGACGCGTCGGTGGCGGATACGTCGGCGGCGAACACCCCTCGGAAGTCATGGGGTTTGATGTATATGTCCGCATCCTGGCCGCCCTGCGCGGACGGGTTCGGGGCCGGGCGGACGAGGGTCGTGTCGGGGCCGAGCAGCGATCCGGGGTACTTCTGCGGATCGAGCACGGTCTCGATGCTCTCTCCCTTGTCCGGGACGAACGCCCCCACGTACACCAACGCCTTGACATTGCCGGCTCCGCGGGCCGCGTTGGTGATGACCGCGCCACCGTAGGAGTGTCCGACCAGCACGACCGGTCCCTTGATCGACTGCAGGACCGAGCGAATGTAGTCGGCGTCGCCGGTGACACCGCGCAGCGGATTCGCCGCAGCGACGACCGGATAGCCGAGACGCTGGAGATCCGCGATTTCCGTGCTCCATCCGCTCGAATCGGCGAAAGCTCCGTGAACGAGGACGATGGTGGGTTTGGTGGTGTTGCCAGGGCTGTCGTCTGCGGCGGCAACCGAGCCGACCGCGCTCGGCAGAAATGCCGTGAGAGCCACGCTGAAGGTCAGAACCGGGTACATCCAGCGTCGCCTGAGCGAGCGAAGGCCGACGGACATGTCTTTCCCCTTCCGGGAGTTGAGGTGCCCTTTCAAAACAGGGTTGGAGCAATGCCGGTTTCATCCGACGCCGCTACGACGACGATAAAGAGCAAGGTCCGTCAGAGACTTCGGTCATTTGACTGTCTCAACTTCGACAGCGACTGGTGATTCGACCCTCGAACTCGCCGACGGCGCGTCTGTCGCGCAGTCGGGCCCGTCGAGCCTCGCCCTGGTACGGCGCCGGGGCTTGTGGAATGTGGCCGGCGACCGGGGACGGCCGTCGTGGCCCGGCCTCAGGCAGCGCAGCGCGTGTCGGTGGATTCTGCCTACGGAGCCGGACGTCCTCACGCTCTCTCCGTCAGGCCGCCCCACACCCCGTCCCGCGCTACCGTGTCCTGACCACCGGCGACGGCCGAGAGTCCGCAGGTGGCCGGGCGTCGGCACGGACGGGACGGTGGCAGGTGGCGCAGCACGAGCATCGGCTCATCGGGCGACAGAAGGAGCTCGCGCGGTTGGAGCAGATGCTGACGGCTCCCCCACACCAGGCCTTCGCCGTACTGCGCGGCGAAGCGGGTACGGGCAAGAGCGCGCTGCTTCAGGCAGCCGTGTCGCTGGCCGCCGAGGCGGGACTGTGGGTCATCGGTTCGTCCGGCGTGGAAGCGGAGTCCGAATTGCCGTTCGCCGGTCTGCACCAGCTCCTTCTGCCGCTTCTGCCGTACAGCGCCCACGTGCCCGCTGCGTCGCGAACGATCCTGGAGCAGGTCACGGGCATGCGCGCGGGGGCGGCACCGCGTATGGCGGAGGTCGCCGGCGTGATGCTCTCGCTCATCGCCGCCGCGGCGGAGGACCGGCCCTTGTTCTTCGCCGTCGACGATGCGCACTGGTTCGACGGCGAAAGCGCCAGGGTCTGCACGTTCGTGATGCGCCGGGCCGGTGCGGTCGGCGGCCGCGGCGTCATCACCGTACGGGCGGACGTGCCGTCCGCCTTCGACGACGCCGGGCTCGACGAGATCGAGGTCGGGCCGCTGCGCCGGCAGGAGGCGGCAGCGCTGCTGGAGCGCACCGGTGGCTACCTCGATCCGGCCGCCCGTGAGCGCGTGCTGCGCTGGGCCGAGGGCAATCCACTCGCGCTGATCGAGCTGCCCAAGACGGCCGGGCGCGTGCCCGCGGACCCGGCCGGACAGGCCTCTCCATTGCCCCTCACGCGCCGCCTGGAGAGTCTGTACGCACACCGGATCTCCGAGCTGACGCCCGCCACCCAGGAGGCTCTGCTGCTGGCCGCCCTGGACGGTCTGGCCTCCGTGGCCGGGCCCCGCCGTCCCGCGCTGGAACGGCGGTTGGGCGATGTGGACGAGGCGATCGGCCGCGGGCTGCTGGTGGTCGACCCGGCGACCGGCCAGCTCGGCTTCCGGCATCCACTCGTACGTTCCGCGGTCGTCCAGCTCTCCTCGCCCAACCTCCGCCGGGCGGCCCACGCCGAACTCGCCGCGCTGTATCCGGACGACCAGGAGCGGCGGGCGCACCATCTTGCCGAG
This sequence comes from Streptomyces sp. NPDC086549, assembly GCF_044746205.1. Classification (NCBI taxonomy): domain Bacteria; kingdom Bacillati; phylum Actinomycetota; class Actinomycetes; order Kitasatosporales; family Streptomycetaceae; genus Streptomyces; species Streptomyces sp. NPDC086549. Next base: position 277,793 of record NZ_JBIVBS010000005.1, on the reverse strand, counting down.
GCGACGGTGGATCCGGACGAGAAGGTCGCCGCGCTGCTGGAGCACGCTGCCGAGACGGCGACCAGGCGCGGAGCCTCTTCCGTCGCGGTCGGCTGGCTGGAGCGGGCCGCGCAGCTCAGCGAGAGACCGGATCAGCGCGCCCGGCGGCTGGCTGAGGCGGCCTTCGTCGCCGGACAGTCGGCCCAGCTCGAACGGGCGCAACAGCTGTCGGAGAGCGCGGGCACGGCCCCTGCCGACGTGGTCATCGCCGAGTGCTACGCCGCCCTGTACCGGGACGGTGAGGTGCGCACCACGCATCGTAGAGTCGTCGCCGCCCTGGAAGGGCTGGACCCTGTCCGGGCCGGGCCGACGGTGGAGCGACTGATCAACCTCCTGCTGGTGATCTCCCTTTTCGCGGCCGACACCACCACCTGGAGCATCACCGAGTCCTGTGTGGACCGTTTCTGCGATCCCGCCGGTCCCGCGGGGTCGGCCGGCCGCCTCTACCGCGACGTGTGGGGCGACGTGGTCCGCCGGGGCGCGGGGGGCGTCGAGCGCCTGCGTCAGGAGTTCGTCCGCGCCACGTCCGACCGACCGTGGGAGGTCATGCGGCTGCTGGTCAGCGCCTACTATCTCGACGCGCTCGACGAGTTCCGCACCCTGCTGACCCGTCTGGTGGCCCGTGAAGGAGAGGCAGGCGCCGCCGGAAACGCCATGACGCTGCTCCAACTCGTGATGCTGGACCATATGGGGGCAGGCCGCTGGGCCGACGCCGAACAGACGGGCCACCGCGGCCTGGAGCTGACCGCACGGCACGGCTACGCGCTCTTCGCCCATCAGTACCGCGCGTTTCTCGCCATGGTCGCCGTCTGCCGTGGTGACACCGATACGGCCGACGGTCATCGCAGGGCGGTGGAGGACTGGGCCCGGCCCCGAGGGATCGGCTACCTGACCCAGTACGCCGACGCCGTCAGCGCGCTGAGCGCACTGGCGCGCTCCGACGATGCGGCCGCCTACCGTTTCGCGACCGGCATCACGGCGCCCGGGGAGTTCACGCCGTACAACCAGCAGGCGCCGCGGACCCTGCTGGATTTCGTCGAAGCGGCTGTGCGCAGCGGACACCTCGACGAGGCCCGCCGTCATGTGCGGGCGGCCGTCGCGGACGGGCTGCCCGCCATTTCCCCGCGCCTGGCGCTCGTCACCGCCGCGGCACAGGCCATGACCGCAGAGAATCAGGCATCCGGCCTGTACCAGCGGGCTCTCGCGTTGCCGGGTGCCGCCGTGTTCCCCTTCGAGACCGCTCGCATCCGCCTGGCCTACGGTCAGCGATTGCGCCGTGACCATGAGACAAGAGCGGCACGCGAACAGCTGGAGGAGGCCCTGCGGGTCCTCACCGAGCTCGGCGCCGTGCCGTGGGCCGAGCGGGCCCGTTCCGAACTCGCCGCCGCCGGAGCCTCGTTCGGCGCGCGCGGCGAGGGATGGCAGTCGCTGACCGTGCAGGAGCGGCAGATCGCCGAACTCGCGGCGACCGGACTGACGAACAAGGAGATCGGGGCGAAGCTGTTTCTGTCCCCGCGCACGGTCAGCTCACATCTGTACCGCATCTTCCCCAAATTGGGGATCACCAGCCGCGCCGCGCTCCGCGACGCCCTCGACGCCGGCACCGGCGCGGCTCCGCCCGACGAGGTCTGACCTCGTCCGCCGGCACCGTGCGTCCCGACGTGTTGTGCGCACTGCGGGTGGTGCGTGCCGTCCCTGGAAACGACGGCGGCGCGGTATGCCTGCCCCTCGGTCATGCCCCAACCCCGCCGTTTGCGTCATCTGACTGAGGCGACCGGGATGACGCTGACGGCACCTTGGAGAGCACCACAGGAGATCGCATCAGGCGGTCCTCCGTCACAGGGAGGCTCTCATGACGGACCAGCGCACCCCCGTCGTCCTGATCCACGGCCTGTGGCTGCACTCCTCCTCCTGGCACCCCTGGACGGAGCTGCTGCATGCCGAGGGATTCGCCCCGCTCGCCCCCGGCTGGCCCGGCGAACCGGACACCGTGCCCGCCGCACGGTCACATCCGCAGACCATGGCCGGAGCAGGCATAGACGAGGTGGCCGAGCACTACGCGGCCCTCATCAAGGCGCTGCCGACCCCGCCCGTGCTGATCGGACACTCCTTCGGCGGCCTGATCGCCCAGAAACTTCTCGGCCTCGGCCTGGGACGGGCCGCAGTGGCGATCGACCCGGCGCCGATCAAGGGGGTCAGACCCCTGCCGTTCACACAGCTGCGCTCCGCCTCCCCGGTTCTCCGTAACCCGGCCAACCGGTCCCGAACGGTTTCCCTCACAGCGGCGCAGTTCCGCTACGCGTTCGGCAACGCGATCACACAGCAGGAATCCGACGCCCTGTTCGAGGCACACGCCATTCCTGCCCCCGGCCGACCACTCTTCGAAGCGGCATTCGCCAACTTCAGCCGCAAGTCACCGGCCGCGATCGACACCGGCAACACCCATCGAGGACCCCTGTTGCTCATCTCGGGCCAACGCGATCACACCGTGCCGGACGTCGTCACTCGCGCCGCCTACAAGCTGTACGGCGACTCGACAGCCACCACCGACCTCAAGCAACTTCCGGACCGCGGCCACTCCCTCGTCGTCGACCAGGGCTGGCGGGCCGTCGCCGACTGCGCCCTGGGCTGGCTGGCCCGCCAGGGCATCACCGGCCGGTCCAGCACCGCCGGCCTCTGACCACGGGCATCGAACGAACATCGAAGACAATGAAGACAATGAAGACATCAAGGAAGAGATCATGGATCTGCATCTGAAGGACAAGGCCGTCGTCGTCACCGGTGCGAGCCGCGGCATCGGACTCGCCGTCACCCAAGCCTTCGTCGAGGAAGGCGCCCGCGTCGTGGCCGGCGCCCGTACCACCACCCCCGAACTCGCCGAGCTGGCAGCCACCGGATCAGTGATCCCGGTGACCGCCGACCTGGCGACGGCGAGTGGCGTGGAAGCGCTCATCGAAACAGCAGTGGAACGGCTCGGCGGCATCGACGTCCTGGTCAACAACGTCGGCAGGGCCCAGCCGCGGCTGGGCGGCTTCGCCTCCGTCACCGACGAACAGTGGCTCGAGACCCTGACCATCAACCTGCTGAGCGCGGTGCGCGCCTCACGCGCGGCTCTCCCCGCACTGCTGGCCTCGCGCGGTTCCATCGTCACGATCAGCTCGGTCAACGCCTTCCTGCCCGACCCCGGCGTCATCGACTACACGGCCTCCAAGGCGGCCCTCACCAACTTCTCCAAGGCTCTGTCCAAGGAAGTGTCCCCACAGGGTGTACGCGTCAACAGCATCGCGCCCGGTCCGGTGAGCACCGACCTGTGGATGGGGCCCGGGGGCATGGCCGACACCATCGCGGCCGCCATGGGCGTCGCCCCGCAGGAAGCCGTGGACCAGACGATCGACGGCCTCGGCGGCTTCGCCACCGGTCGCTTCACCCGCCCCGACGAGGTCGCCGACCTCGTCCTGATGCTCGCCGGCGACCGCGCCGCCAACATCACAGGCGCCGACTTCACCATCGACGGCGGTCTCATCAAGACGCTCTGAATCAATCCCGTCGCAGCGCCCTGCGCCCGCCTCGCCCAGCCGGCGAGCGGGCGCAGACGTCTTCGGCACAGCGTTCGCAGCGCGTGCCTGCCTGTCATCATCATTGGATGACAGACAGGCAGCTACCGGCAGGTTGGACCCTGGAGGAGATCCGCACGGTCTCTGGCGACCGGGAGGCCACACCACTCGACATCGATCGCGTCGTGACGGGCTGGCCGGCACAAGACGAGCGGCTCGATCCCGAGATCATCCTGGGATTCCACGGACTCTGCCTGGTGAAGGCCGTCAACGACGACGACTGGTACATGGGCAGCCTGAACGACGACGGCAGCGTCATCTGCTGGAGCATCTACGGCGACCTCTACGAGGCACTTCGCGGCCTGTAGCCCGACCGCACCTGTATCGGCTGGACGGCAGCGCCAGTCTCGGTTTCCGTCTCATTCGACGCCGTTCACTGCCGTTCAGACGAGATCCGAAGCCGCCCCGCGCCGACGCCCAGCCGCCTGCCACGAGGCAGTGCCGGAAAGCCATGTGCGCCAGACATGTCGGGTGTTCGGTATCTCGGGGCGGTCGAGGAGCCACAGCACGTAGCTCGCGTGAAGCAGTGCCGCAGGGTTGCCCGAGCGCTTCGCACTGTGAAGCCTGTCGCGCAGCTCGTCTCCGTCCACTGCACGGGCCACACGCACGTATTCACGATCCTTGCACCGGTAGGTCCGCTGGACCGCCAGGCCGACCAGATCGACAAGCCTCGCTCTCAAGTGTTGATCGTGGTCGGTGGCGGCCAGGTCACGGATCAGAGCTTCTTTCGCGCCCCACGCCTTGGCGTGCTCCGTCCACTCCAGCGGATAGCGTGCCTCCCACTCCAGGAAGAGCAGGGCAAGGGGCAACCGCGGCCACGTGCTGATCTCCCCATGGCCGTACTTGCTCCCGCCGTACAGCGCTCCCGGAAAGCAACGCCCGGAAGCCCTGCGATAAGCCCGCATCCTGGGTCTGAACCACAGCCTCCGGAACCGGCCTTCGCGCAAGCGGTCAAACGCCGCCTCGACCTCCGTGCGGGCTCTGGCGTGACGGTCGAGGGCAGCCGCGCGCTCAGCGAGGTCCGGTGATATCAGGCCGTAAGCCCACGCCAAGCCCTCGACCTCATGGTCGTCGTCGTTGCCTGAACCTGCCGCTTGTGTCACAGGAGAGATCATCTCGTGAGAGACACGCGACCACTGATCAACAAGAGTGACCCACTGCCCGCGACTGCTGCCTGCCGGCGTCTCCGGCTGTTGAGAGGCGGCCGCTCAGACCGCGTGGAAGTCGCGAAGGGACCAGGTCGCGATGTCGCTCGGCGGCATCAGGAATGAGGTCGCTGGAGTCCCTGGAGGAGGAGAGCGATCAGGCGTCGGGGGTTGTAGCGGGGGTCGTCGTCGCGTCCGACACAGAGGTTGCCGATGCCGCGCATCAGCTCGTACGGCTGCGTGCCGGGCCTGATGTCGCCGGCCTCGACCGCAGCGTCAAGCAGTTGATCGCAGACGGGCAGCAGGCGGTCGAGGAAGTAGGCGTGCAGCGCGGCGAAGCGGTCGCTGTCGGACTGCAGGGCGTCGGCGAGTCCGTGCTTGGTGACCAGGAAGTCGACGAAGAGGTCGATCCATTGGCGCAGCGCGTCGAACGGGGAGTCGGCACTGGCCAGCAGGTCCGGGCCGGCCTCCGCGCATTCCTCGATCTGGTGGTGGTAGACGGCGGTGACGAGATCCGCCCGGGTCGGGAAGTGGCGGTAGATCGTGGCCATGCCAACGCCCGCCCTGGCTGCGATCTGGCGGATCGGCGCGTCGACGCCGGAGATGACGAATACCTCGGCGGCGGCGGCGAGCACCGTGTGCCGGTTGCGCTGCGCGTCGGCTCGCTTGCCTCGGGACGGCGTATCTCCTGCAGGGCTCTCGGTGGCCATCACGCAGTCCTTCCCAACCGATTGACAAAACGGAGCATCGCTCCGGAAACTAAATGGAGCGTCGCTCCGCTTCAGGTTAGCCGAAGCGAGTCGCTCCTGACCGCCTTGCCCGTCGCCGGTCGCAGGAGACCAGCGACGGCAGCTGCCACCGAAAGGGAATCCACCTCGTGAGCACATCCACTGCCACCAGCGCCGACATCTTGGGCACGCCCGTCCCGGTCCTGTCCTTCAGCCCCGTGGTCCTCTCCGTGCCCGGACGCCCCGTGGACCTCCAGGTGCGCGTCTCCGTACCCGCGACCGGAACCGGCCTCCCCGTCATCCTCCTCTCCCACGGTCACGGCCCCTCGAACAACCTCTCCTCGCTCAACGGCTACGCGCCGCTTGCCAACTTCTGGGCCGCCCACGGATTCGCTGTCGTCCAGCCCACCCACCTCACCTCCCGGACACTGAGCCACCTCGTCGCCGACGCACCCGGCGCGCCCGACTTCTGGCGCTCCCGCGCCGAGGACATGACACACATCCTCGACCGGCTCGACGTGATCGAGCGCACCGTGCCGCAGCTCGCGGGGCGGATCGACCCCACCAAGGTCGCCGCCGCCGGACACTCGCTGGGCGGCTTCACCGCCGCCCTCCTGCTGGGCGCCGGGCTCAACGACCCCGATACCGGCAGCGTGGTGCACCTCATCGAGCCCCGGATCAAGGCGGGCGTACTGCTCGCGGCGCCCGGCAGAGGTGGCGAAGTCCTCAACGGGCCCATGGCCGAGCAGTGGCCGATCATCGGGGCCGTCGACTTCTCCACCATGACCACACCCGCGCTGGTCGTCGCCGGCGACAAGGACGATTCCCGGCACTTCACAGACATGGGGCCGGACTGGCACGCCGACCCCTACACCCTCGCCCCCGGCCCCAAGACCCTGCTCACCCTGTTCGACGCGGAGCACGGACTTGGCGGGATCGCCGGATACGACGCCGCCGAGACCACGGACGAGAACCCCGAGCGAGTCGCCGCCCTCGCCCGGCTCACCACGGCCTACCTCAGCACCCAGCTTCGCCCCGGCGCCTCTACGTGGCCGACCGAATGCGAGGCACTGACGACCGGCCCCGCCCCAGTAGGACGCGTCGAATCCAAGTAGACCTCCCCCTTGCTCAGGCTGCCGGGCGAGGCGGAAGAGGCACACAAGGACAGCCGGCGGGCTCGTACTCGACGACGGTGTCCGGGCAGCCGACGGCCACGGTGTGAAGTGCCTCGGCACCCAGGGCCCTCAGCCGTGATCGGCCGCCTCCGCGCTGCCCGGACTCCCGCACTGTTCGAAATCACAACCGACCTGGCGATCCATCCCGCGCGTTCCCGCACTACTGCCCTCCAAAGAAACCGAAACCCGCCCCGAACCTGTAACGATCATGACAAATCCGGGTAGTCATGCCGACATGCCTCTACGTCGATTACGTCGATTACGTCGGTCACGTTCGGGAACCAAACGCCTCGCCGCGCTCGTCGCCGCCGTGGCGCTGATGCTGGTGGGGTGTGACAACGGCGGCACTCCGGTGACGGCCGGCAGCAGCTGACCGTGGCGGCCCTGCCGCTCACCGACTCAGCCGCCCTCTATCTGGCCCGGGACCGCGGGCTGTTCGCCAAGGAGGGCCTGGACGTGCGGATCCAGCCCGTGCAGCAGAGCATCCAGGCGCTGCCCGCACTGCTCAAGGGCCAGGTCGACGTCATCGCGAGCGCGAACTACGTCACCTACTTCCAGGCGTACGAGAAGGGCACCCTGGACCTGCGCATTCTCGCCGAGGGCGTGCGGATCGCCCCGCACATGATGGATGTCCTCGTGCCCAAGGACTCGGCCCTGAAGTCGCCCGCGGACCTCGCCGGCAAGAAGGTCGCCGTCGCCGTCCTGAACAACATCCAGGCCCTGACCCTGAACGCGATCCTCGACGCCCGGCACGCCGGGCGACCCGTCTACCGGCAACGCCCGCGAGGACGGCCGGGACCCGTTCGACCACGACATACCGCCGACCGAGGAGGAGCTCGCCCAGTGGCGCACATGGGCCACGAGCGTGTTCATCCCCAACATCCGGGCGATGCGGGACGTGGTGGTCACCAGGGCGGACCTGCTCATCGAGGAGGAGATGCCCGAGGCGCTGCTGCAGCTCTGCGCGCATGTCTCCGGCTATGAGATCACCGCCGCGCGCTGGGCACAGGGTGACTTCAGGGAGCATCTGTCGGTCGTGCCGTTCCCCGGCCGCGGATTGCGGGAGTACACCCGCGACCGGTTCACCCAGTTGAAGAGTGAGCAGGCCAGGCTGTTGGGGAACACCGGCCGCCGGCCGCGCCAGTGACCGCGAGCGATTCACTCCTCCAGATGCGGCCGGCCCTGGGAGTTCGCTGAGCGAGGCAAGTGCCAACTGGCCGGGCCCGAGCTCCCAGGCGCTGGTCCTTGGGCTGGTGTGACTCTCCCCTGCTGCGATGGTGGGACGCGACCCGGCGCCTGCGGGCTCAGTCCAGGCGCGTACCGTGCTCGCTGAGGAGCTGGAGAACGCAGGCCCGCTCGTCAGCGGACATAACAGTTCCGTCGTCCCAATGCGTCACGTCGGTGCGGTACACCGCGAACTGCCAGTGATCTTCGCGGTTCACGATCGGTTCACCGGCGATGGTCGCTGTCTTCCCTGCGGCGATCAGCCTGACTTCGTACGGAGTCGTCTGCTCAACGTCGAACATATTCCACTCACTTGGCAGGACGGTCTGGTCGCTGGCCGCGGCCCGGGGCACTGTCCATTGACGGGAAGGCCGACAGGCGCAGCAGTTGCCGTGAATGATAAGAGACACCCCATCGTGCCCGACGGTCCATGAGACGCGATGCCGGTGACGACGCTCGCGAGGATGACGCTCGTGCTCTGACCATGACCGAAAGCCAGCCCGGCGAAGCCGGCTGTGCCGGCCAGGGCGGCCAGGGCGGCCAGGCAGCATGTACTCGACGCCGGCGCGCAGCACCGACACGGTGAAGCCGATCAGGACGCCGCCCAGGTTGGCCTCAACCGCTACGTCGCACGAGAGATCCATCAGACGATCAGCCCATCCAAGTGGGCGGCGAAATCGACGTGTTGACTTCCACGGCACCGTCACCGTCGCCGCGATCCGGCTCTGGCTTCGTCCATGATCCGCCGGACGGAACCTGGCGGTGAGGCGCTCGAAAACCAGTGGAGCACCGCCGCTGTGCGCCAGTACCGTGCTGCCGAACCGAGTCGTCTAGTCGAGGACGTGCCGTTGTACACCCTGTGAGACCTCCCGAGCGCTGAATCGTCGCGCGTCGCACATGTGCGCCGCGCTCCTTTTTGCTGCGGACTTCTCACTGAAACCGGTGTACTTCTGTGCTCGAAAACTGGGTGGTCGTACCCACCTGCCTGCCGCTCGTTCTCCGTCGTTGCCACACATGCGCGTCCGAGCGCTTCCGGGCGAGCGGCAAATTTCGCGTCAACGCAAACCACAAGCTCATCGACGCCTGGCTCCTCGTGCTCTGTACCGCTTGCGGGGAAACTGCAAAGCTCACGCTCCTGGAGCGGATGAACGTGCGCTCCGTACGCCCTGAGCTGCTGGACCGGCTGCATGACAACGACCCTGGCCTGACAGCTGAGCTGCTCCAGGATCCGGTCGTGCAGCGCCGCAATCGCATCGCCCTCGACTGGGACAACGCCTGGCGTCTCGACACCGGCGGATCGGATCACCTGGACAGCGAGGTGATCGACGTCTCGGTCCGCTTCGCGGCGCGGATCCCTGTCCGGCCGGTGCGACTGATCGCTGAAGGGTGCGGTCTTTCACGGGCCGAGGTCGAGAGACTGATCACGGAGGGCAAGCTCGTTTCCGCAGTCCGGCTGAGCGGCAAGCTCTCCGGCGACTTCACCTTCACGCTCAAGCGCTGAGCCCTCCTCGGGACCACGGGCCTGTCCGGCAGCAAGATCCGCCGGACAGGCCCTGGCCCTCCGAGCCTCAGCGCGGAGGGGCCGTCGCCGAAGGCGTGTGCAGGAGATCAGGCTTGGTAGGCGACCAGCGCCATCATGCCCGCCTCGCCGTGGTAGGCGTTGTGGCAGTGCAGCATCCACTGCCCCGGGTTGTCGGCGTCGAAGAACACCGACACCGTCTTCTTCGGCAGCACGATCGTGGTGTCCTTGCGTGGGCCGTTGTCACCGAGCTGGTAGGTGTGGCCGTGCAGGTGCATCGGGTGCCACATGGTGGTGGTGTTGACGAAGTCGAACCGGATCCGCCGGCCCTGTTCCACGGTGATCGGGTGCGCGGTCGGCTTGTTCATGTCGAACCGCCGGCCGTTGATCGCCCAGTTGTAGCTCATCATTCCGCCGGTCAGCTCGATGCGGTGGACCCGGTCGGCCTTCTTCGACGCCAGTCGGACATCGTCCGCCGCGTGCAGCTGCGATGCGCTCATGAGCATGCCGTCCAGTTCGCTCGGCCGGACGGTCGCCTGGGGAGTGCTGCCGGAGCCGGTGCGGATGACGGCCATGCCGGTGGTGTTCTTTCCCTCGGCCAGCGCCACCAGCGGGAAGGCGCCGTCGCCCAGGGTGACGAGGACGTCGTAGCGTTCGCCCATGCCGATCAGCAGGGCGTCGACCTGCTGGTGCCGGACGGGGAAGCCGTCGGTGTGGGTGATGGTGAGCTTGTGGCCGCCGAGGGCGACGCGGTAGGCGGTGTCGCTGCCGGCGTTGATCAGGCGCAGCCGGATCCTCTTGCGGGGCTTGGTGCGGAAGACTGCCGGGTCGGCCGGAACGCGTCCGTTGATCAGGTGGTAGGGGTACTTCACGTCACCGGCGTCGCCCCCGAGCAGTGGGCTCTGAGCGCCCATCAGCATGAATTTCGTGCCCATGCTTCCGCCGGAGGACGAGGCGGAGGGGGAGCTGGTCGTGCCGTCCATGCTGCCGCTCATGTCCATGCCGCTCATGTCCATGCCGCCCATCGAGCCTTCGCCCATGTGCATCGCGCCCATGCCCTGGCGCAGTTCGGCGAAGACGTCGTCCGGGGTGCCGGTGACGCCGTCGAGCCAGTCGTCGAGGACGACCACCCATTCCTCGTCGTACGCCAGCGGCTCCCTCGGGTCCTCCACGATCAACGGCGCGTACAGGCCCCGGTCGAGCTGGACGCCGACGTGGGGGTGGAAGAAGTAGGTGCCGGGGGCGTCCGTGGTGAATCGGTAGGTGAAGTTGCGTCCTGCCCGGACGGCCGCCTGGGTGGCCGGTGGTGCGCCGTCCATGTCGTTGCGCAAGGCGATGCCGTGCCAGTGGATGGAGGTGGCGGTCTGGTTCGGCAGCTGGTCGGACAGCGTGGCGGCCAGCGTGTCACCGGCCGAGACGCGCAGCTCCTTGCCCGGAATCCGGCCGTCGAAGGCCCAGGTCCTGGCCGTGATCCCAGCGCCCAGGTCGACCCTGGCCTGTGCCGCGGTCAGGGTCAGTTCGTGTGTCCTGCCGCTCCGGGTGCGCTTCTTGTCGGCGGCGGCGACGTCCGCCCCGGAGGGGCTGATCAGGGCAGGCGTGCTGCCGGAACTGCTGCAGGCGGCGAGCGCGCCCGCGCCCGCGACGCCGAGCCCGGCCAGCAGGACGGAGCGGCGGTTCATGCTGTTCACAGAGGTGTCCTTCTTCTCGATATCGCTTCTGTTCGACGCGCGTGCGGCCGGCTGAACGCACGGATGAGCGTGCGCAGCCGCGCGGCGCGGCCTACAGCAGCAATCGAGAGAGGACGGAGAGATCGGGTGGTGCCCGGCCTGTGGATCCCGGGATGTCCCGGCCGACGGCTGCCCCGGCACACAGGGCCGGGGCACAGCCGGTGGAAGGCTGGTGGGGAGGTACGAGTTTCATGTTGTCGACGCCGGCGGCGGAGCAGTGCTGCATCGCGGTGCCGGAGCACGCCCCGCCATCGTCGTGGGCCGCGGTCGGTGCGGTGCCGGCGGATGGCACGGCGTGGCCGCCCGTGTGGACAGAGATCGTCGGCGTGGCCGTATCGTGCATGCCCGCCATGGCCCCGACGGGCGGCAGGTGCGTGATGGCGGCGGCCGTTTCGTGGTGGACGAGAACCGCGAGCGCCGCCGTCAGCGCGATGACGGCAGCCCGCGTCCACCGGAGCGCGGCGCTGCGAGCGCCGTATGTCCGGTGGCGGGCTGTCGTCATGGTTCCCGTCCGCGTTCGATGAGGATCGACTGATCGCCGCCAGTATACCCCGGAGGGGTAAGCTGGTAATCAGAACGACGTCCGTGAGAGACCAACGCAGCGGTGGCCACAGACGCGGTGCGCGGCGCAAGGTGCCGGGAGTCCGGCGAGCTTTGAGCCGACTCCGCACGGCGCCGGGAGCGCGCGGGCATGGAGCGAGTCCGGGCTCGGGGCCTCGCCGGTCATCGGCCGACTTCAGCGGCTCGTGGTCCCCCTGCGCACAAGCTCTCGCCGCACTGATCGACCGAGACGCCACGGACCGACCCACCCGGGGCCGTGGCGCACGAGCACACAGAGCTCACGTGTCGGGGGCGTTCAGGCTCCGCGTCAGGACGGGGCGAGGACGCAGAACTCGTGACCCTCCGGGTCGGCCAGGCACGTCCACGGAACGTCGCCCTGGCCGAGGTCGAGGTCGGTGGCGCCGAGGACCCGCAGCCGGGCCACCTCCGCCGCTTTGTCGTCACCGGGGTACGGCAGCAGGTCGAGATGGACGCGGTCCGGCACGGTCTTCACGTCGGGCGTGCGGAGGAACTCGAGGTACGGGCCGACGCCCTTGGCGGAGCGCAGCACCGCACGATCGTCGGTCACCTCGTGCAGGGTCCAGTCCATCGCCTCGTCCCAGAATCGGGCCATGGCCCGCGGATCCGCGCAGTCGACCACCACCGCGGCGATCGGCCCGGTGTCCCGGTAGATCTCCCGAGGCTCCAGCACGCAGAACTCGTTGCCCTCCGGGTCGGCGAGGACCGTCCACGGCACTTCGCCCTGGCCCACGTGGGCGGGCGTCGCACCGAGAGCCTTCAGGCGCCTGACCAACTCCGCCTGATGGGCCGCAGAGGTGGTGGCGAGATCGAGGTGCACACGGTTCTTTGTCGTTGTCTTGGGTTCCGGGACGGGAACGACGTCGATGCCGACGGCGACCGGGTGCGGCCAAACGAGGCCGCCGGCGGGTCCGACGTAGGTGGTCACGCCGGGGCTGTAGGCACTCCATCCGAGCGCCTCCGCCCAGAACCGGCCGACCGCCGAGCCATCAAGAGCCTTTATGTTCACCATGACAGGTCTCAGTGCCATGCCGACGATCCTATGTACCTGCTCCGCAACGACATCCTCATGGCGATTGCCGCCGGTGCCTCACGTCGTGAAGGTCCGGCGCCGGGCCGGGCGCGTCGACAGTTCCGCGGCGGCCCGGCGCGCGGCGGCCGCGTGGTGGCCGGCGCCCCAGGCCAGGGCGACGCGTTCGGCCAGTGCGTAGGCGTCGGCGGCGGCCTGTTCCTCGCCGACGAGCCGGTACAGGTCGGCCAGGGCATGGGCGAGGGGACGGGTGGCGTATGCGGCGCCGGCGGTGCCGGCGAACTGCTCCCGGACGGGCAGGACGTCCGTGATCAGCATGGCCGCCGTGTCGAAGTCGCGCTGAAGGACCGCGAGTTGGCAGCGGTAGTCGAGCTCCACGCCGTAGAGGTGGTCGGTCACCGGCCGTGGTGGATAGGGCACGTCCCGTGCCTCGTCCAGTCGGCCCAGGCGGGCCAGGACCAGAGCGTGCGCCACGGCGACGGGGGCGCCGACGGCCGCGTGCAGTTCGCGCACGGCCGGTTCGATCTCCGCCGCGCGTCCTTGCGTGAGCCGGATCGTCCACAGGCCCAGCGTGCGGGGTCCCGTGGCGTGGTGCGTCCCGACGCGTTGGAACAAGCCGTCGGCCTGGGCGTACCCGGCCTCCGCTTCGTCGAAGCGTCCTGCGACCGCGGCCAGCATGGCCGATGTGGCGAGGTTGATGCCCTGCGCCCACAGCATCCGGTAGCGGTGCGCCAGTCGAAGGCCCTCGGCGGTGTGCCGGCGCACCGCGGCCGGATCGTTGCGGGTCGCGGCGGTCATGCTGTCGAGGTGCTCGCACACCCAGCGGTAGGCGGGAAGGTCGTGCTGCCGGGCGAGCCGGCGCAGTTCGTCGACGAGCGGTGTACGGGCGCTGCCCTGGACCTCGTGCGGCAGCAGCCTGGCGGACGTCATCAGCGCGGAGGCCAGCAGGCGTGGTTCGCCGTCGGCCCGCGCCAGTTCGAGCAGGATGCGTGCCGCCTCCAGAGCGCGCGGCGCGTCCTCGGCGGCCACCGCGTCGACCAGGACCTGGAGCACCCGTGCACGCGTCGGGCCGTCCAGCGTGTGGTCACGGGAGAGCCGCTCCAGGCGGGCGAGTGCCGCCCGGTCGTAGAAGCCCTCCAGGCGGCTGCGCCAGGGTGAGGGTTCGGTCCCCGCGCCGTAGACCGCCGCGGCCAGGTCGTCCCGGCCCGCTCGTACGGCCAGGCCGATCGCCCGCTGCCGGGTGCGCCGGGCGGCGTCCGTGGCGCCGCAGCGCACCTGTGCCCCCAGCAGGCGCTCCAGCAGGGCGACCGTGCGGTCCGGGTCGGGGTCGGGCGTCGCCGCGGCGTGTGTGTCCAGCGCCTGCTGGATGAGGTCGACGGCCACGTCGTGGGCATACCGCCGCTCGGCCGTCTCGGCCGCGCGCAATGCGTACTCCACGGCCGGCTCGGCATTTGCCGTTCTGCCCGAGCGGGCGAAGTGATGCGCCAAGGCGGCGACGTCCTCGGGGCGGTGGTGGCGCAGTTCTCGGGCGATACGGTCGTGCAGGCGCGAACGGCGGATGCCGGACAGGTCGGTGTACACGGTGTCACGGACGAGCGCGTGCACGAAGCGGACGCGTCCGGGACCGGGTTCGCTCAGCAGATCCGCTGCCACAGCGGCGTCGAGCCCGGCGAGCACGGAGTCCTCGTCCATGTCGGCGGCGTCCACCAGAAGCGAGACGTCGGCCTCCAGGCCCGCCACGGCCACGAGTTGCAGGACCGAGCGCGCGTCCGGCGGCAGCAGCGCCAGTCGCCTGCGCAGCACGTCACGGACGCCTTGGGGGACGTCCGACACGGCCACCAGGGCGCCCTCACTGGCCAGGAGACGCGCACTCTCCCAGACGTAGAAGGGGTTGCCCCCGGTCCGCTCGGCGAGCGCGGTGACCGTGGCCTCGTCCACGGGGGCGCCGCAGACGGCGTCGACCACCGTGGCGACGTCCTGGGGTGACAGGCCGGTGTCAGATCGCCCTACCGCTCGACATCTTGCCGGGACACGGCCAGGTAAGCCACGAAGCACACGATCGCAACCGTCCAGGCGAGGGTGACCGGCTCCAGCCCCAGTCCGAGCCCGCCACGCGCCTGGCCGAGCGCCATCCAGTCGGCAAGGGAGGCGCCGAGGGGACGGGTGATCACGTAGGCCGTCCAGAAAGCGGTCACGGCGTTCAGGCCCGTGAATCGGTGGGCGAGGGCGGGCACGCAGATCGCGGCGGCGAAGAGGGCGACGGACCCCAGGTATCCGAAGCCGACGGTGGCGGTCAGGTCGCCGGCCGCGGTGCCGAGGGCGAACGTGGCGAGTACGGCCGCCCAATAGAAGGCCTCGCGGCGGCGGGTGCGGATGCTGTGGATGGACAGTGTCCGCTCACTGGCGTACCAAAGGGCGAATACGGCGGCCAGTGCGGTGAGGAAGAGCGGCGTGGAGACCGCGTAGGAGATGCCGAGGCCGACGTGCAGGACGTCGGCCGCCATGGTGCCGAAGACGCTGACCATGACGATGGCGGTCCAGTACACCCAGGCGACGTACCGACGGACGGCAAACTGAACAGCCAGGGAAGCCACCAGGGCCAGACCACCCAGCGCGACCGCCGGAACCGGGCCGAGCAGACGGGCCAGCAGGTCCGATGCCGTCTCCCCCATCCCCGTGGTGAGGACTTTGATTATCCAGAAGTAGACGGTCACTTCCGGCACCTTGTTCACCATGGTACGGAGGGGAGCAAGGGGGCGGTCATCCAGAAGGTGCTCTGTGGTCATGAAGCGCACGATGACACGGTGAAGTCCCGGTTTCACAGATGCCTTTGCCATTGTTTTGACGCTTCTAATGCATGAGTTTCAAAAACGGGCAGGCAGCCTGACCACAACCTGAACGCCTTGACGAAATCCCTGGTCAGGCCGGTTGGGCCGGTGTTAGGTGTGCACTAACCATGCCTGCGCCTCTCTCACAGCAGCGGCCCATGGCGGGGCCTGTCGGCGATTCCAAGGTGTGGGCATCTGCGGGCGGCTGCGGTCGGACGAATACCGACCCGGTGCCGACCCGATGCCGAATTCACCGACGGTCAATCAGGTGATGGCACAGCAGGCAGGCCTCTGTACTGCCGGCGCCTGGCATGGAACACCCCCGACAGAGGGGCGTTCGGCGGCTGATGCCGGTACGGGACGGCACTCGACACATCATCAACCACGCTGCCCCCAGCCGTACAAGCGGTGTCCAAGGTCAAAGGTGTAGCCCCCAACTAGCCCTCCCCACTACTTACTTCACCTCTTGACGAAAGTTGGTCCATACCTCTAGGTTCACGGGTCGACTCCGCACCGTGCGACGCACTCATCGTCAGGAGTCAAGCGCCGCCCGGTGTCCACCCCCCACGTGAAAGGCCACCCGTTCATGGCCAGATCCCTCACCGCGGCCATCTTCGCCACCGCATTGGGCTTCTCGGCGTGCCTGCTCAACGCGGCCCCCGCCCAGGCCGCCACCGGCACGATCACCGGCCTCGCCGGCAAGTGCCTCGATGTCGCGGGAGCCAACTCCGCCGACGGCACGGCCGTCCAGCTCTACGACTGCAACGGCACCGCCGCCCAGCAGTGGTCGGTCGGTAGCGACGGCAGCATCCGCGCCCTCGGCAAATGCCTTGACGTCACGGACAATTCGACCGGTGACGGAGCCAAGGCGCAGCTGTGGAGCTGTACCGGCGGCCCCAATCAGAAGTGGTCGGTCTCCGCCGCCCACGACATCGTCAACCCGCAGGCGAACAAGTGCCTGGACGTCACCGGCAACAACTCCGCCAACACCACCCGGATTCAGATCTGGAGCTGCAGCGGCGGCGCCAACCAGAAGTGGAACGCGCCCGCAGGCGGAGACGACGGCACACCGTCCGGATTCGTGGTGACCGAGGCGCAGTTCAACCAGATGTTCCCGAACCGGAACTCCTTCTACTCCTACAGCGGGCTCACCTCGGCCCTGAGTGCCTACCCCGGCTTCGCCCAGACCGGCAGCGACACGGTCCGGAAGCAGGAGGCCGCCGCGTTCCTCGCCAACGTCAGCCACGAGACCGGTGGCCTGGTGTACGTCGTCGAGCAGAACACCGCCAATTACCCGAACTACTGCGACTGGAGCCAGCCCTACGGCTGTCCGGCCGGTCAGGCCGCCTACTACGGTCGCGGCCCGATCCAGCTCAGTTGGAACTTCAACTACAAGGCGGCGGGCGACGCGCTGGGGGTCGATCTGCTGAACAATCCCTGGCTGGTGCAGAACGACTCCGCGATCGCCTGGAAAACCGGCCTGTGGTACTGGAACACGCAGTCCGGGCCCGGCACCATGACTCCGCACAACGCGATGGTGAACCAGGCCGGCTTCGGACAGACCATCCGGTCCATCAACGGTTCCCTCGAATGCGACGGCAGGAACCCGGCGCAGGTACAGAGCCGCGTCGACGCCTACCAGCGGTTCACTCAGATCCTCGGGGTCTCGGCGGGCGGCAACCTGTACTGCTGATCACGCTCCCGCAGATCCCTCAGATCCCTCAGATCCCGCAGATCCTTCTTTCTGCCTCTGTCACCGAGGAGTTGACGTGCGCCCCCTGCTGTCCCGCACCAGACGTACCACCGCCACCGCCCCCGCCACCGCCCGCCGGCGCTCGCGGCGCCTGCGCCTGTCGGTGTCGGCCACCGCCCTGGGAACGATGGCCCTCGTGGCATCGCTGACCACCCAGGCCGACGCCAGCGTCCTGCAGTTGCTGCCGCAGAACGCCGACGGCCTGGAGCAGACCTTCTCCCCCGCGTACGACTACGACGGCGACGGCTGCTACGCCACCGCCGCCATCGGCGCCGACGGAACCATCAACCCCGGCCTGAAGCTCGGCGGTGACGTCAACGGTCACTGCCACGACTACGCCCAGCTCGCCAACGCCAACACCTACTCACGGGAGAAGTGCAACAACGGCTGGTGCGCCGTGATGTACGCCAGCTACTTCGAGAAGGACCAGGCCACCCTCGGGCCGGCCGCCATCGGGCACACTCACGACTGGGAGCACGTCGTGGTGTGGATCAACAACAACGAGGTCCAGTACGTATCGGTGTCCCAGCACACCAGCTACCAGGTGGCCGCCCGCTCCTCCGTGCGCTTCGACGGCACCCACCCGAAGATCGTCTATCACAAGGACGGCGTGTCGACGCACGACTTCCGCTTCGCCAACTCCAACGACGAGCCGCCGGAGAACGTGACCGGCGGCTGGTTCTACCCCCGCCTGGTGGGCTGGAACGGCTATCCGGCCGGCTATCGGGACAAGCTGATGAGCGCCGACTTCGGCTCGGCCACCATCAAGATCAAGGACGGGGACTTCGAGTACGCGCTGGCACACTCCGAGCCGTCGGGCATCCCCTTCGACCCCAACGCCTGAGCAGCGCCACGCCGTAGGGCCGATGCGCCGTCCCGTGAAACGGAACGACCGGTCGGCCGACGGCGGTCCCCGCACGTGGTCCGGCCTCCGTCGCCGATGTCGGCGGCGGAGGCCGAGCGCAACGCCTCAACCGCCGGTGCGCTCCTCACAAGTGTCCGAGGGGGCACCGGGAACACCTTCCAGCTGCTGATGGCGTGGGCCGACAGACGCTCCTTCGCCTCGACCGGGGTCGCCTCGGTGAGCGCAGCCCGCCGCCGGACCCCCGCGCCTCAGCGGCTGCAACAGCATCGTCGACGCCGCGCCTCGTCAGTGCTCGGCCGGTGTCAGCCTGCCGTGGCGATGGCTGCCTCGATCAGTTGGCGGGCGGCCGCGTCGGTGCGGGCGATGTCATGGGTGACCAGACGGTCCTGGCACAGTCCGCGCAGACCGGAGACCAGCAGGGTGGCGCTTGCTCGTGCCTGCTGCGGCTGACGGCCCAGCCGGATGAAGGCGGCTTCGATCGGGCCGACCAGGACCTCGACGGATTCGGCGGCGAGGCTGCCGTACTGGTCCGGGTCGGTGGTGGCCAGGCTGAGCAGCTGCAGCAGCAGGCGCACGGGTCCGGCCTGCTCCCCGATGGTGATCGCCTCCCACAGGGAGAGAGCGGCCCGCCGCAGGTCGGCGGTGTCACGGACGTCGTCGAACATCGAGTGGGCGTCGGGATGGCGCGACGCCCATACCTGGGCGAGCAGGTTCTCACGGCTGCCGAAGTAGTACAGAAGCATGCGCTTGGTGGTGCCGATCGACTGGGCGAGCGGGTTCAGCGACATCTGGGCGAGCCCGTGCTGCTGGAGGTACTGCACGACCTGTTCCAGCAGCTCGGCGCGCTTCTCGACGTTGAGAGGACGGGGCACGTTTTGACTGTACCGGTCGGTACGCATATGGTCCACCGAGTAAGTGTTCCGATCGGTACATTAACGAGGGCGGCCGTGGCGACGGCCGGCGGATGAGACGGAGAGGGACGCCATGGAGGCGGAGACAGCCCCGGTCACGAGCGGGGGACAGAGCATGTCGACGTCCAGAACCCTGGCCGAGGCACTGTGGTTCCCGGTGGCACTCTTCCTGGGCTTCCTGTTCTGCTTCGCCCCCGCCCTGCACGCGCCTCAGCCGCATCACGCCAAGGTGGTGGTCGCCGGCCGTGTCCCCGAAGGGAAGGTGGAGACCGCGCTGCGGCGTCAGTACCCCGGAGGGTTCGACGTCACCTCCGTGGCTCATGCCCGGGCCGCCCGCCGCGCGGTGCTGGACCGAAAGGCGGTGGCGGGTTACGTCCCCGGCGGTCACCCGGTCCTGTACGTGGCCAAGGCCAACGGGAATTCCCTCCTGCAGGCGTTGACCAAGGACTTCGCCGGGCTCACGCCCACCGTCGGCGCGCCGCTCACCGTGACGGACGTGGCACCCACCGCCAGCAAGGACATGACGGGCACCACCCTGGTCTACTTCGGCACCGCCTGGAACATCCCCGGCTACCTGCTTGCGACGACCCTGCTGCGTGCGGTGACCTTCAACCGCCGCAAGAAGCTGCTGACGATCGTCGGGGTCGCCGGTCTCTTCGCCGTCATCGGCGACCTCGTAGGGGTCGGCCTCGGCTACCTGCCGGACAACCCGGCCGCCCTCGGGATCGCTTTCCTGCTCACGACGGCAGTGGCCACGTTCTCCTACGGCCTGGCGCCGTTCACCAAGCAGTTCTTCCCCGGGGTGGGGATGGGACTGTTCATCGTGCTGAGCACGCCCACCAGCGGCGTGGCCCCCGTGCCGATGCTGCCCGGGTTCTTCCAGTACCTGCACGCCGTCATGCCTCTGGGCAACGCGGTCGACGCTCTCCGGGGAGTCCTGTATTTCCACGGGACAGGGGTGCTCAAGCCCGTCCTCGTGCTGTGCGCGTGGATCACGGCGGGCCTCGGACTGCTGGGCCTCGACGCCTGGCGCCGGCGCCGCGCAGCCACCTGGCAGGGCATCGGTGCCGAGTCGGACGACGTGGCTGAGCCGCCGGTGGAGGACCCCTCCCTGGAGACCTTGACCCCCATGCCGATGCCCGGCCACGGCCACCACTTCGGCGAGCCGGTGCCGACGCTGGTGGGCACCGTCCGCGACGGTGTGCGGCAGCCGCTGCGCCATGCCGCGGTCACCGTCATGGACGTCCGCGGCCGGCAGTTGGTGCGCACCGCGACGAACGCCCGGGGCGAGTACGCCGTGGCGGGTCTGCCCGAGGGCCCCCTCACCATCGTGGCCTCTTCCCTCGGCAGGAAGCCACAGGTACAGCGGCAACTGCTGGAGCCGGGCTCGATCATCCGCGCCGACTTCACGCTGCGCAGCCGGACTGACGGGGACACGGGTTCTCCGATGCCCCATCAGTACGGACAGTACGGAGCGACGCCACAGGACCGGTTCTCCCGCCCTACGACCGTTCGCGCTGGTGTGAACCGGTGAGCCGGGGAGGGCAGGTCGTCATACCCACACAACCCGAAGAGGCCACGCGTCAGAGCGTCGGCGAGTGAACAGGAGAGAGCAGTCATGGACCTCGGACTGAAGGACCGGGTGTACGTCGTCACCGGCGGCACCCGAGGACTGGGAAGGGCTACGGCACGCGAGTTGCTGGCGGACGGCGCGAAGGTGGTCGTCAGTGGTCGCAGCGAGCAGTCCCTGGCCTCTGTCCGGGAACTCGGCGAGCCGGACCGGGTCATCGGCGTCGCCGCCGACAACGCCGACGCACAGACCCCGGCACGGCTCATCGGGGCGGCGCGCCGCTTCGGGCGGCTCGACGGGGTGCTCATCAGCGTCGGCGGACCCCGGGCGGGAACCTCGGACACCGTCGACGACGGCCAGTGGCGCGACGCCTTCGAATCCGTCTTCCTCGGCGCCGTACGGCTGGCCCGTGCCGCTGCCGAAGAGCTGAGCGAGGGCGGCGTCATCGGCTTCGTGCTCTCCACCTCGGTGCACGAGCCGATCCCGGGGCTCGCCGTGTCCAACGCCTTGCGGCCAGGCCTGGCCGGTTACGCCAAGAGCCTCGCCAACGAGCTGGGTCCGCGGGGCATCCGTGTCGTCGGGCTGCTTCCCGGTTACGTCGAGACGGACCGGGCCCGCGAACTCCAGGCCCTCAAGGGCGATGCGGCCGACGCGGTCGCCGACGTCCCCTTGCGCCGCTTCGGGGCTCCCGAGGAGTTCGGCCGAGCGGCCGCCTTCCTGCTGTCACCGGCCGCCTCGTACGTCACAGGCGTGATGCTGTCGGTCGACGGCGGTGCACGCAACGGCTTCTAGCCGGACGGCACACACCGCAGACGGTCCTGCGGAGGTCGACGGCACCTGTCGACCCGCATGCCGGCCTCGGCCGTCCCCCACGCGGCTGATCCGTCCGTGGGGGGTGTCCCCACGGCGAGGAACCACGGTAGAGATCCGGTAATCGTGATGCGCGGAGGTCGCTGCCGCGGCGGCCGGTCGAGGAGTCGAAATGCCCATCTACACCTGCACCGCCGCCCAGGGAACCCTGACAGGTGAGTCGAAGGCCCTGTTGGCAGCCGAGATCACCGGGATTCACGCGGACATCAATCATGTGCCACCGGCCTACGTCAACGTGGTCTTCTCCGAACTGCCCGCGGACAGTGTCTTCGCGGGCGGTCGGCCGGGAAGACCGCTGATCCTCACCGGCTGGGTGCGGCGGGGCCATCCGCAGGAGGAGGCGACGCGACTGGCGCTGGAACTGTCTTCGGCGACCGCGCGGATCTCCGGGGTGGACGCATCCCAGATCATGGTGGTGCTCCAGGACAGCCCCGCGCGTTCCGCTGTCGAAGGCGGTCGTGTGCTGCCCGAGCCGGGCGAGGAAAAGGAGTGGTTGCGCCAGAGCGAGGCCTGAACGGTCGCCCCGCGGAGAGGCCGGTCTCGCGAAGCGACGCATCCCGGCGGGCGACGGGGTGAGCGGGATGAGCGGGTTCACCTCAGCCGGGCAGCGCCGGCTGAGGTGAACGGCCCGTCAGCTTCTGGCCCACACCTGGTTGGCGCCGCCGTTGCAGGTCCACAGCTGCAGCCGGGTGCCGTTGGCCGTGCCGGCGTCGATCGCGTCCAGGCACGTGCCGGAAGCAAGGTTGACGATCGTGCCGTCGGAGCGGACCCGCCACTTCTGCCCGAAGGTGTCGTTGCAGTCGTAGATCTGGACCGGGGTGCCGTTGGCGGTGGCTCCTCCCGCGGCCTCCAGGCAGCGGTTGGCGAAGACGGTCAGTTCACCGCTCACCGTGGAGAACCAGGTCTGGTTGGTGCCCCCGTTGCAGTCCCACAGCACCGGGCGGGTGCCGTTGGACTGGTTGCCGCCAGGCAGGTCCAGGCAGCGGCCGGACTGCTTCCCCTTGTAGGCGGCAGTGGTGTTGCCGCGGTACCACGTCTGGTTCGTGCCGCCGGTGCAGGTCCATATCTGCAGCGGCGTGCCGGAGGTGGTACCGCCCGCGGTGGCGTCCAGGCATTTGCCCGAGCCGGGGTTGACGACCGTGCCGTCGCTGCCCACGGTCCACCGCTGGGCCGCTGAGTCGTTGCAGTCGTAGATCTGCACCGCCGTGCCGTCGGCCGTGGCGGCCCCCTTGACGTCCAGGCACTTCGCACCACCGTAGACCGTGAGTCGGCCGGAGGGCGTCAGGGTCCAGGTCTGGTTGGCCTGGCCCTGGCAGTCCCACAGCGCGACCTGCGTGCCGTTGGTCCGGCTCGCCCCGGGCACATCCGCGCACAGACCGGACTGGCGGCCCTTGAGGATGCCGCCTCGGTTGCCCGGTGCGTTGGCGGTGACGGCCAGGTTGTCGAACTGGTCGGTCTGGTAACCCACCACACCGATGCCGATCTGGCCCGCCGCGAAGGAAGGGTCGGTGGTGGTGGTGCCGAGGGTGGCGCCGTCCGCGGTGGCGGTGATCCGGTCGCCGGAGAAACCGAGGGCGAGAGTGTGCCACGCGTGTGTGCCCAGCGCTGCCCGGTTGCCGGAGACCAGCGTGCTCAGGTTGCCGGCCGCCGAGCTTCTGACGATGGACCAGGCGCCGGTGTCGCTCACCCGCAGTCGGTAGGCGACCTGGTGGCTCTGCGGACGATTCTGGGTGCCTGCCCGGCCGAGGAGTTCGACGGTACCGGCCTGTTGCAGATCGACGTCGAGCTTGACGGTGTAGTCGCTCCACGTCGGGTCACCGAGCAGCGAGAAGGCGTCGGAGTCGTCCTGCCACTCGATCGGTCTGACCGGGGTCACCTGCTGCACGCACTGCCCCGTCCGGCCGTCGGCGCACGGGCGTGCCTCGAACGAGCCCTGCATGTCGGACAGATACCTGGCCTCGGTGCCGGTGGGATCGCTGTCGAACGTGTCGTCGTACGGCAGCGCGAGGGCGTGGGCGGCGGGCGCGCCGGCGGTGCCCTTGCCCTGGCCGGTGGTCGTGGTGACGGTGTAGATCCAGCCGGGCTGCAGGGTCAGCGTGTACGAACCCCCGGCCGGGGTGATGTCCTGGGTGTGTACGAAGTCCGTGGACGGGCTCGGGTTGTTCACCCGGGTCGCCCACACGTGCACCGCGCCGGTGGACAGGCCGCCCTTGACCTGCACGTCGACGGTCTGCGCCGAAGCGGCGGTGGTGGTCTCCAGCACGGTGGAGCAGTCGGACCCGTTCGGCGACTTCAGCGTCACATAGGCGCCGTTGGGCTCGGCTCCGCCGAGGTACCCCGACGCGGAGTCGATGAACTTCCAGCCCGGCCGGGCGAACTGGGTGACCTGGGCGGTCGCCCAGGTGTTCTCACCGATCGCGTAGTGCCCGGACCACGGCGAGTTCGCGGTGGCCAGGCCGACCGTGTTGAACGGCAGGTTGGGGTAGATCGCCGCGATCAGCGGCCAGTTGAGATACGCGGTCATCCGCGCGTCCACATATCCGCGCACGATCGAGCGGATCAGCGTCGGCGCTCCGCCGTCCATGTCCAGCGAACCGTTCTCCGAAGCCCACAGCGGCTTGCCGTTGTTCCTCGCCGTAGTGGTGCTGGAGCAGGTTTCGGCGTTTCCGCCGTCACCGCCCGCGCAGGGGTAGTGGGCGCCGATGACCGACACGGCGTCGTTGAACGACGCGTTGTCCGCCATGTCCTCCGCGACGCTCCAGCCCGAGTCGTCGCCGACGATCTGCACGCCGCCGTATCCGGCGTTGTCCAGCGCCGACCGCAGCCGGATGTACCAGTCGACGTTGTGGCCCTTCTCGTTCCAGCCGCCGAGGTAGAGACGGTGAGACCGTGTTCTCTGGCGCACCCCAGCCAGGAAATCAGGTAGTTGATGGTGTCGGTCGACCAGAACCCGCCGTTGATCCAGCCCGGGGCCGCCCAGGCCTGTCCGTAGAACTTGATGTCCGGG
This sequence comes from Streptomyces sp. NPDC086549, assembly GCF_044746205.1. Classification (NCBI taxonomy): domain Bacteria; kingdom Bacillati; phylum Actinomycetota; class Actinomycetes; order Kitasatosporales; family Streptomycetaceae; genus Streptomyces; species Streptomyces sp. NPDC086549. Next base: position 253,209 of record NZ_JBIVBS010000005.1, on the reverse strand, counting down.
TTGCGGGCCTTGGCCTGCTCGGCGAGCCAGAACTCGTAGCCGGCGTCGCAGTTGATCTGCCCTCTGGTGTGCTCGATGGACGGCTCCGCGCCGTCGGTGGAGTTGGCGTCTCCGCCGATCTCCAGTTTCAGCAACTGCAGGTCGGCACCGTAGCCCGGCTTGAACAGGTGGTCCAGGATCTGCGACTGCTGGGCGGCCGGATAGTCCCGCAGCAGCCGGGAGTTGCCACCGCCACCGCTGATCGCACCGATCCCGTCGAACGTCCGGCCGCCTTGACCACCGTCCACGGTGATCGTCGTGCCTGCCGCCGCCCGGGCCGGGGGCACACCGGCCGAGAGGAGGGCGGCCACCAGAGCCATGACCCATAAGGGCAGGAGGCGTCTCAAGGTCCGTTGCACAGCGTCGTCCCTTCTCCGGTGGGGATGAGACTGCTTCAGAGAGCGCTCTCACCAGAGGGCGCCAGCCGAGCCGTCCGTGGAGGTTTGGGCGACAGTGTGAGGTCGTGTTGATTTGACCGTCAAGGTCTATACCACAGATAAAAGTTCAACGATCCCGGGGGGCATTCATCCACCCAGGTCAGGGGGTGGTCACACCATCACGAGTACTCACTTCGACGACCCGCGACACGGCGATCATCCCTACATCTGTTCATTCATGTCGAAACTTGGCCGGAACACCGTCGTGCGGCCGCCCGGACGGCATCACAGGATGATAGTAGCCATGTACATAGTATCCATGTACCGTATCTACTCATGAGCAACGGTTCCGAAGGAGCCACGCCCGGCTTCCTGGTGTGGCGGCTGTCGATGAAGTGGCGGGTCGCGGTCGACCGCGCGGTGGCCCCGCTGGGACTCACCCACGCGCAGTACTCGCTGGTGGCGTCCCTGTACGGCATGCAGCGCTCCGGTCTGCGACCCAGTCAGCGTCGACTCGCCGACCACACGGGCCTGGAGGCCCTGTACGTGTCCAAGCTGGCCCGCAGCCTGGAGTCGGCCGGGCTCCTCGAACGCGCCAGGGATCCGCACGACCCGCGTGCCGTACAGCTCGCGCTCACCGAGCAGGGCCGCGAGGTCACCCGGCGGGCGATCGATGTCGTGCAAGGGCTGCTGCGACAGCTGCTGGAGCCGCTCGGCGGACTCGACAGCCCGCGGACCCGGGAGTTCACCCGCGACCTGGCAACCCTCCTCGACGCACCTCTTGACCCGTTCAGCACGCCTTGACCCGTTCAGCACGTCTTGACCCGTTCAGCACGTCCGACAACGAGACGGAGCAGTCATGACCACCACCGCACCCATCGTCGACAGCCGCGTCATCGGCCTGGCCCACTACGCCGCGCGCGCCGTCCTGGAGCGCGTCCTGGCCCCGTACGGCGTCACCTTCCAGCAGAGTGTCACCCTGCGACTCGTCGCCGTCGCGGACGGCCCGACCGGACGCGACACGCTCGCCGACGGCGTCGTCGGCGCGGTCAAGGCCGACGCGTCCGACGCGCACGGCACGATCGACGAGCTGATCGCCGCCGGGCTGCTGGCCGAGGAGGAGCCGGCGCACATACGGATCACGGACGCCGGACGGGAGCTGTACACGAAGGTCTCCGCCGAGACCGGGGCGGTCGCCGCCCGGATCTATGACGGCATCTCCGACGAGGACCGGGCCGTCGCCGGCCGGGTCCTGACCCTGGTCACGGAGCGGGCCAACGCCGAGCTGACCACCCCGAAAAAGTAGTGGAATATTGAACCATCGGGCTCTGTTGTCGGCCTCGAAGGAGGTCACGAGTGGGGACTCGGATGGAGACTCAAGTGGACACGACGTACTACGACCACGGAACGGCGGCGGAGCGCTGGGAGCGCGCGCAGCGGTTCTTCGACGCCAAGGACTACGCGGGCGCGGCTCGCGTCCTGGCCGGGCTGGTCGAGGAGGCGCCGGAGCAGACGGGACCCCGGCTGCTGCTGGCGCGGGCCTACTACCACTCGGCCCAACTGCGCCGCGCCGAGGCGGAGTTGCGCGTCATCGTCGAGCGGGACCCGGTGGAGCACTACGCCCGGCTGATGCTGGGCCGCACGCTCCAGCGGCAGGCACGGCACGAGGAGGCGGAGCGGCACCTGCGCATCGCCTCGGCGCTCGCGGGCGACTTCGACGACCGCGACCGCGACCGCGACTGAGCGGAACACTCGGCACGCGGGGCCCGGTTCACCAGGAACCGGGCCCCGCTCTTCGTGTGCAGGGTCCGCACGGGCACGGCCCTGGGGCCTGTCCGGCGGATCATGCCGCAGACGCGGGGTCTGGCGCGCACATCTGCCGCGTTGTCGTCACTCGCCGGCGACCCGCCCCCTGCGGCGGGTGAACTCGCCGAGGACGACGTCCAGCACGACGAAGGCGGCCAGCGGGATGCCGAGCAGCGGGACGAAGTAGCCGAGCACGGCGACCGCCGCCATCGCCGGGACCAGGATGTACGGAGGCACCTGCACCCAGGCGCCGCGCGGGATCGGCCGGCCGAAGGCGGAACCCCGGCCGCGCTGCCACCACATGCGGTAGCCCCACAGGATCAGCAGGATCAGGGCGAGCGCGAGCAGCGCCAGGGCGATCTGGTTGACGATCCCGAAGAGGACGCCGGTGTGCAGGTCGATGCCCCAGCGGGTCAGCTTGGCGAGCACCGGGTAGTCGTCGAACCGCAGCACGTCGGTCACCTGGCCGGTGGCCGGGTCGACGGCGACCGAGTCCTGCTTCTCCGGCCAGCTGCGCCGGACCTGCTTGACGACGTACGCCGAGTTCGCGTCAGCGGGCGGGACGATCTCCACGGGGTCGCCGAGTCCCTTCGCGCGGGCCGCGGCGAGGACCTTGTCGAGGCCCACGCCGTGCTCGGCGTTCCCGCCCGTGCCGGCCGCGCCGCCGTGTCCCGCGTGCTCGCCGCCGGTCGCGGCCGCCGACACCGACGGGGTGGCCTGGCCGAGGGAGGTGCGCAGTTCGTCGATGTTGGCACCGGCGTACGTGGACCAGGTCAGACCGGTCGCCGACAGGAAGAAGAACCCGGCCGCCGCCCAGACGCCGACGCTGCCGTGCAGGCCGAGCGTGCGGCGCCGCCCGCTGGTCCCCCGTATCTTGCGCAGCGCACGGCGCCGGGAGAACCACAGCAGCAGACCGCCGCCCGCGATCACCCACAGCCAGCTCGCGGCGAACTCGCTGTAGAGCCGGCCGGTCTCGCCGAGATGCAGGTCGCGGTGGAGCTCGTCGATCCAGGTGCGCAGCGGCAGCGCACCGGTGGAGCCGTACTGTTCGAGCGCGCCGCGCACCTTGCCGGTGTACGGGTCGACGAAGACGGCGAGGGTGTGGTCCGCGTCGACGCCCTTGACGCCGGACAGCAGCACTCTGGTGGTGGCGTCGGCCTCCGGCGAGGGGCGCACGGCGGAGACGGTGCCCTCGGGGTGGGCCTTGCGGGCGGCGGCCACCTGCTCGGACAGCGGCAGCTTGGTCCTGCCGACCGGAACGGTCGTCTCGTGCGCGTAGACGATCCTCTCGGCCTGGAAGGAACCGGCGTACAGCAGGCCGGTCACGGCGGCGACGAGCAGGAACGGTGCGACGAGCACTCCGGCGTAGAAGTGCAGGCGCAGCACGAGGGGACGCAGCGGGGCCCAGCGGCTCGGGGACGGAGCCGGTGACGGGGACGACGGTTGGGGAGCCTCGTCCGTGGCGGTCGAGGGAGCGGTGGACATCGGCGGGCTTCTCCGGGGACTCGTTCCTCAGGGGATGACGGTCCAGTAGTCGGGACCCGAGGGGGCCGAGTTCCCAGCCCTTGAAGTGACCTGCGTCACGCAGGGGGCTGCCGGTGGCCGTGGCATGCTGACGCGATGGCATCTCCCAGTGACCACGCCGACCGCGCTGATCGTGCCGATCGCACTGATCGCGCTGTTCGTGCGCCCCTCACCGAGCGGGTCGAGGAACTCCTCGCCGGTGACGGCCCGTTGCCCATCGTCGCGGCCGGCGACCCGGCCCTGCGGCGCGGCACCGAGCCGTTCGACGGGCAGCTGGAGCCCGCCCTGCTGGCACGTTTCATCGAGGCCCTGCGCGTCACCATGCACGCGGCCCCCGGCGTCGGGCTCGCCGCGCCGCAGGTCGGGGTGGAACTGCGGATCGCGGTCATCGAGGATCCGGCGCCCGTGCCGGAGGAGGTACGGCTGGCCCGGGGCCGGGTGCCGCAGCCGTTCCGCGTCCTGGTGAACCCGTGGTACGAGCCGGTCGGCACCGCCCGCGCCGCCTTCTTCGAGGGCTGCCTGAGCGTCCCGGGCTGGCAGGCTGTGGTGGCCCGGCACTCCCAAGTGCGGCTCCGGGCGCAGGACGAGGCGGGCCGCGCGGTCGACGAGGTCTTCACCGGCTGGCCGGCCCGCATCGTCCAGCACGAGACGGACCACCTCGACGGCATGCTCTACCTCGACCGCGCGGAACTCCGCTCGCTGTCCTCGAACCAGGCGATGGCGGAACGGTGGGCGCAGCCGACACCGGACGCCGCTGCGGCGGCCCTCGGCTTCCCCCTGCCCATGCCGTGAGGAAAGGGCAACCGGCAGGGGTCGGCGGGCAACCGGTACGAACGGCCGTCAGGCCCCGTCGCGGTACGCCTCCAGCAGCCGCAGCCACACCTCGCTGATCGTCGGATACGACGGCACGGCGTGCCACAGGCGGGCGATCGGCACCTGGCCGGCGACCGCGATCGACGCCGAGTGGATCAGTTCGCCCACGCCGGGGCCGACGAAGGTGACCCCGCGCAGGATCTCCTCGTCCAGGTCGACGACCATGCGGGCGCGGCCCCGGTAGCCGTCGGCGTACAGGCCCGCTCCGGCGACCGAGGAGAACTCGACGTCGACGGCCCGGACGCGGTGTCCGGCCTGCTCCGCCTCCGCCAGGGAGAGGCCGACGGCGGCGGCCTCGGGGTCGGTGAAGACGACCTGGGGTACGGCGTGGTGGTCGGCGGTGGCGGCGTGGGCGCCCCAGGGGTCCGTTTCCAGGAGGGGGACGCCGGATGCGCGGGCGCCGATGGCGGCGCCCGCGATGCGGGCCTGGTACTTGCCCTGGTGGGTGAGGAGGGCGCGGTGGTTGACGTCGCCGACCGCGTACAGCCAGTCAGTGCCGGTCACGCGGAGGCTGTCGTCGACCGGGAGCCAGGAACCGGGTTCCAGGCCGACCGTGTCGAGGCCGATGTCGTCGGTGTGCGGGACACGGCCGGTGGCGAAGAGGATCTCGTCGGCCGCGATGCGGTCGCCTGCGTCGGTGACCGCCACGACCGTGCCGTTCTGCCTCGTCACCGACTCGACGGAGGTGCCGGTGCGGACGTCGACGCCGGCCTCCGTGAGCGCCTCGGCGACCAGTTCCCCGGCGAAGGGCTCCATGCGGGACAGCAGGCCCTTGCCCCGGACCAGGACGGTGACCTGGGATCCCAGGGCCTGCCAGGCGGTGGCCATCTCGGTGGCGACCACGCCGCCGCCCACCACGATCAGCCGGCCGGGGGCGGCCTGTGCGCTGGTGGCCTCGCGGCTGGTCCAGGGCTTCACGTCGGCGAGCCCGGGCAGGCCGGGCAGCTGCGCGCGGGTGCCCGTGCAGACGGCGACGGCGTGGCGAGCGGTGAGGGTCTTGAGCTCGCCGTCGGGGCCGGTCACGGTGACCGTGCGGGGTCCGGCGAGGCGGCCGTGGCCGCGGTGGAGGTCGGCGCCGATGCTCTCCAGCCAGTGGATCTGGCCGTCGTCCTTCCAGTGCGAGGTGTACACGTTGCGGCGGGCGAGGACCGCGGCAGTGTCGAGGGGGCCCTGGACCGCCTGGCTCAGGCCCGGCAGGCGGAGGGCGTCGGCGCGGGCGATGACCGGGCGCAGCAGGGCCTTGCTGGGCATGCAGGCCCAGTACGAGCACTCGCCGCCGACCAGCTCGCTCTCCACGACCGCGGTGGACAGGCCGGCCGCGCGGGTGCGGTCGGCGACGTTCTCCCCCACGGGCCCGGCCCCGAGCACCACGACGTCGTACGCGATGGTTTCCGTTTCCGTCATGGACATCAGTGTGGTGGGTGGTGTGCGCGGTGGCCACACGGGTACGTGCGCGGAATAGGTACCCGGGCCGCCGTGTTGTGCGGACGGTTTCGCCCTCACAGCAGGAAGAAGGATTCAGGCATGAGCAGCACCGTGGAGCTCACCAAGGAGAACTTCGACGCGACGGTCACGGACAACGAGTTCGTCCTGATCGACTTCTGGGCGTCCTGGTGCGGGCCGTGCCGTATGTTCGCCCCGGTCTACGAGAAGGCCGCGCAGGAGAACCCGGACCTGGTGTTCGGCAAGGTGGACACCGAGGCGCAGCCGGAGCTGGCCGAGGCCTTCGGCATCCAGTCGATCCCCACGCTGATGATCGTCCGCGACCAGGTCGCCGTGTTCGCGCAGCCGGGTGCCCTGCCCGAGGCCGCCCTGGCGGACGTCATCGGGCAGGCCCGGAAGCTCGACATGGACGCGGTCCGCAAGAGCATCGCCGAGGAGCAGGCCAAGGCCGCGCAGAACGGCGAGTGACCTCCTGAAGGCCCTCCAGGGCGAAGGCCCCTGGAAGGGATACGGCGCCACGTCCCCGCGCACCGCCGTCCGGCGCACGTCGGCGAAGGCCTCCAGGTTGGCCCTCGCCGCCGAAGCGGGCGCCGGTGCCGGACGCGGCGACACCGCCGAAGGGGGCCACGGCCTCGTCGTACGGTCACGCGTTCACGGTCGTTGATGTGGAAGAACGAGCCCTTGCCGGAAGCGTGCCGCGGCCGACCGAGGTGAGTCGGCGGCCGGCCGGAGTCCACAGCGAGCCGGAGTCCGGCATCGGCTGAAGTCCGGCGTCAGTTGAAGTCCGCAGTCAGCTGGAGTCCCGGTGCACCACCGAGGCTCCCAGCACCTTGTGGGTCTCCGGCGCGCCCGCGGGGTCGCGTACCGCGCGGTCGACCAGTTCGGCCAGGGCGCGGCCGGACGGCAGTTCGATGCGGACCGTGCTGAGCCGGGGCCGCAGCAGCCGCCCGAGCATCAGGTCGTCGGCACCGATCACGGCCGTGTCCTCGGGGACGCGGACGCCCTCGTCCTGCAGGGCGCGCATCAGCAGCATCGCGTACTCGTCGTTGTAGGCGAACACCGCGTCGAGGTCGAAGTCCCGCCAGCGCGAGGCGAGTTCGGCGGCCGCCCGCTCCTCGTGGGCGAGGGGCAGCTCGGTCACCGTGGCGTCCGTATCGCGGAGGGCCCGGCGCACGCCTTCGAGGCGGGGCCGGGAGAAGACCTCCAGGCCGGGCTCTTCGGGTACGACCACACCGATACGGCGCCTGCCGCGGGCGTGGAGGTGGACGCCGGCGCAGTGGCCGACGCTGCCGTGGTCCATCAGCAGGGTGTGGGCGCCCTCGACGCTCTCGGGGCCGAGGGTGACCACGGCGCGGGCGCCGGCGCGCTTGAGGACGGCGACGCCCTGGGGGCCGAGCCCTGCGCCCGGGACGAGCACCGCCACCGGCCGCAACTCGGCCCAGGCGCGGGCGGCTTCGTCACCGTGCAGGCCGACGGTGCCGTACTGCACGACCGTGTAGTCGAGGCGGCCGAGGGACCACTGGAGATCGTTGAGGAACTGGCCGTAGAGCGGGCCGACGGGGATGGCCGGTGCGGGCATCAGGACCATGCGGCTGTGTCCGGCGCGCAGGCTGCGGGCGGCCGCGTGCGGCACGTACCCGAGTTCCTTCGCGGCCTCGTGGACGCGGCGGCGCGTGGGCTCGCTGATCCGCACGGCACTGGTGTTGTTGAGGACGTAGGAGACGGTCGCGCGCGAGACGCCGGCCAGGCGGGCGACATCGGCACTCGTGGGGACGGAGCGCGGTGCGGGCGACGCGGGCGAGGGCGTGTTCGGTATCTGCACCATGACGTACCGCATCTTGGCAGAAGCCCGGAGCGACCGAATCAGCGGGGGAACGTGGTTCACAGTTGCACGAACCCGGACACGGCGACGCGATGGCACGAACATGTTCGTCACGAACTTGTTCGCAACGAACATGTTTGTTACCGTGGGGGCATGACAGCCCGCCCCGACACCCCCCGCAGCCGCCGCGAGCGCCCGGCCAAGCCCGCCCTGAGCAGGGAGGGCATCGTGGCCGCCGCCGTCGCCGTGCTGCGCGCCGAAGGACTGCGGAAGGTCACCATGCGGCGCCTGGCACAGGAGCTCGACACCGGCCCGGCCTCGCTGTACGTCTACGTGCGCAACACCGACGAGCTGCACGCGGCCGTCCTGGACGAGCTGCTCGGCACGATCGGGCCGGCTCCGGCCGACGGCACCTGGCGGGAGCGTCTGGAGCGGGTGCTCACCGCGTACACCGCGATGCTCTTCGAGCACCCCGGCCTGGCCCGCTCCGCGCTGACGGCCCGCCCGAGCGGCCCGCACTATCTGAACCTGATCGAAACGCTGCTGACCCTGCTCGACGAGGGCGGTGTGCCGCCCGCCCAGGCCGCCTGGGGCGTGGACCTGCTGCTCCAGCACGCCACGGCGACCGCCGCCGAGCACGCCGGACAGGACACCTCGCCCACCGCGCAGGACGACTGGGACGCCCTGGGCCGAGTCCTGGGCAACGTGTCCGACCGCACCCATCCGCTCATCGCCGCGACCGCCGGCGAGCTGTTGTCGGGGGCGCCCGAGGCCCGCCTGTCGTGGGCGTTCCAGGCGCTGATCAACGGCATCGAGCGGACCGCCGTACCCGACTGACCATCCCTCAGGAGGCCACCATGTCCACCGCCCACCACCCCATCGCCGTCGTCGGCGCCGGTCTCGGCGGGCTCGCCCTCGCCCGTGTCCTGCACGTGCACGGCATCGAGGCGGCCGTCTTCGACCTGGACGACTCCCCCGCCGCGCGCACCCAGGGCGGCATGCTCGACATCCACGACGACTCCGGCCAGGCGGCCCTGCGCGCCGCCGGCCTGCACGAGGAGTTCCTGACGCTCGTGCACCCGGGCGGCCAGCAGATGCGGATCCTCGACAAGGACGCCGTGGTCCGCATGGACCAACCCGACGACGGGACCGGCGGCCGGCCCGAGATCGACCGCGGCGAGCTGCGCGGCCTGCTGCTGCGTTCGCTGCCGGAGGGCACGGTCCGCTGGGGCACCAAGGTCGTCGGGGCCCGCCCGCTGGGCGACGGCCGTCACGAGGTGACCCTCGCGGACGGCGGGGCGTTCACCACGGACCTCCTGGTCGGCGCCGACGGCGCCTGGTCACGGATCCGCCCGCTGCTCTCCCCCGACCGACCGGCCTACACGGGCGTGTCGTTCGTCGAGGCGGACCTGCTGGAGGCGGACGTGCGCCACCCGGTGAGCGCGGAGGTGGTCGGCGACGGCATGCTGTTCGCCCTCGGCCCGGGCCGCGGCTTCCTCGCCCACCGCGAGACCGATGGCAGTCTGCACGTGTACGCCGCCCTGGAGAGCCCCGAGGACTGGCTCGACGGCATCGACTTCGCCGACACCGAGGCGGCCAAGGCGGCCGTGCTGGAGCACTTCGCGGACTGGGACAAGAGCCTGCGGGCACTGGTCGCGGACGCGGACGGCGCGCTGGTGCCCCGGCGGATCCACGCCCTTCCGGTCGGGCACCGCTGGGACCGGGTCCCCGGCGTCACGCTGCTCGGCGACGCCGCCCATCTGATGTCGCCGTTCGCGGGCGAGGGCGCCAACCTCGCCCTGCTCGACGGCGCGGAGCTCGGCCTGGCGATCGCCGCGGACCCGGGTGCCGTAGAGGCCGCGCTGGCCGCCTACGAGGAGAAGCTGTTCCCGCGTGGCGAGGCGTCGGCGGCCGAGTCGGCGCACGGCGGCGTGGCGCTGTTCCGTGACGACGCCCCGCAGGGCCTGGTGGACATGTTCGCGGCCCACGGCTGAGCGACTCAGCCGGGCAGCGCCGTACCCGTCACACGGGCGACGAGGTCGACCCAGCCGGCCTCCAGCCGTTCCATCGGCATCCCGCACCGCCTGGTCAGGTGGTTGATCAGGGCCGGGTCCAGGGACGCCATCAGCGTCTGGGCGAGGAGATCGCAGTCGGCGTCCGGCAGGATCTGCCGCAACAGCATCATGACGTGCGTGTGCAGTGCCCCGACCGAGGGGTGCGAGAACCGGCGGCTCGCCTCCGGCTGGGCGGCCAGTTGCAGGTCCAGCTGTTCGGCGAAGCGGTACAGCACCGCCACGCCGAACGCCCGCAGCCGCTCGACCGGCGGCGCACCGGGGCCCAGCGGGGGCGGCCCGCCGAGGAAATCGGCCTGCAGCTGCCTCGACGAGTGGTCGAGCAGCGCCGTCAGCAGGCCGTTGCGGTCGCCGAAGCGCCGGAAGACCGTCCCCTTGCCCACCTCGGCGGCCGCCGCCACCGCCTCCATCGTGACCCCGGCCACCCCGTGCTCCGCGATCAGCCGGGTCGCGGCCTCCAGCAGCCGCGCGCGGTTGCGGGCCGCGTCGGCACGCAGGCACGGCTCATCGGGCCCGGAGCCGACCTCCAGCAACTGAGGCGCGTCGAAGGGCTCCTGGGGCTTCGGGAACGGCGGCAGGGCGCTGGACATGAAGACAGCGTAAAGCACCGGGAAGAAAACTGGACCGCGGTCCGGTTATGCTGCTACAACGGTAAGCGGACCTCGGTCCGGTTCGTAACGGCAATGTTTCAGCCCTTTGGAGTTCCCCATGTCTGTCCGCATCCTCGCGCTCGTCGGCAGCCTTCGCGCCGGTTCGACCAACCGCCAGCTCGCCGAGGCCGCCGTCAAGCACGCTCCCGAGGGCGCCGAGATCGCCCTGTTCGAGGGCCTTGCCGACATCCCCTTCTACAACGAGGACCTCGACGTCGAGGGCAGCGTCCCCGCGGCCGCCGCCAAGCTGCGTGAGGCCGCGCAGGCCTCCGACGCGTTCCTGCTCTTCTCCCCCGAGTACAACGGCACCATCCCGGCCGTCCTGAAGAACGCCATCGACTGGCTGTCCCGCCCGTACGGCGCCGGCGCCTTCGGCGGCAAGCCGGTCGCCGTGGTCGGCACCGCCTTCGGCCAGTTCGGCGGCGTGTGGGCCCAGGACGAGGCCCGCAAGGCCGTGGGCATCGCCGGCGGCAAGGTCCTCGAGGACGTCAAGCTGTCCATCCCCGGCTCGCTGACCCGCTTCGCCGAGACCCACCCGGCCGACGACGCCGAGGTCGCCGCGCAGCTGGCCGAGGTCGTGGCGCAGCTGCACGGCAACGTGGCCGCGGCCGCCTGATCCGGACCGTCGCGAGTCCCGCAGGGGCCGGAGCTCACGGAGCTCCGGCCCCTGCGGCCGCCCGCCGTACGCCGCCCCTGCCGCCCCGCCCGGTCCCGTGGCTCACGTGCCGAGGGTCAGTGCTCCGCGGCAGGGCCGTCCGCCGCGGCCTTCTTGATCGCCTCCCGGACCCGGAAGTACGTGCCGCAGCGGCAGACATTCTCGATCCGGTCGATGTCGGCGTCGGTCGGCTCGGACGTCTTCTTCAGGAGGGCCGCCGCGGCCATGATCTGGCCCGGCTGGCAGAAGCCGCACTGTGCCACGTCGCAGTCGAGCCAGGCCTGTTGCACGGGGTGGAGGGTGTCGCCGTCGGCCAGGCCCTCGATGGTGGTGACGCTCCGGTCCGCGCAGTCCGCGACCGGTACGACGCAGGGCTGGATCTCCGCGCCGTCGAGGTGGCTGGTGCAGGCGCGGCAGACGCCGACCCCGCAGCCGTACTTGGGACCGGTGACCCCGAGCATGTCGCGCAGCACCCACAGCAGCGGCATGTCGGCGGGCGCCTCGACGGTGACGGGTTTCCCGTTGAGGACGAAGGAGTACGAACGCATCGGTGCCTTCTCGGAGTTGATCGGCGGCTGATCAGAAGTCGAGCGGGAAGCGGCGCGGCTTGGTGCCGGTCGCCCGGGCGTAGGCGTTGGCGACGGCGCCGGACGCGGCCGGCACGCCGAGTTCGCCCGCGCCGCCCGGCTCCCCGCGGGAGGGCATGATGTGCGCCTCGAAGTGCAGGGGGGCCTGCGCCTGGCGGGCGTAGCGGAAGTCGGCGAAGCTGCCCTCGCGGACGGCACCCCGGTCGATGTGGAGACCGGCCAGGAGGACGGTGGATATCCCGTCCATCGCGGTACCCATGAGCTGGGCCTCCAGACCGCGCGGGTTGACGGCCGTACCGACGTCCGCGGCCATCACCACCTTGGTCACCCGGGGCTTCTTCGGGTCGGTGGCGTCGATCTCGGCGAGGCAGGCCACGCAGGAGCCGTACTCCTCGTGGACGGCCACGCCCTGGGCGGTGCCCGCCGGCATGGCGCGCCCCCAGTGTCCGGCGGCCGCGGCCTTGTCGAGCACGGCCTTCACGGCCTTGCTGCGGAGCGTGGTGCGCCGGAACGCGACCGGGTCCTTGCCCAGGGCCCGGGCGATCTCGTCGACGACGACCTCCTCCGCCGTCCGCATCGTGCCGGAGTCCACCGAACGCCAGGCGCCCAGCGGTATGGCCAGCTCGATCCCGCCCGAATTCCCCGACACCCGGCCGAAGTTGTACAGGCCACTGTCGCTGGGCAGCGGGCCTGCCGCGGGAGTACGACGGGTGACCAGGGCGGCCGGGCTCGCACCGCCCTGCGCCGTCAGGCCCTTGCCCTCGGACGACTCGCCCACCGAGGCCATCGCGTGCTCGAACGCCACCACCCGGCCGCGCGTGACGCTGGCCCGGATCCGATGCTGGCTGGCCGGGCGCATCCGGCCGTGCCGCATGTCGTCGTTCCGGGTCCACATCAGCTTCACCGGGCGGCGGGCCGCCTTCGAGATCAGAGCGGCCTCGATCGCCGCGTCGAAGTCCAGCCGCCGCCCGAACGAGCCGCCACCGCGCACGACATGGACCCGGACTTTGGACTTCGGCACTCCGACCAGGTCGGCGAGAGTGTCGCGTGCGTCCATCGGCGTCTGCGAGGAGAACCAGAACTCCGCGCGGTCGGCCCGTACGTCGGCCACCGCGGTCAGCACCTCCATCGGCGCGTGGCTGACGAAGGCGAACTCGAACTCGCCCTCGACCTGGCTCGATCCGTGCGGCGCGGCGGAGAGCCGGGGGACCGCGGCCCGCAGCCGGGTCCGGATGCCCGCGTCCGAGAGCGGGGCGAGCGGGCCCGGGGCCCAGGTGATGCGCAGCGCGTCCCGGGCCTGGAGGGCGTAGTGGAAGGATTCCGCGACGACGGCGACCCCGCCGGCCGCCTTGACGACCGCGAGCACCCCTGGCATGGCCCGCGCCGCCCTGTCGTCCACCGAGACGAGCTTGCCCCGGACCGTCGGCGGCCGGGCCACCACGGTCGGCTTCGCTCCCGCGGCCGACAGGTCGCCCGCGTACTGGGCCCGGCCGGTGACGATGTCCCGCGCGTCGATCCGGGACGTCGGCCGTCCGATCAGCCGGTGCCGGGAGGCCGGTTTGGGCCTGTCGGGCACGGCCGTGCGGCGGATCCGGGCCGCGCTCTCGGTGAGCGACCCGAAGGTGGCCGTGCGCCCGTCCGGCGCGACGACCCTGGTGTTGCGGGTGCGCAGGGTGTGGGCGGGCAGGCGCCACCGCTGGGCGGCCGCCGTCACCAGTCTGGCGCGCGCGGTGGCGGCGAGCTGCCGGGCGGGGCCGTACAGCGACCTGACCGAACTCGAACCGCCGGTGTACTGGTTGCCCTTGGTCCGGGCGTCGGCGAGCGGGATGGTGACGTCGTCCAGCCGGGCGTCCAGCTCCTCAGCGATCATCATGGCGACCGCGGTGGTGATGCCCTGGCCGACCTCGACGCGGGGCAGCCGTACGACGATCTTGTTCGCCGCCGTGACCTCCAGGACCAGCATCTCCTCGTCGGTGCCGGTCACCAGGACGTCGGAGGCGGCGCGGCCGGCGCCGTCCGCGGTGGGCTCGGCGCCCTCCGCGGACGAGGCGTCGCAGCCGAGCGGGGCGGCGACGGTCAGGGTGGTCGCCGCCAGCGTGTAGACCATGAATCTCCGGCGGGACAACCCGTCGGCCGGGCGGGGCCGCGGGGACTCGTTGCCGTCCAAACGAGCGCTCCTGTCGATTGTCCGTGCGACACGACTCGTGTCTCGACAGATATGAGGGGTCGGCCCGGTCATCGGTTGCGTGCCGGGGCCTAGTCTCCTGCCGAGACCCGGGCCGGTCAGTAGACGTCGCGCACGTAGCGCCGGTCGGCGGCGAGTTGTTTGACGTAGGCCACGGCGTCCTCCTCCGTCAGCCCGCCGTGCAAGACGGCGACGTCCCTGAGCGCGCGGTCGACGTCCTTGGCCATGCGGGAGGCGTCGCCGCAGACGTAGAAGTGGGCGCCGTCCTGGAGCCAGGACCAGAGCAGCGGGCCGTGTTCGCGCATCCGGTCCTGCACATAGACCTTGGCCCGCTGGTCCCGGGAGAAGGCGGTGTCCAGGCGGTCCAGGGTGCCCTCGGCGACGAAGGCGGCCAGCTCGTCCTCGTAGTAGAAGTCGGTGGCCCGGTGCTGTTCGCCGAAGAACAGCCAGTTGGGGGCCCGGTGACCGCGGGCCCGGCGCTCCTCCAGGAAGCCGAGGAAGGGCGCGACGCCGGTGCCGGGGCCGACCATCACCATGGGAGTCGCCGGGTCGGCGGGGGGCCGGAAGTGCGGTGAGCGCTGGACGTGGACGGGTACGGCCGTGCCGGGCCCGGCGTCGGCGAGGAACGGGGAGCAGACGCCCTGCCGGGGGCTGCCGTGCAGGTTCTCGTACCGGACGACGGAGACCGTCAGCGAGACCAGGTGCGGGTCGGTCAGCGGGCTGGAGGAGATCGAGTACAGGCGGGGCTGCAGGCGCCCCAGGGCCCCGGCCCAGTCCTGGGCCGCCGCCCGGACGCCGAACTCGGCGACCACGTCCACCGCCTGCCGGCCCCAGGACCACCGCGCCAGCTCGCCCTTGTTGTCCGGGCGCAGCAGCTTCTTCAGCTCACGCGGGTCGCGCGCGTGTCCGGCGACGAAACGCAGCAGATCAGGGGTGATCCGGGTGATGTCCAGATGGCGCAGTAGCGCCTCGCCGAGGGCCATCTCGCCGGCGCCGCCGACCTCTACGGCCGTGTCCGCCGCCAGACCGGTGACGGTCAGCCATTCCGCCACGAGGTCAGGGGAGTTGAGCGGCCGTACGCCGAGGGCGTCGCCCGCCTCGTAGACGAGCGGCGCCTCGCTGTCGCGGGTGTCGAAGGTGAACCGGCGGACCTCCTTGCCGGCGCCCGGCAGGCTCAGCAGCCGGTTGCCGGTGAGGAGTGCGGTGACCGGGGCGGGGCGCTTGGCGCGGGGAGCCGCCGGGGCCGGCGGCGCCGGGGACGGGGACGGGCTGCCCTTGAGGGCGGTGAGCACCTGGTCGAGCCAGACATGGGCCGCGCCCTCGTAGTCCGGCTCGCAGTCCGTGCGGGGTGCCAGGCGTTCCGCGCCGAGTTCGTCCATGCGCCGGTCCAGGCGGCGGCCGTGGCCGCAGAAGTCGCCGTACGACGAGTCGCCGAGGGCGAGCACCGCGTAGCGCCGTCCCTCCAGGCGGCCGACGCCGGGCGCGGCGAGGGTGTCCCAGAAGCCGGCGCCGTTGTCGGGGGCGTCGCCGTCGCCGAAGGTGCTGGTGATGAGCAGCAGGTCGGCGTCGGAGGGCAGGGCGGCGGGGTCGGCCTCGTCCATGGCGACGACGGACGGGGCATGGCCGTGGGCGGTGAGCCGCTCGGCGGTGGTGGCGGCGAACTCCTCGGCGTTGCCCGTCTGGGACGCCCAGAGGATCACGACCCGGCGGCCGGGGTCGGGCTCCTCGAACGGGGCCGGGACGGTGGAGGTGCGGGAGTACATGCCGGCGAGGGTGCCGTTCACCCACAGGGCGTGCCCGGGGCTGAACGGGGCGTCCGGGGGCAGTACGGGTACGCCGGGGGCGCCCGCCGGGATGCCGGCGAGGAAGGCGACCAGGTACTGCCGTTCGCGTTCGGTCAGGACCGGCGGGGGCGTGGGGTCGAGGCCGAAGACGGCGGCGGGCGAGGGATGGACGGCGGTGGGTGCGAGGGCGGTCGGCGCGGCGGCCGGGGTCTCAATCGGGTTCTCGACCGGGACCTGCGGCGAGGCCGCCACGGTCACCGGCGCGGACACCCTGGTGAGCGACACCGCGCACACCTTCAGCTCGGGCTGGAAGGACAGCGGGTCGACGGCGTCGCTGGTCACCGCGTTGACGCTCAGGTACTCGCCGAACAGGTCGTTCCAGTGGAAGGGCGCGAAACAGGAGCCCGGCCGCACCCGGTCGGTGACGACCGCGGGCAGCACGGCCCGGCCGCGCCGGGAGGCGACCTCCACCGAGTCCCCTTCGGCGATCCCCAGTCCGGCCGCGTCCCGCGGGTGCAGTTCGACGAAGGGGCCGGGGTCGAGCTTGTTCAGCTTGGGCACCTTCGCGGTCTTGGTCAGGGTGTGCCACTGGTGCTGGAGGCGGCCCGTGTTGAGGACGTAGGGATAGTCGTCGTCCGGCATCTCGGCCGGCTCGATGTGCGGGCGGGGGTGGAAGGCGGCGCGGCCGGTGGCGGTGGGGAAGGTGAGGGAGCCGTCCTCCCCGACGTAGCGGACGGGGTTGCGGTCGGGGCCGTCGGGGGTCGGCGCGGGCCACTGGACGGGGGTGGAACGCAGCCGCCCGTAGGTGACACCCCGCAGGTCGTAGCCGGTCTTCGGGTTCCAGGCGCGCTTGATCTCCTCGAAGACCTGCTCGGCGCTGTCGTAGGAGAACCCCTGCTCGTAGCCCATGGCGCGGGCGACGGCGGCGATGATCCGCCAGTCCGCCATGGCCTCGCCGGGCGGGTCGGCGGCGGGCCGGGCGAGGGTGAGGTTGCGCTCGCTGTTGACGAGGACGCCCTCGGTCTCGGTCCACAGTGCGCCGGGCAGCACGATGTCGGCGTACGCGTTGGTCTCGGTGTCGGTGAAGACGTCCTGGGTCACGACGAACTCGGCGGCCTCCAGGCCCTCGATGACCGTCTTGCGGTTGCCGACGGAGGCGACCGGGTTGGTGCAGATGATCCAGCAGGCCTTGATGTCCCCGTCGGCCATCTTCCGGAACATCTCGACGGTGCCCCTGCCGACGCCGTCCGCGCGGATGGTGTCCGGGGGCAGCTCCCACAGCTCCTCGGTGAAGGCGCGCTCGGCGTCGACGAGCACGGACCGCTGTCCGGGCAGCCCCGGGCCCATGTAACCCATCTCCCTGCCGCCCATCGCGTTGGGCTGGCCGGTGAGGGAGAAGGGGCCGCTGCCGGGGCGGCAGATCGCGCCGGTCGCGAGGTGGAGGTTGATCAGGGCGTTGGTGTTCCAGGTGCCGTGCGTGGACTGGTTGAGGCCCATCGTCCAGCAGCTGGTCCACTCCCCCGCCTCGCCGATCAGCCGGGCGGCCTCGCGGATGTCGTCCTCGGGGATGCCGGTGAGTTCGGCGACGGTGGCGGGCGGGTAGTCGGCGAGGAACCCGGGCATCGCCTCCCAGCCCTCGGTGTGGGCGGCGATGAAGTCGGGGTCGGTGTGTCCGTTCTCGTGCAGGAGGTGCAGGAGGCCGTTGAGCAGGGCGAGGTCCGTGCCCGGCTCGATCTGGAGGAAGAGGTCGGCCTTGGCGGCGGTGGCGGTGCGGCGCGGGTCGACGACGATCAGCTTGGCGCCCGCCGACTTGACCCGGTCCATCATGCGCAGGAAGAGGATCGGGTGGCAGTCGGCCATGTTCGAGCCGATGACCAGGAAGAGGTCCGCCTTGTCGAGGTCCTGGTACGAGCCGGGCGGGCCGTCCGCGCCGAGCGACAGCTTGTAGCCGGTGCCGGCGCTGGCCATGCACAGCCGGGAGTTCGACTCGATCTGGTTGGTGCGGATGAAGCCCTTGGCCAGCTTGTTCGCGAGGTACTGCGCCTCCAGGCTCAGCTGCCCGGAGACGTAGAGCGCCACCGCGTCCGGCCCGTGCTCGTCGACGACCGCCCGCAGCCGCCGTGCCGTCTCGTCGATCGCCGCGTCCACGGCGGTGGCCACCGGCTCCTCCCCCCGCTCGGGCCGGAGGAGGGCCGTGGTCAGCCGGCCGGGGGCGGACAGCATGTCGGCCGTGGTGGCGCCCTTGGTGCACAGCCGGCCGAAGTTCGCGGGGTGCTCCTTGTCGCCGGACGCCTTCAGGACCGCACGGCGGCCGTCCGGTCCGCTGCCGACGTCGAGGACCATGCCGCAGCCCACACCGCAGTACGAGCAGACCGTCCGCACCTTCGAGATGCGGTCGGTCCGCGGGTCGGGCGCGGCCACGGGCGCCTCCTCTGCCTGGTGATCGGGCCGGTTCGTACAGGACGAACGTACGTACCTCTCATTACGTCGAGATCACCTCGGCCGATCATCGGGAGTTAAGCCCGCCGCACAGGTCCCGGCCGACGGGTGTGAGCGGGACCGCCGCCGGGCTCACCCATGGACCGCCGCCGGGCTCACCCATGGATCGCCGGCGGTCCCGCACACCGGTGACCTGCGCGAACCTCCAGCAGGTCACGGTCATGCCGACCGCTCAGGCCCAGGCGGTCACCGGCACGAACGAGCTGTCCTGCCGGAACAGGTCCGTGCCGTCCGAGACGTCCACGCGGAGCTGGTAGTTGTAGTGACGCAGGTAGTAGCCGGGGTAGTTGTACGACTCGAAGCGCACCGACCCGGTGGCCGAGCCCACCCGTGCGACGAACGTGGCGTCCTTCGCGAACGTCGTCGCCCCGTCGTCGGCGTCGAAGCGGGCCCGGAAGTTGTAGTGCCGCAGATAGTTGCCCGACGTGTCACGGAACGAGTAGCCGTTGGCGTCGGCCAGGCCCGCGACCACGGTGAAGGTGGCGGCCTGCTTGTCGGCGGTGGCGCTGGAGCTGGTCACGGTCGGCAGGTTGAGCAGGGCGGACTGCTCCTCCCAGTACCGGGTGGTGTAGTTGCCGGACTGGAAGGAGCGGGTGGCGTTCTTGGTGAGGCTCGCGCCGCCGGACACCGTCTCCTTGATGACCGTGAAGTGCCGGGCCGTGCCCGAGACGCCCGGCAGCGCCTTCGGCGCGCTCCAGGTGGCGAAGGTGTCGTAGCTGTCGCTGTAGTAGTAGGTGCCGTCGCCGTAGCCGTCGAAGAAGATCCGCCAGCCGCCGTTGTCGAGCTGCACCAGGGACGGGCCCTCGCGGTAGCTGCCCCAGCCCGCCCAGTCGCCCGTCCTGGAGATCGTGTACGGGCCGGTGAGGCTCGACGCGGTGCCGTACTCGATGTACTTCGCCGTCTCGTTCTTGGTGAAGGCGTGGTAGGTCGAGCCGATCCTCACGATGAACGTGTCGATGTGGTTGCTGCCGATGCCGGACAGGGCGACCGGTGAACTCCAGGCGGTCAGCGTGGAGTTGGTCGCCTTCAGCGCATACGGTGTGAAGATCCACTCGTCGTCGGTGGTCGAGCAGGACACGATGACGTTGACGCTGCCGTCGCTGTCCACGAACCATTCCGGCGCCCAGGCGCGGGAGAGGCCGGTGATCGGGACCGTGTAGTCGTACAGGAAGGTCCAGCCGACCCGGTCGGAGCTGCGGGCGAAGCCGATGGTGGTGCTGACGTCCTGCCAGGTGTGCGTGGTGTAGGTGAGGTAGTAGTAACCGTCCGTGTGCTTGAAGACGCTGGCGTCCCGGATGCGGTTGCTGGGCGGGGTGTAGGCGGAGGCCTGCACCAGCCGGAAGTCGGTGGCGTCGTCGGACTGGTAGACGTTCACCGTGCCGTCGTCGCTGTTGAGGAACGGCACGATGGTGTAGCGGGTGGCGGAGCCGCTCGCGGGGGCGGCGGCCGCGGCCGTGCCGAGCAGTCCGGGCAGTTCGCCCAGGACCAGGGCCGACACGGGCAGAGCGGCCATCGCGCGGAGCAGGGCGCGACGGGAGGGGGTGGAGGGACGTGTGGTCACGGGCGGCTCTCCCTGGACTCGTGCATACTCATGCATACCCATTCGTCCGATATTTCGGACGTGGTTCGAGAAGTCGGGCAGAAAGTAGAGGGGCGGCAGGTGCACGTCAATGCTTTCGACACGACCGGGCGCCGCCTGTGCGAAACCTGTGCTACGCCAGCCGTTCGGGAGTTACTCTCCGGTAGACATCGTGCACCCGGAGGTGGTCCCGCAATGACGCTCGACCGTGCCCAAGGTCTGGCCGAGTCCGCCCGCGCACTGGCCGCCGGGGAGGTGACCTCCCGTCGGCTCGTCGAGCAGGCCCTCGCCCGCATCGCGGCCACCCAGGGCACCCTCAACGCCTTCCGGATCGTACGCGACGAGGCCGCGCTCGCCGAAGCGGACGCAGCCGACCGGAAGTTGGCCGCCGGGGAGCGGGGCCCGCTGCTCGGGGTGCCGGTGGCGGTGAAGGACGACACGGACGTCGCGGGCGAGCCGACCGCGTTCGGCTGCCCGGGCGCGTTCCCGCCGGTGGCCGAGGACGGCGAGGCGGTACGGCGGCTGCGCGCGGCCGGGGCCGTGATCGTCGGCAAGACCAACACCTGCGAGCTCGGACAGTGGCCGTTCACCGAGGGGCCCGCGTTCGGCGACACCCGCAACCCGTGGCACGCCGACCACAGCCCGGGCGGCTCGTCCGGCGGCTCGGCGGCGGCGGTCGCCGCGGGGCTGATCCCGGCCGCGCTCGGCTCGGACGGCGCCGGTTCGGTGCGGATCCCGGCCTCCTGGACCCATCTGATCGGCATCAAGCCGCAGCGCGGCCGCATCTCCACCTGGCCGCGCGGCGAGTCCTTCCAGGGCATCACGGTCAACGGCACCCTGGCCCGGACCGTCGCCGACGCGGCCCTGCTCCTCGACGCGGCGAGCGGCAACCACGACCTGGACCCGCATCAGCCCCCCGTTCTGAAGGCCTCGGACGCGGTGGGCCGGGACCCCGGACGGCTGCGCATCGCGCTGTCGCTGAAGCCGCCGTTCACCGCTGTGCCGGCCCGGCTCCAGCCGGAGGTACGCGCCCGGATCCTCGAACTCGCCGAGAAACTGGCGGCGTTGGGGCACAGCGTCGAGGAGGCCGACCCGCCCTACGGCCAGATCGGGCTGACCTTCGTGCCACGGGCCACGGCCGGCATCGCCGAGCACGTCCGTGAGACGCCCGAGCCGGCACTGCTCGACCGCCGCACCCGGGACGCCGCCCGTCTGGGCCGGCTGCTCGGCGGGGCCCCGCTGCGGGCGGCCCGGCGCGCGGAAGCGACGCTGCACCGGCGGATCGGCGGGTTCTTCGGGACGTACGACGTGATCCTCGCCCCGACGACGGCGGCTCCCCCGCCCCGCATCGGCTCGATGCTGAACCTCGGCGGCCTGGCCACCGACCGCGCCATGATCGCCGCCTGCCCCTACGCCTGGCCGTGGAACGTCCTGGGCTGGCCCGGCATCAACGTCCCCGCCGGATTCGTCGACGGTGGCGGCACCTCCCCGGGCGAACGAGGCCGAGGCCTCGGGGGACTCCCGGTCGGCGCCCAGCTCCTCGGCCCGGCGAACAGCGAGGCCCTGCTGATCTCCCTCGCCGCCCAGCTGGAGGCGGAGCTGCGCTGGCACGACCGGTGGCCGCCGAACCACGTCGTCGCGGACGCCCCGGCCGCGTGAGCGTGTTCCGCCCGTACCCTGTGACCATGGACGATGCGTCGATGGTGGGGCTCATGGGGCGGGTCACCGGAACGATCGGGCCCGGGCTCGTCGGCGAGGTGATCGTCCGGGTGCGCGGGGGCGCGGAGCACTTCCTCGCCTATGCCGCGGACGGGACCGGGAGGATGGAGCGGGGCACGGTGGTGATGGTGGTGGAGTACCTGCCGCCGAGAACCGTCTACGTCACGGCGGCGTACGACAGTTGAGCGTGCTCCGCCCCAGGTGAGAGCCGCGCATCAAGAATGCAACAAGGATTCGTCAGAACCTTCACCATGCGGTTGCGCGGGAGCACACTCCCTTCGTTCGGTGCCGAGAGGGCACCATGCCAAGGGGGCGTATGCCGATGGTTGTCGGCGTCGTTGCGGGGACGGCGGTCGCTGCCGTTCTCGTGTTGATCGGTGTGTTCAAGATGATGTGGCGGGTCGCCGAGCCGAACGAGGCGCTCATCATCTCCGGTTCGAAGCACCGGACCGAGGGTCTTGAGGAGGGCATGGGATTCCGCATCGTCACGGGGCGCGGCACTCTGGTGCTGCCCGGCGTGCAGGCGGTGCGTAAGCTCTCTCTCGACCTGAACGAGACCGAGTTGTCGGTGGACTGCGTGACCCACCAGGGCATTCCGCTGAGGGTGCGGGGTGTGGTCATCTTCAAGGTGGGCGACGACTTCGTGTCGATCGCCAACGCGGGCCGCCGGTTCCTGGACCAGCAGAAGTTGATGTCCGAGCGGGTGCACATCGTGTTCGCCGGTCATCTGCGGTCCATCGTGGGCGGACTGACGGTCGAGGACATGATCCGCGACCGGGAGAAGCTCACCGGACAGACCCGGGCCGCCTGCGGCACGGAGATGGAGAAGCTCGGCCTGATCGTCGACTCGCTGCAGATCCACGAGATCGAGGACCCGACCGGGTACATCAGGAACCTGGCCGCCCCGCACGCGGCGGCCGTCCAGCGGGACGCGCGGATCGCGCAGGCGGAGGCGAATCGTCTCGCCACCGAGGCGGAGCAGCAGTCGTTCGCCCTGATGGCGGAGGCCACCCGGGACAGCGAGATCCTCCAGGCCGGCTACCAGGCCGAGCGGGACAAGGCGGCGGCGAAGGCCAGGCAGGCCGGTCCGCTCGCCGACGCGGCCGCCCGGCAGGAGGTCGTGGTCCAGGAGACGCGGGTCGCCGAACTCGAGGCGCACCGGCGGGAGCAGCAGCTCCAGGCGGACGTCCGCAAGCCCGCGGACGCCAAGGCCTACGAGAAGCGCACGCTGGCCGAGGCCGAGCGTGACGCGCGTATCTCGGGGGCCGAGGCCAAGGCGAAGGAGACGGAGCTCGCGGCGGGGGCCGAGGCGACCCGGGTCAAGACGGCCGCGGGCGCCGAGGCCGAGGCGACCAAGACCCGGGGTGCGGCCACGGCCGCGGCGACCCGGGCCACCGGTGAGGCCGAGGCGGCCGCGGCCCAGGCCAAGGGCCTGGCGGAGGCCGAGGCGGCCAAGGCCAAGGGTCTCGCGGAGGCGGAGGCCATCAAGGCCCGCGCCGCCGCCCTCGCCGAGAACCAGGAGGCGGTGGTCGCCCAGCAACTCGCTGAGAACTGGCCGGAGATCGTGAAGGCCGGCGCGTCCGCCTTCGGCAACGTCGACAACATGGTGCTGCTCAACGGAGCCGACGGTATGGCCGACATGTTCGCCAAGGCGCTCACCATGGGCGGCACCGGTCTCGGCCTGGCCCGCCAGCTGCTCGCCTCGATGAACCAGAACAACCAGACCCCGAACGGGACTTCGGCCCTCAACGGAGTCGTGACGCCGCCGCCGTCGCAGAAGGTGCCGGTGGAGAAGGAGGGTTAGGACGGGCCAGGGCCTGTCCGGTTCGGTGGTACGGCCGGGGTTCCCTCAGCAGGGGCCCCGGCCGTCCGTCGTCAGCAGGCGGTCGATCGTGACCGGGTCCAGTGCCGGGTTGGAGGCGGCCGCGTGGGCCAGTTCCTCGTCGTCGAGGAGTTCCGCGAGCCGGGGCCGCGGCAGGTTCGGATGCCCGGCGAGCGCGGCCCGTACATCCGGGTCCACGTCGCGGGTGAGCCGCTCCACGGTGGCCGGCTCGGTGTCCGGGTCCCGCGCGGCCAGAGCGCGGACCTGCGGGTCCTCGTGGTCGGCGAGGGCCGCGAGACCGGCATGCGGGAAGTTCGGCCGGTTGATCAGGTTCTCGCGTTCGGGGCCGGTGTACTCCAGGAAGCTGCGCAGCAGCAGCGCCGCCGGGGCGTCCGGGTGGTTCTGGGCCAGCAGCACCCGTACGCCGAGATCGTCGTCCTCGGCCAGACGGGCCACGAGGTCTGTCGGCAGTTCGCGGTCCTCCGCGGCCTCCCGGCGCAGCATCGGGTGACCGGAGAGCGCCTTGCGGCGGACGGCCTCGGGGTCCCGGGGCTGTGGCAGCACGGACACGGAACGGAACCCGAAGCGGCAGTCCATGGGGACCTCGTAATCGATCCGCGCCCGTTCCTCCTCGGTCAGTGCGGGGTGCACGGACACGGCCAGCCGTACCTTCGGGTCGGGGTCCACCGCGAGCGCCTCGCGCTCGGCGGGCCCCGGATCGACGCGGTACGCGACGGCTCTGCGCACCTCCGGGTGCGGGTCGGTGACGAGGGCGTGGCGCTCGGCGGGCTGGAGATCCGGGCGGCGCGCGATCCGCTCGCGCACCTCCGGGTCCGGATCGGCGGCCAGGAGGGCGACGACGTCGGCGGGGAGACTGGGATTGCCGGCGATCATCGCCTTGTCGTCCCCGTCGGCCGGAGCCGTGAGCACGCCGTCCACCACGCCTCTGCTGAGGGCCCGGTGGAGCAGCAGGTCGGTGCGGGCGTGGCACGGCCGGGCGGGCAGCTCGCTCTCCACCCACGCCGGATCCTCGTACCGCTGGAAGACCCGCACCCGCTCCCGCACTCGGTCGTCGGGGTCCGCCAGTAGCGCGGCCCTGACGTCGGGCGGCAGCCGGTCCCAGCTGCCGACGCCCCACCAGCGGACCTCCGGAAGCGGATGCGTGGGCATGGACCGGATCAGCTCGGCGGACATCTGCTGGAAGAAGCCGTAATTGCCCAGCGGTTCCTCGCCGTTGTACGTGCGGATCATCCGGACGACGGCTTCGTCGGGCAGCGGCCTCGGCCGGTGGGGAAAACGTACGCTGGGCCCCTCGACGAGGTGACACCGCACGAACCAGTCCGGGTCGTCCACCAGCCGTGCCCGCTGGGCGGGATCGACATGGGGATTGACCGCGAGGAAGCCGCGCGTACGCCGGTCGGGGTGTTCGATCACCGCGTCCACGACGGCCTCGGGCAGCTCCCGGTCCCGGCACAGCACCATCCGCACGGCCGGGGCGGCGTCGGCGAGCAGCCGCAGCAGAACCTCCTCCGACGCCGAGGGATTCAGTGCCAGCCCGGCCAGCCGGCGGGTGGGCAGGTCGGCGTCGTCCCACATCTGTTCGGGCGTGCGCATGCCCCTGACCCCCCGTTACCCGCGTATTTCATTTTCCCGGCTCTCAAGCCCCCTTGATGCGCGAGCATATGGGACCACTAGGGTGCCCCCGTGAGCACGTACACCGATGAAGACGTCCCCGGCCGCTCCGGCCCGCACGCCACCACCGAGGCCGACCCCCGTGAGGTCGGCCGGGTGCGCACCGAGTACTCGCCCGCGCACGACGGCGACCCGGACCCCGGTGAGATCGTGTGGACCTGGGTGCCTTTCGAGGAGAACGACGGGCGGGGCAAGGACCGGCCGGTGCTGGTCGTGGCCCGGGAGGCGGCAGGCACGTTCCTCGCCGTTCAGCTGTCCAGCAAGCGGCACGACGACGACCGGGAGTGGGTGGCGATCGGCAGCGGGCCCTGGGACCGGTCGGGTCGCGACTCGTGGGTGGACGTGGACCGGGTGCTGAGGCTGCACGAGGACGGCATGCGCCGGGAGGCGTGCGCGCTGGACCGCGGCCGGTTCAACCTGGTCAGGCACCGGCTGCACGAGCGCTACGGCTGGAACTGACACTCCGGAATGCCCCGGCCGCCCCACCGCAAACCCCGCAACTCGCCCGGGACCAGCGACCGGGGCGACCGGGCCGTGGGAGCAGCGCATGCACCCGGAGCCCGGTTCAACCAGGCCAGGCGCCGGCAGCACGAGCGCTACGGCTGGAGCTGACGCTCCGGGAAGGCCCGTACGAAGGCCTCTCGCACTGCGACTCCCGGTGTGCGGTCCAGGATCCCGAACGCGATGTGCTCGAAGGTCCCCGCGAACCGCCCGCCGGGGCCGAGCAGTCCACGGAAGGCGCCCGCGACCTGCACCGGGTCGTTCCGGAAGACTCCGCAGCCCCAGGCGCCCAGCACCAGCCGCCGGTAGCCGTGCGCCGCGGCGGTCTCCAGCACCCGCTCGGCGCGTGCCGACAGGGCGTGCGGGAGTTCGGGTGCCCGCTCGGGCGCGGTGCGCAGGACGACTCCGGCGTTCGGGGCCGCGGCGGTCAGGAATCCGGCCGTGTACGGCTCGTCGAGGAACCGGCCGCGGTCGTCACGGAAGACGGGCACGGCGGGTGAGTGGATGATCCGGTCCGTGTAGAACGGGTCGCGGTGGGCCCGGTGGTGGTCGTAGAACTCCCGGGCCCCCAGCAGGCAGGTGTACAGCGCGGAGGCCCGGCACAGAGCCTCCTCCTGGGCCTGGGCGCCATTGAGATAGCCGCCGCCGGGGTTGCGGGCCG
The DNA here is from genome assembly GCF_044746205.1 of Streptomyces sp. NPDC086549. NCBI lineage: Bacteria > Bacillati > Actinomycetota > Actinomycetes > Kitasatosporales > Streptomycetaceae > Streptomyces > Streptomyces sp. NPDC086549. The sequence goes on along the minus strand of NZ_JBIVBS010000005.1, from coordinate 226,919 downwards.
AGGCGAAGTTCAGGACGGCGACCGGTCCCGCCAGGCGGCGGGCGGCCTCCAGGCTGCTCTCGCCGGTGACCTCGAAGACCGTGTCTGCCGCGGGTACCGGTGAGACCGGCACCGGCACCGGGCCGGGGCCGTACATCCGCGTGCCGGCCCGCGCGGCCTCGATCGCCGCCGCGAGCGGCACCTCGTGCCCGCCGGGCGCGCGGTACGCCCGGGCCGCCACGATCCGCTCGGTCTCCTGTGCGATTCCGCGCAGGCGCGCGCTCATGGCGCCACCCCCGTGTGCGCCATGACCGCGCGCCGCGCAGCCTCCCCCGTCGTGCTCATGAACGCATCGTGAGCGAAGCCGGTCCTGCGGTGCAACAGAGTTTCCCGGTCCCGGAAACGCGGAGGGATCAGGGATTACGAGTCCCGAACGCACCAATGTGCACCCTTGTGCGAATCGACGCGAGGGTCTTGGGTGGGACGAGTGCCGCCGGGCCGGATCATCGAACACCGGAGCGGCGGCATCACGGAATCTCTGGGAGGATCCCGATATGTCCGATACGTCCGAGGCTGGTGCGACGGGCGACTGTACCGACCGTACTGAGCCCCGAACCGCCCTCACCGAAGCCGAGGTGGAAGCCCTGGTCCGGGGCATCTGCTTCAAGACCGGACCGCCCCGATCTCTCGGGGTCGAAGTGGAATGGCTGGTCCACGAGCTGCGGATGCCGCAGCTCCCCGTGACACCCGAACGACTCGAAGCGGCCTACGCCGCACTGCGTACCGTGCCCCTGAGGTCGGCGCTCACCGTCGAGCCCGGCGGCCAGCTGGAACTGAGCTCGCCGCCCGCCACCTCGCTGATGGAGTGCATCGGTACCGTCTCCGCCGACCTGGACGCCGTACGCGCGATCCTGGCCGAGGACGGCCTCGGCCTCGTCGGTGTCGGACACGATCCCTGGCACGAGCCCCGCAGGTTCCTGCGTCAGCCGCGCTACGACGCCATGGAGACCTGCCTGGACCGCACCGGCACGGCGGGCCGGCACATGATGTGCGCCTCGGCCTCCGTCCAGGTGTGCGTGGACGCCGGATACGAGGAACCCGGCCCGCTGGGCCACGGCCGCCGCTGGTGGCTGGCCCACCAGCTGGGCCCGGTCCTGGTGGCCGCGTTCGCCAACTCCCCGCTGGTCGAAGGACGGCCCACGGGCTGGCTCTCCACCCGGCAGTTGCTGTGGATGGAGATCGGCGCGGGCCGGGCGGGCGCTCCCCCGCTGGACGGGGAGCCGCGGGCCGCGTGGGCCCGCCACGTCCTCGACGCCCCGGTGATGTGCGTGCGGCGCGACGGCGTCCCGTGGGAGGTGCCCGAGGGACTCGCCTTCCGGGACTGGACCCGGTCGGGGGCGCCCCGGCCGCCGACCCGGGAGGACCTCGACTACCACCTCACGACACTGTTCCCGCCGGTCAGACCGCGCGGTCACCTGGAACTGCGCATGATCGACGCGCAGCCCGGCGACGACGGGTGGATCGTGCCGCTCGCGGTGACGGCCGCGCTCTTCGACGACCCGGAGGCGGCCGAGACCGCGTACCGGACCGTGAAGCCGCTGGCCGAGCGGGCCCAGCCCCGGCCCGCGCCGCACAACGCGCTGTGGCTCGACGCGGCTCGCAGCGGGCTCACCGACCCCGAGCTTCGCGAGGCCGCCGTCGCCTGTTTCGCGGCGGCCCTGGAGGCCCTGCCCCGCCTCGGCGCGACCCCCGAGGTCACGGAGGCCGTGGCGGCGTACCGCGACCGCTATGTCGTCCGGGGCCGCTGCCCCGCCGACGACCTGCTGGACCCCCTGCGCGGCACGGACCTCCCCCCGTCCCGGCGTCGCTCGACCGGGGGCACCCTCACCACTCACGGGAAGGACATCCGCACATGACCGCCCCCGAGACCGACGCCGAGGCCCTGCGTAAGCGCGCGCTGGCCTCGCTCACCACGGCCCGTGACCGCACCACGCTGCTGACCTCCTGCGTCGACGAGCCCGATCTCACCGCCCAGCACTCGCCGCTGATGTCCCCGCTGGTGTGGGACCTCGCCCACATCGGCAACCAGGAGGAGCTGTGGCTGCTGCGGACGGTCGGCGGCCGGGAGGCCATGCGGCCCGAGATCGACAGCCTGTACGACGCCTTCGAGCACCCGCGCGCCGAACGCCCCAAGCTGCCGCTGCTGCCGCCCGCCGAGGCCCGCCGGTACGCGGCCGAGGTGCGCGGCCGGGCCCTGGACCTGCTGGAGAGCACCGCGTTCCACGGCACCCGGCTGACCGAGGCGGGCTTCGCCTTCGGGATGATCGCGCAGCACGAACAGCAGCACGACGAGACGATGCTGATCACCCATCAGCTCCGCACCGGCCCGCAGGTCCTGACCGCACCCGACCCGGACCCGGCGCCCCTGTTCACCGGCCCCGCCGAAGTCTTGGTCCCCGGCGGCCCGTTCACCATGGGCACCTCCACCGAGCCGTGGGCGCTGGACAACGAACGCCCGGCGCACCGGCGCGAGGTGGCGCCCTTCCACATCGACACCACCCCCGTGACGAACGCCGCCTACCAGGCGTTCATCGAGGACGGCGGCTACGACACGGAGCGCTGGTGGGCGCCGGAGGGCTGGGCGCACATACGCCGGCACTCCATCGCCGCGCCCCTGTTCTGGCGCCGGGACGGCGGGCAGTGGCTCAGGCGCCACTTCGGCGTCACCGAGGTCGTACCGCCCGACGAGCCGGTGCTGCACGTGTGCTGGTACGAGGCGGACGCCTACGCCCGCTGGGCCGGGCGCCGGCTGCCCACCGAGACGGAGTGGGAGAAGGCGGCCCGGTACGACCCCGCCCAGGACCGCTCGACGCGCTATCCGTGGGGCGACGCCGATCCGGCACCGGAGCACGCCAACCTCGGTCAGCGGCATCTGCGGCCGGCCCCGGCCGGCAGCTATCCCGCTGGTGAATCACCGCTCGGGGTACGGCAGTTGATCGGGGACGTGTGGGAGTGGACGGCCAGCGACTTCCTGCCGTATCCGGGGTTCCGGGCGTTCCCGTACAAGGAGTACTCGGAGGTGTTCTTCGGGTCCGAGTACAAGGTGCTGCGCGGCGGTTCGTTCGCCGTGGACCCGGTGGCCTGCCGGGGCACGTTCCGCAACTGGGACTATCCGATCCGCCGGCAGATCTTCTCCGGGTTCCGCACCGCCCGCTCGGAGGCCGTCTGATGTGTCGTCATCTCGCGTACCTGGGACCCGAGGAGCCGCTGGGCCGGCTCCTGGTGGAGCCCCCGCACGGTCTGTACCGCCAGTCGTGGGCGCCTCGGCGGCAGCGGTACGGGACGGTCAACGCCGACGGCTTCGGGGTGGGCTGGTACGCCCCGGGCGATCCGGTGCCGGCCCGCTACCGGCGGGCCGGGCCGATCTGGGCCGACCTCTCTTTCGCCGATCTGGCCCGGGCCGTACGCACCGGCGCGCTGCTCGCCGCGGTGCGCGACGCGACCCTGGCGAGCGCGGACGGGGAGGCCGCGGCGGCGCCGTTCGCCGCGGGCCGCCGGCTGTTCAGCCACAACGGCGCCATCGCCGGCTGGCCGCGGTCGGCGGCGCCGCTCGCCCCCGCACTGCCTCCCGTCGACCTGCTGTCCCTTGAGGCGCGCACCGACTCGGCGTTCGTCTGGGCGCTGGTCCTGCACCGGCTGCGCGGCGGCGACGATGCGGGACAAGCGCTTGCCGAAACGGTTCAGCAGGTCGCGGAAGCGGCCCCGGCCTCCCGCCTCAACCTGCTGCTCACCGACGGCGAGACCATCACGGCCACCGCCTGGGGCGACACCCTCTGGTACCTCGCGGAACCCGGCCGAGGCACCGTCGTGGCCTCCGAGCCCTACGACGACGACCCGCACTGGCAGGAGGTCCCCGACCGCACGCTGCTCACGGCGAACCGCGCCGGCGTGCTGCTCACCCCGGTCGAGGACCCGGCATCCTCCCCCACTCTCAGCTCCGTTCGAGCGGGAGGACCCCCATCCCCGAAGGAGCCCTGTACGTGAGCCCCCTGCAAGTCACCCGCACCCTTCCCGAGGACGCGACGGACGCCGCGCTGCGCGCCGACGTCCACGACGGCCTCACCTCCGTGCCCAAGACGCTGCCGCCGAAGTGGTTCTACGACGCCCGGGGCAGCGAGCTCTTCGAGGAGATCACCGCACTGCCCGAGTACTACCCAACGCGCGCCGAGCGCGAGATCCTCGCCGCACGGGCCGGCGAGATCGCGGCGGCGGCCGGCGCCCGCACCCTGGTGGAACTGGGCTCCGGCTCCTCGGAGAAGACCCGCTACCTGCTCGACGCGCTCACCGACCTGACCACCTACGTCCCCGTCGACGTCAGCGAGAGCGCGCTCACCCAGGCGGGGCAGGCCCTCGTCGAGGCGCGGCCGGGGCTCTGCGTGCACGCGCTGATCGCCGACTTCACCGCCCGGCTGAAGCTCCCCGACACGCCCGGCCCGCGGCTCGTCGCCTTCCTGGGCGGCACCATCGGCAACCTGCTGCCCGCCGAACGCGCAGGCTTCCTGGCGTCGGTGCGCGGGCTGCTGTCACCGGGCGACGCGCTGCTGCTCGGCACTGACCTGGTCAAGGACGAGTCGGTCCTGGTCAGGGCGTACGACGACGCGGCCGGGGTGACGGCCGAGTTCAACAAGAACGTCCTCGCCGTCGTCAATCGCGAGCTGGGCGCCGACTTCGACGCGGACGCCTTCGACCATGTGGCGCTGTGGGACGCGACGAACGAGTGGATCGAGATGCGGCTGCGCTCCCGTACGGCGCAGACCGTGAAGATCCCCGCGGTCGACCTGGCCGTGGACTTCGCGGCGGGCGAGGAGCTGCGCACCGAGGTGTCGGCGAAGTTCCGCAAGGAGGGCATCACCGCCGAACTGGCGGCGGCCGGTCTTGAGCTGACCCACTGGTGGACGGACGCGCAGGGCCGTTTCGCACTGTCGCTGAGCACGGTCCGATGAGCACGGTCCGGTGAGTCACCGGGGGCGCTCGGCCGTGCGCGGCACCGGCCGCCTCGGCCGACGCCCCCTCCTCCCCGGCCACGGCGTCGTACGGGCGGCGACGCCTCGCGCTCCGACCGTGCATACGGCACGGTGGAGTGACGCGTGACGATCCCGTCACGCTGAGAGAGGAGCACCCGCATGACCAACCACACCTATCGGGTCACGGAGATCGTCGGCACCTCCCCCGAGGGCGTCGACAAGGCCATCCGCAACGGCATCGCCCGCGCCTCCCAGACCCTGCGCAACCTGGACTGGTTCGAGGTGACGCAGGTCAGGGGCCAGATCGAGGACGGGCAGATCGGGCACTGGCAGGTCGGCCTGAAGGTCGGCTTCCGGATCGAGGACGAGGGCTGAGCGAGGCCCGGCGCACCGGCCGGTTCAGGTCCGCCCCTCCCGCTCCTGAGCGTCCTCCAGCGCGGCGGACCGGTCGGCCCAGCGGGCCCGTACGACGGTGAAACCCGCCTGTTCGGCGTCCTCGCACACCAGCTTGTCGTCGTCCACCAGGACGCGGATCTCGCGGTCGCGGGCGAGGCGCCGCAGGATCTCCAGCTTGGTGTACCGGGCGCCTCTGCGGTCGCCGTCGCGCCGCATGAACACACGCCCCTCGGGGAGCCCCTGGGCGGCCAGCCAGTCGTACGTGTCGCGCCGGCACCGCTCGGGCCGCCCCGTGAGATACACGATCTCGCACTCCCGCGCCCTCTCCAGCACCAGCGCCACCCCCTCGGCGAGCGGTGGATCCAGCGGCGCCGCGGCGAAGAAGCCCTCCCAGTCCCGCGGACGGTCCGCCAGGAACCGCTGCCGGTGCGCGGTGTCGGCGAGCGTGTTGTCGAGGTCGAACACGGCGAGCGGGCGACTGCTGCTGTCCATCACCCGGCCACCATAGTCAGCCCGACGGACCCGGCAACCTCCCTGCCCCGGGCGGCGACTGCCCTGTGACCGAGCGGGCACGCGAAGGCGGGAGGACGCGCATGCGCAACACATCGATCTGGACGGCGGCGGCGATGAACGGGGCGACGACGGCTTCGGCGCCTTGACGTATCGCCGCGGCATCGCGCCGTGCGGAATCCCGCGGGCGCTGCGGTGTTGTACCCCCTATGAGCTCCGCCGTCGCGACGACCCCCTTCTCCGTCCTCGACCGCTCCCGCACCCGGGAGGGCCACACGCACGCCGAGGCGCTGCGGGACACCGTCGCGCTGGCGCGGCAGCTGGAGGCGCTCGGATATCACCGCTTCTGGGTCTCCGAACACCACGGCGTACCCGGTGTCGCCGGGTCCGCGCCGACCGTGCTGGCCGCCGCCGTGGCGGGCGCCACGCGCACGATCCGGGTCGGCACCGGCGGCGTGATGCTGCCCAACCACCGGCCACTGGTCGTGGCCGAACAGTTCGGGGTGCTGGAGTCTCTGTTCCCGGGGCGGATCGACATGGGCCTGGGCCGCTCGGTGGGCTTCACCGACGGGGTGCGCAGGGCGCTGGGACGCGGCAAGGACGACGCGGAGGACTTCGCGGCCCAGCTCGACGAGTTGCTGGGCTGGTTCGAGGGGACCTCCCCGACCGGGGTGCACGCGCGTCCGGCCGAGGGGCTGCGCGTGCCGCCGTTCGTGCTGGCCATGGGCGAGGGCGCGGGGATCGCGGCCCGCGCCGGGCTGCCCATGGTCATCGGCGACCTGCGCAACCGGGAGAAGATGCTGCGCGGCATCGACCACTACCGGGACCGCTTCCGGCCCTCGCCCTGGGCGTCGGAGCCGTACGTCGTCGTCTCCGGCACCGTCGCGGTGGCCGCCACACCCGAGGAGGCCCGGCGGCTGCTGGTCCCGGAGGCCTGGTCCATGGCCCACGCGCGCACCCACGGCACCTTCCCGCCCCTGCCGCCCGCCGAGCGGGCCGAGGCCCGTACGTCGACCGCGAAGGAGCGCGGCTTCTACCAGTCCGGCCTGACCGGGCACATCGCGGGCACCGAGGAGCAGGTGGCCGACGAGCTGGAGATGGTGCTGAAGGACACCGGCGCACAGGAGATCCTCGTCACGACCAGCACATACGACCGATCGGCGCTGCTGGACTCCTACCGACGGCTGGCCGCGATCGTGGGCCGGGCGAGGAACACCGAGTGACCGTGACGCTTCGGCCCCTGACCGCTCCCGCAGTCCTCAGACGGCGGCCGCCTGTTCCGTCCGGATCGTGATCGCCCCGTCCGCGGCGTCCACCACGGCCCGGTCGCCCGCGTTCAGCTGACCGGACAGGAGCAGGTCGGCGAGGCGGTCGTCGACCTCGCGCTGGATGGTGCGGCGCAGCGGGCGGGCGCCGAACTCGGGCTGGTGGCCGATGTGCGCGAGCAGGTCGGCGGCCGCTTCGGTGACCTCCATCGTGACGTCCTGGGCGGTCAGGCGGCGCCGGGTGTGTTCCAGCAGCAGGTCGACGATCTGGCGCAACTGGGTGCGGTCCAGGCCGCGGAAGACGATGATCTCGTCGATGCGGTTGAGGAACTCGGGCCGGAAGTGCTGCTGGAGTGCGGGCATGACGGCTTCGCGGACCTTGGTGTAGTCCTCGGTGCCGGCGGCCAGGATCCGGTCGGCGCCGATGTTCGACGTCATGATCACGACGGTGTTCTTGAAGTCCACCGTGCGCCCCTGCGAGTCGGTGAGGCGGCCGTCGTCGAGCAGTTGCAGCAGGGTGTTGAAGACGTCCGGGTGCGCCTTCTCGACCTCGTCGAGCAGCAGCACGGCGTACGGCTGCCTGCGCACGGCCTCGGTGAGCTGGCCGGCCTCCTCGTGGCCGACGTATCCGGGAGGCGCCCCGACCAGCCGGGAGACGGTGTGCCGCTCCTGGAACTCGCTCATGTCCAGGCGGATCATGCGGGTCTCGTCGCCGAACAGGGCGGCCGCGAGGGCGCGGGCGAGTTCTGTCTTGCCGACGCCCGTGGGCCCCAGGAACAGGAAGCTGCCGACCGGGCGGTTGGGGTCGCTCATGCCGGCGCGCGCACGGCGGACGGCCCGCGCGACGGCGGTGATCGCCTCGTCCTGGCCGACGACCCGCTCGTGGAGGTGCTCCTCCAGCTTCATCAGCCGCTCGCGCTCCTCCTCGGTGAGCTGGGCGACGGGGATGCCGGTGGTGCGGGAGACGACCTCGGCGATGTCCTCGGCGGTGACCCTGGGCGCGTGCTTGTCCGCCCTGCCCATGTCGGCCCGCTGCCCCTCGGCCTCCTTGATCCGGTCGCGCAGTTCCCTGGCGCGCTCGTACTCCTCGTCGGCCACCGCCTGGTCCTTCTCCCGGTTCAGGGCGGCGATCCGGTCCTCGATCTCCCGGATGTCGGCCACCGGGGTCTTGTCGCGCAGCCGGACCCGGGCGGCGGCCTGGTCCATCAGGTCGATGGCCTTGTCCGGCAGGAAGCGGGAGGTGATGTAGCGGTCGGACAGCTCGGCCGAGGCGACGACCGCCTCGTCGGTGATGCGGACCTGGTGGTGGGCCTCGTAGCGGTCGCGCAGGCCGCGCAGGATCTCGATGGTGTCGTCGACGGTCGGCTCGCCGACCAGGATGGGGGCGAAGCGGCGCTCCAGCGCCGCGTCCTTCTCGATGTGCCTGCGGTACTCGTCGACGGTCGTCGCGCCGATGAGGTGCAGCTGGCCGCGGGCCAGGGCGGGCTTGAGCATGTTGCCCGCGTCCATGGCGCCCTCGCCGCCCGCGCCGGCGCCGACGACGGTGTGCATCTCGTCCAGGAACAGCACCAGTTCGTCGCCGTGCTCGGCCACCTCGTCGAGCAGTTTCTTCAGCCGCTCCTCGAACTCGCCCCGGTACTTGGTTCCGGCCACCATCGCGGCCAGGTCCAGGGCGACCAGCCGCTTGCCCTCCAGGGTCCTGGGCACGTCACCCGCGGCGATGCGCTGGGCGATGCCCTCGACGATGGCGGTCTTGCCGACGCCCGGGTCGCCGATGAGAACCGGGTTGTTCTTGCTGCGCCGGGAGAGGACCTCGATGGTCTGCTCGACCTCCTCGTCCCGGCCGATCACGGGGTCGAGGCGCCCGGCACGGGCGTCCTCGGTGAGGTCGCGGCCGTACTCGTCGATGGTCGGCGTGCTGCTGGGCTTCTTGTGCTCCCCCGCCGCCTCCGTGGGCATCCGGGTCGCCTCCCAGCCGCTCTCGGCGAGCTCCCGCCCGGCCGCCGACTCCGGGTTCGCGGCGAGCGCCCGCAGCAGATGTTCGGGCCCGATGTAGGAGGCGTCCTCGGCGCGGGAGATCTGGTAGGCGTCCAGCAGGGCGCGCTTGGCGGCCGGGGTGAGGGTGGCGGGCTCGCTCCGCTGGGCGCCTTCCGCGCCGATAATGAGCCGCTCCCGGATCCGGTCGGGGTCCGCGCCCGCGTCGATGAGCAGGCGCCGGGTCGAATCGTGCCGGGTGGCGGCAGCCAGCAGATGCCGGGCGTCGACGTCGTCGCCGCCTTCCGTGGCGGCAATGTCCCTCGCGTCGGCAACCAGCTCACGGGCCCGCTCGGAGAGCAGGCTGCCGATGTCCACGGTCTGCACCCGCCGGGCGTGCGAGACCGGACCGGCCCCGCCGAAGAAGCGGTTCATGAGGTCGTCGAACTCTTCGAAGGGGCTGCGTCCGAAACCGAAACCGGGTGTAGTCATGAAACGGGCCTTTCTGGAGCGTCGGGCGTGCCGCGTCTGGGGTGTCGGGCGTGCCGCGCCTTCCAAACTGGCACAAACAGGGCACGCTCGCACAGGGACACCAGTGCCGAGATGCGAACCACGCCCCGGCCACGGAGGCTGGGAGACGGAACCTCTATCGGCGAGGAGGACTGCCATGTCCTTCAAGGACAAGATCAAGGGCATGCTGAAGGGCCACGAGGAGCAGGCGGGCAAGGCCGTCGACAAGGGCGGCGACTACGTCGACGAGAAGACCCAGGGCAAGTACAGGTCCCAGGTCGACACCGCCCAGCAAAAGCTGAAGGACGAGCTCGGAAGCCAGGAGCGGGACTACCCGCCGCACCCGTAACCGCTGGTCAGGCGGGGTGCGACGGACACCGGGCTAGAATCGCGGGGTTTGTCCCCGCCCGGTAGGCCCGGCCCGTACGGAGTTCCCCGATGCACAGTCCCCACGACCCGTACGTCCGTGTCCGGGGCGCCCGCGAGCACAACCTCAAGGGCGTGGACGTGGACGTCCCCCGGGACGTGCTGGTCGTGTTCAGCGGGGTGTCCGGCTCCGGGAAGTCGTCGCTGGCGTTCGGCACGATCTACGCGGAGGCGCAGCGGCGCTACTTCGAGTCGGTGGCGCCCTACGCCCGGCGTCTGATCCACCAGGTCGGGGCTCCGAAGGTCGGGGAGATCACCGGGCTGCCGCCCGCGGTCTCGCTCCAGCAGCGACGCTCGTCGCCGACCTCGCGCTCCTCGGTCGGCACGGTCACCAACCTGTCCAACTCCCTGCGCATGCTGTTCTCGCGCGCCGGCGACTATCCGCCGGGCGCCGAACGGCTCGACTCCGACGCCTTCTCCCCCAACACGGCGGCAGGGGCCTGCCCCGAGTGCCACGGTCTCGGGCAGGTGCACCGAACGACCGAGGAACTGCTGGTCCCCGACCCGTCGCTGTCGGTCCGTGAGGGAGCGATCGCCGCCTGGCCGGGCGCCTGGCAGGGCAAGAACCTGCGCGACATCCTCGACGCCCTCGGGTACGACGTGGACCGGCCGTGGCGCGAACTCCCCGCCGAACAGCGGCGGTGGATCCTGTTCACGGACGAGCAGCCGGTCGTCACGGTGCATCCGGTGCGCGACGCCGACCGCATCCAACGGCCGTACCAGGGCACGTACATGAGCGCCCACCGGTATGTGATGAAGACCTTCTCGGACTCCAGGAGCCCGACCCTGCGGGCGAAGGCGGAGCGCTTCCTGACCAGCGCGCCCTGTCCGGCGTGCGGCGGCAGCAGGCTGCGGCCCGAGGCACTGGCGGTGACCTTCGCGGGCCGTACGATCGCGGAGCTGGCCGCGCTGCCGCTGGCCGAGCTGGCCGGCCTGCTGCGGGGCACGTCGGAGACCGCCCGCGTCCTCACCGAGGACCTCAGATCCCGGATCGCGCCGGTCGTCGAGCTCGGCCTCGGCTACCTCGGCCTCGACCGCGCGGCGCCCACCCTGTCCGCGGGCGAGCTGCAACGGCTGCGGCTCGCCACCCAGTTGAGGTCCGGTCTGTTCGGTGTGGTGTACGTCCTCGACGAGCCGTCGGCCGGTCTGCACCCGGCGGACACGGAGGCCCTGCTCACGGTGCTGGCGCGGCTGAAGGCGGCGGGCAACTCGGTGTTCGTGGTGGAGCACCACCTGGACGTGGTGCGCGGCGCCGACTGGCTGGTGGACGTGGGCCCGCGCGCGGGCGAGCACGGCGGGCAGGTACTGCACAGCGGACCGGTGCCGGAGCTGGCGTCGGTCGCCGGGTCGGCGACGGCCCGCTTCCTGTTCGACCGCTCCCCCGCGCCGGCCCGTGAGGTCCGTGCGCCGCGCGGCCGGTTGCGGGTCGGCCCGGTGACCCGGCACAACCTGCGCGGGGTGACGGCCGAGTTCCCGCTCGGCGTGCTGACCGCGGTCACCGGCGTGTCCGGCTCCGGGAAGTCGACGCTCATCGGCGAGATCACGGAGGAGCCGGCCGGGGTCGGCCGGCTGGTCTCGGTCGACCAGAAGCCGATCGGACGCACCCCCCGCTCCAACCTGGCCACCTACACGGGTCTGTTCGACGTCGTACGCAAGGTGTTCGCGGCCACCGAAGAGGCCCGCGAACGGGGTTACGGCGTGGGGCGGTTCTCCTTCAATGTCGCGGGCGGGCGCTGCGAGACCTGCCAGGGCGAGGGGTTCGTCAGTGTCGAGCTGCTCTTCCTGCCGAGCACCTACGCGCCGTGCCCGGACTGCGGCGGGGCGCGCTACCGCCCCGAGACGCTCGAAGTGACGTACCGGGGACGGAACATCGCCCAGGTGCTGGACCTGACGGTGCAGGGCGCGGCGGAGTTCTTCGCGGACACCCCGGCCGTGGCCCGGAGCCTGGGCGCGCTGCTCGACGTGGGGCTCGGCTATCTGCGGCTCGGGCAGCCCGCGACCGAGCTGTCCGGCGGGGAGGCCCAGCGCATCAAGCTGGCCGGCGAGCTGCAGCGCGGCCGGCGCGGCCACACCCTCTATCTCCTCGACGAGCCGACGACCGGCCTCCACCCGGCCGACGTCGAGGTGCTGATGCGCCAGCTGCACGGGCTGGTGGACGCCGGGCACACGGTGGTGGTCGTCGAGCACGACATGGCGGTGGTGGCGGGCGCCGACTGGGTGATCGACCTGGGGCCGGGCGGCGGCGAGGCGGGCGGACGGATCGTGGCGGAGGGGACACCGGGCGAGGTGGCGCGGGCGGAGGGGAGCGCGACGGCACGGTATCTGCGGCGGGCGCTCTCCGGGTGATCTTGCGGACCTCCCTGCTCAGGCTGCGCTCGGAGAACGGTCACCGAGTGCCGCCCCGGGCGTCACCAGGGCCGCGTGCGTCCGGGCGGGCCCGTGCGCGGCCGGCTCGGCGGCGCGGGCGAGGGAGCGGCGGTCGGGGTGGGTGCCCGGCGGGATCACCGGCCGTACCTCCACCTCGGCCACCAGTCCGCGCGCCGACGCCACCCGCCACAGCGAGGCGAGCAACGTGTCCTCGCCGACGAACGCGGGCGCGGTACTGGCCGCTCCCCCCGCCAGCCGGTAGCGCAGGCGCACCGGCTGGACGGGGACCCCGGCGTCGAGCGCGGCCTGGAAGACGGCCCGGTGGAAATGGCCCTGGGCGCGGCCGCACCAGGTGCTGCCCTCGGGGAAGGCGACGACCGCGGCGCCCTGGCGCAGGGTGTGCGCGATGCGGGCGACCGTGTCCGGGAGCGCGCGCAGCCGGTCGCGCTCTATGAACAGGACCCCGGCCCGTGCCGCCAGTGCCCCGGCCACGGGCCACTGGCGGATCTCCGTCTTGGCGAGCATCCGGGCCGGCCGCACGGCGGCCAGCAGGGGGATGTCCAGCCAGGAGACGTGGTTGGCCACCAGGAGCAGTCCGCCCGTGGGTGCGGCGGCGCCGGTCAGGCGGATCCGGACCCCGGCGGCCCGCACGATCGCCCGGCACCACCGTCCGACCAGTCCGGCGGGTATGCGCCCGCCGATCGGGATCAGCACGATCCCGGTCAGGACCAGGAGCGTGACACCCGTCAGCCGCAGCACGGCGCGTGGTGCGGCCGTCACGGACCCCGTCGGCTCCACGCACGCCCCCGGGGTGCAGGGCGCGCTCGGCAGCCACACGCTCATCAGGCCGGGACGAGCGAGAGGAAGTGCCGCAGATAGCGCGGGTTGACCCGGCGCATCGACAGCAGCACGTACAGGTCGGCGACCCCGAAGTCCGGGTCGTGCGCGGGCTCGGCACAGACCCAGGCGCCCAGGCGCAGGTAGCCACGCAGGAGGGCGGGCAGCTCGGTCCGGGCCGGCGGTGTGGCCTGTGTGGCCTGCTGGTCCGGGATCCAGGGCAGCAGCGGCCGTACCCGGAACTCCTCCGGGGCCAGGTGCTTGCCGCGCACCCGCTCCCAGGTGGCGGAGGCCAGGGCGCCGCCGTCGGCGAGCGGGATGGAGCAGCAGCCCGCCAGCCACTCGTGGCCGCGGTCCACCATGTAGCGGGCGATACCGGCCCAGATCAGGCCGATGACCGCGCCGTCGCGGTGGTCGGGGTGCACGCAGGAGCGGCCGACCTCGACCAGGCCGGGGCGGATCGGTTCGAGCGGGGCCAGGTCGAACTCGCCCTCCGAGTAGAGTCGTCCGGCGACCGCGGCCCGGTCGGGCGGCAGCAGCCGGTAGGTGCCGACGACCTGCCCGGTCACGGTGTCGCGCACGAGCAGGTGGTCGCAGTAGGCGTCGAAGGGGTCGATGTCGTACCCCGGCTGCGGGCTCGACAGCAGGGCGCCCATCTCCCCGGCGAACACGTCGTGCCGCAGCCGCTGCGCGGCACGCACGTCGGCCTCGTCACGGGCGAGGGTGACGGTGTAGCGGGTGGGTGCCGCGGGCTGCGGGGGACGGTCGAGGGTGGAAACGCCGGTCATGGCTCTCTCCTGGTCATCGGCCGGTTCGGCGGGGTAAGAGGGCGGGCCGGTTGCGTACGGCCCGCCGCTCCTGTTCTTCCGATGCCGGTTGGCCTGCACATGACCTGTGCCAGGAGAGTGGATGTGGGGATGTTGAACGCCGGGGTCCCCGACCGGTCAGCCGTCCTTCGTGACGCACCCGGCGAGCAGGCGCCCGGCCTCCTCGGCGTCCAGTACGCGCTCCAGGACGAGGTCGCCCCGCATGTTCGGGAAGAACCGGCCCGCGGGCCAGCTGCGCTCGTAGGGCGGCGGGTCGAGCACGAGCAGCCGGACTCCGTCGACGACGGGGATGTCGCTGGGCGTCCCCTCGTTCCACACCCATTCCCCGGCCGGGGTCACGAGGTTGAAGGACCCGGTGGTGTGCACCTGCCCGGGCTGGTCCCGGCACACGGCCGCCTCCTGCGCGGACGGGGCCCGGCCGGGTATGCGGCCGCCGCCGGCGAGGACGTCGGCGAGCAGGGTGTGCAGCTGGAAGTTGTCGCCGATGCCGCCCATCCGCATCGCGTAGCCGGTGCCGGTCGGGCGGTGCAGCACGATCAGCGGTTCGTCGTCGAGGACCAGCAGGGCGTAGGTCAGGCACTTGAAGTCGTGACCGGACGCCTCCTCGACGGTCCGCGCGGCCCGCAGCAGCCGGTCGCGCAGGGCGCCGTCGAGGGCGGTGCGCACCGCGGCGTGGTTGAGCATGGCGACGGACGCCATCTCCCACTGGGGCAGCGTCAGCCACGCCAGGGCCGCCTCCGGCCCGACGCGCTCGAAGAGCGACGGGTCCGGCTCATCGCCGTCCGGATCGGGGAACTCCCCTCCGCCGGTCTCCTCCCAGCGTTCGCAGAACTCCCCGGCGGCGGCGAGCGTCTCGGCGAGTTCGGCGAACACGTGCGGCGCGCAGGGCACCGCGTCGGCGCCGCGCTCCACACAGGCGCCGACGATCACGGCCACGGTGCCGCGCGGGCCCGGGGGCACCTCGGGCAGCAGTGCCGCCAGCCGCGGCGCCGCCCGGCCGACCTCCTGCTCCCCGGCCTGGCCGAAGTACCGGTACAGCTCCCCGAACGCGCGCTCGGAACGGTCGACGTCCCGGTCGTGCACAGCGGCCTCGAAGTCCGTGACGGCTTCGAGGAACCGCTCCCTCCCGTTGTTCTCGAAGATCATGCGCGCAGCCTACCGACGGCCGGGGTGCCTGGCGGGACCGGGGATGAGCACCACTCCCGGCCCCGCCCGTCCGCACCCTGCCGGCGAACGATCAACAGCCCTACCGCTTGGCCGCCTTGCGGGTGGCCCGCAGCCACTCCTTGTTCATGCTCGTGATGGACACCAGCGGAATGCCCTTGGGGCAGGCGGTGGCGCACTCCCCCGTGAGCGTGCAGCCGCCGAACCCCTCCGCGTCCATCTGCGCCACCATGTCGAGCACCCGTGTCTCCCGCTCGGGCGCCCCCTGCGGCAGGACGTTGAGGTGGTTGACCTTGGCGGAAGTGAACAGCATCGCCGCGCCGTTCGGGCACGCGGCCACACACGCCCCGCATCCGATGCACTCCGCGTGCTCGAACGCGAAGTCGGCGTCCGGCTTCGGCACCGGGGTGGCATGCGCCTCCGGCGCGGAGCCGGTGGGCGCGGTGATGTAGCCGCCGGCCTGGATGATCCGGTCGAACGCGGACCGGTCGACGACCAGGTCCTTGACCACCGGGAAGGCGGCCGCCCGCCACGGCTCGACGTCGATGGTGTCGCCGTCCTTGAAGGACCGCATGTGCAACTGGCAGGTGGTGGTGCGCTCGGGGCCGTGCGCGTCGCCGTTGATGACGAGCGAACAGGCGCCGCAGATGCCCTCGCGGCAGTCGTGGTCGAAGGCGACCGGGTCCTCGCCCCTGAGGATGAGTTCCTCGTTGAGCGTGTCGAGCATCTCCAGGAAGGACATGTCGGAGGAGATGCCGTCCACCTCGTACGTGGACATGGCGCCTTCGGCGTCGGCGTTCTTCTGCCGCCAGACGCGCAGGTTGAGCTTCATGCGTAGCTCCGCTGGGTGGGGTGGACGTACTCGAAGACCAGGTCTTCCTTGTGCAGGGTCGGGGCCTCGCCCGTACCCGTGAACTCCCAGGCGGCCGCGTAGGAGAACTCGTCGTCCCTGCGGGCGGCCTCGCCGTCCGGCGTCTGGGACTCCTCACGGAAGTGGCCGCCGCAGGACTCGGCGCGGTGCAGCGCGTCGAGGCACATCAGCTCGGCGAGTTCCAGGTAGTCGACGATGCGGTTCGCCTTCTCCAGGGACTGGTTGAACTCCTCGCCGGTCCCCGGCACCTTGATCCGCCGCCAGAACTCCTCGCGGATCTGCGGGATGCGCTCAAGGGCCTTGCGCAGTCCGGCGCCGCTCCGCGCCATGCCGCAGAACTCCCACATCAGCTCGCCGAGTTCGCGGTGGAAGGAGTCGGGGGTGCGGTCGCCGTCGACGGCCAGGAGCAGGCCGATCCGGTCCTCGGTCTGAGCCAGCACCTCCTGGACGGCGGGGTGTTCGGCCGTGACCGCCTCCTGGTGCGGGTTGCGGGCCAGGTAGTCGTTGATGGTGGCCGGCAGGACGAAGTAGCCGTCGGCCAGGCCCTGCATCAGCGCGGAGGCACCGAGCCGGTTGGCGCCGTGGTCGGAGAAGTTGGCCTCGCCGATCGCGAACAGGCCCGGCACGGTGGTCTGCAGGTCGTAGTCGACCCAGAGGCCGCCCATCGTGTAGTGCACGGCGGGGTAGATCCGCATCGGCACCTCGTACGGATCCTCGTCGGTGATCCGCTGGTACATGTCGAAGAGGTTGCCGTACTTGGCCTCGACGGCCCCCCGGCCCATCCGCTCGATCGCGTCGGCGAAGTCCAGGTAGACGCCCTGCCCGCCGGGGCCCACTCCCCTGCCCTCGTCGCAGACGTTCTTCGCGGCGCGGGAGGCGATGTCGCGCGGGACCAGGTTGCCGAAGGACGGGTAGATGCGCTCCAGGTAGTAGTCGCGCTCGTCCTCGGGGATCCTGTCCGGCGGCCGGGTGTCGCCCTTGGCCTTCGGCACCCAGATCCGCCCGTCGTTGCGCAGCGACTCGCTCATCAGGGTGAGCTTGGACTGGTGGTCGCCGGTGCGCGGGATACAGGTGGGGTGGATCTGCGTGAAGCAGGGGTTGGCGAAGTACGCGCCCCGCCGGTGGGCCCGCCAGATCGCGGTGGCGTTGGAGTTCATGGCGTTCGTCGACAGGTAGAAGACATTGCCGTAACCGCCGCTGGCGAGTACGACGGCGTCCGCGAAGTACGTGTCGATCCTGCCCGTGATCAGGTCCCGCGCGACGATCCCGCGCGCCCGTCCGTCGATGACGATCAGGTCGAGCATCTCGGTGCGCGGGTGCAGCTCCACGTTCCCGGCCGCGATCTGCCGGGACAGCGCCTGGTAGGCGCCGAGCAGCAGCTGCTGGCCCGTCTGACCGCGGGCGTAGAACGTGCGCGAGACCTGGACGCCGCCGAAGGAACGGGTGTCGAGCAGGCCGCCGTACTCGCGCGCGAAGGGCACGCCCTGCGCCACGCACTGGTCGATGATCTCGACCGAGATCTGCGCCAGCCGGTGGACGTTGGACTCGCGCGCCCGGAAGTCGCCGCCCTTGACGGTGTCGTAGAACAGCCGGTGCACGGAGTCGCCGTCGTTGCGGTAGTTCTTCGCCGCGTTGATGCCGCCCTGCGCCGCGATGGAGTGGGCACGGCGCGGGGAGTCCTGGTAGCAGAACTGGACGACGTGGTAG
The DNA here is from genome assembly GCF_044746205.1 of Streptomyces sp. NPDC086549. Classification (NCBI taxonomy): domain Bacteria; kingdom Bacillati; phylum Actinomycetota; class Actinomycetes; order Kitasatosporales; family Streptomycetaceae; genus Streptomyces; species Streptomyces sp. NPDC086549. The sequence continues at coordinate 209,062 of NZ_JBIVBS010000005.1, read as the reverse complement.
CCCTGTTCGGCGAGGGTGGCGCCCGCGGAGCCGCCCGCGAGGCCGGTGCCGACGACGATCACCGTGTGCTTGCGGCGGTTGGCCGGGTTCACCAGCTTGGCCTCGAAACGGCGCTTGTCCCAGCGCTCGTCGACCGGGCCGGAGGGTGCCTTGGCGTCGGTGACCGGCTCACCGGTCGTGTAGTCGGTGTAGGTCATGGTCAGCTCACCACTCCGGTCATGACGCCCACGGGTACGGCGATGAAGCCGGCGGTGAGCAGTAGCGCCAGTACATTGGCGACGGTCTTCAGGGCGCGGTCGCGGCTGCGGCTGCCGGCGCCGAGGGTCTGTGCGGCGCTCCAGAACCCGTGCCTGATGTGCAGGCCGAGCGCGAGCATCGCGACGATGTAGATGACGTCGCCGTACCAGGTGGAGAAGGTGTCCACGACGTTCTGGTACGGGTGGCCCTCCTGGAAGCCACCGGAGTGCACGGTGCCGGTGGTCAGGTCCAGGAGGTGCCAGACGACGAACAGGCCCAGGATGATCCCGCCCCAGCGCATGGTGCGCGTGGCGTAGCTCGCCCGTGGCTTCCTGTGCACGTACTTGCTGGGACGTGCCCGGATGTCACGGCGGCTGAGCTGGTAGGCGGACGTGGCATGGGCGACCACGGCGACGACCAGGACGACGCGGATGAGCCACAGGGTCCACTCATAGTGCATGAACGGTTCACCGACGGTGCGCAGCCAGTGGGCATAGTGGTTGAACTCGCCCGCCCCGAAGTAGATCTTCAGGTTCCCGATCATGTGCGCGACCAGGTACAGCAGCATGATCAGGCCGCTGACCGCCATTACTGTCTTCTTGCCGACGGTGGAGTCCCACACGGTGTGTGCCATGGACGGCCGTCGGTCCGTCCGCGTTGCCAGAGCCATGAGTCAGAACGCTAGGGCCGAAGGTCCTGATCGGTCCAAGACATGGTCCAGCTGGATTCCATAGGCGGCAGCTATCATGTAACCGTGCAGTTCCAGCAGCTTCAGTACTTTGTGGCGGTAGCCGAGACCCGGCACTTCACCCGGGCCGCCGAGCTGGTCCATGTCGCGCAGCCGTCCTTGTCCCAGCAGATCAAGGCGCTGGAGCGGGAGTTGGGGGCGGATCTGTTCCTGCGGGCACGCGGCAACATCACGCTCACCGACGCGGGCGAGGCGCTGCTGCCGCTGGCCCGGCGGATCCTGGCCGACGCCGACACCGCACGGCACGAGGTGCAGGAGCTGGTGCAGCTGCGCGGCGGCCGCGTCCGCCTGGGCGCCACCCCGAGCCTGTGCACCGGGCTGCTCCCGGACGTGCTGCGGGCCTTCCACGACCGCTATCCCGGCATCCGGCTGCTGGTCGAGGAGGGCGGCTCCCACGACCTCGTACGGCAGCTCGCGCGCGGCGCCCTCGACCTCGCCCTGATCGTCCTCCCCCTGCCACCCGCCTCACCCGCCCTGACCACGGTGGAGCTGCTCCGCGAGGACCTGGTGGTGGTGTCCTCCCCGGAGGCGCCCGCCCCGGGCCGGGACGGGCGGACGGTGCGCATCGCCGACCTGGAGGGTGAGCGCCTCGTGATGTTCCGGCACGGCTACGACCTGCGCGAGCTCACGGTGGCCGCGTGCCGCTCCGCGGGGTTCGAGCCGGACTTCGCGGTGGAGGGCGGTGAGATGGACGCGGTGCTGGGGTTCGTGCGGGCGGGGCTCGGCGTGGCCGTCGTACCGCGGATGGTCGCCACCCGGGCCGGGCGGGGGCTCAGGGTGACACCGCTGGCCCGGCCGGGGTTGCATCGGACGATCGCGCTGGCCCACCGGAGCGATGTGGCTCCGCCTCGGGCCGCGCGGGAGCTGCAGCGGATGCTGCTGGAGCGGTGAGGCCGGGTTTCGCCCGGACCCGCCTGCCGCGCAAGCGCCGTCCAGGAGTGCGGGCCCGTTGTGGCTTGTCGCGCCCACGCGGCGGAGCCGCATGTCGATACAGCCCCGCGCCCCTGGGGGAACTGCGCCGCCCGTACTTCGGAACGTCAGCCCATCGCGTCCACCGGGGCCAGCTCATGCAGCCGCTCCGGTGGACCCGTCAGCCCGTCGCGTCCACCAGGGCCAGTTCGTGCAGCCGCTCCGGTGGGCCCGGGCGGGCGTAGTACCAGCCCTGGGCCGTGTCGCAGCCCAGTATGCGCAGCTGCTCGGCCTGGGCGCCGGTCTCCACGCCCTCCACCGTGACCGCGAGGTCGAGGCTGTGGGCGAGGGAAACGATCCCCTCCACGATCTTGAGGTCGACGGGGTCCGCCGGGAACCGCTGCATGCTCTGGGTGAACGAACGGTCCAGCTTCAGGATGCTCACCGGAAGACGGCGCAGGTTGGCCAGGTTGGAGTACCCGGTGCCGAAGTCGTCGAGGGCGATGTCGACGCCCATCTCCGCCAGCCTGCGCAGCGGTTTGAGCAGGTCGTCGTCGGCCCCGATGAGGGCGGACTCGGTGACCTCCAGACACAGCGAGTCCGGCTGGACACCCGCGTGTTCGAGGATCTCCACCGTGTCCTGGACCAGTCCGGGATGGGTGAGCTGGCACGGCGAGAGGTTGACGTTGATGCGCAGCGGCCCGGCGGCCGCCTGATCGCCGTCACGTTCTCGCCACTCACGGGCCTGGCGGACGGACTCCTGGAGGACCCAGCGGCCCAACGGCACGATCAGTCCGGTGTGTTCGGCGAGCGGGATGAACCGGTCGGGCCCGAGAACGCCGTGCTGCGGATGCAGCCAGCGCACCAGGGCCTCGGCGCCGCGGACGCTGCCGTCGCCGAGGTGGACCAGCGGCTGGTACTCGATGAAGAACTCGCCGCGCTCCAGGGCGGTCGGCAGGGCCGTGGTGAGCCCGTGCCGGGTGATGACACGGGCGTCGGCCTCCGGGTCGGCGAGCTCGGAGCGGTTGCCGCCTGCCGACTTGGCCCGGTACATGGTGATGTCGGCGCTGCGCAGCACCTCGGCCGGCGTGCGCTCGCCCGCCGGGCCCTCGACGATGCCGATGCTGCCGCGTACGAGCAGTTCACGGCCGTCGATGCGGATCGGGGTGACGAGCGCGTGCATGATGCGTTCGGCGAGCTCGTCGACCTCGCGCTCGGTGCCGGGTCCGGTGGTCAGTGCCACGAACTCGTCGCCGCCGAGCCGGGCCACCATCTCGCCGGGCGCGGTCGCGCAGGACTGGAGCCGGTCGGCGACCTCGACGAGCAGCCGGTCGCCGGCCGCGTGACCGAGGCTGTCGTTGATGGTCTTGAAGCCGTCGAGGTCGAGGTAGCACAGGCCGAAGCGCTGGCCCTCGCTCGCGCCCAGGGCCTTCTCCAGGCGTTCGAAGAACAGGGTGCGGTTGGGCAGTCCGGTGAGCGCGTCGTGCGTGGCCTCGTAGCGCAGCCGGAGGTTGAGCAGCCGCCGCTCGGTGGTGTCCTCCATGAGGGCGAGCTGGTACTGCGGGTCCCCGTCGGCGTCACGCAGCAGGGAGACCGTCAGATTGGTCCACAGGACGGTTCCGTCGGGGCGGTTGAAGGCCTTCTCGACGTGATAGTGCTCGCGCTCGCCGCGCACCAGCTCCTCGTAGAGCTTCCAGGTCTGGGGGGCGTCCTCGGGGTGGGTCCACTCCATGACGTTGCGGGTGCGCACGTTCTGCTCGGAGCCGCCGAACATGCGCAGCAGCGCCCCGTTGACCTGGAGGACGTTGCCGTCGAGGTCGGCGATGCCGATGCCTATGGCGGCGCCCTCGAACACCGCGCGGAAGCGGGCCTCGCTGGCGTGCAGCGCCTGCGCCACCACACCCTGGGCCCTGAGCGCGGCCTGGGCGATGGCCTCCTGCTCGGCCAGGGTCCGCTCGCGCAGCGCCTGCGCGTAACCGGCGGCCATCGAGTGCTGCAGCCGCGAGGAACGCATCCGCAGCTCGTCCTGGGGACCGTCCGCGCCGCAGTAGAGCACCAGGTAGGCGTCGACACAGTCCAGGGTCCGGGAGAGCGCGTCGGGGTCGGTGCAGTGCGCCCCGATCAGCGCCGCGCCGACCGCCCTGGCCTCGTCGGCGTCGAAGCTGCGGGCCCGCAGCACCCCGCTCAGCCTGCGCGCGAGCGGCAGGAGCTGCTCCTCGAACTCCGGCCGGGTCAGCGACGTGGAGGTCACCGGGAACACGGCCCGGCTCCAGATCGTCGCGAACCGGCGCAGTCTGTCCTCCGGCCCGTCCGGCTCCGCGGTCACGCCGTACGCCCCACGCCCGCGAAACCGGAGAAGGCGTAGGGATCCTCGTCCTCCGGTGCCGTCTGAGGCCGCCAGTGCGGCATCGGCACCAGCCCGGGTTCCACCATGTCGTACCCCTCGAAGAACCGCGCGATCTCGTCGCGCGAGCGCATGATCAGCGGGTTGCGAATGTCCTTGTACACGTCCACCGCGCCCTCCGCCCGCTCGGCCGGCAGCGGGATTCCCTCGTACGAGGCATGCGTGAGGATCAGCAGGCTGCCGGGCGCGAGCGCGTCGCGCAGCTCGGCCACCGCTCCGTACGGGTCGTCCGCGTCTTCCACGAAGTGCAGTATGGCAACGAGAAGCAGCGCCACTGGTCGATTCAGGTCGACGAGACGTTCCACCTGAGGGCTCGACAGGATCTCCCGCGGCTTGCGGAGGTCCGCGGCGACGACGTCCGTGTCCTCGTGGCCCGCCAGGACCGCCTGGCTGTGCGCCACGGCCACCGGGTCGTGGTCGACGTACACGACCCGGGCGCCGGGCCGGGCCTGCTGGGCCACCTCGTGCACGTTGCCGAAGGTCGGGATGCCGGAGCCTATGTCGAGGAACTGGTCGATGCCCTCGTCGGCGGCGAAGCGCACGGCGCGCCGCATGAACGCCCGGTTCGCCTGCATGATCTTCGGGAGTCCCGGCATGAACTCCATCGCCTTGCGGGCCGCCTCGCGGTCGACCTCGAAGTTGTGCGATCCGCCCAGGTAGTAGTCGTAGATACGCGAAACGCTCGGCACCGAGATGTCGATGCTTCGTGGGGCCCAGGCGGGACGCTCCATGTATCTCTCCAAGGCGTAGGCGACAGGTCAGGCGATCCGGTGTTCGAGCAGAGGCTACTGATCGCCCGCCAAAGGAGCGACCCGAACCGGAAATTGACCGTCCGTTCCCGGTCACTGCCTGCGGCACGTGCCGGATCGACGCCGCTCGGTGACGGACCCGGAACACGACGAACCGCCCCCTCCGTGCGGTGCGGAGGGGGCGGAGCTGTGGTCGCGCGCCAATTGTCGTGCGCCGGTGCTTACTTGGACGCGCCGACCAGCTTTCCATCGGGCGCGACGGCGTACCAAGTACCGCCGACGCCCTGACCGTTGGTGTCCCCGGCCTTCGAGTCACCGGAGAAGGTGTAGATCGGCCAGCAGTTGACCGTCTGCTGCTTCTGGCCGTTGTCGGGCCGGGCGAAGCCCATCAGGCCCTTCTTCACGACGCCCTTGGTGTCGCTCGAGGCGACCTCGGCGACGGCCGGCCACTTCTCCAGGCAGGCGCCGGTGCAGTTCGAGACGACCTTGGGCCACGCCTTGTCCTTGATGAAGCGGTAGACCGTCCTGCCGTTCTTGTCGACGATGATGTCGCCGAGCTTGGCGTCCTTGCGGACGGACAGACCGGGCAGGGAGGCCAGCGTGGCCTTCTTGCCGTCGGGGGCGAGCGCGAACCACTTGCCGCCCACGCCCTGGCCGTTGACGTCACCGGCGTTGACGTCCTTGGCGTAGCGGTACGCAGGCCAGCCGCCGATGGTCAGCTGCTTGGTGCCGTCGGCGCGGGTGACCTCGCCGAGCAACGCCTTGTCGATGCCCTCGCCGGCCGTGGCGTCGTCCGCGGGAACCGGCGGCCAGGTCGTGGCGCAGTCGCCGTTGCAGTTCGACTTGGGCGGGTTGGCGGTGTCCGCGTCGAAGCGGTACAGGGTGAGACCGGCACCGTCCGTCAGCACCTTGCCCAGGTCCGGGTTGGCGGCCACGGCCAGCTTGCCCGCGGGCGCCACCGCGGCGGGGGAGCTCGAACTCTGGGTGCCGTCGGCACCGTAGCCGTTGCCGGCACCGGTCCCGGTACCGGTTCCCGCGCCGGCAGTGATGCTGCCGGCGCCCGCCGCCGCCGTCGCACCGACGTTCTGGGCCGCCGACGACGGAGTGGTGGCGTTGTCCTGACCGCACGCCGTCGTGAGCATCAGCACCGACGCGGCCGTCGCCACGAGTGAGGCGCTCCGCCAGGAGGTATTCATCGTCAACTCCCCATAATCACCTGGATATTGCAGCGCCTCTGCGTCGCCGCACGACCATGGGTACGGACGGGACCGGTCGTTGTGTTCAACCGGCGCACAAATTTCTTTCCGAGACCTGTGACGCCACCGGCGCCCGCGCCCTGCGACACCCCCGGCGCACCTCGCACGAGCGTGCCATCGGCGCGCCGCCGCGGCTCCCGTCGTTCAAACCGCCGTACGGCACCCGTCCCACCTTCGGGGCAATCCCCTCGCGCTCCGGCGTGGGACGGTGTTCCGCTGCCCATGATCTCGGTCGTGCATCGACCCGAACGGACCCGATTCGCGCTCGCCACGAAGGTGCTGGCCGCACTGGCGCTGGCGTGGACCCTCGCGGGCTGTCCGGCCGGTCCGGCGGCCGCCGACGCCTGCGCCTACGCCTCGACCGGCCAGGACGGCACGGTCGCGGTCGCGGTGGCCGTCGCCGGCGGCGGCTCCTGGCCCACACCTCCCGCCTGGCCGACGCCCGCTCCCCTGCCCTGCCCCACGCCCACGCCCACCCCGGTCCCGCCGAAACCGACGCCGACCCCGCGTCCGACGCCGCCACCGGCGCCCCCGCCGAAGCCGAAGCCCACGCCGAGACCCCTGCCGCCACCACCCGCGCCCAAGCCACCCGCGCCCCGGCCGGCCCCTGTCCGCACCCCGACGCCGACGCCGACGCCGACGCCGTCCCCGTCGCCCAAGCCCACCCCGCGGCCCTCACCGACCCCGGTGAGCTTTCCGCGGTACCACCCCAGGCCGACCGGCGGGACCACGCACGGCCGCACGTCCCCGGTCACCTACGTCCTGCTCATCACCGTCCCCGCGGTGGTCGCGGTCGCCGCGCTGCGCCCGCGCTGACGCCTCGGCGCGTCGATGCGTCGATGCGTCGATTCCCTGTTCTCTGGAGGCACCTGTTGTCGGATTGGCTTGTTCTCGCCCTCGCCATGCTGGGCGCGTGCGCCGTCGTGGTCGTCATCACCCTCGTACGGCACCGCACGGCCACCGAGGACGACGACCCCAGTGAGACCCCGGACGTCATCGAGTACATGACCATGTGGATCGGTGTCGTGTACGCCATCGTGCTGGGCCTGGCCATCGCGGGGGTGTGGGAGGCGCGGAGCGCCGCCCAGGACCACGTACAGGCGGAGGCCCAGGCGCTGCACGAGATCTCCGAGCGGGTCCGCGTCTATCCGCCCGACGTCCGCGACCGGATTCGGGGCGATGTCAACGTCTATGTCGGACACGTCGTCACCACCGAGTGGAGGGCGATGGCCGACCACGGCCGGCTCACCTCGCGCGGAACCGAGCTGCTCGGCCGCGTCCGCCAGGACGTCACCGACTTCGAGCCGAAGACGGACTACCAGGCGCAGGCCTACCAGCCGCTCGTCGACCAGGTGGCCGCGGCCGACCAGGCGCGCACCGCCCGGGCCGACTCGACGGGAGCGACGATGCCGGGCGTGGTGTGGGGTGGGCTGCTCGCCGGGGGCGCGATCACCGTCGCCATGGTCTTCGCCCTGCAGATCCGGCGCACGAAACGCGAGCTCCTCCTAGCCGGGCTGTTCTCCGCGACGATCGCCTTCATGCTCTTTCTGATCTGGGACTTCGACTCGCCCTACAGCCGCGGCATCGCGGCGACGGCCCAGCCGTTCCTGGCCCTGTTCCCGCACGTCAAGGGTTGACGGCGGCAGCCCGCGGGTCCGGCTGACAGGCCCTCACCTGCGGGCGGGCGCCGCGTGACGTGAGGGACCGGGGCGAAGGCCTGTCGCCGTGCGATGTGCTCTCCGGAAGGGACCGGCTCGGGAGAGGGGCCGCCCGGTCAGATCCGCTTCTCGTGCCTGCGGCGGACCCAGAACACCCCGCCGCCGATCACCGCCGAGGCCACGAGCCCGCCGCCGATGGCCATGTCCGTCGTCGTCGCCCCGGACGAGATGCTGCCGCCGAGGCCGGCTTTGCTGCCGCCGCGCGGTGTCGTGGCGCCCTGCTCGTCCCGGATCACGGTCAAGGCGTCCGGGCGGGTCAGGCTGCGGCCGTTGCAGTTGACCGTGATCTCGTACGAGCCCGGCTGGGCGTTGGGGCTGACCGCCGCTTTGCCCTTGGCCGTGTCACTGTTGATGAACGGTGTCAGCGAGACGTCGTGGGTGAAGGCTAGCGAGGTCGCGACGCCGCCGCTCCGGCAGCCGTCCACCGTGATGGTGATCCCTTCTTCGCCCGGGCGGACCACGTTGGGGCTGGCGTTGATGTTCCTCGGGAACCCGCCGTTGTTGCCGCCCTCGTTGCGCCCATGGTTCTCGAACCCGTTGTTGGGGCGGAACCCGTTGTTGTTCCCGAACCCGTTGTTCGGGAACCCGTTGTTGAAGCCGCCGACACCGCCGACGCCGATACCGACACCACCGACACCACCGATGCCGCCGATACCACCGACACCGCCGATGCCGCCGACGCCGCCGATGCCAGTGCCTCCGATGACCGCCCCGCTCGTTTCCGTGGCACTCGGGCCGCCGGGGTTGCCCATGCCGTCCGCGACGGCCGCGGGGGCGGCGAGCCCGAGGGCGGCGGCCGTGGCGGCCGCGGCCGCCAGGGCGCGTGTGTTTCTCATGTGATCCTCCGCGGGAGGCACCCCGGGACCCGTCCCCGGTCGATCGGCGAGAAAGCACCTCCAGGACAGACCCTCGGACTCGCGGAACACGCCCGCATGTCGAGAATGGTCCGTCCTGGTGAGCGGACACGCCGGAGGAAAACCACACAATAGGACAACGCCGCAGGTCACGGACCGTCAGAAAATTTCCTGTCCCCGGCTACTCGGATGGCGCACCGAAAGGCGTCCGGGCCACCCGTTCGCCCTCCGTCTCGTCGCTGGTCGCGGCCGCGGGACTTAGCGTTCTCGTATGCGCGATTGACGTGGTGACAGCCCTGTCGAGAGGGGATGGCGAATGTACGGGTCCCAGCTGGCCGAGCTTGCCGAAGAGGAGGAGCGACGGAGGAAGCGCGCCCCGTGGGGCGTCATAGCGCTGGTTCTGCTGACCGGGCTCGCGCTCATCCGCAACGGCTCGGGAGAGTTCGACGTCGGACCGCCGCAGCCCGAGAAGGCCGCGGCCGCGGCCGCGGACAGCAGCGTGCCCGGCACCGACGTCGCCGAGGCCCCGCAGGCCCTGCCGTTCTCCGCCGTCGACCGGGTCAGGATCCCCGCGATCCGAATCGACGCACCGGTCGTGCCCGTGGGCCTCGACACGGACGGCTGGGTCGCCGCGCCACCGCCCGAGAACCCGAACCTGGCCGGCTGGTTCACCGGTTCCGTCTCGCCCGGCGAAAAGGGAACCGCGGTGATCGTGGGGCACGTCGACAACACGAAGGGCCCGGCCGTGTTCTACGAACTCGGGTCCCTGTCGAAGGGGAACCGCATCGAGGTCGGCCGCAAGGACGGCAGGACCGCCGTCTTCGAGATCTACGGCGTCGAACTCTTCGCGAAGAGCAATTTCCCGGGAGACCGTGTCTACGGCTCCAAGGGCACGCCCGAACTGCGGATCATCACCTGCGGCGGAGGCTTCTCCAAGCAGCACGGCTACGACGGCAACGTCGTCGTCTTCGCCCGCCTGGCCGGGGTCCGCTGAGCGTTCCCCGGCGGGGCGGGCGGCGGCCCGTTCAGGTGGTGCGCCGTCGCGGGACGGTGATGTGATAGCCGGAGTCGAGCAGATACGGCAGGTACTGGCGCAGCGCCCGCACGCTCTGGGAGCGGTCTCCCCCGGCGTCGTGGGAGAGCACGACGACACCGGGGGCGGCGCCGCCCTCGATCCGGTCGACGATGGTGCGGGTGCCCGGAGTGGTCCAGTCGAGGCTGTCGACCGTCCAGGCCAGCGGCTCCATCCCCATCTCGGCACCCAGCTGGAACGCCGCGCGGTTCCAGGCCCCGTAGGGCGCCCGGAACCACAGGGGCCGCTCCCCGTAGGCGTCCTCGATGACATCGCTGGTGCGCACCATCTCGGAGCGGATCTCGCTGCGGCGGAGCTGGGTCAGCAGCGGATGGGTCCAGGTGTGGTTGCCGACGACATGCCCGACGTCGGCCATCCGGGCCAGCAGTTCCCTGTTGTTCGCGGCCATCTCCCCGCACACGAAGAACATCGCGCGGACGCCGTACTCGTCCAGGGTGTCCAGGATGCTGGGCGTGTAGCGGGGGTCGGGGCCGTCGTCGAAGGTCAGCACCATGATGCGGCCGCCGTGTCCGGGCATCTCCAGGATGGGTTCCCGCCGCACGGCGACCTCGCGGGGGCGGGCGCGCGGCGGTCCGTCCCCCGTGAGGGGCTGGAGCCGGTAGGCGGAGGACTTGAGCGCGGCGCGCGCCTGCGGGCCCGCGACGGGCGGCGCGGTCGGTACCGACTCCTCGTCCGTGCCCGACGCGAGCAGTCCGGCCGCCCCTGCGGCGCCCAGAAAGGCGGCGCCGGCGAGCAGCATCCGGCGCCGGGTGAGCAACTGATCCTTCTGCATGACTCATCAGTCGCCCGACGATGCTCCGGCGCACCACAGCGACACCGGTTCGGAGGCTGGAAAGCACCCGGTCGGACCAGGATCAGTCCGGGTCAGCGGCGGCGCACCAGGGGGAACGGGAGTGTCTCGCGGATCGTCAGGCCGGTGAGGAACATGACCAGTCGGTCGACGCCGATGCCGAGCCCGCCGGTGGGCGGCATCGCGTATTCCAGGGCGTCGAGGAAGTCCTCGTCCAGCTCCATCGCCTCGGGGTCTCCCCCGGCGGCGAGCAGGGACTGGGCGGTGAGGCGGCGGCGCTGTTCGACCGGGTCGGTCAGTTCGGAGTAGGCGGTGCCGAGTTCGGTGCCGAAGGCGACCAGGTCCCAGCGCTCGGCGAGGCGCGGGTCGGTGCGGTGCTGCCGGGTGAGCGGGGAGACGTCGGTCGGGAAGTCCTTGTAGAAGGTGGGCAGCTGGGTCCGTTCCTCGACGAGGCGCTCGTACATCTCCAGGACGATGTCGCCGTGCCCGTCGTCCGCGGTGTACGGCACCCCGGCCCGGTCGCACAGCCGGTGCAGGGTCTCCAGGTCCGTGCCGGGGCCGGCCTCCTCGCCCAGCGCCTCCGAGATCGCCCCGTACACCGTCCTGACCGGCCAGGGCCCGGAGATGTCGTACTCCCTGCCGTCCTTGCGGACGACCGGGCGGCCGAAGGCGGCGGTGGCCGCGCCCTGGACGAGCTCGCGGGTGAGGTCGAGCATGTCGTCGTAGTCGGCGTGCGCCTGGTAGGCCTCCAGCATCGTGAACTCGGGGTTGTGCTTGTGGGAGACGCCCTCGTTGCGAAAGGTGCGGCCCAGCTCGAAGACCTTCTCCAGGCCGCCGACGCACAGCCGCTTCAGGTACAGCTCGGGGGCGATGCGCAGGTACAGGTCGAGGTCGTAGGCGTTGATGTGGGTGGTGAAGGGGCGGGCGTTGGCACCGCCGTGGATCTGCTGGAGCATCGGGGTCTCGACCTCCAGGAAGCCACGGTCGAGCAGGCCCTGGCGCAGGGCCTGTACGACGGTGGAGCGGGCGCGGACCACGTCGCGGGCGTCGGGGCTGGTCACCAGGTCGAGGTAGCGCATGCGCACCTTGGTCTCGGGATCGGTCAGGCCTCGGCGTTTGTCGGGCAGGGGGCGCAGGCACTTGCCGGTCAGCTGCCAGGAGGTGACGAACACCGTCGGCTCGCCCTTGTCGCTGCGGCCTGCGCGGCCGGTGGCGACGATGTGGTCGCCGATGTCGGTGTCGGCGGTGAAGCGGTCGAGGGCCGGGCCGGAGCCGGTGCGGGTGAGGGCCAGTTGGCCGTCGCCGGACCAGTCGCGCAGGACGACGAAGACGATGCCGCCGAAGTCGCGGACCAGCATGATCCGGCCCGCGACCGTGACCTCCTCGCCCTCTCGCACCTCGGCGAGGGTGTGGGTCGGCCGCGGAGTCCCCACGGGGTAGGGGTCGGTGCCGTCGGCACGCAGCCGGTCGAGCCTGCGGTGCCGTACGCGGACCTGTTCGGGCAGGCCCGCGTACGGTGCGGCGGGCCCGGCCTCGCCCCCTCCGTCGAGGCCGAGCTCCGGCAGGGGCGGCAGACCCTCGGTGCTCGTGGGCCGCTGCCCGGCCTGCGAGTGCCCCTTTCCCCAGAGTTTGCGCAGCGACGGTACGGAGACGAAGCCCTCGGCGATTCCGGAGGCGAGGCCGATGCGGGCGAGGGAGGCGGGCTCGCCGTAGCAGATGAAGCGGGGGTACCACTCGGGGTGGTACTTCGCGTTCGAGCGGTACAGGGCCTCCAGTTGCCACCACCGGGAGAAGAACAGCAGCAGGCGGCGCCACAGCCTGAGGACCGGTCCGGCACCGATGCGGGCGCCCTCCTCGAACGCCGAGCGGAACGCCGCGAAGTTGAGGGAGATCCGGTGCACGCCGAGTTTGGGGGCGGCGGCGCACAGCTCGGCGACCATGAACTCCATGACGCCGTTGGGGGCGGTGCGGTCACGACGCATCAGGTCGAGGGAGACGCCCTCCGCGCCCCAGGGCACGAAGGAGAGCAGCGCGAGGAGCCGGCCGTCGCCGCTGTGGGCCTCCACGAGGAGGCAGTCGCCGTCGGCCGGGTCGCCGAGCCGGTCCAGGGCCATGGAGAAGCCGCGCTCGGTCTCGGTGTCGCGCCAGGCGTCGGCCTTGTCGACGACCGCCTCCATCTCCGCCTCGGTGAGGACGCGGTGGCGGCGGACGCGGCAGGTGGCGCCGGTGCGCCGGACCCGGTGCACGGCCTGACGGGTGACGCGCATGTCGCGACCGTCCAGGTCGAAGCCGGGCACGTGCACGATGGCCTCGTCGCCGAGCTGGAGCGCGCCGAGTCCGGCGCGGGCATAGGCGGTGGCACCGTCCACGGAGGCGCCCATGACGGCGGGAGCCCAGGCATGGCGGCGGGCCAGGCCGAGCCAGACGGCGATGGCGTGCGGCCAGGCCTCGCGGTCGCCGACGGGGTCGCCGCTGGCCAGGCAGACACCGGCCTCGACGCGGTAGGTGACGGCGGCCTTGCCGCTGGGCGAGAAGACGACGGCCTTGTCGCGCCGGGTGGCGAAGTAGCCGAGGGAGTCGTCCTCGCCGTACGTCTTGAGGAGGGCGCGGATGCGGGCCTCCTCGTCACCGTGCAGGGCGGCCTCCAGCCGCTGCGAACGGAACAGGGTGGCCGCGGCGTTCAGCAGGGCGAGCGCGCCGAACAGGCCGAGCAGGAAGGTGACGGCGCGGGGCGGACGGCCGTCGAAGGACCGGTCGGAGACCAGACCGCCCAGCACCCGGTCGGCCGCCCAGGCCAGGTGCTGGCCCTCGGGCAGCGTGCCGGGGATCAGCGAGACCAGGCCCCAGCCCGCCAGGATCGCCACGGCGAGGCCGACGAGCAGGACGGCGAGCGCCCGCCACACGGCGCCGCGCCGGGACGCGGCGTAGAACTCCTTGCGGGCCACGACCAGCAGGACCAGCGCGAGACCGCACACCACCAGGGAAGGCAGCGACTGGGCGTACTGGCCGAGCGCGGCGCCGAGGATGTCACTGAGGACGATCAGGCCGAGATAGACGACGACCAGCCACCAGGCGACCTTCTTGCGCGCCCCGGTCGCGGCTGCCAGCAGGAAGAGGAAGACGGCGTACGCGAGATTGGCGCTGACGGGCACGAGGAGCAGGTCGAGGAAGTGGACGAGCGGGCGGAGCAGGACGCGCAGCGGGGTGATGAACGCGAGCAGGCCGCACAGGAGGCCGAGGGCGCCGAAGAAGGTCGCGAAGCTCTCGGGCACCCGGCTGAGGAAGCCGCCCGCGGCCGGCCGTATCGGGCCCGCGGCGTCCCTCCCCGTGGCGGCCTCCGCGGTGGCACTCATGGTTCCGACTGTAGGAAGGCCCCGGGCAGCTCGCTCGTCGAGCGGTCCCGGGCGGTCCCGGGCGGTCCCGGGCGGACGCCGGAGCCGGGTGTTCCGATAGCCTCGAAACCGTGACGGAAGACCGGGAACAGCACGAACAGCACGAGCACCGGTTCGAGCGGGGCACGGACGGGCCGAAGGTCATCGTGGTCGGTGTGGACGGTTCCGACTCCTCGCTGCGCGCCGCGGCCTACGCCAGTGGCCTGGCGCGGCGGCAGCATGCGTTGCTCGCCGTCGTGTACGTGCAGCCGGTACTCACGGCCGGCGCGGCGCTCGGGGCACCGGTGGCGGAGACGACCGAGGAGATCGCCGAGGACCTGATCGGGCAGATCCGGGAGGCGGCCGAGCGGCTCAAGGGGATGTTCGACGTGCGCTGGGAGTTCCACACCTTCCGCGGCGATCCCTACAACGGCCTGGTCAAGGCGGCGGACGAGCTCAAGGCGGACGCGGTGGTCGTCGGCGCCTCCGAGCAGGCGGGCCACCGGATCATCGGCTCCGTGGCCGTCCGGCTGGTCAAGGCGGGGCGCTGGCCGGTGACGGTGGTGCCGTAGCCCCCGGGGCGCTCGCGGGAGCGGCGGCGGGGTAACCGGCGTCAGAACCTGGACGCCCGCGTGGGCCGAGCCCGTACGGGCGTCTACCGTGGGCGGACGCCGCCGAGCCATGATGAGACTTGCGTCACCCGTTTCCTGTCGGCGAAGGGGTGAGGCACATGGCCAAGCTGCGCATGGGCGAGGGGATTCTCCGTCGCAAACCCATCGAGCACATCGAGGACACGGAGGTCACCGAGGGCCCCCGGCTCGACCGGGCGCTCGGCCTGTGGCAGCTGACCGCGATCGGCATCGGCGGCATCATCGGCGCGGGCATCTTCACGCTCGCGGGCACGGTGGCCAACGGCGTGGCGGGACCCGCGGTGGTCGTCTCCTTCCTCATCGCCGGACTCGCGAGCGCGGCGGCCGCGCTGTCGTACGCCGAGTTCGCGGGGCTCATCCCGAAGGCGGGCTCGGCCTACACCTACGGGTACGCGGTGCTCGGCGAGTTCGCGGGCTGGTTCATCGGCTGGGACCTGCTCCTCGAGTACACGGCGATCGTGGCGGTGGTCGCGATCGGCATCTCCGGGTACTTCGGGTTCCTGGTCGAGGAGATGGGTGCGAACCTGCCGGCCTGGATGCTCGGCGCGCCGGGGACCGGCCACGGGCACCGGGTCGATCTGTTCGCCGCGCTCCTGTGCCTGCTCATCGCCTGGCTGCTGAACCTCGGCATCCGCAGCGCGGCCCGCTTCGAGACGGTCGTGGTGACGCTCAAGGTGCTGGTCGTGCTGGTGGTGATCGGTGTCGGTGTGTTCCACATCGACAGCGCGAACTACCACCCCTTCTTCCCGTTCGGGATCAGCGGGGCGTTCACCGGTGCGGCGACCGTGTTCTTCGCCGTCTTCGGATACGACGCCATGTCCACGGCGGCCGAGGAGTCCAAGGACGCCCAGCGGCACATGCCCAGGGCGATCATCTACTCGCTCGCCATCTCGATGGTGCTGTACGTGGCGGCCTGCCTGGTGCTGACCGGCATGCAGAAGTACACGGAGATCGATCCGGAGAGCGGCTTCTCCACGGCGTTCAAGTCGGTGGGGCTGAGCGCGCTCGCGGACGTGATCGCGGTGGGCGCGATCATCGGCATCCTCACCGTGATGTTCACCTTCATGCTGGGTGTGACCCGGGTGTGGTTCGCGATGTCCCGGGACGGGCTGCTGCCCGCGTGGTTCGCGAAGACGCACCCGACGCGGCACGTGCCGACGCGCGTCACGTGGATCGTCGGGGCCGCGTCGGCCGTCCTCGCCGGGTTCGTGCCGATCGGCGAGGCGGCCGAGCTCACCAACATCGGGATCCTGCTGGCGTTCGTGGTGGTGTGCACGGCGGTGATCGTGCTGCGCTACCGGCAGCCGGAGCTGCCGCGTACCTTCCGTACGCCGTGGATGCCGTTCGTGCCGGGACTGGGTGTCGTCTTCTCGGTCTGGCTGATCACGTTCCTGCAGTGGCAGACGTGGGTGCGGTTCGCCGTGTGGTTCGTGATCGGGGTCGTGGTCTACTTCAGCTACTCGTACAAGCGGTCGCGGCTGGCCGGTCGCTAGACCGGCACGCCGGCGGGTGCGGAGGCGGTCCGGCCGCGTCACTGACCCATGACCAGCCCGTCCTTGGCCGCACCCCGGCTGAGGACGACGTCGCGGATGCGGTCACGCACTCCGGTCAGGTCGGCGCCGTTGGTGATCGCCGCGTTGACGTCGACCACGCGGCCGGCGTCGAGGTCGTACATCTGCGGGATGTACTCGGCCCTGGTCACCTCCCAGCGGTCGCCGGGCCGGGCGGGCGGGGAGAAGGTGAAGCGGCCCATGGTGGACTGGATGGCGCGCAGGTCCTGGACGCCCTGGCTGTTGCGGATCTCGCCGGTGATCTGATCGCCCATCCCGTAGACCACCCAGGTCCCGTTGACCTTCTCGTACGCCTGCGGGACGTGGGCGTGGGCGCCGAGGATGAGGTCGACGTCGGGGCGGCCGCGGGTGCGTGAGGCGGTGAGCCGCTTGGCGAGGGCGAGCTGCTGCTCGTCGGGGACGTCCTGCCATTCGGTGCCCCAGTGCAGGGAGACGACCACCACGTCGGCGCCCGCCTTCCTGGCGGTGCGGGCGTCGGCGACGATACGGCGCTCGTCGATCAGGTTGACGGCCCAGGGCTCGCCCGGCGGGAGCGCGAGGCCGTTCGTGTCGAACGTGTACGACAGGTGTGCGACCTTCGCGGAGCCCGCGGGCAGGAGCGTGACGGTGCGTGCCTCGTTCTCGGTGCGGGCCGTGCCGGCATGCCGCAGACCCACCATGTCCAGGGTGTCCAGGGTCCGCCGGATACCGGCCGCGCCGTCGTCGAGCGCGTGCTCGGAAGCGGTCGAGCAGTCGTCGTAGCCGGCCGCGGCGAGGCTGAGGGCGACTTCCGGAGGCGCCGCGAAGGCGGGGGAACCGCTGTAGTCGCCGCTCGGGCCGTAGACGCTGTCCATGTGACACAGGGCCAGATCGGCGCGGGAGACGACGGGTCCGACCCCGGAGAGCATCGGGCGGAAGTCGTAGCCGTTGCCGCCGGCGTCGAAGCGGGCCCGTTCGAGGACGGACGTGTGCGGCAGCACGTCACCGGAGGCGACGAGGGTGAAGCCCCGGGCGGCGGGCGGCGCCGGGCGGCCGGGCGGGGCGGAGCCCTGCCGTTCCTGGGCCTGGCAGGCCGCGGCCGCGGTGAGGAGGGCCGTCAGGGCCAGGGCCACCTGTCGTCTGCGTGCGATCATCAGCTCACCCCAGTGTGCACATATGAACCTAAAGCCAGATTTACAGACAAATGGGTACGATTCTGGAAGCCACCCCAAACGGCTCCGGCACCCTCATTAACCCGTCCGGTGTCCGGGACGGGGGCCTGACGGACCGTTCGTCGAACCGTTCGCCGACGCGATCGACCGTCCGTCGCAGATCCCTGTGCACCCCCTGTCCCGAAGGCGCACCCTGCGGTGCCATACGGCCATGACGGCCGGAACCACCCTCCCGCACGGGACGACGACCGCCGAGCACGAGCTCGCCGCGCTGCAGCGCGAGCACGGCCGACCGCTCTTCGCGCTGCTGCTGCGGCTCTGCGACGGGGACCGGCAGCGCGCCGAGGACCTCGTGCAGGAGACCTTCGTGCGCGCCTGGCAGCATCCCGAGGCACTGCGCGCCGACGACTTCGACTCCGTACGGCCGTGGCTGCTGACCGTGGGGCGGCGGCTCGCCATCGACGCGCGCCGCGCCCGTCAGGCGCGGCCCCCGGAGGTCGGCGACGCGGTCCTGGAGAACGCGCGGGTGATCGCCGACCACGCCGAGCGGTCCGCCGCGACGCTGGACGTCCGCGAGGCTGTGAAGACACTCACTCGGGAACACCGTGACGTTCTGGTACTCGTGTATTTCCAAGGGGCGAGTGTTGCGGAGGCCGCGCAAACCCTCGGAATTCCGCCCGGTACCGTGAAGTCTCGCGCGTACTACGCGCTGCGCGCCCTGCGCCGGGTGCTTCCGGGATACGCGGCCGACCTGCGGTGAAACGCACGCCGACGCAAAGCCTTCGCAAAGCGCCTTGCTGAGGACCACGTTTGAGCAATCAGCTGTCTTCATCCGTGTTCCGGATGGGGCCCTGCCCCAGGCCCGGGTTCGGGCGACGCGCACGCACCGGAGGAAGGCAGGAAGGGATGCTGCACAGAGGTCAAGAGAGCCCGGACGGCACCGACGACGGTGAACTGACCGTCCCCATGGCATGGCTGTACGCGGAGTACATCGCCGACGAGTTGCTGCGCACCGGTGATCTGATGCCGCCGACGTCCTTCGAGTTCCGGGCCGGCCGGGACGCGCTGGCGCTGACCATCTTCCTGTCCGACACCGACGGCGAACTCTCCGGCATCCGGGTCGTCACCCAGCTGGAGACCTGGCTTTCGCTGACGGCGTACGACCAGCCGTGGCAGGACTGGGTGCGCGAGCGCATGGCCCACCTCGCCGCCGAGGCGACCGGGTCGGGCGCCCCGGCGCCGGACCTGGATCTGGCGGCGGAGGCCTGGCGCTGGCTGCGGGAGACAGAGCTGCTCGCGCCTGACCTGGACGCGGTGCCGGGCGGCGGTGCGCTGGTCGGCGAGGAGGACGGACCCAAGGTCTGGACACCCGCCTGGCAGCTGGGACTGCCCCTCGGACATCTCGCCATCCATCTTTTTTGAATCAGGACCAATCCGCGGGCCCGGCCGCTCCGAATCCCATGATTACGATTCTGTGTGCGCCTTGAGTGATTCGGCTGTCGGGTGCGTACGGGTGGGAGCAAGGAGTAACCCCACCCACACCCTTCGGCACGAGGATTCGGCATGAGGTCCCTGGAAAGGCATCGCGACGTCGGCGCGTATGCGCTCGGCGTGCTGGACGAGGCGGAGGCCTTCCGCTTCGAGGACCACCTCATGGAGTGCCCTCGTTGCGCGGCACACGTGACCGAATTCGGGCCGACTGCACGGCAGTTGATGCTGTACCGACGGGCCACGCCGCGCTTCGTGCACCCCATGACCCAGCCCGGCCCGCGGCTGCTGGACCGCCTGCTCGGCGAGGTGGCCGTACGGCACCGGGGGCGCCGTCGGCGCTTCCTGTACGGCCTGGCCGCCTCCGTGGTGCTGGCGGTGGTCGGCGCCGGGATCGCGGTGCACACCACCGGCCAGGAGGACTCGGCCGTCCGTGTCACGGCGGCGACCGACGCGAAGTCGGGCGTATGGGCGCAGGTCACGACCGCGGACGCGGACTGGGGCAGCCAGGTGGAGCTGAAGGTGAAGGACGCCTCGGGCCACCACTCCTGCCGGCTCGTCGTGATCGGCCGCGACGGCTCGGAGCAGATCGCGGGCAGCTGGGACGAGACCGGCCACGACGGCATGACGAACACCATGCGCGCGGGCGCCGCGATGCACCCCGAGGAGATCGCCAAGTACGAGGTGCGCACGACCGAGGGCGATCGGCTGATCACCCTCGAAGCGCCCGAGTGACCTGCTGGTGACCTGCTTCAGCAGCCGGGACATCCTGCCGTCCGCCTGGACAGGGTTCGCCGGTGCGGCCGTGGACCCGCAGACCGGTTGGTCGTCGGCTGGGGGTGCCCCCAGGCCCTTGAGGCACTGGGGGAGGGTCCGGGCCGAGCCGGGCCGCGCCCGGCACCTCCTGCGGATCGCGGACGACGTACACCGCCAGGCGCTTCTGCGTACCGGCCTCGGTCAGGTCGAAGCCCGCGCCGGTCTCCAGCGCGACCCGCAGCGCCGGCGGGCCCTTGCCGGGGCGGGGCACACCGTCGGGCAGCCGGTCCTTCCAGTGGCAGTACCCGCACGACCTCGTGGCCGGCCAACCGCTCGGTCGGGAAGTCCTTGAGCGCTTCCACCTCGGGGAGTTCCGGCATACGTCCAGAGTGCCTCCGGGGTTGGTGGGGTCAGGCGCGTTCCGGCACCAGGAACTCGCACCAGACGCACTTGCCCCCGCCCCGGGCCTCCACGCCCCACACGTCCGTGAGCATGTCGACGAGCAGCAGTCCGCGCCCCGAGACCCCCGACTCCCCCGCCTCACGGCGGCGTGGCAGGGCGCTGGAGGAGTCCTCGACCTCGACGCGCACCCGGCGGTCACTGCCGCTGAGGACCCTGAGGGTGACGATCGCGGAGCCCTCGGTGTGCATCAGGGCGTTGGTGATCAGCTCGTCGGCGACCAGCTCGACCTCGTCGGCGCGATCGCCCGCGCCCCAGGCGCGGACCGCGGCGCGGATCATGTGCCGGGCCAGCGTCAGGGCCTCGGGGTCGCCGGGGGCCACGTGCTGCTGGAGCCGGCCGCCGGTCCGCACGGTGTCCAGGACCCGGCGGCGCAGCAGGAGCAGGGCCACGTCGTCGTCCCCGCCGCGCGCCTCGGCCACCGTGATGAGCCGGTTGGCGAGGCCGCGCACGTCGTCCGGGCCGGCGGCGATGAGTGCCACGAGGGCCCGCATGCCGTCGTCGAGGTCGGCGCCGGGCTGCTCGACGAGCCCGTCCGTGCACAGCAGGAGGGTGTGGCCGGGGTCGAGTTCGAGGGTGGAGACCGGGTACTCCAGCCGCCCGAACTCCGCCGACAGGCCGAGCGGCAGGCCGCCCTCGACCGACACCCGGCGGCAGCTGCCGTCCGTCCGGCGGATCAGGGGGTCTATGTGACCGGCCCGGACCACCTGCACCACTCCGGTGGACAGGTCGGCCTCCGCGTACAGGCAGGTGGCGAAGCGGTCGGTGTCGAGTTCGTGCAGGAAGACGGAGGCACGGGCCATCACCGTGGCCGGGGTGTGGCCCTCGGCGGCGTAGGCGCGCAGCACGATGCGCAGCTGGCCCATGACGGCCGCCGCGTGCGTGTCGTGCCCCTGGACGTCGCCGATGACGGCGCCGACCCGGCCGCCCGGCAGCGGGATGAGGTCGTACCAGTCGCCGCCGATGTCCCGGCCGAGGGTGCCCCCCGCGGAGGCGGAGCGGTAGCGGACGGCGACGTCGGCACCGGGCACGCTGGGGATGGTGCGCGGCAGCATCGCCTGCTGCAGGCCCTGGGCGAGGTCCTTCTCCTGCTCGTAGAGCATGGCCCGCTGCAGGCTCTGCGCGATGCTGCTGCCGAGCGCGATCAGGACGGTGCGCTCCTCGTCGGAGAAGCCGCGCCGGTCGTTGTAGAGCAGGCCCATGGCACCGATCGGGCGGGCCTGGGCGATCAGGGGCAGATAGGCGGCCGAGGTGATGTTCAGGTCGGTGATGCGCGGCCAGAGGATCGGGTACCCCTGGGAGAACTCCTCCGGGGACTCGATGAACCGCGGGCTCAGGGTCCGTACGACCTCGCCCATCGGGTAGGGCTCGTCGATCCGCGTGACCCGGGTGCCGGGCACGAAGCTGCCCTCCGGCCCCTCGGCCACCAGCCGGATCCGGCCCGCCTCCACCAGGCCCATGACCAGGCTCGTCGCGCCGAGGTGCCGTACGCCGTGGGAGTCCTTGAGGACGTCGATGACGTCCTGGACGCTGCGGGCGTGGGAGAGGGCCGCGGTGATGACCTGCACGACGTTGGTCTGTCTGCGGACCGCCTCGTCCTGGGCTGCCCGCACACTGTTCGCCTCCAGGTCCGCCAGCTCCTGCGTGGCGTCCCGGACGATGCCGATGACCCGGCGGGGCCGGCCCGTCCCGTCGCGCCGGATGTAGCCCTGGGTGTGCGTCCAGCGCAGCGCACCGTCACGGCAGCGGATGCGGAAGTACGCGCCGTAGTTCTCGCTGCCGTCCTTGATGGCCCGGGAGACCACGGCGTCCAGCCGGCTGCCCTCCGGCTGGGGCACGCGGACCGCGAGGGACTCGGAGTGTCCGTCGAACTCCTCGGGAAGGATGTCGAACACCTCGTGGGCCTGGGCGTCCATGTGGAGCAGACCGGTGTCCAGGTCCCAGTCGAAGGACCCCATGCGATTGAGCGCCAGGATCGGATCCGGGTGGGCGGGCCAGTCGTCCGGGACTGACAGGGCGCTCGCTCCCCGCTCAGTCATGGAGCCACCTTGCCAGGATTCGCCCGATTCTTCGAGCGGTCTCGGTGACACGTTCGGACTCAGCCTCCGAAGACGCCGGTGGGGCTGTCGAAGATGCTGCCGGTGACGGAGGTGCTGTCGTCGGGGATCGGGCCGCCGCCGTCGGGCAGGTCGGGGACGTCCGGGACGGCCTCGGGGCCGGTCTCGGGGCCGGTCTCGCCGGTGGTCTCCGCGGAGCTGGTGTCCAGAGCGGTGCCGGGCTCGGTGAGCGAGGGGTCGTCGGGGAACGACGGCTCCTGAGGGATCGTCATCGCGGCGCCCTGGTCCGGCGTGCCGGTGTCGGGTGCGGTTCGGCCGGCGGGTGCCGGCGGGTCGCCGGGGGCCCTCGTGGCGGGCGTCGTCGTGGCGCAGTCCGCGGGCGGCCGTTCCGGCCGGGCGGGGGCCGCGACGCCGCCGAGGCCGCCCAGGCCACCGACGCCCGGGCGGACGGTGGGGGTGGGGGTGGCGCAGCCGGCCGGCAGGGCGGACGGGGCGGTGCCCGGCACCCTGCCGGTCTGTCCCGGGGTGGCGCCGGGGCGGGTCTCGTGCGGGTTCGGCCGCTGGGTGTGCTGGGACTGTGCCGCGCTCGCGGGCGGGGGTACGACGTGGTCGTGCCGGACATCGTGACCGATCGGGCGTTCGATCCAGGTGTGGTTTCCGATGTCGAGGATCGTGATGCTGGTGACGGCCTGGGGCGCCGGAGTCACCTCGATGGCCTCGCCGGGCCGGTAGCCGGACCAGGGCTGCCCGCCGGTGCCCGAGGCGGCGTGGGACGCCTGGGGCGACTTCAGCGGGTTGCCGCAGGCGCAGCGGACGCGGGGCACGCCGCGGTCGTCGACGAGCACGGCGGTGCCGGCCTGCAGCACGGACGGGAATCCGGCCGCCCGGCCGTCGCGGTACCCGTGATTGGTGACCCGGGTGTCGGCCCGCAGCACGACCGGCGTCAGACCGCGGAGAAAGCCGGGAACCGCCGCCTGGGCGACACCCTCGGCCCGGGCGAAGGCACGGCCCCTGGCCGGGTCGGCCGCCAGATAGCCGATCTGCCGCTCGACGTCGCAGCTGCCGACCCGCGCGGTGCCGCCGTACAGGCCGGGCGTGCCGCCGGAGATGGACCGCAGCCCGCTGAGGGGCACCGAGGCGTTCTGCGCGGAGCCGGCGGGCTGCGGCGTCCGGATGACCGGGGCCGGGGCGGCCGTACCGGTCGCCGTGGAGCCGGTGAAGGGGTCGGGGCCCTGCGCCGCGACCGGCTGCAGGACGACCTCGCCGCCCGGCCGGGTGTCCCCGGCGCCGCCGCGGGCGCATCCGGCGACCAGGAGCGCCGCCGACAGCACGCAGGCGACGAGAGTGGTTCCGGCGGGTGTCCGCACTGCGTTCTCCCACATCGTCTTGGGCACATCGTCTTGAACGAACTGAACAATTCGCCCCTCATTGTCTGCTTCACTCGCGTGGGTTACGCAAGCGGAGCGATGCGGTACACAGAGTGACGGGCACCCCGACGCCGCACGTCCGCGGCGCCACAATGGAGGGAGGAGCGCACGGCCGTGGACTGGTTCACCGCACCCGACTACTGGTGGAGCCGGCTGGTCTTCCAGCGGGCTCTGGCCGGCTTGTACCTCGTCGCGTTCCTGACCGCGGCCGTGCAGTTCCGCGCCCTGCTCGGCGAGCGCGGCATGCTGCCGATCCCCCGCTACGTCCGCCGGGTGCCGTTCCGCAGCGCGCCCAGCCTCTTCCATCTGCACTACTCGGACCGCTTCTTCGCCGCCTGCTCCTGGACGGGCTGCGCCGTGTCGGCGGCGCTGCTCGCGGGCCTGGACTCGCTGCTCCCCCTGTGGGGCGGGATGCTGCTGTGGCTGGTCCCCTGGGCGCTGTACCTGTCGGTCGTCAACGTCGGCCAGACCTGGTACGCGTTCGGCTGGGAGTCGCTGCTCCTGGAGGTCGGTTTCCTCGCCGTCTTCCTGGGCAACGACGAGGTCGCGCCGCCCGTCGTGGTCCTCTTCCTGCTGCGCTGGATCCTGTTCCGGGTCGAGTTCGGCGCGGGGCTGATCAAGATGCGCGGCGACACCTGCTGGCGGAAGCTGACCTGCCTGTACTACCACCACGAGACCCAGCCGATGCCGGGCCCGCTGAGCTGGTTCTTCCACCATCTGCCGAAGCCGCTGCACCGCGTGGAGGTGGCGGCGAACCACTTCACCCAACTCGTGGTGCCGGTCCTGCTGTTCACCCCGCAGCCGATCGCGACGGCCGCCGCGTCCCTGATGATCGCCACCCAGCTGTGGCTCGTCCTGTCCGGCAACTTCTCCTGGCTGAACTGGATCACCATCGTGCTGGCCCTGTCGGCGCTGCGGCTCCCCGCCTCCGCGCCGGCCACGGCCCCGGCCCCGCTCTGGTACGAGATCGTCGTCCTGGCGGTCGGCGCGCTCCTCCTGTACCTGAGCTACCACCCGGTGACGAACATGATCTCCCGCCGCCAGGTCATGAACCGCTCCTTCGACCCGCTCCACCTGGTGAACACCTACGGCGCGTTCGGCAGCGTCAGCCAGATCCGGTACGAGGTGGTGGTCGAGGGCACGCTCGACGACACACCGTACGAGGGCGCGGAGTGGCGGGAGTACGAGTTCAAGGGCAAGCCCGGTGATCCACGGCACTGGCCGCGCCAGTTCGCGCCCTACCACCTGCGGCTGGACTGGCTGATGTGGTTCGCGGCGCTCTCACCCGCGTACGCCGGCTCCTGGTTCGGCGGCCTGGTGGAACGGCTGCTGGACAACGACCGGGACACGCTGAGGCTGCTGCGCAGCTCCCCGTTCCCGCCCGACGAACCCCCGCGCTTCGTCCGCGCCCGCCTCTTCCGCTACCGCTACACGACCTGGCGGGAGCTGAGGGAGACGGGCGCCTGCTGGGAGCGGACATATGTGCGGGAGTACCTGCCGCCGACCCGGCTCGCCGCGGTTGCCCAGAGGCCGTAGACGCGGGTGGCCGTGGACCGGAAGAGGGCGGCGCGGGTCCCGGACCGTCCAGGGCGTGGCACCGGCGGCACCGATGGTGTCCGTGGGCTCGGCCGGGACCTCACGGTGGGCCGCCTCGTGCTCGGCGATCCGGTCCGCGCGAACTGGTGCGCAGGGCGATTCTCAGGAGGGCTCCTCGCGGGGCAGCAGGCCCGTCTCCCGCAGCTCCTGCCAGAAGGCGGCGGATACCGGCGCCGCGAACTGGTCCGCGCAGTCGTGGACTTCGGCGGCCGAACGGGTGCCGACCAGGACGGTCGCGACCGCCGGGTGGGCGGCGCAGTAGGCCAGGGCGACGGCGCGCAGCGTGGTGCCGTGGCGCTCGGCGGCCGACTTCAGGCGCAGGGCGCGGTCCAGCAACTCCCGTGGGGCCCTGGCGTAGTTGTACGTCGCACCCGGCGTCGGATCCGCCAGCAGGCCGGAGTTGAAGGCGCCGCCGATGACGACCGACGTGCCCCGTTCGGCGGCGGCCGGCAGCAGGTCGGTGAGGGCGCTCCGGTCGAGGAGGGTGTAGCGGCCGGCGCACAGCACCACGTCGACGTCGGTCTCGCGGACGAAGCGGGTGAGCATCGCGGTCTGGTTCATGCCCGCGCCGATCGCGCCGACCAGGCCCTCGGCCCGGAGTTTCGCCAGGGCCGGGTAGGCCTCGCGGAAGGCCTGCTCGGGATGGTCGTCGGGGTCGTGGAGGTAGACGACGTCCACCCGGTCGAGGCCGAGCCGCTCCAGACTGGCCTCCAGGGTGCGGCGGATGCCGTCGGCGCTGAAGTCCCACACACGGCGGTGGGTGGCGGGCACGGCGAACCCGTTGGCCAGGTCGTTGCCGGCGGTGTCCGCGGGCTCCAGGCGACGGCCCACCTTCGTGGAGACGGTGTACTGGTCCCGGGGAAAGTCCCGCAGGGCCGCGCCCAGCCGCCGTTCGGACAGGCCGAGCCCGTAGTGCGGGGCGGTGTCGAAGTAGCGGATGCCCCGCTGCCAGGCGGCGGCCACCGCCTCGTACGCCTGCTCGTCACCGACCTCGGTGTACAGGTTGCCGATCCCGGCGGCGCCGAAGGCCAGTTCGCTGACCTCGACGCCGCTTCCGCCCAGGGTCCTCACCGGCCCACCGGCCTCAGTCGCAGCCCCTGCATGCCGCCGTCCACGGCCAGGGCGGTGCCGGTGGTGGCGCCGGACAGCGGGCTCGCCAGATAGGCGATGGCGCCGGCGACCTCGGCGGCGGAGACGAGGCGCCCGCTGGGCTGGCGGGCCTCCAGGGCGGCGCGTTCGGCGGCCGGGTCGGGGGCCGCGTCCAGCAGACGGCCGATCCACGGGGTGTCCGCCGTACCGGGGTTGACGCAGTTGACGCGGATGCCCTCGCGGACGTGGTCGGCGGCCATGGCCAGGGTCAGCGAGTACACGGCACCCTTGGTGGCGCTGTACAGGGCGCGGTCCGGAAGTCCCGCGGTGGCCGCGATCGAGCACGTGTTGACGATCGCCGCGTGCCCGGAGCGGCGCAGGTACGGGAGGGCGGCGCGGGCGGTACGGACCATGCCGAGGACGTTGACGTCGAAGACCCTGCGCCACTCGTCGTCGTCGTTGTCCTCGACGGTGCCCCGGGCGCCGATGCCCGCGTTGTTGACCAGGATGTCGAGGCCGTCGAGGTCCTCGGCCGCGTGCTCGACGGCGGCGCGCACCGACGCTTCGTCGGTGACGTCGGCGCGGACGGCGAGCAGGGGCTTGTCGACCGTCGACGGGTCCACGTCGAGGACGGCGACCCGGGCGCCGCGTTCGGCCAGGAGTTCGGCGGTGGCCCGGCCGATTCCGGAGGCGCCGCCCGTCACCAGGGCTCTCAGTCCCTCGAAGTCGCTCACGCCGCGTGTCCCTTCTGCGTGTCGGGGTCGGCGGACCAGAAGGTGCCGCCGGGGAAGGTGTACCGCGCGATGGACTCGGGCCGCATGGCCGCCGAGAAGCCCGGCGCGGCGGGTGCCGTGTAGTGGCCGTCGCGGACGACCGCCGGGGCGAGGAAGTGCTCGTGCAGGTGGTCGACGTATTCGATGACCCGTTCGTCCGTGGTGCCGGCGACCGCCAGGTAGTCGAACATCGAGAGGTGCTGGACGAGTTCGCACAGTCCGACGCCGCCCGCGTGCGGGCACACCGGGACGCCGTACTTGGCCGCGAGCAGGAGGATGGCGAGGTTCTCGTTGACGCCGCCGACCCGGGCCGCGTCGATCTGGACCACGTCCAGGGCGCCGGCCTGGAGCATCTGCTTGAAGACGATCCGGTTCTGGACGTGCTCGCCGGTGGCGACCCTGACGGGGGCG
This sequence comes from Streptomyces sp. NPDC086549, assembly GCF_044746205.1. Classification (NCBI taxonomy): domain Bacteria; kingdom Bacillati; phylum Actinomycetota; class Actinomycetes; order Kitasatosporales; family Streptomycetaceae; genus Streptomyces; species Streptomyces sp. NPDC086549. Next base: position 181,526 of record NZ_JBIVBS010000005.1, on the reverse strand, counting down.
ACGGCCGCGCGGATCGCCGCGTGTCCGAGGACGTCGTCGGGGCTGGTGGGCTCCTCGATCCAGTACGGGTCGAACTCGGCGAGGGCCTTGGTCCAGCGGATCGCCTCGGCGACGTCCCAGCGCTGGTTGGCGTCGATCGCCATGCGGATGCCGGGTCCGACGACGGAGCGGGCGACACGGCAGCGGCGTACGTCGTCGTCGAGGTCGGCGCCGACCTTCAGCTTGATCTGCCGGAAGCCGTCGGCGACCGCCCGGGCGGCCAGCCGGGTGAGTTTGTCGTCGTCGTAGCCGAGCCATCCGGCGGAGGTGGTGTAGGCGGGGAAGCCGCGCTCCAGCAGCCGGGCCCTGCGCTCCCCGGCGCCCTCCCGGCCGCGGCGCAGGAGGTCCAGGGCCTCCTCGGGGGTGAGCGCGTCGGTGATGTACCGGAAGTCGATCTGCCGCACGATCCACTCCGGTTCGGCGTCGGCGAGCAGCTGCCACAGCGGCTTGCCGGCACGCTTGGCGGCGAGGTCCCAGACCGCGTTCACCAGGGCCCCGATCGCCATGTGCATCACGCCCTTCTCGGGGCCGAGCCAGCGCAGCTGGCTGTCACCGATCAGGTCGTGGAACAGCGTCCCCGGGTCGTCGCACATCTCCTCGACGGAACGTCCGAGCACATGGTCCCGCAGCGCGTCGATCGCGGCGACCTGCACATCGTTGCCCCGCCCGATGGTGAAGGTGAACCCGTGCCCCTCGTGCCCGTCGGCCGCGTCGGTGCGCAGCACGACGTAGGCCGCCGAGTAGTCGGGGTCCGGGTTCATCGCGTCGGAGCCGTCCAGCTCGCGCGAGGTGGGGAAGCGGATGTCGTGGGTGTCGACCGCGGTGACGCGACAAGAGGGGCCGGGGGTCGGGGACACGGAAGTCCTTTCGGTCGGTGAGGAGGTGGGAGCCAGGACCTGAGCCTTGGGCCTCGGGCCTCGGGCCTCGGGCCTCGGGATCAGTCCTGCGCCCGGCCGGTCGTCACGCGGGCGATCATGAGGGCGACGAGGATGATCCCGCCGTAGATGGCCTGGATCCAGAACGACGGCACCTGCGCGAGGGTGAGCAGGTTCTGTACGACACCCAGAAGGAGTACGCCGGTCAGGGCGCCGAACATGGTGCCCTTGCCGCCGTCGAGGCTGATGCCTCCGATCACCGCGGCCGCGAACACCGTGAAGATCATGTTGTTGCCCTGGTTGGCGCTGATCGCGCCGACGTATCCGGTCTGCATGATCCCCCCGACCGAGGCGAGGGCGCCCGCGACGACGAACACACCGAGCATCACGCGCTCGACCCGGATGCCGGCAGCCCGCGCCGCGTCCGGGTTGCCGCCGATGGCGTACAGGGCGCGCCCCACACGGTGGTACCTGAGCACGAGCCCGGCGACGGCGAAGCAGACGGCGGCGAGCCACACCGACATCGGGACCGTGAGAAACGTGGTGGTCGCCAGCGAGTAGAAGCTGTCCGGCATGCCGAAGAGCGTCTTGCCCTTGGTCGCACCGACCAGCAGACCGCGCAGCACGATCAGCATCGCCAGCGTCACGATGAACGCGTTGAGCTTGAACTTCACGACCAGGATGCCGTTGAAGGCGCCGACGACCGCGCCGACGAGCAGGATCGCGAGCAGGGCGAGCGGCGCCGGCAACTCGGTCCCCCAGCCGGACTGGGCGGAGGGCAGGACGAGGAGGGCTCCCACGGCGGGCGCGATGCCGACGACCGACTCCAGGGACAGGTCGAACTTGCCGGTGAGGAGGACGAGCGACTCGGCGAGCACGACCATCGCGAGCGCGGCGGAGGCACCCAGGACGGAGATCAGGTTGCGCTCGGTGAGGAACGAGTCGTTGACCACCGCGCCGAGCACCATGAGCACCAACAGGGCTGGTACGAGGGCGAGTTCCCGGGCCCGGCGGAGCAGCACCGCCCGCGCCGCCCGCGGGTCGGGGGAGCGTACCGGGGTGAGCGGCGGGGCCTTGGTGTCAGCCATGGTCCACTCCTTCGATGGAGGCGATCAGCTCGTGGTCGTGCCAGCCGGCCGGGTGCTCGGCGACGACGCGGCCGTGGAAGAGGACGAGGACGCGGTCGCAGCGGCGCAGGTCGTCCAGTTCGTCGGAGACGACGAGCACGGCGGTCCCGTCGTCGCGGGCGCCGTCCACCCGGGCCAGCAGGGACTCCTTGGACTTCACGTCGACGCCCGCGGTGGGGTTGATCAGGACGAGGAGGCGGGGGTCGGAGGCGAGGGCGCGGGCCATGACGACCTTCTGCGCGTTGCCGCCGGACAGGTCGGAGACGGGCTGTTCGGGGCCCTCGGCGTGGATGTCGAGGCGTTCGATCAGCTCGGTGGCGAGGCCGCGTCTGCGTTCGGTGCCGACGAAGCCGAAACGGCCGAGCCGGTCCAGGACGCTCATGGTGGTGTTGTCGCCGATGGTCATGCCGGGGACGAGGCCCTGTTCGTGCCGGTCGCGGGGCACACAGCCGACGCCCGCGGTCAGCGCGGCCCGTACGTCGCCGAGAGGGAGCTCCTTGCCGTCGAGCCGGGCCGATCCGCCGCTCGGGGTGTGCAGTCCGGCGAGGGACTCGGCGAGTTCGGTCTTGCCGCTGCCGCTGGTTCCGGCGAGTCCGACGACCTCACCGGCGCGCACGGTGAGGTCGACGTCCCGGTACGCGGCGGAGGTGAGACCGCGCACGTCGAGCAGCACGGGGGAATCGGCGGCCCCCGTGTCGCGCGTGTACGTGTGGTCCGCGACCGCCTCCCCGGCCATCGCCTCGACCAGCGCCGCCCTCGGCAGTTCGGCGACGGGTGCCGTGGTGATCCAGCGGGCGTCGCGCAGCACGGTCACGGTCTGGCAGACCTCGTACACCTCCTGGAGGTGGTGGGAGATGAAGAGGAAGGTGACGCCGGAGTCCTGCAACGCCCGCATGCGGCTGAACAGCCGCTCGATCTCGCGGCTGTCGAGCTGGGCGGTCGGCTCGTCGAGGACGATGAACCGGGCGCCGAAGCTCAACGCGCGCGCGATCTCGACCATCTGGCGGTCCTCGACCTTGAGGTCGGCGGTGCGGGCCTCGGGGTCGACGCGCACGTCCCAGGTGTCGAGGAGCGCGGCGGCCTCGGTCCTGAGCCTGCGCCAGCTGATGAAGCCCCGGTTGACCGGCTGCCGGTTGATGAAGAGGTTCTCGGCGACCGTCAGCTCCGGTACGACCGTGGGCTTCTGGTAGACGCAGGCGACCTTGCGGCGCCAGGCGTCGCGGTCCGCGAGCGGGGGCGCGGGTTCGCCGTCGAAGCGGACCCCGCCGTCGTCCGGCGCCTGCAGACCGGTGAGGACGCTGACGAGGGTGGATTTGCCCGCGCCGTTGCGGCCGACGAGGGCGTGGGACTCGCCGGGCAGCACGGTGAGCCGGCCGTCGGCGAGGGCGACCGTGGGGCCGTAGCGTTTGACGATGCCGCGTGCCTCCACCAGGGGCGCGTTCTCGGGTGCGCTCATTTGACCGTGTTGCCCCACAGCTTCGGGTCGTCGACGTTGTCCTTGGTGACCAGGGGCGCGGGCAGCTGGTCCTCCAGGATGCCGCTGGGCAGCTTGACGATCGTCGAGTCGTGGTCGGTGGGGCCGGGCTTGAACGTCTTTCCTTCCATGGCCGCCTTGATGTAGTACATGCCGTACTTGGCGTACGCGTCGGCCGGCTGGGAGACGGTGGCGTCGATCTCGCCCTTGCGGATGGCGTCGTACTCCTGCGGGATGCCGTCGTTGGAGACGATGACGATGTGGCCCTTGCTGCCCGCCGTCTTCAGCATGTTCTTCGACTTCAGGGTCTGCAGCGTCGGCGCGAGGTACACACCGCCGGCCTGCATGTAGATGCCCTTGATGTCGGGGTTGGCGTTGAGGAGGGTGTCGAGCTCGGAGGCGGCGGTGTCGGACTCCCACTTGGCGGGGATCTCCAGCACCTTGAGCTTCGGGTAGTTCTTCTTCACGCAGGACCGGAAGGCCTCGGACCGGTCCCGGCCGTTGACGGACGCCAGGTCGCCCATGATCTGCACGACCTTGCCGGCGGTGATGTGCTTGCCGAGGTAGTCGCAGGCCTTGGTGCCGTAGGCGACGTTGTCGGCGCGGACGACCATCGCGACCTTGCCCTTGTCCGGTGCGACGTCGACGGCGACGACCGGCACGCCCTTGCGGTCGGCCTGGTCGAGCCCGGCCTGGATGGCGGCGCTGTCCAGCGGGGCGACGACCAGGCCCTTGACGCCCTGGTTGAGCTCGTTGTTGATGTCGGTGATCTGCTGCGAGGGGTCGCTGTTGGAGTTGACGGTCTTCAGCGCGTCGACGCCTTCGGACTTCGCCATCTTCGGCACGTAGTCGTTGTACGACTGCCAGAACGGCGAGGTCAGCAGGGGCAGGATCACCCCGACCTTGCCGGTGCCGCCGCCCGCGCTGCCGGCGGCGCCGTCGTCCTTGGTGCTGCCGCATGCGGCGAGTGCGAGCGAGGCGCCGACGGCGAGGGCCGCCGCGCCGGTGATCCGGGTCCTGTTCCGCTTCCTCAGTGTTCTGCCGGGCATCTGGCAGCTCCTCGTTGAGCGTGTTCGAGCAGATGTCCGCATACTTATCAGACCACTCCCTCACTTCGACAGCCTTCGACATCGGATTTTCCCGCTTCTTGCGCGTATTGGTCGGACCACCTTGGTGGTTAGACTGCGACGCACCCGCTGACTGGAGGAGTGGCGTGGAGGAAGAAGCCCCACAGAAGGGCACGGTGACGCAGCGCGCCATCGAGCGGATCAAGGGGATGATCGCCGAGGGCCGCCTGGAGCCGGGCCAGCGCCTGCCCACCGAGCGGGATCTCGCGGCCCAGCTGGGCATCTCCCGCAGCTCGATGCGCGAGGCGATCCGCGCGCTCACGGTCCTGGGCGTCCTGGAGGCCCGGCACGGCTCGGGCATCTACGTCACGGCGCTGGAGGCCGGCGACCTGCTGGAGACCTTCGGGGTGGTCGCCGACCTGTCCCGGGGCCCTCGTCTGGTGGAGTTGCTGGAGGTGCGCCGGATCCTGGAGTCCACGGCGACCGCGCTGGCCGCCGCGCGCATCACCCCGGACCAGCTCGCCGAGGTGGAGAAGCACCTGGCGGCGATGAACGCCACCGACGACCCGGAGGAGATCCTCGCCCACGACCTCGCCTTCCACCGGGAGATCGCGGCCGCCGCGGGCAACGAGACCATGGCGGCGATCCTGGACGGCCTGTCCTCCCGCACCTTCCGGGCCCGCGTCTGGCGCGGCTACCAGGAGGAGGGCGCCTTCGCCCGCACCCGCCGCGAGCACACCGCGATCTACCGTGCCCTGGCCGCCCGCGACCCGGAGGCCGGACGGGCGGCGGCCGCCGCGCACGTGGGCGAGGTGGAGGAGTGGCTCAGGACGCAACTGGGGCCCTGACCCTCGCCTTTCCCCTTTCCGGTCAGCCTCCCACCGCGGGCGCGGATGGTTCGGGGCGCCCTCCCTGCGCCTCGGACCATGCCCGCAGCTCGTTGGCTCCGACCTCCTCGACCACCGACTGGAGCGCCTGCCGCGCCGCCGCGCCGCGTTCGGACTCGGGCAGCAGGAGGTACCGGTCGAGCGCCCGGCGCAGCGTCTCCCGGGCCTGCGTGGCCAGCACCCAGCGCGAGCCGGCGCCGTACAGCTGACGCATGCCGGTGAAGAAGACGGCGCCGCCCGCGATCAGCGCGGTCAGCCAGGCGGGAGCATGCAGTCCGGCGGCCACGACCGTCACCGACGTGGTGAGCAGAGCACCGAGCTCGGTGACGTGGTGCAGCCTCCTGGCCCGGTCGCTGGTCCGCGCGTAGAACGTCAACTCCCGTCGGGCGAGGGCGAGCAGGGGATCCGGCTCCGCGGCCCAGGAGCTGTCGGGGGCCCTTCTTCGTCTCATCGGCACATCATCGTGGCTGTGCCCGCGCCGGGGAAAGCCCGGACCGTACGCAGGGGCGGCCGTGTCGGGCGCCCCTGCGTACCGTGGTTTCACGCCCTGCGCAGCCTCAGGGTCACCAGCTCGAACGGCCGCAGCCGTACGGTGACACGGTCTCCGTCCCGCACCGGCTCCGCCCCCTCGCCCCACGGGCGCTCCAGCAGATCCGTCGCCGTGACGTCCGCGACGGCGAAGCCGAGGGTGAGCGTCGCCCTGGCCCGTCCTCCGTGGGCCTCGTGGAACCGCACCACCACGTCGCCGCTGCCGTCGTCGGCCAGCTTCACCGCCGTGATCACGACCGCTTCGTCGTCGACCGTCACCAGCGGGGCGACCTCGCGGGCCCCGGTCAGCCTCCGTTCCGGCAGGTTGATCCGCCAGCCCTCGCGGACCGCGTCCCCGATGCCCGCGCCCGGTACGAGGGCGTGGCGGAAGCGGTGGACGCCCTGGTCGGTCTCGGGGTCCGGGAAGCGGGGTGCGCGCAGGAGGGACACGCGCACCGTGGTGGTCGTGCCGCGGTCGCCGTCGGTGCGGACGGTGCGGGTCACGTCGTGGCCGTACGTCGAGTCGTTGACGATCGCGACACCCCAGCCAGGTTCCTCCAGGTGCACGAAGCGGTGGTTGCAGGCCTCGAACTTGGCCGCCTCCCAGGAGGTGTTGGTGTGGGTGGGGCGGTGGAAGTGCCCGAACTGGGTCTCGGACGCGTACCGTTCGGCGTGCAGGTCGAGCGGGAAGGCCAGCTTGAGGAACTTCTCCGTCTCGTGCCAGTCGACCTCCGTGTCCAGGACCAGCCGTCGCTCCCCCGGCGGCAGCGACAGCACCTGGGTGACCCGGGAGGCGCCGAAGGACCGTACGGTCCGCACCGACCGGCCGTCCTCGCCCGGGATCACCTCGTCGGCGTCCGTGAGGTCCGTGACGGTGTTGCGGTAGAAGGCGTCGACGTCCCAGGCGTCCCACATGTTCGGGAAGTCCGGGTGGAGTTGGAGCAGGTTCGCCGCCCGGCCGGGGGCGATCGTCTCGCGGCCGGCCTCGATGTCGTACGCCGACACGACCAGGCCGCGGGCGTCGATCACGATCCGCAGCAGGCCGTTGTCGAGGACGTGTCCGCCGTCGGGGCGGTGCGACAGGGTCGTCCCGCCCTCGGTCACCGGGGTGCCCGCGCCGCCCGCCGGGACGCACGCGCGGGTGTGCGGGGCCGCGTTGAAGGCGAGGGGGGTCGGGCCCTCGCCGGCCAGGGCCCGCTGGGCCGCGCCGATGATCGCGTCCAGTTCGGCGGCGAGGCGGTCGTACGTGGCGCGGGCCTCGCGGTGCACCCAGGCGATGGAGGAGCCGGGCAGGATGTCGTGGAACTGGTGCAGTAGGACCGTCTTCCAGATGCGGTCCAACTCCTCGTAGGGGTAGGGGAATCCGGTGCGTACGGCGGCCGTCGCGGCCCACAGTTCGGCCTCGCGCAGGAGGTGTTCGCTGCGGCGGTTGCCCTGCTTGGTCCTCGCCTGGCTGGTCAGGGTGGCGCGGTGGAGTTCGAGGTAGAGCTCGCCGACCCAGACGGGCGGGTGGGCGTAGTCGGCCTCCGCCTTCCGGAAGAACTCCCCCGGCGTCTCCCAGACGACGGTGGCCGAGCCCTCCAGGTCGCGCAGGCGGGCCGCCTTGGCGACCATCTCACGGGTCGTGCCGCCGCCCCCGTCGCCCCAGCCGGTGGGCGCGAGGGAGTGGCGGGCGGACCCCTTGTCCTTGAAGTTGCGCGCCGCGTGGGCGATTTCGCCGCCCCGCATGGAGCAGTTGTAGGTGTCGACGGGCGGGAAGTGCGTGAAGATCCGCGTGCCGTCGATGCCCTCCCACAGGAAGGTGTGGTGCGGGAACCTGTTCGTCTGCGACCAGGAGATCTTCTGGGTGAGCAGCCACTTGGAGCCCGCGGCCCTGATGATCTGCGGCAGACCGGCGGCGAAGCCGAAGGTGTCCGGCAGCCACGCCTCGTCGTTCTCGATGCCGAACTCGTCGAGGAAGAACCGCTTGCCGTGCACGAACTGACGGGCCATCGCCTCCGAGCCCGGCATGTTGGTGTCCGACTCCACCCACATGCCGCCGGCCGGCACGAACCGTCCATCCGTCACCGCCTTCTTCACCCGCGCCCACACCTCGGGCCGGTGCTCCTTCACCCACGCCCACTGCTGGGCCTGCGACATGGCGAAGACGAAGTCGGGCTCGTCCTCCAGCAGAGCGGTCATGTTGGCGGTCGTACGGGCCACCTTGCGGACCGTCTCGCGCAGCGGCCACAGCCACGCCGAGTCGATGTGCGCGTGGCCGACGGCGCTGATGCGGTGCGCGGAGGGGACGGCGGGAGCCGCGAGGACCTCGGTCAGGCACGCACGGGCCCCGGCCGCCGTGCCGTTCACGTCCTGCAGGTCGATGGCGTCGAGCGCCCGCTCCAGCGCGCGCAGGATGTCCCAGCGGCGCGCCGACTCCACCGGCAGCTCGGCCATCAGCTCGCCGAGCACCTCCAGATCGGTCACCAGCTGCCACACGGTCTCGTCGAAGACCGCGAGGTCCATGCGGGTGAGCGTGTACTGCGGTTCGCTGCCCGCGGTGTCCTTGTCGCCCAGCCGCGTGGGCCGGAAGGGGTGGTAGTCGAGGATGACGGGGTTGGAGGCGGCCTCGATGTGCAGCCGTACCTCCTCGCCTCCCTCGACGGGCGCGCCGATGCGGACCCACTGGTTGCGCGGGTTGAGGCCCTTCACCGGGGTGCCGTCGGGCCGGTGGACCAGGCCCTCGCACTGGAAGCCGGGCATGTTCTCGTCGAAGCCGAGGTCGAGGAGGGCCTCCACGGTCTTGCCGGCCCAGGCCTCGGGCACGGTCCCGGTCACCCGGAACCAGCTCGTGCCCCAGGGAGCACCCCACCGGGCGCCCACCTCGATCGGCTCGGGCTCGGCCGCGAGCCCCTCGTCGACCGGCACGGGCTCGCCGGGCGCGTGCCACACCGCGACCTGAAGGGGCACGGACTCGGGGTACACGGCGGGGCGGACGCGCTCGTCCAGGACGCGCCTGAGACGGGCTTCGACCAGGCTGCGGTCGTCATGCATGCGGGGTGCTCCGTTGCTGGGTCGAGGGCGGTCAGTGGCGGGCGGTCACCAGGTGTGCGTGACGGTCACGGGGGCCGACGCGCTGTAGAGCTCCCCCACGGCCCTTACTTCGAACCGTGCCGTCTGCTCGCCCTGCTCGGGCTGGAGTCCGGGGACGAAGTACGCCCGCTGGCAGGTGCCGCCGAGGAAGCGCCGGGTGCCGTCGGGCAGGAGGCGGTGCAGCTCGTAATGGCGTGTGGCTGACGCCATTGCTTCGTTGACGTCAGCGGGGGCGGCGCTCCAGGCGAAGCGCAGGTCACCGCCGGAGGCACCCGTGATCCGCGGATCGGAGGGGGCGGCCGGGGCCGGGGCGGTGTCACGGACGGCGAGCCCGCCCAGCCGCCAGCGCACGGGGCCCTCGGACGCGGTGAGCCGGACGCCGATCGCGTGGACGGTGCCGGACAGCCCTGTGAGCCGTACGGTCGAGGTCTGCCAGCCGTTGTCCGAGTTCACAGGCAGATAGGTGTACGGGGGTGTCGCACCGGCGCCGCCCGGCTCGGCGGTGGCGATGGCGAGCTCGACGTTCACACCCCCGGCGTCGGTGCGATGCGTCAGCTCGACAACCGTGTCGACGGTGATCGGCAGCCGTGTCGCGTACAGGTCCAGCACCGCTGGTTGATCCAGTTCACCGTCCACCAGCACACTGCTGCCGCCGCGCCACGCGTCCGCGAAGTCGAAGGTGACGGTTGGCCGCTCCCCCGCCGTCCGCACCACCCACCGGCGGGACGGCAGCCGGTCCTGGAGACCGAGATGGTTCCACGGCGCGTCCGAGGTGACCGCCCCGTCCTCGTACCAGCGCAGCCCGTGCCCCGTGTTGAAGACGCTCGCGAACGGCACCGCCGACACCGTCGACCGGTCCGCGACCGACACGGCGGGCGCCCGCCAGCCGTCCGTCCCGTCCGGCCGTGCCGGATCCAGCGACCGCCCGGTCCAGAACCGGTCGTCGGCGGCGTGGAAGTCGCCCGGGGTACGCCCCGCCGGCAGATGGTTGCGCGTCCACTCGGGCCGGTAGAAGCCGATGGAGGTGACGTGCGCCTTGCCGGCCGGCACGATCGCGTCCCAGTTCACCGAGGTGTTCGAGCCGCCCGACTCGACGTCGACGCCGGCCCACAACTCGTAGCGGTCGCGACCCAGTTGCACGGCCTTCTGCCCCGAGGAGGCGAGCGTGCCCGTGCTCCACCGGAAGTCGACGAACATGTCGTCGGCGGCCTGGAAGAACGCCTGGTTCTGGCTGTCGAGCGCCCCCTGCCAGCTCACGGTCCCGTTCACGGTCATGGCGTCGTACCAGGTGACCCGCTGTCCCCTCGCCGCTGCGAGGGACTTCAGCTCCCGTACGAAGCCGAGCATGTCTGTGCCCAGAGCGGTGTTCCCGCCGCTCGTCTCGGCGTTCACGAACCACCCGTCGAAGCCGTACGCCGCCGCCACGGCGACGAGCTGCGCGGCCAGCGGGTAGTGCCCGGCGGAGTCCTTCTGGACGAGGTCGCGGGTCCACCGGAGCTGTCCGCCGTAGGCGACGGGCGGCAGGAAGATGTTGCCGAGGACGGGGACGCCGTGCCGGTGGGCCGCGTCCACGATCGGCGCGTTCGGGGCGAGGATCAGCCCCTCGCCCGCCGAGCCGCCCCAGAAGACCAGCTCGTCCAGGTACGCCCAGTGGGTGAGGGCGTAGTGGTCGGCGGTGGCGGAGCCCTGGGAGGGGTTGCCCGACGTGGGCCCGAAGGAGACCAGCGCCTGGATGCGGGCCTGGCCGGAGCGGGCGGTCGTGTTGGCCGGGGCCGGCGTGAAGCGGCCGGCCAGCGGCACGGACGCCGCGTTGAAGGCGAGGTCGGGGTCGTCGGCGGCCCGCCAGCTCTTCAGACTGCGCCAGGTGATGCCGGTGCCCGGGGTCCCGGACGGGAACGAGTCGGGGTACCAGTAGGAGGCGTACGGCGCGGTCGCGGCGGTGGCCTTGGGGACCGCCGTGGCCTTGGGGACCGCGGCGGCCGTGGCTGCGGGCAGGGACGGTGTCAGGGCGGTCGCGGTGGCGGCGATCAGGACAGTGCGTCTGGTGGGGTTCACGAGCAAGCGCCTCCTTGTGGGGTGGGGAGTACCTGGTCGGGAGTGACGACTTCGGTGATGCCGCGCGCGGCGAGGTGTTCCTCGTCGTCGGCGCGCGTGTCGAGCACGGTGGTGGGGCGCGCGCCGTCGGCGGTCAGCCGGAAGAAGGCGTCGAAGACCGGTCCGCCGGGAGCGCACCGCGAGCGCAGGGCCGGGTCGGCGGGTACGACGAGCGCCGTGGTGCGGACCGTCGGCGCGTCCCGGGGTCCGCGGGCCGCGGCCGCCAGCACGCGCGCGAGGTCCTTGGGGCGCCGGTCGTTGGTCAACAGGCCCAGCCCGTATTCGAGTTCGGGGAAGTCGGCGAGCGAGCGGGAGACATCGTGGGAGCACCACCAGGTGATGCCCCACAGATCGGGACAGTCCAGGGCGTGGGCCACCGTGGCCTCCGTGAACGCGGCGGCGTGCTCGGCCGGGACGAGGGGTGCGGGCGCGCCGACCTCCTGGAGCCAGACCGGGCGGTGCGGACGGCCGGCCCAGGCCTTGCTCAGCTCGATCAGGTAGGCGGCGTGGTGCTCGGTGGGGACGGAGATCCGGCCGTACCGCTGTGCGGTGCCGTTGAACACCCAGGAGTGCACGGCGGTGGCGGCGCCGCGCCGTGCGGCCTGGGCCGGGGTGAACGGCATGTCGTCCTGGTACCAGGTCGCGTCGTACTCGGCGTGCAGGTGCAGCCTGCCCGGCGCACCCTCCTCGCACGCGGCCAGCATCCGCTCCAGCCACGCGTCCACCTGCGCGGCGCTCGCCCGGTCGGGGTCCGGATGCGGCCTTGCCGAGAACTGGTTGACCTCGTTGCCGAGGGTCATGCCGAGGAAGTTGGGCCGGTCGGCGAGCGCTGCGGCGAGCGTGCGCAGGTAGGCCGCCTGCCCGTGGAGGACGTCCGGGTCGGTGAAGAGGTTGCGCCGGTGCCAGGTGCGGGTCCAGGCGGGCAGGAAGTCGAAGCTGCTCAAGTGCCCTTGCAGACCGTCCACGTTGACGTCGAGCCCGCGCTCGCCGGCGGCGTCGACGAGCGCGCGGAGCTGTTCGACGGCGCGGGGGCGGATCAGTGTGCGGTTGGGCTGGAAGTACGGCCACAGCGGGAAGACCCGGATGTGGTCCAGGCCCAGCGCGGCGACGGAGTCGAGGTCGGCTCGTACGGAGTCCAGGTCGAAGTCCAGCCAGTGGTGGAACCACCCCTCGCTCGGGGTGTAGTTGACGCCGAAGCGCACGGCAGGAGGCATGCGGTGTCCTTGCGGGCGGTGAGCGGGGTTCAGCCCTTGACGGCGCCCTCGCCGACCCCGCGGAAGAAGTACCGCTGAAGACAGGCGAAGAGGGCGATGAGCGGTGCGACGGCGATGACCGTGCCGGCGGCGACGAGCCGTTCGTCGTTGGCGAACGTGCCGTGCAGATAGTTGAGGCCGATGGTGAGGGTGAACCTGGACGGGTCGCTGAGCACGATGAGCGGCCACAGGAAGTCGTCCCAGGCGCCCATGAAGGCGAAGATCGCGACGACGGCGAGGGTCCCCTTCACCGAGGGCAGGGCGATCCGCAGGAACCGCTGCCAGGCGCTCGCGCCGTCGACGAAGGCCGCCTCCTCGATCTCGTACGGCAGGCCGCGGAAGGCGTTGCGCATGAGCAGGACGTTCATGGCGCCGACGGAGCCGGGCAGGACGACGCCGACGAGGGTGTTGTTGAGGCCGAGTTCGCGCATGGTGGTGAACTGGGCGATGACGATGCCCTCGACGGGCACGAGCATCGCCAGGACGAACACGAGCGTGGCGACCCCGCGGCCCCGGTACCGCAGCCGGGCCAGGGCGTACCCGGCGAGGGCCGAACCGACGCAGTTCGTCACGACGTTGGCGCCGGCGACCTTCAGGGAGTTGAGGGCGTAGTCCCAGACGGGGATGGTGTCGGCGACCCGCTCGTAGTTGTGCAGGGTCGGGCGGCCGGGCAGGAACGTCGGCGGGGAGCTGAAGATGTCCTCCGTGGGGCCCTTGAGCGAGGTGGACAGCTGCCACAGGAACGGTCCGACGGTGAGCGCGAGCACGGCGAGCAGCAGGGTGTAGCGCAGGACCAGTTCCCACGCCCGGATGCGGCGTCCGTGCTCGTCGGTGAGCCTCGTCTCCCGGGCGGCGGACGGCAACGCACGGGCGGGGCCGCGGGGCCGCGCCTTCTCCAGGACGCTCATGTCTCCTCCCTCCGGTCGGCGCGCAGGACCAGCAGCATCAGCGCGACGGTCACGGCGAAGACGACGACCGACAGGGCGGAGGCGTAGCCGACACGGCCGGTCAGGCCGGTGCCGGTGCGCTGGACGAGCATGACGAGGGTGGTGTCCTCGCCCGCCGGGCCGCCGCTCGGGCCCGCCATCAGGTACACCTCGGAGAACACCTTGAACGCGGCGACCGAGGAGAGCGCGGCGACCAGGACCATCGTCGAGCGCACGGCGGGCACGGTGACGGTGAGGAAACGGCGCACCGGGCCCGCGCCGTCCACCGCGGCGGCCTCGTGCAGTTCGCGGGGCACGTTCGCCAGCGCGGCCAGGTAGATGACCATGTAGTAGCCGAGGCCTTTCCAGACCGTGACGGCCATGGCGCTCAGCAGGAGCAGCCACTGGTCGCTGAGGAACCCGACCCGCCCGATCCCCACGGTCTCCAGCAGGGAGTTGACCAGGCCGCGTTCGTCGAGGAGCCACACCCAGACGAGCCCGACCACGACGATGGACGCGACGACCGGGGTGTAGAAGGCGGACCGGAAGAAGGTGATGCCGGGGATGTTCTTCTCGACCAGGAGGGCGAGCAGCAGCGGCAGGACGACCAGCGCCGGGACGACACCGAGGACGTACAGCGAGCTGTTGCGCAGTCCGGTCCAGAACATGTCGTCGTGGATCAGCTCGCGGTAGTTGGCGAGGCCCACGAAGCGGCCCGGGATCAGGGTGCGGCGGTCGGTGAGGGAGTTGAAGAGGGTGGAGGCGAAGGGATAGAGCACGAAGGCGCCCGTGACCAGGAGTCCCGGCGCCGCGAACAGCCAGGGGCTGGTGGGCAGCTGACGCCGCACCCGGGACCGTACCGGGAGATTCGCCATCCCCGGCTCAGCCCTGCTGCTGAAGCAGCCGGTCACAGGCCTTGACAGCGTTGTCAAGTGCCGTCTTGGGGCTCTCCTTGCCCTGCAGCGCCTTGGCGACCTCGTTGCGCAGCGCCGTCTTCATCTGCTCGCTGAACAGCACCGGTGTGTAGTTGACGGCGTTCTTCAGCGACTTGGCGGCGGCGATCCGCACCCGGGTCTCGTCCGCACCGTCCTCCTTGGTGAAGTACGGGTCGTCCAGGGAGCCGGCGGTGCTCGGGAAGATGGCGACCTTCTTGGCGAAGGACATCTGGTTCTGCGCGTCGGTCACGTAGTGCGCGAAGGCGACCGCGGCCGGGGTGTGCCTGGTGCGGGAGTTGACCATCACGCCCATCACGTACATGTTGACGTGCCCGGTGCTGGTGATCTGGTCGGTGATCCCGATGTTCCTGTACAGACCGGGCGCCTGCTTCTTGAAGTTGCCGAGATCGAGGGCGCTGCCGGGGTTCATGGCGACGGCCTCGGTGAGGAACTTCTTGCCGGAGGATTCGGGAGTGGCGGTCAGCGCCTGCGGATCGAGAGCTTTGGCGTCGTACAGTTCCCTGTATTTACTGAGAAGTTGAACCCCTTTGAGATCATTGAAGGCGAAGCCGGTCCCCTCCTCGTTCATCAACGGGACGCCGTACCGCCCGAAGTCCTCGATGGTCGGCACGTTGGCGAGGGTGGCGACCTTGCCGTCGGTCTGCCTGGCCATCCGCAGCGCGTCGGCGAAGAGTTCGTCGTACGTCCTCGGCGGCTGGTCCGGGTCGAGTCCGGCCTTCTTGAAGAGGGACTTGTTGTAGAAGAGCGGGCCGGTGTTGAGGTACCAGGGGAAGGCGTACGTCCCGCTCATCCCCGGTATCCGGTGGCTGGCCCAAGCCCCGTCCAGATACTCGGACTTGTATGTACCGGCAGCCTTGTCGAGGTCGAGGGCGAGTCCCGCCTCGGCGAGCGGGGCGACGAGGTCCGGGGAGACGTTGACGACGTCGGGCAGCGTGCCGCCTGCCGCGTCGGCGCTGATCTTGTCGGCGTAGCCCTCGGCGGGCTGGTCGATCCACTTCACGTGGGTGTCCGGGTACTTCTTCTCGAAGCCTGCGATCACGCCCTCGAAGTACGACTTGAAGTTGGCGCGCAGGTTCCAGGTCTGGAAGGTGATGTCACCTTCGACCTTGCCGGAGGCGTCGGCCGAACCGCCGCCGTCCCCGCCCGAACCGCAGGCGCTCAGCGGCAGGACGAGGGCGGCTACGGCGGCAGCGGCGAAGGCTCTGCGGGATGTGGGCACGGTGACACGACTCCCTTGGCGGCGTCGGCGGCTGGGACGCCAGCGACCATGCCCGGGGCCTTCCGGAAAAGTCAATGCACTGGCTGCCGCTAAAGAAATTCGGTCGACATTAGTGCAGGTCAAAGAGGTGTGGCCGAAAACTTGCCAGGGATCACTAATGCGCTTTAGGGTTCTCGGACTCAAGCGCATTAGCTGCAATCCGCGCAGAAATGGAAGCAACGTGCCAGCCAAGCGTTCCCCGGCGCGCCGGCCGACGATGAAGGACATCGCGCGGCGCGCCGGTGTCTCCGAGAGCGCGGTGTCCTTCGCGCTCAACGGCCGCCCCGGGGTGTCCGAGACGACCCGGGCCCGAGTCCGCCGGCTCGCCGAGGAGCTGGGCTGGCGGCCCAGTACGGCGGCCCGCGCCCTGTCCGGGGAGGGCGCGGCCACGGTCGGCTTCGTCCTCGCCCGCCCGGCTCACACCCTGGGCGTGGACTCCTTCTTCCTCCAACTCGTCTCGGGCATCCAGGAGATACTCGCGGAGCGTCACCTCGGCCTGCTGTTCCAGGTGGTGGAGGACGTGGCCGACGAGTGCGCGGTGTACCGGCGCTGGTGGGCCGAGCACCGGGTGGACGGCGTCCTGGTCGTGGATCCGCGCGCGGACGACCCGCGCCCCGACGTGCTCGACGAACTCGGCCTGCCCGCCGTGGTGATCGGCGGCGCGCCGGACGAACGTCATCCCAGGCTGTCGACGGTCTGGGCGGACGACGCGGGCGCGATGGCCTCCGTCGTCGACGAGTTGGCCGCCCTGGGCCACCGCCGGATCGTCCACATCGCCGGGCTGCCCGGCCTCGCGCACACCCAGCGTCGCATCCGGACCCTGCGCGCGGAGGCCGACCGGCGCGGCCTGACCGAGGTGCGGTCGGTGACGACCGACTACTCGGACGCGCAGGGCGCGGCGGTGACCCGCCGGGTCCTGCGGGGCTCCCCCGCCCCGACCGCCCTCGTCTACGACAACGACGTGATGGCCGTCGCCGGGGTCGCCGCCGCCGCGGAACTCGGCTTCTCGGTACCGGCGGACGTGTCGGTGGTGTCCTGGGAGGACTCGGCGCTGTGCCGCTTGGTCAAGCCGTGGCTGTCGGCGCTGTCCCGGGACAGCGTGGAGTTCGGCCGCACGGCGGCGCGGGAACTGACCGCACTGCTGGACGGAGGCACGGCACGGGTGGTGCGGGTGCCGATGCCGCGGTTGACCCGGCGGGGGAGCACGGGCGTGGCGCGGCGGGACTGAGCCCGTCCCCGTGGGGCGGGGACGGGCCGCGCGGTCGGGATCGGGGCGGGCGGCCTCTCGACGCGGGGCGCGTGACCGTGCACAGTTCTCCCTACGTACCGACCAGTACGTGCCCGCGCACCACCCCGTCGCCTCCCGAGGAGCACCCGTGACCAGCTGGGTCGGCCGGACCGCCGCCGAGATCGCCGCCGCCGTACGCGAGAAGCGGGCCACGCCCCGCGAGGTGGTGGCGGAGCACCTTGCGCGGATCGAGCGCCTCGACGGCCGGATCGGCGCGTTCCGCAAGGTCCTGGCCGCATCCGCGCTCGCGGCGGCCGACGAGGTGGCGGGCCGTACCGATCTGGCCGAACTGCCCCTGGCGGGGGTGCCGGTGGCCGTCAAGGACAACCTCGCGGTACGCGGCGAGTCCACCCTGGTCGGCTCGGCCGCCACGGCGGACACACCGGCCGAGGACGACCATGTCACGGTGGCCCGGCTGCGGGCGGCGGGCGCGGTGGTCGTGGGGCTGACCAACGTGCCCGAGCTGTGCGTCTTCGGCACCACGGAGGGCGTCCACGGCACCTCCCGCAACCCGTGGGACACCTCGCGCACGGCGGGCGGTTCCTCGGGCGGCAGCGCGGCCGCGGTGGCCGCCCAGATGGTGCCGGTCGCCCTCGGCAACGACGGCATGGGTTCGCTGCGCATCCCCGCGGCCAACTGCGGTCTCGTCACCCTGAAGCCGGGCCACGGGGTGGTACCGGCCGGGATCGGCAACGGCGACTGGTTCGGCATGTCCGAAAACGGGCCGCTGGCGACCACGGTCGAGGATCTGCGCCTGATGCTCTCGGTCCTCGCGGACGAGGAGCTCGTCCGCAAGGAGGGATCCGCCGCCCGGCGGATCGCGGTCTCCCTGCGCAGCCCGCTCGCCGGTGTCGCCGTCACGAAGCCGTATACGACCGCGGTCCGTGAGGCGGCCGCCGTGCTGGCCGGCGCCGGCCACCGGACGCGGCGTGCGGAGCCCCCGTACCCCCTCTCCCTGGGCGTCACCGCGCTCCAGCACTGGACGGCGGGCACCGCGGTGGACGCCGAGGGCCTCGACCCGGCGCGACTGGCCCGGCGGACCCGGATCCACGCGGCCGTCGGCCGCCGCTTCGTGCGGACCGTCCGCTCCGGGGAGGGGCGCGAACGCCTCCGCCGCCGGCTGACCCCCTTCTTCGCCGAGCACGACGTCCTGCTGATGCCCGCGCTGGCCCGCCGCTCCCCGAAGGCCGTGCCGTGGCACGAGCGGGGCTGGCTGCCCAACGTCCTGGCCAACACCAACTACTCGCCGATGACGCCGCCGTGGAACCTCACGGGCTGGCCCGCGATGTCCGTCCCGCTCGGCACGCTGCCCTCGGGCGCCCCCTGCGCCGTACAACTGGTGGGCCTCCCGGGATCGGAGGCGGATCTGCTGGAGCTGGCCGGGCAGCTGGAGAAGCTGCACCCGTGGCAGCGCACGGCGCCGCTCGACTAGCGCCTGTCCGGCGGATCGTGCCGGCGCCGCCCGCCCCCGTCAGCCCAGTGCCCTGTACATGATGTGCAGCCCCACCCGGCCGTGCCGGGGATGCTCGAACGCCTCCGGCACCGTGCCCAGGATCGTGAAGCCGAGGGAGGTCCACAGCTGCACGGCGGGGTTGGTCTCGACGACGGCGTTGAAGACCATCGCGCGGTAGCCCTGCGCCTCGGCCTCGGCCAGGATGTGCTCGGCGAGGGCGCGACCGGTGCCGCGGCCGGCCCGGTCGGGGTCGACCATGAAGCCGGCGTTGGCGACACCGGCGGCGGGACCGCCGTAGTTGGGGACGAGGTAGGCGGAGCCGATGACGGCTCCGGAGGCGTCCTCGGCCACATAGACCCGCTTGGCCGGGCTCATCCACAGCTCGCGGGCCGCTTCCTCCGAGGTGTCCGGGTCCCAGGCATACGTCTCGGCGGCGGCGACGATCCGGTGCCAGAAAGGCCAGATCCGCGGCCAGTCCTCGGCCACGGCTTCTCTGATCAGCATGGGCGTGAGTCTCGCACGCCCATGCGTCAGGCGAACGCGATGGGGCCGACCGGCGGGTCAGTCCACGCTCGGCAGGATGTGGGGTTCGGCGAGGTCCTCCTCGTAGCCCGCGAGGCGGATCGGGGCGGACCGGGCCCACACGTCCAGGCTGCCGAGTTCTCCGGGCCTGCGGCCCGCGCGCTCCGTACGTTCCTTGGGGCGCTGATCGCGATTCGTCTTCTCCGGTGTCACCGCGCACTCCTTATGTGTCGGGTCACCCTCGGGGCGTGCCGCACAGTCTGCGATCCGGCGCTCGGCGCCCGCTCGGGTCTGGGTAAAAGGCCAGTTCGGACGCGGTGGCGCCGGTACCTCGGATGAGAGCAGGCCGTGGTGTACCGGCTTGTCCCGGGACGGACCGTGGGTGTGGGTGGGACCCGTACTGCTGTCCGCCGGTTACAGGGTAACCAAATGAGCGGGGGTGCGCTCGATAGGGAGTGCAAACAAGCTGTAACTATCTCGAGTCACTCAGTGCTCCACCAGGACTATTCTGGAACAATTTGTTACATAATGCGGGGTTTGGAGTCACCCGCTTGGTCTACGTCGACGTCCACGTTGCGCAGTTCAAGTGCCGTTGGCCGACTCGCAAGCTCGCCATGATCTGCTGACATACGGCAACGGCTGTCTCGCGGGAGGACTGACGCATGGAGCTGCGCAGCGTCGAGGAGCTGATGGATCTGTTGTATGCGCGTCCGCATCAGCACGCGCTGCGGACCGCCGCCCTGCTGCGCCGCGCCCGCCCCGCCGACAAGGAGCTCCAGGTGGCGGGGTTGGTGCAGGGCATCGGCCGGCTGCTGGACCCCGGCGGCGAGAGCGGGCAGGCGGACCGCGCGGCCGACGCGGTACGGCCCCTGCTCGGCGAGCGGGTCTCCCACCTCGTACGCCATCACCACGGCCCCCTTTTCGACCCCGCGGCCGACGACGACGTGCTGCGTCTGCGCCAGGCGGGCGAGGAGAGCCGGACCGCCGGATTCGACGCCGGGGTCCTGGAGGACTGGCGCACCGTGCTGGAACTGCTGTCGGCACGGAACTCGCCCCTGGGGGCTGTCGACTGACGGTCCGTCATGAGACCGTACGGCGATGACGTCGTCGTACGGGATCGAGGGCAGGGCGGCCGTCGTCACCGGTGGCACGCGCGGGATCGGGCGCGCCGTCGCCGGAGCGCTCGCCGCGGCCGGGGCGCTGGTGTGCGTGACCGCGCGGGACGCGGGCGAGGTGCGGCGCACGGCCGCGGAGCTGGGCGGCATCGGGCTGGCCGGGAACGTGGCCGCCCCTGGGCACCCCGAGGAGCTGACGGATCTCGTGCTGCGCGAGTTCGGGCGGCTGGACGTCCTCGTCAACAACGCCGCGACCAATCGGCCGTACGGGCCGCTGATGGAGGCCGGCCCGGACGCCTGGCGGGAGGCCTTCGCGGTCAACGTCGAGGCACCGCTGCGGCTGGTGCAGTGCGCGTGGCGGGGGTGGATGCGGGAGCACGGCGGGGCCGTCGTCAACGTGTGCACGGAGGGTGCCGGGCATGTGGGGCCCCACGTCGGCGCCTACGGCACCACCAAGGCAGCCCTCCTGCATCTCACCCAGCAGCTCGCGGGCGAGCTCGCGCCCCGGGTACGGGTCAACTCCGTCTCCCCCGGACTCGTCCGCACCGAAATGGCGCGGTTCGTCTGGGAGCCGGGCGAGGCGGAGGTGGCCGCCGGGCTGCCGCTGGGGCGGATCGGGGAGCCGGAGGACGTGGCACGGGCCGTGGTGTGGCTGGTCTCGGACGCGGCCGAGTGGATCACCGGCGCCGATCTGCTGGTGGACGGCGGGACACGGGTACGGGCCGCGTCCGGCACCACCGCGTACGCCGTGCACGAACGACTGCGTAGGGTGCCCGAGGTCTAGGCGGCGACGCGGTGGCCCCCGAAGGGCCGGCAGTCCCATGGGGACTGTGTGAAGGAGTTCAACCTCGAAGAACGCGTCACCTGCGCACCGGGCACCCCGGCACGACTCCTGGAGAGTAGGTCACCGGCGGCCCGTCGGGCCACCGGTTTTCCCTCGCCGTGCTCACCACTTGCCGGGCGCGTAGTCCTTAAGGAACACGCCGTACAGGTCCTCGCCCTGCTCGCCGCGCACGATCGGGTCGTAGACGCGGGCGGCGCCGTCGACCAGGTCGAGGGGTGCGTGGAAACCCTCTTCGGCCAGGCGCAGCTTGTCGTAATGGGGGCGCTCGTCGGTGATCCAGCCGGTGTCGACGGAGGTCATCAGGATGCCGTCGGTCTGGAACATCTCCTGGCCGCTGGTCCGGGTGACCATGTTCATGGCCGCCTTCGCGGCGTTGGTGTTCGGGTGCCCGGCGCCCTTGTAGCCGCGGCCGAAGACGCCTTCCATCGCCGAGACGTTGACGACGTAGGCGCGGCCGCTGGCGGCCTTCTTCGCGGCGTCCGCCATCGCCGGGCGCAGGGCGCTGATCAGGATGAACGGCGACGTGTAGTTGCACAGCTGGGTCTCAAGCAGCTCGACCGGCGAGATCTGGTCGATGGTCTGCACCCAGGTGTTGGTGTCGACGACGTCGGGCACGAGGCCGCCCGCGTCGATGGCGGTGCCGTCGAGGTGCCGGGCGACGCTGGCGTTGCCCGCCACCAGGGCGAGGTCGGCGACCTTCTGCGCGTCGAGGCCGCTGGTGCCGACGGGCAGCGTGGCCGGCCCGCCGAGTTCACCGACGGCGCCGGAGTTGAAGGCGCCGATGACGTGGTGGGCGGGGAGCTCTCCGGCGGGCAGCGGGGCGCTCTCGCCCTCGACCAGGGCGGCGTAGGCGGAGGGCAGGCGGCGCACGGTCTGCGTCGCGTTGTTGATCAGGATGTCGAGCGGGCCCGCCGCGGCGACCTGGTCGGCGAGGGCCACGGACTGCGCCGGATCACGCAGGTCGATCCCGACGACCTCCAGCCGGTGCATCCAGTCCGCCGAGTCGTCCATGGCCTTGAAGCGGCGGATGGCGTCCTTGGGAAAGCGCGTGGTGATGGTCGTGTGCGCGCCGTCGCGCAGCAGCCGCAGCGCGATGTACATGCCGATCTTGGCGCGGCCGCCGGTGAGGAGGGCGCGCTTGCCGGTGAGGTCGGCGCGGGCGTCGCGCTTGGCGCGGTTCGTCCGGGCGCAGTCCGGACAGAGCTGGTGGTAGAAGTAGTCGACCTCGACGAACCGGGTCTTGCAGGTGTAGCAGGAGCGGGGACGCTGGAGTATCCCCGCGATCCGCCCCGCCTCCGTGACCGACGACGGCAGGATGCCCTCGGTCTCGTCGTCGATGCGCTGGGCGGAGCCGGTCGCCGTGGCCTCGGTGACCGCCTTGTCATGGGCGGTCTTGGCGGCCCGGCGCTCCTGGCGGCGGCGCTGCTTGACCGTGCGGTAGACGCCGGCCGTGGCCCGGCGCACCGCGATGGCGTCGGGGTGGTCGACCTCCAGCTTGTCGAGTTCCTCGAGCACGCCGAGGCAGACGGCCAGGCGCTCGGGGTCGATGCCGGGGCCGTAGACCATCTCCTCGGTGGCCGTCGGGCCGTCCTCTGTCACCGTCATCGCACTGCCGTTCCCTGATCTCCCGCGCAGCGCTCCGACTCGCGCCCGCTGTCGAACGGGGAAGTCTACGGAGCGCCGGGCCGCACCGCCAAACCGGTCATGATCAGGGATCGCAGGCCGCGATCAACGTCTCGACCTCGTCCGTCACCGCCCTGGCGAGCGCGTCGAGGTCCGGCACCGCCCGCGCGTCGGCGACGAGCCCGTAGTGCACCCGGCCGCGGTACGTCGAGATCGCCACCGCCAGGGACTGGCCCGGGGCCAGCGGGGCGAAGGGGTAGACCTCCGTGAGGGGGTGTCCGCCGAGCCGCAGCCCGAGGCCGGGCAGGGGCACGCTGGTGACCAGGATGTCGAACCAGAGCCGGGCCGCCTGGCCGACCAGCGGGCCGCCGAGGCGGTGGCCGAGCGCGGGCACGTGGTCGGCGAGCAGGGCGACCGCACCGGCGCCCCGGTCGGGGCCGGCGTCCTTGTTGCGGAGCATCGCCGTGCGGACCGTGTCGAGGCGGCTGACCGGGTCGGGGTCGTCGACGGGAAGCCGTATCAGATAACCGGAGAGCCGGTTTCCCTGTGGCTGCGCGGTGCGCGGGCGGCGCCTGGAGACGGGGATCAGGGCGCGCGGGGCCACGCCCTCGCTGCCGTCGCCGCGCTCGTCGAGCCAGCGGCGCAGGGCTCCTGCGACAACGGCGATGAGCACGTCGTTGACGGTGCCGCCGACGGCCTTGCGGACCCGGTGCACGTCGTCGATGTCCAGGACCACTCCGGCGGTGCGCCGGGTGCCGCTGGGCTCGGCGGTCAGCGCGGAGGAGGTGCGGATGCCGAGCGTGGACAGAGCGACGGAGGCGCCGATGTCGAGGGCCCGGCCCACGTCGGACACGGCGCCCCGCAGCAGGCCGGGCAGCTTGCGGACATCGGGCAGCAGGCCGCGCGGCGGCTCGATGGGACGGGGGCCGCGCTCCGGCAGGTCCACCGGGTCCAGGATTCCGGCGGCCAGCTTGAGCGCGCGCAGGCCGTCGGCGAGGGCATGGTGGAACTTGAAGAGCACGGCGAAGGAGACGCCGTCCTCGCCGGGCAGGACATGCGCCTCCCAGGGCGGCCGGCCGCGCTCCAGCGGGCGCTCCATGAGCCGTCCGGCGGCGGCGTGGAAGTCGCCGGTCGGGGCGTGCAGCCGTACGTGGTTCAGCGGGTCGAAGCCGGGGTCGGGCTCGCGGGTGGCGCCGCCGAAGGCGAGCGGGCGGAGCAGGTCCGGCGGCTGCCAGACGTCCCGGATGCGCATCCGCAGTCCGGGCACGGCGGCGGCGCGGGCGGCGAGCAGGTCGGCCGCGTGGGCGCCGGCGGTGGGCGAGTGCGCGGAGAAGACACCGAGGGCGCCCAGGTGCATCGGGTGCCGGTCGGACTCGATGTTCCAGAACGCAAGGTCGAGGGGAGCGAGCAGGTCAGCAGTCAAGGGCTTGCCTCGCGTCGACGGTGGGTGGACAAGCAGTCAACCTCCGGCAGCCGATTACGGTCAAGTACGATCAGGCTACGCTCAGTTAACAGCAGATTAAGTCCCCGCCTTCCGTGGGGGGCGGGGTTCATGAGACACCTGAGGTCACTTCAGAACGGGCGGCGCCGCCTGTGGTGACGTACCCCACGCGGACGGGCGCGGGCCGACCGCGAAGGTGAGCGAGCGCAGGGAGCGCAGCGCACGGGTCGTCAGGAAGGTCCGGCCGTAGGGCACTCCGTCCGTCCGGGCCGACTGGATGTAGCGGTCGGCGGCCGAGGTGCCGGGCGCGGTCACGGTGAGCCGCCCGCCCGGCCAGTAGCGGCGGTCCAGGCTGAGGTCGACCCGGTCGAAGACGGGCGTGGACAGGCCCCAGGTGCCGTATCCGGGCTGGACCGGGAAGAGCCCGATCGACGACAGTACGTTCCAGGCGGACATCGTTCCCAGGTCGTCGTTCCCGGTCACTCCGGTCGGGGCGTCCGTGAAGAGGGTCAGCGCCGCGTGCACCACGTCGGTGGTCTTCCAGGGCTGTCCGGTCGACAGATAGGTGTACGGGGCGATGAGGTCGGGCTCGTTCTGCGGGTTGTACGTGGCCGCGTTGTAGTAGGCGTACGGGTCGCCGTGCACCCACACCTCGCGCGCGGTGCGTGCCGGGTCGGCCAGCAGCCGGTCGTAGGCGAAGAACGCGTCGAGCCGGTCGTTGGCCGCCCGCTCGCCGCCGATCAGGCCGATCATGCCGGGGAGGTCCTGCGGCACCAGCCACTGGTACTGCCAGGCCGTTCCCTCGTGGAAGCCGACGCTCCGCGCCGGGTCGGCCGGTCCCGCGAAGGCCCCCGAGGCGTCCCTGGCGCGGAAGAAGCCGGTCGAGGGGTCGAAGACGTTGCGGTAGTTGCGGGAGCGGGCCGCGAACCGGTCGGCGTCCGCGAAGTGACCCAGGCCGCGTGCCATCTGCGCCAGCATCGCGTCGGACAGGGCGTACTCCAGGGTGACCGAGGCGCCCTGGTGGTAGTCCGAGTCGCCGAGCTTGGCCTGCGGGCGGCCCTTGACGTAGGGCGCGAAGCCGTTCGCGATGTACTCCGCGTTCGCCTCCCGGCCCGCCATCGGCAGGCCGGCCGGCGGCACGCCGTCGGCGTTCTGCCGCAGCACGCGGTACGCCCGCTCCTCGTGCCCCTTCAGCAGGCCCTGCTGGTAGGCGGTGGTCAGGAACGGGGTGACCGGGTCGCCGGTCATGATGTTCGTCTCGACCGTGCCGTAGCCCCACTTGGGCAGCCAGCCCCCCTCCTCGCCGACCCTCAGCACCGACAGCGCCATGTCGCGGGCCTCACGGGGCGCGAGCAGGGCGAGGAGCTGGCACTGGGTGCGGTAGGTGTCCCACAGGGACCAGTTCTGGTAGTAGGTGAAACCCCGGGCGCGGTGGACGCGCAGGTCCCAGCCCCGGTAGCGGCCGTCCGCGTCGCTGCCGGCGTTCGGCGCCAGGAAGGACCGGTACAGGGACGAGTAGAAGGTGCGCCGCAGGGTCTCGTCGCCGCCCTGGACGCGGACGGTGCCGAGGCGTCGCTCCCAGGCCCGCCGGGCGGCGTTGCGGACGGTGTCGAAGGAACGTCCCTCCTCCGTGCGGAGGTTGACGGCCGCGCCCTGCGCGTCGACATAGGACAGCGCGGTGGTCGCCGTGACGGTGCGGTCCCGGGTCGTGTCGAAGCGGACGTAGGCACCGTCCCCTCCGCGGCGCGAGCCGGGCGTGACGGCGGCGCCGTCCCAGGTGCCGTACGCGGTGAAGGGCCGGTCGAAACGGGTGACCGTATAGACGGTGTACGGCAGGGTGTCCCGGCAGAAGCCGTGGCCCGTGATGGCGGTGCGCACGGTCCGGTCGTCGAGGATCTCCACCTCGCTGGTGACCTTCTTGTGCAGCGACTGGCCCGCGTTGAGCAGGACGTTGGCCTTGTCGGTGGCGGGGAAGGTGTAGCGCTGGACGCCGGTGCGCGCGGTCGCCGTGAGTTCGGCACCGATCCCGGAGTCCAGGCCCACCCGGTAGTAGCCGGGGCCGGCCGTCTCGTCCTCGTGGCGGAACCGGGCCGCGTACTTCGCGTCGTCCGTCCGCGTCACGTCCCCGGTGGTCGGCAGGACGGGCAGGTCGCCGCCGATACGGCAGCCGACGCCGGAGAGATGGACCAGGGAGAAGCCGCGGATGCGCTCCTGGGAGTAGTCGTAGCCGGTGCTGTGCCCAGTGTCCGGCGAGAGCTGCACCATGCCGAAGGGCACGGCCGCGCCGGGGAACGTGTTGCCCTCGTTCTGGGTCCCGATGAACGGGTTGACCAGGTCGGTGAGGTGACCGTCGGTCGGCTCGGCGGCTCGTGCAGCGGGGGCGGTGAGCAGCGCGGACACTGTCATCACCCCGGCCAGGCACAGCCGCGGGCGCCGGGTCCGTCTCATGGCGGGTGACCTCCGATGGTTCGACATCGCTGTCTGCATCGTGAGGGCCGGAGACTCAAAAACCGGGCATCCCGGGCTAATTGAATGAACGCGTCGCACCCTGGTCGGTAATGGCCAAACAGACGTACGAGACCTACGAGACGCGCTGCCCCTTCCCCAGGGCGATCACCCCGCCCTTGGAGACGGTGTACAACTCGCCGTCCCGGTCGGGATTGACGCCGATGGTCGCGCCGGGCGGCACCTCGACGTTCTTGTCGAGGACGGCACCGCGCACGACCGCACCCCGGCCGATGTGGACGTTGTCGTGCAGGACCGACCCCTGGACCACGGCCCCCGGGTCGACCACCACCCCGGGCGACAGCACGGACCGGGTGACCTGACCGCGGATCAGGCAGCCGGCGCTGATGATGGACTCGCTCGCCATACCGCCGGCGCTGAAGCGGGCGGGCGAGAGCTGGTTGGAGTGGGTGTAGACGGGCCAGCTGCGGTTGAAGAGGTTGAAGACGGGGCGCTCGGCGATCAGGTCCATGTGGGAGTCGTAGTAGGCGTCGAGGGTGCCGACGTCCCGCCAGTAGCCCTGGTCGCGGGTGGTCTCGCCGGGGACGTGGTTGTCGCCGAAGTCGTACAGCCGGGCCTCGCCCCGGCCGGTGAGCTGGGGCAGGATCGAACCGCCCATGTCGTGCACGGACTGCTCGTCCTCGGCGTCCCGTTGCAGCGCCTCGACCAGGGCCTTGGTGGTGAAGATGTAGTTGCCCATCGAGGCGAACACGCAGTCCGGGGCGTCCGCCAGACCCGGAGCGTCGGCGGGCTTCTCCAGGAAGCGCTCGACGCTCTGCCCGTCGGAGCCGGGGGTGATCACGCCGAAGGAGGAGGACTCCGCCCGCGGCACGCGGATGCCCGCGACCGTCACACCCGCGCCGCCCTCGATGTGCTCCTTGAGCATCTGCCGCGGGTCCATGCGGTAGACGTGGTCGGCACCGAACACCGCTACGTAGTCCGGCTGTTCGTCGTGGATCAGGTTGAGCGACTGCAGGATCGCGTCCGCGCTGCCCAGGTACCAGCGCGGGCCGAGCCGCTGCTGTGCCGGGACCGGGGTGATGTAGTTGCCGAGCAGGCTGGACATCCGCCAGGTGGTGGTGATGTGCCGGTCCAGCGAGTGCGACTTGTACTGGGTCAGCACGCAGATGCGCAGGATGTCGGCGTTGACGAGGTTGGAGAGCACGAAGTCGACGAGACGGTAGGTGCCGCCGAACGTGACCGCGGGTTTGGCCCGGTCCGCGGTCAGGGGCATCAGCCGCTTGCCCTCGCCGCCCGCCAGCACGATCCCGAGAACTGAAGGTCCTCCACGACGCATGGCCGTCCCCCTCACCCTGGTTGCCCCATGCCTGCCCCCGCGGCCCGTGGACTAAGCCTGCTTGAGAATCTCCTCGTACAGCCGGACCGTGCGCCGGGCCACCGCGTCCCAGCCGAACTCGCCCACCGCGCGCGCCCGTCCGGCCTCCCCCATCCGGCGGGCCGTGTCCGGGTCGCCGAGGACCGCGTCCAGCGCCCGTGCGAGGCCCGTCTCGAAGCCGTCGTCCACCGGAACCAGGAGGCCCGTCACGCCGTCCTCGACGACCTCGGGAATCCCGCCGACCCGGGAGGCCACCACGGCCGTACCGCAGGCCATCGCCTCCAGGTTGACGATGCCGAGGGGCTCGTACACCGACGGACAGACGAACACGGCGGCGTGCGTGAGGAGCTGGATGACGTCCGCGCGCGGCAGCATCTGCGGGATCCAGTGCACACCCTCGCGGGCCCGGCTCAGCTCCTGGAAAAGGTCGCGGAACTCCACGTCTATCTCGGGTGTGTCGGGCGCGCCGGCGCACAGCACGACCTGCGCGGCCGGGTCGATGTCCCGTACCGCGCGCAGCAGATGGGGCACACCCTTCTGGCGGGTGATACGGCCGACGAACAGGACGTAGGGGCGGTCCGGGTCCAGGCCGACGCGGGCCAGGACGTCGGTGCCGTGGTCCGGCCGGTACAGGGTGGTGTCTATGCCGTTGTGCACGACGTGGACCCTCGCCGGGTCCAGCGCCGGGTAGCAGCCGAGGACGTCCTCGCGCATGGCCCCCGACACGGCGATCACCGCGTCGGCCGCCTCGATCGCGGTGCGCTCGGCCCAGCCGGACAGGGCGTAGCCGCCGCCGAGTTGCTCGGCCTTCCAGGGGCGCAGCGGCTCCAGCGAATGGGCGGTCACCACGTGCGGGACGCCGTACAGAAGCTTGGCGAAGTGGCCGGCGAGGTTGGCGTACCAGGTGTGGGAGTGGACGAGTTCACGGCCTTCGAGGGCCCCGGCCATGGCGAGGTCCACGGAGAAGGTGCGCAGCGCGTCGTTGGCGGTGTCGAGGGCGGACCAGGGGCGGTGGCGTACCACGCCCACCCCGCGGCCCTCGCCCCAGCAGTGCACCTCCAGGTCGACCAGCGACCTCAACTCACGTGCCAGGAACTCGACATGGACGCCCGCGCCGCCGTACACGTCCGGGGGGTACTCCCGGCTCAGCAGTCCCACTCGCACCCGCAACCCCCTGGTCTCAGCGGCCGGTCCCCTCATGGTCACCCAGATGCGGCGCGCGGGGAAGAGCGCGGCGGCCGTGTGAAGCAACAGTCACCGCAGACCCCGCCGCCGGGCACGCGGTAGTAGAGGCAGCAGCTGCGGCGCCGGAAGGAGGTGCCGGTGAGGGTGCCGGTGGCGCTCAGGAGGGGGTGGGCGAAGAGCTCGACGGTGAGTGTGCGGGCCCGGTCCGCCACGTCCGTACGGCCGCTGCCGCGCGCCCACCGGTCCAGCTCGCGGGCGGCCCCGGCCAGCGCCGAGCCCGCGTTGCCCCACAGCAGGCCCGCCGCGATGCCGTAGCGGGCCCTCAGGGCCTCCCCTAGGGGTTCGAGGTGGCCGTGCAGCACGGCGGCCGCGAGCGCGGCTGTGTTCCCGGGGTTCCCGGGCAGCGGGCGCGGCCCGGTCAGCCACAGGTCGTCGGGGGCGAGGGCGGCCGGGTCCCAGCGCAGCAGGCGGGGGTCCAGGTCGGGAAGGCGGCCGTACAGGGCGGCGCAGCCGAGTCCCGCCGACCACAGGCGGGCCGCCAGCGCCTGGTGGGCGATCGACGCCGCCACCCGCGGCTCCCGGGTGCGAAGACGGTTCGCGACCGTCTCGACACGGAAGGCCAGCGCATTCTCATGAGCGTCCGCACCCGTGCCTTCGTAGGTCTCCGCAAGTGTCGGCAGCCGTCCGGGCGTTCCCCCCGACGCTCCTCCTGCCGTGCGCAGGACGAAGAAGGCGCCGACGGGGCGGAGCGCGGCGAGATCGGGGTCGAGGTCCACGAACAGCAGTAGTACCAGGGGCGGGAGGAGACCGTCCCCGAGAGTCTCCACCCTGTGTCGCCCACCTTGGGGATGAGCGGGGTCCGGGCGTACTCCATCGGCAGTAGGACCCATTGCCTGCTCAGGCATGACGACGGGAAGACCCGCGGCGGGCAGAGTGTTGACTATGGAAGCCGACCGTTCACCGAACCGGGCCCAGGGCCCCGGCCTCACGCAGAGGACCAGGTCATGAGCGCCCTCGCGTTGTCCGTGCTGCTGTCGTTCGTGTCCGCCGTCGCCTACGCGGGCGGAGCGATCGTGCAGGAGCAGGTCGCGCTGTCCTCCCACGACGCGCGGTACGCGCCGGTGCGCCGGCCGAGCTGGTGGGCGGCGCTGGCGCTGAACGGGCTCGGCGGACTGCTGCACGTGGTGGCGCTGGCCTACGGCCCCCTCAGCCTGGTGCAGCCGCTGGGCGCCCTGACCATCGTGTTCGCGCTGCCGATGGCGGCCCTGTTCGTCGGCCGCAGGACCGGGACGACCGCCTGGCGGGGCGCGATCATGGCGACGGTCGGTCTGGCGGGCCTGCTGTCCCTTGTCGGCACCTCCGACGCGCAGTCCCTCGCCACGGCGCAGCGCGTGGCCGTGGCCCTGGTCACCGGCGGCGCGGTCGTGGCGCTGATGATCGCGGGCCGGGCTGCGCACCGGCACCCGGCGGTGCGCAGCGTGCTGCTCGCCACCGCGTCCGGTACGGCCTTCGGCATGTCGTCCGTGTTCACCAAGACCGTGGCCGTCGACTGGACCGACGGGGTCTCCCTCGCCGACCTGCCGTCCCTGGCCGTGATCGGCGTGTTCGCGGTCGCCGGCGTGCTGCTGTCGCAGACCTCCTACCGCGGCGGCGGCCTCACCGCGCCGCTCGCCACGCTGACCGTGGTGAACCCGGTGCTGGCGGCCGCGGTCGGCATCACGATGTTCGGCGAGACCTTCCGCTACGGCACCACGGGCACCGCGCTCGCGCTGAGCTGCGGTGTGGTGGCGGCGGGCGGTCTGATCCTGCTGACGACGGAGCGGCTGGAGCACGCCCCGCGTACGGCGGAGCCGCTGCCCGAGGCCGGTTCGGCCCCGCTTGCGCAGGCCGCCCCGGTCGCTGCCCCTGCCACCGCCCCCGCCCTCACCGAACCGGCGCCCGCCGGGACACCGCTCGTCGCCCTGCCCCGGCAACGGGTCGCGACGGCACTGGAGCAGATGGAGGACGCGGCCCTGGACGAGGCGGCCCTGGAGGAGATCCTGGACGACACCGTCCTGAACGACGTCCTCGTACCGGCTCCGGACAGGGCACGCGAGGACGGCGGCGAGGAGCCGTCGGACCCCTACTTCGTGGCGCCCGCCTTCGGCCCCTTCCACACGGGCGTCTACGTACCGCTGCCCGTCGTGGACCGCCACCGCATCGGGGTCAGATCATGACGCCGCCGGCCCGGAGATAGGCGACCGGGTCGATGTCCGAACCGAAGCCGGGTCCGGTCCGCACCTCGAAGTGCAGATGCGGACCCGTGGTGTTTCCGGTGGAGCCCGAGCGGCCGATGCGCCGGCCGGCGGAGACCGTCTGCCCGGCCTTCACGGAGATGGCCGACAGATGGGCGTACTGGGTGTAGCGGCCGTCCGCGTGCCGGATGACCACCTGGTAGCCGAAGGAGCCGCCCCAGCCGGCCGTGACCACGTGTCCGGCGGCGACCGCGTGCACGGCGGTGCCGGTGGGCACGGGGAAGTCGACGCCGGTGTGGTAGCCCTTCGACCAGTGCCCGCCCGCCTGGTGGTAGGGCGTGCCCATGGCGGCGACGACAGGGGCGATCAGGGAGTGGCCGTGCGTGGACGCCGTGTGGGTGCCTGCGGAAGGGGCCTTCTTCGTCCCCGAGGAGGACGTCGGGGCGGACTTCCCGGAGGACTTCGCGGAGGACTTCTTCGTCGGGGACTCGGCCGTGGTGTGGGTGCCGGCGGCCGGGGTGGCCCTGCCGCGCAGGTCCAGCCGCTGCCCCGGCAGGATCAGGTCGGGATCGGACCCGATCGTCGTGCGGTTGGCGGCGTAGAGCCCGTGCCAGCCGCCCTGGACCTGCTGGTCCTCGGCGATGCCGGAGAGCGTGTCGCCGTGCACGACCGTGTACATCTCCGCCCTGCCCGCGCGGGACTGGGGTGTGGCCTGCGGCTGCACGTCGCGCACAGAGGTCTTCGGGCTCGTCGGGCTCTTCGCGGGCCGGGTCGAGGCGCTCTCGGTGTGGACGCCGGCGGCGGAGCCGTCGCGGGTCAGTCCGGCCCGCACCGAGCACACCGGCCAGGCGCCGGGTCCCTGCCCGTCCAGCACCTTCTCGGCGACCGCTATCTGCTGCTCCCTGGTGGCGAGGTCCGCGCGCGGGGCGTACTTCGTGCCGCCGTAGGCCTCCCAGGTCGACTGGGTGAACTGCAGTCCGCCGTAGTAGCCGTTACCGGTGTTGATGCTCCAGTCGCCGCTGGACTCGCATGCGGCGACCTTGTTCCAGGTGGCCGCGTCGGCCGCGCCGGCGGTCCCGGCGGCCACGAGCGGGATCGCCATGCCGGCGCCGCCCGCCGTGACGGTGAGTGAGGCGCGGTTGATCCTGTTCGGCTGGTACCGGCGATGCCGGCCGCGTACGGCCATGGAGAGCCCCCTCGACATGCGTCAGGAGGGGCAAAAGTAAGCGCTGCGAACAGGCCATGACAAGACGGCAATCAGCCGCCGGTCACCACAAGTGGCCAGGAATCGGCCCTCGTTGGCCGGATCGGCCGAACCCGCACTGAGGCGCTGGGCACCTTCCGTGCGTAATCAAGCGTGGCGGGTCGGATATGCGTGTGCCGTACCGGCACGTCAGGATGGTCGAAGGGCAATACTGGCGAGCACGGAACGGACGAGCACGACCGGCACCACGCCTTTGTTTCGCAGCGTTTTGTTTCACGGAGTTTTGTTTCACAGCACGCACGGTGCAGGATCCACCGGATCCACCGGATCTTTGAGGAGCAGGCGGTATGAGCACTTCAGCGCAGATCGGCGTCACGGGTCTCGCGGTCATGGGCCGCAACCTCGCCCGGAACTTCGCGCGCAACGGTTACACGGTCGCCGTCCACAACCGGACGTCGGCACGGACTCACGCGCTGGTCAAGGAGTTCGGGCACGAGGGGGACTTCATCGCGGCCGAGACCGCCAAGGAGTTCGTGGCGGCGTTGGAGCGGCCGCGCCGACTGGTCATCATGGTCAAGGCCGGAGGCCCGACGGACGCGGTGATCGAGGAGTTCGCTCCGCTCCTGGAGCCCGGCGACATGATCATCGACGGTGGCAACGCGCACTTCGCGGACACCCGCCGCCGCGAGAAGGCGCTGCGCGAGCAGGGCATCCACTTCGTCGGCATGGGTGTCTCCGGCGGCGAGGAGGGCGCGCTGCACGGCCCGAGCATCATGCCGGGCGGCCCGAAGGAGTCCTACGACTCCCTCGGCCCCATGCTGGAGAAGATCTCCGCGAAGGCCGCGGACGGCGCGCCCTGCGTCACACACGTGGGCCCGGACGGCGCCGGTCACTTCGTGAAGATGGTGCACAACGGCATCGAGTACGCCGACATGCAGCTGATCGGCGAGGCGTACCAGCTGCTGCGCGATGTCGCCGGGTACTCCCCCGCGCAGATCGCGGACATCTTCCGTACCTGGAACCAGGGCCGGCTGGACTCCTACCTGATCGAGATCACCGCCGAGGTGCTGTCCCACGTGGACGCGGCGACGGGCAAGCCCTTCGTGGACGTGGTGGTGGACCAGGCCGAGCAGAAGGGCACCGGCCGCTGGACGGTCCAGATCGCCCTCGACCTCGGTGTGCCGGTCTCCGGCATCGCGGAGGCCGTCTTCGCCCGCTCCCTCTCCGGCCACGCGGCGCTGCGCGAGGCCTCGCGGGGCCTGGCGGGACCCAAGCCGTCCCCGCTGTCCGAGTCGGAGGCGGCGGCCTTCGCCGACCGGGTGGAGCAGGCGCTGTACGCCTCGAAGATCGTGTCGTACACCCAGGGCTTCCACGAGATCGCCGCGGGCAGCGACGAGTACGACTGGGACATCGACCTCGGCGCGGTCTCCTCGATCTGGCGCGGCGGCTGCATCATCCGCGCGGCCTTCCTGGACCGCATCCGTGCCGCGTACGACGCCCGGCCCGACCTGCCGAGCCTGCTGTCCGACGAGACGTTCGCGCAGGAGATCGCGGACGCCCAGGACGACTGGCGCGAGGTCGTGATCGCCGCCACCCGCCAGGGCGTGGCGACCCCGGGCTTCGCCGCGGCGCTCGCCTACTACGACGGGCTGCGCGCGGAGCGTCTGCCCGCCGCCCTCACGCAGGGCCAGCGGGACTTCTTCGGGGCGCACACGTACCGGCGGGTGGACCAGGACGGTTCCTTCCACACGCTGTGGGGCGGGGACCGGTCGGAGGTGTCCGCGTAGGGACCGCGCCGCAGAGCCGCAGGGTGTTTTGGCCCCGCGCCCCCGTCGGGGCGCGGGGCCTCCTGTGTCTCAGGTGAGCGGTGGGCCCGGCTCGGGGTTCGGCACCGGCTCCGGTCCCGGCGGGATCGGCGACGGGGACGGCTCCGGTGGCGGACCCGGGAGGGGCGCGGGAGGCGGCTCCGGAGGCGTCGGCTGGGGAGCGGGGGGCGGCTCGGGGGCCGGGACCGGATTGGGGGGCGGCTCGGGGTGCCGGGGGTCCGGGCCAGGGGTGGGCCCGGGCTGGACGGGGTCCGGAATCGGGTTCGTCATGATGTCCTCCGGCCAGTCGCTGGACGTCGCCTGTGGACTACTCCCCACCTACCCGGCACCCGCTCCGCCACTCACCCGCCGGCGTCGGGGCCGGGGCCCGGGTGACCCCGCCGAGGGCGGCCGCGCACGGCGATGCCACGCCCCGCCCGGCGGGGATGTCACACCCGACCCGCGGACCACGGGGATGGCACACCCGCCCCGTGGATCCCCTCCCCGCCCCGCGTCGCGGGCTCAGAACCGCCCGGGATGCGCGACCAGCCACTCCTTCGCGGCCCGCCGCAGCTCGGGGTCGGCCTGCGGGGCCTCGTCGGGGTGGCGCTCGGCCCACTTGGTGACGTACGGGCACAGGGGAGCCACCGGCACGCCCTCGCGCGCGGCGACGGCGTACAGCTCGCGGGCGAGGGAGCCCGCGATGCCCTTCCCCTCGTGGGCCGGTTCCACGATCGTGTGGACGGGGACCAGGGCGCGCTCGGGGGACTCTAGGACGAAGTACTCGATGCGGCCGACGACATCCCCGTCGCCCACGGCCTCCAGGCGGCCGGCCGCCCGGTCGTCACGGATCTCGATGTCACTCATGGGCACGCACGCTCCTGGTCGTCCGTCCGCCGGTCAGGCCCGTACGGCCTGCGGGCTGCGCTCCTGGTCCGAACCCGGCACCGGTTCGGACGGGTCGGCGCCGAGGGCCACGATCCGGTTGTCCCGGTCGACGTGGACGACCCGCGGCCGAAGCGCCCGTGCCTCGGCGTCGGTCACCTGAGCGTAGCTGATGATGATCACCAGGTCGCCGGGGTGGACGAGGTGGGCGGCCGCTCCGTTGATCCCGACGACACCGGAACCGCGCTCGCCCTCGATGACGTACGTCTCCAGACGTGCGCCGTTGGTGATGTCGACGATGTGCACGAGCTCGCCGGGCAGCAGATCGGCCGCGTCGAGCAGATCGGCGTCGATGGTCACCGATCCCACGTAGTGCAGGTCGGCCTGGGTGACCGTGGCTCTGTGGATCTTGGACTTGAACATGGTGCGCAGCATTCAGTGCTCCCAGAGGTCGGCTCCCTGCCTGCATGCTGCAGGTCAAGGGCGTGTCCTCACCCTACAACGACACTCTCTGTCGACGGTTGGCCAACCAGGTTGCGGTACTGAAGCTGACCGATGGCTGACCTGTCTGATGGTGTGCCAGGTCGGTCGGGCGAGGCCGTTGAAGTGCCCGATCCTACGACTTGCCTCTCATGTCCCGCTCGCGTTCGTCCGTGCTCGGAATTCCGCGAACCAGTCCAGCATGTGGCCATTCGTGACGGCTCCAGGACCGGTGACGTCGGCCACGCGGGCGCCTTGCAGAATCCGTTTGACCGGCACCTCGAGCTTCTTCCCGGTCAGCGTGCGGGGTAGCGCGGGTACCCGCGCGATCACGTCGGGCACATGGCGCGGGGACAACTGCTGTCTGATGGCCGCGGTGATCCGCTCCCGCAGGCCGTCGTCGGTCTCCTCGCCTTCATCGGTCACGACGAACAGAGGCATGAAGTAGCCGCTGCCGGACTGCTCGACCCCGACGACGAGGCTGTCCGAGACACCGGGCAGTTGTTCCACCACGGCGTAGATGTCGGCCGACCCCATCCGCACCCCCATGCGATTGAGCGTGGAGTCGGACCGGCCAGATACGACGACCGACAGGTCCCTTTCCACGGTCACCCAGTCACCGTGCCGCCACACGCCGGGGTAGGTGTCGAAGTAGCTGGCCCGGTAGCGCGCGTCGCCGGGGTCGTCGACGAAGCGCAGTGGCATGGACGGCAGCGGGGCGGTCACCACCAGCTCTCCCTGCTCGCCGATCAGAGGCCGTCCCGTCTCGTCCCACGCGGCCAGCGCCACGCCGAGCGCCGGGCACTGAATGCGGCCCATGCGCACCGGGAGGAGCGGGGAGCCGCCCGCGAGCACGGAGCAGACGTCGGTTCCGCCGCAGATCGACTGCAGCCACACGCCGGGAGTGAGCCGGTCGTGGACCCACCGCCAGGTACTCGGAGCCATGGCCGAGCCTGTCTGCAGGACCGAGCGCACGGCGCCGAGGTCGAGGTCTGCTGCCGGATGCAGCCCGGACTTCTCCACGGCCGCGAGATAGGCTGCGCCCACCCCGACCATCGTCGCCCTGGTCCGTTCGGCGACCCGCCAGGCGCCGGCGGCGTCGGGAAAGGTGGGGCTGCCGTCGTAGAGGACGATCGTGCTGCCGTGCAGCAGGCCGCCGACCAGGAAGTTCCACACCATCCAGCTGGTGGAGGTGACGAACAGGAAGCGGTCCTCGGAGCGCAGGTCGACACCGAGCCCGAGCGCCTTCAGCAGTTCCACCACGATGCCGCCGTGGCTCTGCACGATGCCCTTCGGGACGCCGGTGGTTCCCGACGACCAGAGGATCCAGAGCGGGTGGTCGAAGGGTACGTCGGCGAAGTCCGGTGCCTGGTCGGTGGACGGCAGCGCGGACCATGCGTGCACGGTGACGTCGGATCGTACGGACCATGCGTCCGTCTGTGGTGGGAAGAGGTTGTCCACGGTGAGGAGGTGGCGAACGGTCGGCAGCCCGTCCAGAAGTTCGGTGACGGTGGTCCGTTTGTCATGCTCCTTGCCCCCGTATCGGTAGCCGTCCGCGGCGACGAGGACCGTCGGCCGGGCCTGCGTCAGCCGAGCGAGCACGCTAGGGGTGCCGAAATCGGGTGAGCAGGCCGTCCACACGGCACCGATCGCCGCGGTGGCCAGCAGTGCCACCACCGCCTGCGGCAGGTTGGTGAGGTAGCCGGCGACGCAGTCGCCGGGCTTCACGCCCATCCGCCGGAGGGCGGCCGATACGTCGGCGACCTCGCGGCGCAGCCGCGCCCACGACGTCTCGACGGGTTCCCCGCCCTCGGTCACGCTCACCAGTGCCGGACGCGCGTCGGTGGCCTGGGCCAGGCACCGTTCGGCGAAGTTCAGCCGGGCGCCGGTGAACCATCGGGCGCCCGGCATGGTGGCGTCGCCCAGCACCTCGTCGTACCCGGTGACGGCGTCCAGCCCGTAGTACTCCCACACCGCCGACCAGAAGCCCGCCGGATCGGTGGAGCTCCACCGCCACAGCTCGGCGTAGTCGGCGAAGCTCAGACCGCGGGTCTCCTCCAGCCATTCCATGAACACCGCGACGTTGGAGTCCTCCAGTTCACGGCGCCCCGGTGTCCACAGCAGTTCTGCGTCCCGACTCATAGGTGCTCTCCGGTGGGCGTCGCCCCGAGCGGTGCGCTACAGGAGTCGGACTCCAGCATGCGGATCAGTTCCTCGGCCTGGGGCCACTCGCCGTATCCCGAGGCCGGGTTGAGGTGGCCGACCGCGCCCAGTTGCAGGATTTGGCTGCCCCAGCACTGGGCCAGCTCGGCGATGCGTTCGGGTGCGCCCAGCGGATCGTCGGTGCTGGCGGCGACGATGCTGGGGAAGGGCAGCGGCAGGCGGGGCACGGGGGTCCAGCCGTGCTCCGCCAGTTCGACGGGGGTGGGGTAGCCGTCCGGCAGCGGTGTCTCGAGGTCCGTCGGCGTGGCGAGCAGCGCGCCGCGCACGTCGGCTCGGTGGCGGCGGGCCCAGTGCGCCGTGGTGATCACGCCGGCGCTGTGGGCGACCAGCAGGACCGGCCCGTCCAGGGGCTCCAACGTCGCGGCCAGGTTGCCGACTTGGGCGTCCAGGCTGAGTCGTTGCCCGGCCACCGGGGCAACGGTGCGGACGACTCGTCCGGCCCCGGCCAGACGCTTGGCCAGCACGGTCTGCCAGTGGTCCGCGACGTGGTCGCGCAGACCGGGGACGATGACCACGGTGGGTTCCACGGTGGCGCTCATGAGGGGATCTCCGAGGGGTGCTTGGGCGCCGCCTTCGTGGTGAGGTCGGCGAGGCGGAGGAGGTCGCGTTCGTACCAGTGCCTGCCGACCAGGAAGGCCAGTGTGGCCGCGACCGCGACGAGGGGCACGATGCGCAGGGCGCCCAGCAGGCCGAAGCGGTCGGCCAGCGCGCCCGTGATCGCGGGGCCGGGGGCCAGCCCGAGCAAGCTGTTGGCCAGGGTGAGGGTGGCGAACGCGGTCGCCGCGATGGAGGCGGGGGTCAGGTTCGCCACCATGGCCGCCGCGGGTCCGGCGGAACCGGCCGACAGCAGGCAACCGGCGGCCAGGGCGAGCAATTGCACTGGTCCGGTGGGCAGTTGGAAGGCGAGGGTCAGCAGGAGGAGCGCGCCGAGGCTGCAGCCGACCGCGACGGCCCATTTACGGATGGGGGCGGTGGAGCTGATGCGGTCGGCGGCCACACCCCCGAAGATCATCCCCAAGCCGATGATCAGGGCGAAGCCACCGGCGGCCCCGCCCGCCTTGGCCGGTGCCATGTGGTAGTAGCGGTTGAAGAAGCTCGGCAGCCAGGACAACAGCGCGCCGGCGATGAACAGTTGTAGTCCGCTGCCGACATAGGCGCTGATGACCGAGATGGACGAGAAGAGGCGGGGGAGGCGGGTGCGCAGCCGGCCGCTCGCCTCCGCGCCGTCCTCACCGCCGGAGGGACGTCCGCGGGGCGCCAGTCTGCTCTCCTTGACCACGACCGCGTACACGGCGGCGAGCAACAGGCCGAACATCCCCATCGCGGCGAACGCCCAGCGCCAGCCGGCCGCTTGGGCCACGGCGCCGCCTACGGCGACGCCCAGCACCGAGCCGAAGGCGCCGCCGGCGATGAAGGCACCGGAGAGGGTGGCCCGCAGGGTGACCGGGAAGATGCCGATGACCACGGCGATGCCCACACTGCCGTACGCCGCCTCGCCGATGCCGACGAAGAGACGGCCGACGAACATCTCGCCGTAACTCGCCGATATGGCGCACCCCAGGGTGGCCAGACTCCACATAGCGGCGGCCAGCAGCAGACTTCGAACCCTCCCCCACCGGTCGGCCATGAGGGACAGGGGGAAGGTGAGCACGCCGACCGCCAGGGGCACGATGCCGCTGAGCGAGCCCAGGGCGGCGTCGGACAGCAGCCATTCGGCCTTCAGCATCGGGAAGACGGCGTTGAGGACCTGGCGGGACATGTAGTCGGACAGAAGCAGGCCGAAGCTGAGTGCGAAGACCGTCCAGGCATAGCCTTTGGACACGGGCCATTCCGTCGCGGACGATGTCGGGGCCGTGGACTGCGCAGTGGCGTGAAACTCCATTGTCGTCACCTCAACTGCTTGAAGGGGAAGGTCAGAACGGTCTGTCGCCGACGATTCCGGCGCGCTCCATCTTGCGGACGGCAGGCCAGTAGTCCTGGACGGCGTAGTGCTGGGTGGAGCGGTTGTCCCAGATGGCCACGCTGCCCGGGCTCCAGCGCCAGCGCACCTGGTACTCGGGGATCGCGGCCTGGCTGATCAGATAGGTGAGCAGATGGCTCGCGCCGGGCGCGTAGTCCTGGCCGAAACGCACGTTCTCGGGCGTGTGGTAGTTGACAAAGTGCGTCGCGAACGCGTTGACGAAGAGGATCTTCTCGCCGGTCTCGGGGTGGGTGCGCACGACCGGGTGCTCGGCGTCCGGGAACCGCTCCTTCAGCGCGTGGCGCTGTTCCTCGGGCATGACGGCGCCGAAGGTGGCCTCGATGCTGTGCCGGGCGCGCAGCCCCTCGATCCGGGTCTTGATGTGGTCGGGGAGCCGGCGATAGGCCTCGGCCATGTTGACCCAGATCGTGTCGCCGCCGACCGGGGGCGATTCGATGCAGCGCAGTACGGCGCCCATCGACGGGTTCACCCGCCAGGTGCCGTCCGTGTGCAGGGCGTTCTCGTAGTGCTCCGGCGGGCTGTCCAGCTCCTTGTAGATCCGGACCAGTCCGGGGTGGTCCGGGTCGCTGCCGGCGACGGGATGGTCCTCCAGTGCGCCGAAGCGCGAGGCGAACGCGACGTGGTCGGCACGCGAGATGTCCTGGTCCCGCAGGAAGAGGACCTTGTGCTCCAGCAGCAGGGTCCTGATCTCGGCGAAGAGGTCGTCGTCACGGGCGGCGTCGGCCAGGCTCACACCGCGGAGTTCGGCTCCGATGGTGCAGGTCAGCGGCTCGGCGGTGAGCGATGTGCGGCGTGCGCTCGGGCTCACCAGGGCCGGGGCCTGCCGCAAGGACGAGAGGATGTCGGGCATGGGTGCTCACTCCCTGGGGTGGAACGAGGTGCGCTCTCTCACAGGACGAAGACGGAGGACCCGGTGGTCCGGCCGGCTTCCAGGTCGCGGTGCGCCTGCTCCACGTCCTCGAGGGCGTAGCGCTGATTGATTTCGATCTTGATGCGCCCGGCGGCGACGTGCTCGAACAGCTCTCCGGCCAGCGCGGCGCGCTCGGCGGGGTCGGCGATGTAGTCGGCCAGAGCGGGCCGGGTGACGAACAGCGAGCCGTGCAGGGCGAGTTGCATCGCGTCGATCGGCGGCACGGGGCCGGAGGCGGTACCGAAGCACACGAGGAGCCCGCGGCGGGACAGCGAGGCGAGGGAGCCCGCGAAGGTGTCCTTGCCCACGCTGTCGAACACGACCGGGACGCCCGCGCCGCCGGTCAGCTCGCGGACCCGGTCGGCCACGTTCTCGTGCCGGTAGCGGATGACGTGCTCACATCCGTGTGCTCGGGCGATGTCAGCCTTCTCCTCGCTGGACACCGATCCGATCACACGGATGCCGAGCAGTGCGGCCCACTGGCACACGATCAGGCCCACCCCGCCCGCCGCGGCATGCAGCAGCACGGTGTCGCCGGGCTCCAGCGGATGGATCCGGCGCAGCAGATAGGCCGCGGTCAGGCCGCGCATGGTCATCGCGGCCGCCGTCTCGCAGCTGATCTCGGGGGGCAACTTGATCAGGTGCGAGGCGGGCATGACCCGCTCCGTGCTGTAGGCACCGAGCGGACTTCCGGTGTACGTCACCCGGTCGCCCTCGACGACGTCGGTGACGCCTTCGCCCACCGCCTCCACCGCGCCGGCGGCCTCGACGCCGATGCCGTCGGGCAGGCGGACCGGATAGAGCCCGCTGCGGAAGTACGTGTCGGCGAAGTTGAGCCCGACAGCCTCGTGCCGGATACGCACCTCGCCGGGGCCGGGATCGCCGACGGCGACCTCCTCCCACGACAGGACGTCGGGGCCACCGGTTTCGTAGAAGCGGACGGCGTGTGCCACAGAGTGCTCCGAAGGAATCGCGCGGGTGGGTGTTACCTGTGTGCGGGGCCGGGCCCTGCACGCCGGGCATGGGTCAGGCCGTGACGTCGCGCAGCATGAAGCCGCGCTGTCCCGGGCGGCGGTTGGGCACCATGCCGAGCCGGGCGAGTGTCTCGTCGGCGTCCGCGTAGTACTCGCCGATCCTGTAGATCCGCTTGGCGTCGGCTCCGGTGGCGATCTCGCGGCCCAGCGCCTCGGAGATCCTCACCATCTGCTCGACCTGCTCCACGGACGACATCCGCTCGCCCTTGGCACGCCAGAGGTTGTCCTCGTTGCCGACGCGCACGTGCTGGCCGAGGGCGATGGCGACCGCGTTCATCGGGGCCACGGCGCGCATGGAGCTCTCGATGGTCAGAACGGCTCCGTCCGGCACGCGGCGGATGAACTCGATCAGGTCGGCGGGGTGCCGGCCGGCGAAACCGCCGCCGATGGCCACGTAGTTGAGAATCAGCGGCCCGGTGTACATGCCCGCGCGGATCAGCCGCTCCACGGTCTCCAGCTGGGCCAGGTGGGCGAGTTGGAAGTGCGGCTGGATGCCGTTCACGCGCAGGCGTCTGAGGTGCTCGAGGTAGAACTCCGGACCGGCCTCCACGACCATGTCGCGGTAGGCCCGGTAGTAGTCCGGCTTCGCGATCGACGTGCCCTCCAGGTCGTCGTCGTCCATGATCTCGACGATGTTCATCTGGCTGGTGTTGATCGCGATCGTCACCTGATCCGGCGCCGGGGTGAGTTCGGCGAGCAGGTGGCGGGTGTCGTAGGCGAGCCACTTGGCGTCGCCGCCCTCGCCCTCGGGGGCGAAGGAGATCGACCCGCCGATCTGGAGCACCATGTCCGGCACGGCCTCGCGCAGCCGCCCGAGCAGTTCGTTGAACATGGACATCCGCTTGGAGCCCTTGCCGTCGAGCTCGCGGACGTGGATGTGGAGTACCGTCGCGCCGGCGTTGTAGCAGTCGACGGCCGCCTGTACGTGCTCGTCCATGGTCAGGGGCAGGTCGTCCGCGTCCCCGGGAAGCCACTCGGGGCCGTACGGCGCGGCCTGGATCACCAGCTTCTCCTGGTTCTCCGGGAAGAGTGAGTCGTCGTGGAAATGCACGGGGCTTCTCCTTGGCGTAGGGGTGATCGCGTCACAGAGCAGTCGGCGGACGCGACGACGGGCCTGCGACGGCGGACATCGGGGCCGATGGAAAAGATCGGCCCCGTGGTTGCGGGCCGGTCCGGAGGAAGTGCCCTCAGGGGAGCTGCAAAACGTTCCTTCCGGAGCCCGACCGCCGGCGCGGTGGTGCCAAGGTAGGGCGGGCGGCATGCGGCCGCTTTGCCTGTGGTGACAGGTGACTTGCCAATCGGGGACACATGGCCGGGCCCACTCGTGCCGCGGTCGGCGTGCGTCCTGCGGGCTCAGCTTCCGCCGGGCACTGCCGGGCCGCCCCGGCTCTTGCGCCACTCCCGCGG
This sequence comes from Streptomyces sp. NPDC086549, assembly GCF_044746205.1. NCBI lineage: Bacteria > Bacillati > Actinomycetota > Actinomycetes > Kitasatosporales > Streptomycetaceae > Streptomyces > Streptomyces sp. NPDC086549. The sequence goes on along the minus strand of NZ_JBIVBS010000005.1, from coordinate 138,495 downwards.
GCCGCTTCCGAAGTGCTCGTGGAACCAGCGGGAGAACGCACTCAGCGACGAGAACCCCAGCAGCGTGGAGACCTCGGTCAGGGAACGGTTGGGGTTGGCGACGAACTGCTCTGCGAGCGCCGTGCGGGTCGCATGGAGCAGTGAGGAGAAGTTCTCTCCAGAGCGAGCCAGATGGCGGTGAACGGTGCGCCGGTCGACGCCGAGGCTGCGTGCGATCTGCTCGATGGAGCAGCGCCCGGTCGGCAGCAGCGCCTCGATGAGGTCACGCACCCTGTCCACTTCGGATGCTTCCCTGGGAGCCGCGATGGGCTCGAAGTACTGCCGGGTGTAGCTGCGCAACTGGGCGTCGGCCATGGCGTTGGGGGCGTCCAGGTCCTCGGCGTAGAAGACGAGGCCGTTGAAGCCGCGGTCGAACTCCACCGAGGGCCCGAACAGACGGCGGTGGCCCACGGTGTCCCGCGGCGCCGAGTGGGCGAAGCAGACCGACGAGGGGCGCCAGTGCGGGCCGAGGAAGCCGCTCAGCACGCGGTGGAACGCGCCCACGGCGAGTTCCGTGCCCTGCCGGGCGGGTTGCGGCTCGCCGAGCCGCAGGTCCACCTTCAGCGTGGCCACCCCGTTGCCTTCCGAGAGCCGGGCGTGCAGGACCTCGTTGTAGGTGTGCTGGTGGCGGATCAGCAGGGCCAGGGCGCTGCGCACGTCGGGCTCTTCACGGACGAGCAGGCTGATGGGGCCGAGGTTGGAGAAGCGCCGCCGCTCGGTCAGCAGCAGACCGAAGTCCTCGCGCCCGGAGGCGGCGGCCGACAGCTCCAGCAGTCTGACCACCGCCGTGCCGGAGATCCACCGGTCCTGCACGGCGAGGTCCGCGGTGTCCAGGCCGACGCCCTTCATCAGGGCGCGGGGGTCGAGGCCGAGAGATCGGCTCAGCTCGACGTAGCCGTTCAGCGCGGCGGTGCGGGCAAGGGGCCTCATGTGCACGCTCCAGGGGCGATGGGTCCCCAGAAGTTAAGTTTCTCGTCCCCGCACGTCAAGCACGCAGAACGAGTGATTCGTAGCATCCCCCTTCAACGCGGCCCGTGCGGCGGCGCGGTGGCCGTGCCGCCCGGCCACCGCATCGCCGGAAGGAACCGCCCGGCTCACGAGAACTCGCGGAGACGACCATGGCCGAGACCCCACATACGCCGACGGTGCCGACCGAACCGTTCATGGGCCCCGCCCTGTGGTACGGATCCGACCTGGCGGGCCGTGACGACTGGGTTCTGGGTCTGTCCGCCGAGAACCGTGAGGAATTGCGTGCGGCGCTGCACACCGCCCGCGCTCACGCCGCCACCCTGCTGCGGATGACCGTCGCCGACTTCCCGCTGCCCACGCTCGCCGCCGAGCTGAAGCGCGCTGCGAGAACACTCTCCGAGGGGCGGGGCTTCCTCCTGATCAAGGGCATCCCGGCGGAGCTGCTCGGGGAGGCGGAAGCGAGCACCGTGCTGCGCGGCATCGGCCAGTACCTCGGCAGGCCCGTCCCGCAGACCGCCGACGGCCGCACCCTCTGCCACATTCGGGACGTCGGCCCGACGCAGGACGGCCCGGCACCGCCCGCGTGCCTGACCCGGGCGGCGCTGCCGTTCCACACCGCCGAGTCGGACCTGCTCGGCCTGCTGTGCCTGCGGCCGGCGCGCTCAGGCGGCCGTACGCTCCTCGCCAGTGCCGCTGCCGTGCACAACGCCGTGCTCGAACTCCGCCCGGATCTCGCCGCGCACCTGTACCGCACCCACCTCTTCGACCGCCAGGAGGAGCCGGCATCCGGCGAGGCGGCTTACCTGGCCTCCCCGCTTGTCACCCGGCACGGCGACAGGCCCAGCATGCGATACGACCGCGCCCGCCTGGGCAGCGGGGCGCGCACTGCCCGCGGTGATGGGCCGGACGGCGCCCGGGCCGCCGACAAGGAGCTGTACGACTTCATCGAGACGACGGCCGCCTCGCCCGGCGTCCAGCTTGAACTGGATCTCCAGCCCGGTGATCTGCTGCTACTCGACAATCATGTGGTGCTGCATGCCCGCTCGGCGTACGAGGACTTCGACGCCGCGGAACGCAAACGCCACCTGCTGCGCCTGTGGCTGGCCCGCCACAGGGGCGCCGACCCGGCCGATCAGGCGGCCGGAGCACACTTCCGCCCTACGACACGCGCCGGGGTCACCCCACGCGACGTCATCCGCCCCCGGAGCCTGCGCACGGCACGCCCCGGCTGCGGCTGTCCGCCGCTGTGCACCCACTCAGACGAATCGAGGACTCGACGGTCATGACCAATCTCGCCACGCTCCTGGTGAACTCCGCGACTGTGCATGGAGCGCACATCGCCGTGCGCCACGACGACACCGCCCTGACGTACGAGCAGCTCGACGAGGCGAGTGCACGGCTCGCCGGTGTTCTGCGCGACCGGGGTGTCGGGCCGGGCGACGCGGTCACGATGACCATGCCCAATGTGCCGCTCTTCCCGGTGGTGTACTACGGCATCCTGCGGGCCGGCGGCGTGGTGGTGCCGATGAACCCGCTGCTGAAGGCCCGTGAGGCAGCTTTCGTGCTCCGCGACTCGGGGGCCCGGATGGTACTGGCCCACCCGATGTGCGCCGAAGAGGTCGCAAAGGCGGCCGCCGAGACCGGAGCGGCGCGCCTGGTCACGGATTCCGACGCCTTCGACGCGCTGCTGCTCGCTGCCCAGCCCATGGCTGGCGTCGTCGAACGGGCCGACGACGACACCGCCCTGATCCTGTACACATCGGGCACTACCGGCACGCCCAAGGGAGCCGAACTGACCCACCTCAACCTGCTGACCAACACGGCCACGACCGCGCAGACACTGCTGCTGCTCGGTCCGGAAGACGTGCTGTTCGGCGGTCTCCCGCTGTTCCACGCTTTCGGTCAGACCTGCGCCATGAACGCCTCCGTGGCGGCCGGCGCGACGCTCACGCTGCTGCCCCGGTTCGATGCGGGGCGGGCTCTGGATGTCATGCGCCGCGACCGGGTCACCGTCTTCCTCGGCGTGCCGACGATGTACTCCGCCCTTCTGCAGGCCCGACGCTCTGACGGGCATGACGCATCCCGGCTCCGGCTCGCGGTGTCGGGTGGTGCCGCGCTGCCGGTCGAGGTGCTGCACAGCTTCGAGCGGACCTTCGGGGCGACCGTGCTGGAAGGCTATGGCCTGTCGGAGACCTCTCCGGTGGCCGCCTTCAACCATCCGGACCGCCCGCGCAAGGCCGGCTCGATCGGCACACCCGTGCGGGCAGTCGAGATGAAACTCGTCGCGGACGACGGGACAACCGTGGAGCCCGGCGCGGTCGGCGAGATCGCCATACGCGGTGAGAACGTGATGAAGGGCTACTTCAACAACCCCGACGCAAGCACCCACGCCCTCCGCGACGGCTGGTTCCACACCGGCGACCTGGCACGCGTCGACGAGGACGGCTTCTACTTCATCGTCGACCGGAAGAAAGACCTCATCATCCGGGGCGGCTACAACGTGTACCCGCGGGAGATCGAGGAGGTGCTGTACGGACACCCCGCGATCGCCGAGGCCGCTGTCGTGGGAGTTCTGGACGCGGTGCACGGCGAGGAAGTCGCTGCGGTCGTCGTGCTGAGGACCGGCGAGGAGGCGACGTCGGAAGAGATCCGTGACTACGTCAGGGAACGCGTCGCGGCCTACAAGTATCCGCGCGTCGTCGCCCTCACCACCGAGCTCCCCAAGGGCCCCACCGGCAAGATCCTCAAGCGGGAGATCACTGTCCCGTCGTCGTCGGTCCGCTCGTGACCCTCACGCCTCGGCAAAGATCAAGGGTGCGTGCGGGCCGGCGGCGTGCCGTGGCCGGTGCCAGGCGGCGCCGGGCCTTGGCGTCGGCGGCTGCGGAGCGTGGCGATCGGGAGTGCCGCGGCCAGCCCGCTGAGCAGGACCGCCGCCGGCACCTCCAGAACGGCGGTCTGATCGTCGAACGCGAGCCCGATTGCGGCCGGCCGCGAACATCGTGGCCACGATGAAGAGGCACGGGCAGCCATGCCCTGCAGGAATTCCCAGGCGACCGTGTCCAGCGATGCAGCAGGCACTCCGAGGGCCTTCAGGCCGTGACAGGTCAGGCCGCCGCTGACCCAAGTGTCCCGGAGTGGACCGGCCGGGTCGGCGGCGGAGGTCACCGCCCCGCTGACACGCCGCATCAGCTCCCGCTCCTGTTCCCGGTCGTCGATCCGGAAGGCCAGGTAGGTGGCCGCGTAAGGGGTCGGCCGGGGGCTGAGGACGCCGCGCTGGATGTCGTCCGGCTCCTGCTCGGCTGCCGGGGGCTCACTCACGGGTGAGGTGACCTCCTTGCGGGCGGCCGACTGCTGCGCGGCTGGTGGTCGACGAGTCGTCGGACGCCGGTCCCCGGTCCACGACGCACCCCCGTTTTCGCGCGGAGATCGTATGGGCGCGTGCCCAGTGAGCGGGGCTTCGCCTCGCAGTCGACAACGAAGCCCCGCTCGCTTCGTCAGTCCCAACTGCCGAACAGTACGGAACTCAGCTGCGCGTCGCACATGCTGTAGCCACCGGAGGCGTGCCCCCTTCTTCGTCTTGCCATCAACGGTGCCGGAGCAGTTGATATCGGTCCCGGGCACACGGGCGCCCTGCCGCGGCGGCACGGCGAGGGAGGCGCCGTCGTCCCGTCGGGCCCTACGCGCGGGCCGGCCTCTCGCCGGCGACCGCCCGGCGGGCCACCGTGACCAGTTCCGCCGCCGGGCCCACTAGACGCCGCCCCGTCGGCCAGACCGCGCGCAGGTCGCGCGTGAGGTCGACGCCCGCGACGTCGACGCCGATCAGCCGGCCCTCGGCGATGTCCCCGCGGACGGCCAGCTCGCTCAGGACGGACGGCCCGGTACCGGCGATCACCGCGCCGCGCACGGCGGCCGTGGAGCCGAGCTCCACCAGGGGCCGGACGCGTTCGCAGCCGGCCAGGTGCAAGGCGCGATCCAGGGTCTGCCGCGTGCCGGAACCGCTTTCCCGCAGCACCAGCGGCGCACGGGACAGCTCCCGCGCCGACAGCGGCTCGGGTCGCCGAGCCCACGGGTGCCCGGGGTCGACCACGACGACGAGCCGGTCCTCGGCCACCTGCCGCGTGGACATCACACGGGACAGGCGCGGGCCCTCGATGAACCCGATGTCGGCCTCGCCCGACTCGACCAGCTCGGGCACGTGCTCGCTGTTGGTCACCTGCAGCCCGATGTACAGCTCCGGTCGGCGGCCCCGCAGCTCGCTGATCCAGGCCGGCAGCAGGTACTCCGCGATGGTCAGGCTCGCCGCGACGCGCAGTTCGGCCTCCCGCCGGTCGCGCAGCTTATCCGCCCCGACGAGCAGCTCGTCCAGCTCGTCCAGGACCCGCCGGGCGTGTCCGGCGACGACCTGCCCGGCCAGCGTCAGCCGGGAGCCGCGGCGGGTCCGGTCGACCAGCACCAGTCCCAGCCCGCGTTCCAGCGTGGACAGCCGACGGCTGGCCGACGGCTGTGAGATCCGCAGCCGCTCGGCCGCCCGGCCCAGACTGCCCAGGTCGGCCACGAGCACGAGGAGCCGCAGCGACTCCAGGTCGGGGGTGCGCAGGGGGAGGGGAACGTCACGGGGATCCGGCACGGAGCGGTCTGTCACAGCCTCAGCGTATGACCAACTCATACATCTACGCTATGACCTCTTGCTCGATCGGGGGCTACAGAGCGCGCGCGGGGCCGCCCAGAGTGGTGATCATGAAGGACGCCAGCGTCTCCCGGTCAGGGACCACCCGCCCGCCCCGCCTTGCCCCCGCTCCAAGGCCCGGCGCCGTTCTCGCCGCCCGGCTCCCCGGCTGTGCCGCCCGGCTTCCCGGGCTCGCCCTCGCCGTCGGTGTAGCCCTCGTCGCGACTGCGCTGGGCCGGCTGGTCCCCGTCGTCGGCGGGCCAGTGAGCGGAATAGTGCTCGGGGTGGTGGTGGCGGTCGCGGTGCGGCCCGGGGACCGGATGCGGCCCGGCATCGCCTTCGCCGGGCGCGGAGTACTTCAGGCCGCGGTCGTGGTGCTGGGCGCGCAACTGTCCCTGGACCAGGTACTGCGGGTCGGTGTCGGCTCGCTGCCGGTGATGATCGTGACCCTCGCGGTCTGCCTGGCGGCGGCCTACGGGATCGGACGCCGCCTGGGTGTCGTCCGCGACCTGCGCACCCTGATCGGTGTGGGCACCGGCATCTGCGGCGCCTCCGCGATCGCGGCGGTCACGCCGGTCATCGGCGCGGCCGAGGCGGAGGTGGCCTATGCCGTCTCCACGATCTTCGTCTTCAACATCGCCGCGGTGCTGACCTTCCCCGCTCTCGGACATCTGCTGGGAATGGGCCAGCATGCCTTCGGCCTGTTCGCCGGCACCGCGGTCAACGACATGTCGTCGGTGGTCGCCGCCGCCACCACCTACGGCGGCCCGGCGGCCGACTACGCAGTGGTGGTGAAGCTGGCCCGCACGCTGCTGATCATCCCGATCTGCCTGGGCCTCGCCGCCCTCGCCCGCCGCCGCGCACGGACGGAGGACGCACGGGCGAACGCCGGCGCGGCAGGGTCTGGGCGGGGTCTCCCCGGCCCGGTGCGCATCGGCCGGCTGGTGCCGTGGTTCCTCGCCGGCTTCCTCGTCCTGGCAGCCGTGAACACCGCCGGCCTCGTCCCGTCCGGCGCCCACGGCCCACTCAGCACGCTCGCCGTCTTCCTGATCACCGTCGCCCTGTCCGCGATCGGCCTGTCCACCGAACCCTCCAGGCTGCGCCGGACCGGCCCCGCACCCCTGGTGCTCGGGGGCTGCCTGTGGCTGGTGGTATCCGCCACGAGCTTGGCCGTCCAGTTCCTGGCCCGGTACCTGTGACCGTCGCACCGAGCGCGGCAGAGAGGGTCGCCCAACCACTGGCGTGCACCGCCGCGTCCCGCCAGGGCAGCGGCGCCGACACTGCCGGCTTCTGTCGCGGACGGCTTCTCTCTGCGGGCCTCCGCATCGGTCGCGGTCACGTGCGAGCGGTGCAGGCGGTAGCGCACTGGCGTCGTCGGCCCGGTGTCGGGACGCCCCGGCTCATAGGTGTTGCCAGCGGCGCGGCGGGACGCCGTCTGGTCCGATGCTGACCATTTGCTGACCCGGACGCGGCGATCACGGCTCTGACCTGTGCAAACACCCAAGCGTTAGATCTTGGACTTGAACATGGCACGAAACACGAAGAAGCTCCCGATTCGTCTGCTCCCTGCCTGCTTTTGCGGGTCAAGGGCGGTCTCCGGAGGCTACATCGATTCGCAGGGCCGGTCAGCTGTCCCCAGGTGTTTCAGGACTCGCACCGACCCGTTGCCGACTTTCCTGACGCCGCGCCAGTCGAATTCGCACCCGCGTCACGGGATCTCGGCGCGCTTTGCGTTCCAGCTCGGGCTCCATCTGCTGACCGGAACGACGGGGCGGAGACACGCACCCGCCGGGGCCGTCGGACCGCACGATCCGGGTCCGAGTCCGGAGCGCACGGCGCAGCCCGTCCATCGTCCGCCCCCTCGCGACGGCACGGCATGAGCCGCAGACCACGAGGGTGAAAGACCGGCTCTGACGGCCTCCTGCCGTATCGCTCATCTCGACGCCTCCTCCGTACGAGTGAAAGGAATCCCCTGTTTGCAGCCACGAAATCCCCAACACGGCGTAACAGTCAGCAAGTTGAAGCTCAGGTGATTTGACAGCAACCGGTCGCACCATCAACCTGTGCTCATGACATCCATTTTCAATACCGGGGGTGGCTAGCCATGCGCGTTGCCTTCGTCGGCAAGGGCGGCAGCGGCAAAACGACCCTGTCAACCCTCTTCTGCCATCACCTGGCGCACTCGGGCGCGCCGGTCGTCGCGATCGACGGCGACATCAACCAGCACCTGGCCCATGCCCTCGGTCCCGCCGAGGTCGAGGTCTTTGCCGCGCCGCCGCTCAGCGCGCGCACCGGTGAGATCAAGGACTATCTGCGGGGCAGCAACCCGCGGATCCCGTCCCGCGAGGCCATGGTCAAGACGACCCCGCCTGGACGCGGTTCCCGGCTGCTGCGGCTGCTCGGCGACGACGAGGTCCACAGTCACCACGTCCAGGAGGTCGGCGGCGTTCCGCTCATGGTCACCGGTGCCTTCGACGAGGGCGATCTCGGAGTGGCCTGTTACCACTCCAAGCTCGGCGCGGTCGAGCTGTACCTCAACCACCTCGTGGACGGCCCCGGCGAGTACGTCGTCGTCGACATGACCGCGGGCGCCGACGCCTTCGCCTCCGGCCTGTTCACCCGCTTCGACATGACATTCCTTGTCGTGGAACCAACCCGCAGGAGCGTCTCCGTGTACCGCCAGTACCGGGACCACGCGGCCGAGTTCGACATCCCGGTCGCCGTCGTCGGCAACAAGGTCACCGGGGAGGACGACCTGCTCTTCCTCAAGGAGCACGTCGGCGACGAACTGCTCGCCCACTGCGAGCAGTCCTCCTACGTACGCGCCCAGGAACAGGGGCACGGTCACGGCGAGCTGGAACCGCACAACACCCGCGCCCTGGACCTGCTGCGCGCGGCCGTGGACGCCCGTACCAAGGACTGGACGGCCTTCCAGAAGCGCGCCGTGGAGTTCCACCTGCGCAACGCCGCCGCCTGGGCCGACGAGGCCACCGGCCAGAACCTCGCCACCCAGATCGACCCGGACTTCCAGCACGGCCCCGCAGCACTGGCCGCCCTCGCCTGACCCCACCCCCTCAAGATCAGAACCAAAGAACAGGACAGCCCTTCATGTCACTCGATGTCTCCCCGCAGCTGCTCGCCGAAGCCGAGAACGGCGAGGTGCGGGAGCGGGAGTTCGTGGAAACGGTGCGTACCTCCCTGCCGTACGCCTACGACCTCGTCGCCCGCCTGGCTGAGGAACTGCGGTCCGGTGCGGCGGAGTTCGCCGACAACCAGACCCCGCCGCCCTCCGAGAAGGAACGCGGCCAGCTGCTGCGCGCCCTGTCCAGCGACGCCATCAGGGGCAGCCTGGAACGTCACTTCGGCATCGCCCTCGCCTTCCAGAACTGCCACCGCGTAGCCGCCTTCCACCCCGAGGCGCGCGGCGGCGAGACCCACACCCGCTTCACCTCCCTGCGCGCGCAGATCCTCAACCAGTCGCCGGAGTTCCGGGACTGCTGAACCACTGCCGGCCGCGACCGCAACTGCCGAATCCGGCGTTCGACAATCAGGCCGTCCAGTTCGCCGCGCCGCTGTCGGACGCCGAGATCTGCAGGCTGACCGAGCTTCCGATGGTGGTCGACCGGCTGCCCGGGCTGGTGACGGTCACCGTGTTGCCGCCGGTGCCGCCACCGGACGTGAAGGCGGCAGTACCGTTGGGCGCCGAGGTCGGCCATGCTCGCGGAGTTGGCCTCGACCAGGATGATGCCGCAGTTCGGGCAGACCGCGCCGGCCATGTCGATGTCGAGCATCTCTTCACCGGCCCGGCCGGTGTCGTCGCTGAGCGGAGCACCGTCGCCGCGATCCAGCACCGGCTGCGTTCTGACCCGCCCGGACGCTGCTCAGGCCCAGGTGCGGGAGCACAGCACCAGGCGGTAGCCGTCCGGGTCGGCGATCGTCACACCGTGCTTGTGCCAGTACGGGTTGTGTGCCGGAACGCGGGTACCGCCGACCGCGACCAAGCGGTCGCCCCTTCGAGGACGCCGCGCCAGTGGACTGGGGCCTGATATGGCCCACCGACGCGGTGCGACAGCCCGCGTTCGTGCCTTCAGCGAGGCAGCACTCAACCTGGTGCAGGCACCTGCACCAAACCCCTGACCGCCACCGACGGCCCGGACACCCACTGACCCGTTGCCGACTTTCCTGACGCCGCGCCAGTCGAATTCGCACCCGCGTCACGGGATCTCGGCGCACTTTCCGTTCCAGGCGATGTCGAGTGCCTGGACGAACACTCCGGCCGGCTGAGCACCGGACACGGCGTACCGCCCGTCGAAGAGGAAGAAGAGGAAACGCGGTCCAGAGCCTCGACCAGCCCGTCGGTGTACAGCACGATCCGGCACCGCGGCCGTAGCGCCGATCCGCCGCGCCGGCCCGCCGCGCCGGCCGGGCGCGCACGTCGGTGCAGATCGCGCCGCAGGGAAACCGCCTGGAAGGGTCGGCCGACCGCCGGTCCCGGCTCGTCGCCGTCCCTGAGCGGACCAGTCCGTCCCGGTCACTTGGTGGTCAGCCACCCAGAAACGATAGAAAGGGAACATGAATGGAGTTTCGGGTCAATCCGGGCGCGATGTGCCAGATGTGTCCGTGAGAACTCATCGGCCCGGTCGGCCCCGTCAGGCCGAAGAGGCGAGGCGGTCGGGCTCGCTGCTGAGCGTGCACAGCCTGGCGGGCCAGGTCTTCCTGCTCCAGCTGGCCGTTGTGATGCTGCTCGTCGCCGCCGCCCTGCTGGCGCTCGTGGTGCAGGCTCAGCGCGACGTGATGGCGGACGCCCGCCACCGGACGCTCACGACGGCGCAGGCGTTCGCGCACTCCCCGGGGATCGTGGCGGCACTGAACAGCGCGAACCCGTCCGCCGCGCTGCAGCCGTACGCGGAGGCGGCCCGGAAGGCCGCAGGCGTCGACGCCATCATCGTGTACGGGCTGAACGGGGTCACCCTCACCCACAGCGACCCGCATCAGGTCGGGAAACACATCATCGGGCCCTACGCGAAGGCGGCGACGGGAAAGCCCTTCACGAGTACCTTCCAGGGGTCCCTGGGGCTCTCCGTGATCTCGGCGGTTCCCGTCACGGGTCCCGACGGCTCGGTCGTCGCCATCGTCTCCGTGCCCGTCACGGTCGAGAGGGTGCAGCACAGGCTGAACATGCAGCTGCCGGTCCTCCTCGGCGGCGCCGCCACGGCCCTGGTGGTCGCCGCGGGCGGGTCGGGCCTGGTGAGCCGACGGCTGCGGCGGCAGACCCATGGGCTGGGGCCGACCGAGATGACCCGGATGTACGAGCACCACGACGCGGTGCTGCACGCGGTGCGGGAAGGAGTGCTGATCGTCGGCGGCGACGGCCGACTGCTGCTGGCCAACGACGAGGCACGACGGCTCCTGGGCCTGCCGGCGGACGCGGAGCGGCGAGGCATCACCGATCTGGGGCTGAATGAGGACCTCGCCAGGCTGCTGGCCTCCGATCGCCCAGCCACCGACGAGGTCTACCTGGCGGCCGACCGGCTGCTCGCGGTCAGCAAGCGACTCACCGCACCTCACGGACCGGTCAGCAGCGTGGTGACGCTCCGGGACACCACCGAGCTGCGGGCCCTCGCCGGCCGGGCGGAGGTGGTGGGCGGACGGTTGAACCTGCTCTACGACGCCGGGCTGCGGATCGGCACCACGCTCGACGTGAAGCACACAGCCGAGGAACTGGCCGAGGTGGCGGTGCCCCGGTTCGCCGACATCGTCACCGTCGAGCTGCTGGACCCGGTCCTGCGCGGCGAGGACTCCTCCGGTGCGACCGCCAGGATCCCCGAGTTGCGCCGCAGCGCCGTCGCCGGTCTCGACGCGGACCATCACCTCCATCCCGTCCGCGAGCTCATCCGGTTCGTCCCGGACCACCCCGTCTCCACGGCGATGGCCGAGGGCCGACCGGTCCTGGTCGGGGACCTGAGCGCCTCCGACGGCCGGCTGACCCAGGAGCCCGAACATGCCCGGTGGATCCTCGATCGCGGCATCCACTCCCTGCTCGTGGTGCCCCTCCGCGCCCGCGGCGTGGTGCTGGGCGTGGTGGACTTCTGGCGCGCGCAGGGCTCCCCGTCGTTCGAGGACGAGGACGTGTCGTTGGCCGAGGAGCTGGCCGCCCGGGCAGCGGTGTGCATCGACAACGCGCGCCGCTACACCCGCGAACACGCCATGGCCGTCACCCTGCAGCACAGCCTGCTGCCCCGCGCACTGCCCGAACAGTCCGCCCTCGAGGTGGCCTACCGCTATCTGCCGGCCCAGGCCGGAGTGGGCGGGGACTGGTTCGATGTCATCCCGCTGTCCGGTACCCGGGTGGCGCTGGTCGTGGGCGATGTCGTCGGCCACGGTCTGCATGCCGCGGCGACGATGGGCCGGCTGCGCACCGCCGTGCACAACTTCGCCAGCCTGGACATGCCCGTGGAGGAGCTGCTGGGCCGGCTGGACGAGCTGGTGGCGCAGATCGACGCCGAGGAGGTCGTCGCCGCCGAGGACGGGCAGCGGATGATCACCGGGGCCACCTGCCAGTACGCCGTCTACGACCCCGCCTCCGGGCGACTGGCCATCGCCACCGCCGGCCATCCGGGACCGGCGGTGGTCCGGCCCGACGGGGCCGTCGACTTCCCTGAGCTGCCCGTCTCCCCGCCACTGGGACTCGGAGCAGGCCTGCCTGTCGAGACCGCCGAGCTCACCGTGCCCGAGGGTTCCCGGCTGGTGCTCTACACCGACGGACTGATCGAGGACCGCACCCGGGACCTGGACGCCGGTCTGGAGGCCCTGCGCGATGCTCTGACAGGGCCGGGTCGCACGCCGGAGGCCACCTGCGCGGCGGTGATGGAGGCCATGCTGTCCGACCGTCCCAGGGATGACATCGCGCTGCTGGTGGCCCGCACGCGTCGGCTCGGGCCGGAGCAGGTCGCCGAGTGGGACGTGCCCCGTGACCCGGCGGCGGTGGCCCCGGTGCGCAACGCCTGCGCCCGCCGGCTGACGGAGTGGGGGCTGGAACAGGTCGGATTCACCGCCGAACTCATCCTCAGCGAGCTGATCACCAACGCCGTCCGCTACGGAGCCGAGCCCATCACCGTGCGGGTGCTGCGCACGGAGTCGATCGGCAGCCCCGATGGGGGCACCCTGATCTTCGAGGTCGGGGACGGCAGCAGCACCTCGCCGCGGCTGCGCCGGGCGAAGGTCACCGACGAGGACGGCCGCGGACTCTTCCTGGTCGCCCGCTTCGCCGAACGCTGGGGGACCCGCTACACGCCCACCGGCAAGGTCATCTGGGCCGAACAGTCCCTGCACCGCGGCGCCACGCCGGAGGGCGGAGATCTCGGCGAGATCCTGCTCGACCAATGGGACGACACCGCGCTGTGAGGTGCGCCGGTACGTCGCCTCCCTCCACCGTCGCGCACGCCACGTACCACCGTGGGCGCGGTCGGGCCCGGAACGTACGGAGAAGCCGAGTGCCGGGGCAAAGACGGTGATCGCGGGCTTCCCGGACGGCATTCCACCGTCCAGGCTGCCGGGTACTCTGGCCTTGATGACCACTTCGTCGGCACCGTGGAGCCGACGAAGCGGGGGGCACAGCGGGAGTCCCGCCACTCCGGACGCGGCGGCACTGCCGCCGACCGGTCGAGGTGACCACCTCGCCCCCCACGTCCTGGAGCGGCCGTGACTACACCGTGTGCCCGAGCAACGGCGGTCTTCAGCTGCTTCGCATGTGTGGCACTGGGCCTGAGCGCCTGCGAGAACACACCGACCGTCGGCCTCGCACGCCCGTCGGTGGCCACGTCCGCCGAGAGCATGGGCGGCATGCGCGCACTGATCGCCGCAGCGAAACGGGAGGGCACGCTCAGAGCGATCGCGCTGCCGCATGACTGGGCCGGCTACGGCGGTCTGATCGACGGCTTCGAGAAGAAGTACGGGATCAAGGTCACGGTCGAGGATCCGCTGGGCCACAGCGAGGACGAGATCGACGCCCTGAGGAAGAGGGGAAACCGGCCGACCGCGCCCGACGTGATCGACGTGGGCGATACGTTCGCGCGGAAAGCAGCGGCGCAGAATCTTCTCGCGCCGTACGAGGTAGCCGCTTACGATTCGATCCCCGGCAATCAGAAGGATTCGAAGGCCCGCTGGTCCAACAACTACGGGGGCTACATCTCCATCGGCTGCGACGCCACCCGGGTCAAACCCTGTCCGGAGACCTTCGCCGATCTGCTGAAGCCCGGTTACAAGGGCATGGTCGCACTCGAAGGCGACCCGCCCCGGTCGGCCACTGCCTTCGCCAGTGTCTACGCGGCCGCGCTGGCGAACAACGGGTCGTTCGACGACGTCCAGCCGGGTCTCGACTTCTTCGCCGAGCTCAACAATCGCGGCAACTTCAACCCTCTCGATTCCAACTCGGCGACGGTCGCGAGCGGCCGGACCCCCATCAGCATCAACTGGGACTACATCAACCTCCATTACGCCGACCAGCTCCGCGACAAGGGCGTGAACTGGCAGGTCTCGATCCCCTTCGACGGCAGCTTCGCCCAGTATTTCGCGCTGGCGATCAACAAGAACGCCCCGCACCCGGCGGCTGCCCGCCTGTGGCAGGAGTACCTCTTCAGCCCGGAGGGCCAGAACCTCCGGCTGCGCGCCTATGCCCGCCCGGTGCTCATGGACGCCATGAGGCAGGACGGCACCCTCGACAAGGCCGCCGCTGCACGACTGCCGACGGTTGAGGGAACTCCGCAGTTCCCGACGGACGCGCAACTGAACAAGGCGAAGGAGACGGTCACCCAGGGCTGGGCGAGGGCCGTCTCCGGCTAGCCGGGACGATCCCCGGCGCCCAGCAGTTGCGCGGCGAAGGGGCACCGGAACGGAGCGGGCCCGTCATCGCTACCCGCACCGAGCAGGGCAGGGTGACGGACCCATGCACCGGTCTGCGCAGCGGGCGGAAGGTCGGCAAGCGGAGATGCGGCCGCGGCGCATGCGGACCCGGACTCATCGTGTACGCCACCCCGGGCAGGTTCGGCGGTGGCGGAGCAGCGACCACCTGGCTCGTCGGCTCCGCCGAGGACGTCGCCACCGCACTGGAGAACTACCGCGAACTCGGCATCAACACTTCGTTCTGTCCGACACCCCGTACAGGCAGGAGATCGCCCGCATCGGTGACCAACTGCTTCCCGAGCTAAGCCGGCTGTCGGCGCGACGGGCACGGCCGGCTCGCCACGACGCCCAGGACATGCCCCTGTGAGGGGAGGGCCGGCCGACGGCGCTGCGACCGCCCTCACCCCGCCGACCCCGTGCGGACCTGCGCACGGGCGTGGCCCACTGGTCCAGCGGCCGCGGCCGCTCGATCAGCTCGCACATCCACCGGACACGTCGCGGGCTCGGGCCGCGCACCACACCGTGGACCACGTGACGGCCGTCATTGACAAGGCGAATCCGCGCAAGTTGTCATGAACACATGATCCTGCGTCCCGGGGCCCGCCGCACTCTCCGTACCGATGGTTCCGCCGTCGGTGCCGGGTGTAACCCGTCGCTGGACGGGTCACGGACGAAAACCTCGGATGCCATGGATGGGCGGCTGCAGTGGGAGCACGGTCACTGACCGGGCGCCACGAACTGCTCGACGCCGCCCGGGCCGAACTGACGGCCCGTCCCGGAGTGCTCTTCCACGGGCCCATGGGGATCGGCAAGTCCATGCTCGTGGCAGCCCTTACGGCGTCCCTGGCGGCGCATGCCCCGCCGACCGGCACCGTGCTGGACTGCTCGCCCGCGGAGGAGGACGCCGGGCTCCCGTTCGCCGCGCTCGTCGACCTGTTCGCGCGGGTCCCGGAGAGCTGCCTGGAGGCCCTCGCGCCCGAGCCCCGAGCGGCGATCAGGGCGGCCCTGCTGCACGGCCCGGAACCGGCGGACGGCCGCAGCCGTCTCGCGCTGCGCGTCGGCGTTCTCGACGTCCTGCGCACTCTGGCCGCCGCCGGCCCCGTCGTGCTGGTCCTCGACGGCCTGCAGTGGCTCGACGAGTTCACCGCCGAAGTGCTGGCCTTCGTCGTACGCCGCCTCGGCGCCCTGGACGTACGGGTGGTCGCCGCCGAGCGTGTGGCGGACGGTGAACAGCCCGAGCGACTGCGCTGCTGCCCGCCAGGCACCACCGAACTCCCGGTGCCGCCGCTGACGGACGACGAGGTGGCCCGTCTCGTGCGCGCCGGCACCGGTACCGACCTGCCCTCGGAAGTGCTGCGCACGATCCAGGACACCGCGGCTGGAAACCCTTTGTACGCACTGGAGTTGGGGCGTGCATCGGCCCTGCGCGGCCCCGCGCCCACGGCCTTCGGACCGACGCCGCCCGTGCCCCGAAGACTGCGCACCCTGCTGCTGGGCCGGGCACGCACGCTGCCGGAGACGGCGCGGCGCACGCTCCTGGTCACGAGCGCCGCCGCTCGCCCCGACCTCACCCTGCTGTGTGCCGCCGGGCTCCCCGAGCCCGCGGCGGACCTGGCGGAGGCCGAGCGACTCGGCGTGGCGACGACCGACGCCGGCGGAACCATACGTTTCCGGCATCCGCTGCTCCGGGCCGCCGTCTATGCCGACGCCCCGGAGCACGACCGCCGGCAGGCGCACGCGCTGCTGGCCCGCGCGATCAGCGAACCCGTCCAACAGGCCCGCCATCTCGCTCACGCCCACCCGCACCCGGATGAGGACACCGCCCGCGCACTGATGTCCGCGGCGGAGTACGCGCGCCGCGACGGCGCGCTCGGCGCCGCCTGCGAACTGGCCGGGCTCGCTGCCCGCCGTACCCCCGGCGACCGGCCCGCGGACCGGGACGACCGGCTGCTGGCCGCGGCGGAGTACGCGTGCGACGCCGGACAACTGGACGAGGCGGCCGAAGCCGCCGGGACGGTCCTCGCCGCATCGGGCTCGGCACGCCGTCGGGTGCGGGCCCGGCTGGTTCTGCTGCGCAACGCCGGGCAGGCGCTGGAGGGTGCCCATGCGCTGATCCAGGACGGCCTCCGGGACGCCGTCGGCGATCCGGAGGCCGAAGGATGGCTGCACCACTGGGCGGCCGTACGCGGTCTGCTGTGCGGGGAGTTGGAGGAGGCCGCCCGGCATGCCCGGCGCGCTGCCCGACAGGCCGCCGTGGTGGGAGACACGGAGACCCGGATCGGGGCACTCGCCACTTACGCCCGGGCTCGGTCCCTGGCCGGCGATCCGGTTGCGGCGGACATCGCGCTGGAGGAGGCGCTCGCCCTGGCCGGCGGCGCCGACGGCGGTCCGCAGAGCTGGCGGCTGATCCGGATGCGGGCGATCCTCGCCCTGGACGCCGACAGGGTGACCGAGGCACGGGAGCAGCTCGCCGAACTCCTCCCCGTTGTCGACGAGTTCGCCGGCGTCGAGGAGGCCGTGGCGACGCTGGTGTCACTCACCCGGATCCAGGTGCGGGCCGGACACTGCCGCGAGGCACTGCACACCGCGGCGCGCGCCTCGCACGCCATGTCCCAGACGGCTCCCGCGCTGTACGCGGCCGCGCTTGCGGCCACCGCGGGCGGCACCGCCGAGGAGGCCCGGCAGCTGGCCGAGCAGGCCGTACGCGCCTCGGAAGCCGACGGCGACCGGCTGTTCCTGCTGCGCGCGCTGGCCGTGCTCGGGCAGGCCGAACTGCTCGCCGGCGACCCACGGGGGGCTGCCTCCGCGGTCGAGGCGCTGCAGCGCGTCAGAGAACTCGGCAACGCCATGTGCGCCGCCGACCCGCCGCTGCTGCACTGGTACGGCGACCTGGCCGAAGCCCTGGTCCTCCTCGGCGAGACGGACGAGGCCGAGGCAGTCGTCCGCGAAGCCTACGCTCGTGTGACCGCTGATACGCCCGGCAGCGTGCCGGCGGCTCTGGAACGGGCGGAGGGGCTGCGCGAGGCGGGGACCGGCCGGGCGAAGGAGGGTGCGGCGCGGCTGCGTGCCGCCACGGACCGGCTACGTCAACTTCCCCTGCCCGTCGAGCTGGTGCGCTCCCTGATTGCACTGGGCGCGGTCGAGCGCCGCTCGCGCCGCAGGAGCGCGGCGCGTGCGGCGCTCGGCGAGGCGCTGCAGACCGCCACACGGATCGGCGCCGCTCCGCTGGCGGCGCGGGCCAGGGACGAGCTGTCGCGGCTGGACGCCGCGGACCGCAGCGGTGAGGCGGGCGCGGGCGGACCCGAACTCACGCCCACCGAGGCCAGGATCGCCGAGCTGGTCGGCGGCGGGGCCACCAACCGGGAAGTCGCCGCGAAGCTGTTCATCAGCGTCAAGACGGTGGAAGGGACACTGTCGCGGGTCTACCGCAAGATCGGCGTCCGCTCACGCACCGCGCTCGCGCACGCGATGGCCGTCGCGGTCCTCGCCTCCGGGGCGGCCGTCGACTCCGACGGCGACGGCCAAGTGGACGTCCCGGAGCGGGCCGTGATGGTAGGCCGGCCCAGCCGTACACAGGGCCGCCGTGCTCTCGACACGCGCCGTTGACGTGACATCGGTTGTTAACACGTGAAGCAAGGGTTCCCCCGCTTATGGGGGTGGGGCCGGTCTTTCTACGGTGAAGCCGTTCCGCTTCCGGAGCAACTCCCCCACCTCCCGGAGGACTTCAGTGAAGTCACGTCTGAAACTGCTCGGTCTGGTCGCCGCGCCGGCCCTGGTCACCGCGGTCGTCCCCGCCGCCCATGCCGCGAACGGCGCGCAGCCCCACGCACCCCGTGCCGCCATCGCCGGAGACGTCCTGCCGGGCCTGAAGCAGAGCGCCGCCCGCACCGGGAAGGTCGCGGCCGGCAAGCGCATATCGGTGGCGATCAGTCTGTCCCCCAGAGGCGGCACGGCACTTGACACCTTCGTCGCCAAGGTCAGTGACCCGCGGTCGAGTTCGTACGGCCACTACCTGACGAAGCGCCAGTTCGCCGCCCGCTTCGGCCGGACCGACGCGGAGATCAAGCAGCTCAAGGACTATCTGCGCGCCCAGGGCGTGACCGTCCGCAAGGTCCACTCCGGCAACCTGCTGGTCGACGCCGGCGGCACCGCCGCCCAGCTGGAGAAGGCCTTCGGCACCAAGCTGTCCACCTGGAAGGACGCGAAGACCGGGCGTTCCTTCTACGCCAACGACAGCGCGCCGACGCTGCCGAGCGCCATCGCCTCCCTCGTCAGCGACGTGGCGGGCCTCAACAACCGCGTCCAACTGCACCACCAGGCGACGCCGCACACCGTCAGCCCGCACAACGGCCCCGGCGGCGGGTACACGCCGGCCCAGCTCAAGGGCGGGTACAACGTCTCCGGGACGTACACCGGCAGCGGCCAGAAGATCGCGCTGATCGAGTTCGACGGCTTCCAGCAGTCCAACATCACCGCCTACGACAACTACTACAGCCTGGGTTCGCCCACCCCGACCGTGCAGAACGTGGACGGCGGCTCCGGCACGCTCGGCGACGGCCAGGTCGAGGTCGAGCTGGACATCGAGGTCCTGCACGCGATCGCCCCCAAGGCGAACGTCACCGTCTTCGAGGGACCCAACTCCGACGCGGGCGAGGTCGACACCTACCAGGCCATCGTCGACAGCGGCATTCCGACCACCTCGATCAGCTGGGGTGCCGCCGAGAGCGCCCGCACCACGTCCAACATCAACGCGGTCGACGCCGTCTTCAAGGCCGGCGCCGCCCAGGGCCTCGGCTTCTACGCGGCCTCCGGCGACGACGGCTCCGACGACGCGGGCAACGGCGGCACCTCCGTCGACTACCCGGCCAGCGACCCGTACGTCACCGGCGTCGGCGGCACCAAGCTGACCGTCACCTCGTCCAACGCCTGGAGCAAGGAGGTGGCCTGGTCCGGAGGCGGTGGCGGCAAGTCCTCCGTCTTCAAGATCCCGAGCTGGCAGACGGCGGTGCAGAAGAGCGCCGGCGGCGGCTACCGCCAGGTGCCGGACGTCTCGGCCCACGCCAACCCGAGCCCGGGCGTCTCGGTCTACTCGCAGGGTTCCTGGACCTCGGTGGGCGGCACCAGCGCCGCGGCGCCGGAGTGGGCGGCGTTCGCGGCCCTCTACAACCAGCAGGCCACGGCGGCCGGCAAGGCGAACCTCGGCTTCGCCAACCCCGCCCTCTACTCGGCGAGCGGCACCGGCTTCCACGACATCACCAGCGGCAGCAACGGCGCCTACTCCGCGGCCACCGGCTGGGACTTCACCACCGGCTGGGGCTCGTACAACGCCGCGACGCTGGCGAGCAAGCTGCTCGGCTGACGACCGGCGGCCGACGACCGACCGACAGAGCGCGGGCCGGAAGTTCTTTCCGGCCCGCGCCGCGGCGTGACGTCGAAATCCAAGTGGGCTTCAGCGTCTCACTCCAACTGTGGGTCCTCAGAGCCGCTCCGGACGGACCAGGCGCGGTTCCGCCCGGCCACGACGCGCTACTTGCCGACGCGACGCGCTTCGCGAGACTCGGCACGCGTGAACCCGGCCCCCACTGGGACTCGCTCCAGGCCTTCGTCCTGTCCGCACTGGAATCCCTCGACCGCTCGACCGCGGATCTACCGGACGGCGCTGTCTTGCGCGCGGGACAACAGCCGGTGGACGGCGCGGCGGCACCCGGCAATGCCGCCGTGCCCCTCCTCACCGTCGCCGACCTGCTGGCGGACGCCGAGAAGGGCGACGTCGTGGTCGCCGGTGTCGTGCGTGCGTTCAAGGCGTGGGTGTACGAAGGGCCTCCGACGGACGTCAGGCAGGCACCCACCCCGACCGTCGACGGCTACATCAAGGTCATCTCGGACGCCGTCGCCCAGGGCTACACCGCAGCCAAGGTGCACCCCTTCGGCGAAGCGAAGCGCGACGTCGGACTGGTACGAGCCCTCCGCTCGGAGTTCCCCGACATCGACCTCATGATCGACCCGGTGTGCGCATACAACCTCCCCGATGCCCTCCAGGTCGGCTACGCACTCGACGAGCTGGGCTATTTCTGGTACGAGAACCCCATCTCGGACTACGATCTGAGCGGGTTGGCATACCTCAGCAGCAAGCTCAGGACCCCGCTGGCGGTGGGCGAGCAGAACTACGTCGGCTTTCCGGCTCTGCGCGACTACCTGAAGTCGGGCATCGGCTTCTACGTCCGCAACCTCGGCGAGTACGCCGGCGGCCTGTCACACGTCTTGAAATCCGCTTCGCGGAGGTCATCGTTCCGGAAACCCTCTTGAGCATGGGCATGGCCGACGTGCCGAGAGTCGGCAAGGACGGCTACCTCGAAGCCCCGAAGAACCCCGGCCTGGGCTACCGCATCGACCGCGATGCCATCGAGAACCTCACCTTGAAGGTGTTCTGACGTTCTGACGATTCGCCGGAGACCTGAAGTCCGCCCTCCGGCATGGGCGATGTCTTCTCATTTCGTGACGGAGAGGGCCCCGTCGGCGCTGCCGCGCATGCCACATGCCCAGAAGGTGCTCGGGCCGTCGATCTCCCGGCCCGAGCACCGTTGCTGCGCCGGCCTCGCTCAGGCCTTGTCGGCGGGCAGGCTCAAGTCCGCTTCCTCGGGCAGGATCACCATGTCGATGTCTTCGCGTACGAGGACCGGGCCCAGCGCCAGGCCGCGCTCCCCGTTCCCGGCGAGAGGCCTGAGTTCTGGCCGCCGGTGCGTCGCCGGAACCTCACCGACGAGCAGGCGTACATGGTGTCCTTCTTCACTCCCGGCGGACGTGAGGGGCTGCGGCTGGAAGGCGGGGACGCAAACCAGCAGAAGACCGCGCGTCACTTCGCCGGGCGGCGCCTGAAGTGCTCTGCGTTGCGGGGTAGGTGGCCATGCCGGCGCCGCCGGAGGTGTGCGCAAATGTGAGACACATGATGACGCAGGGCGCGCAATAATTTGCGCTCCTTGCGTCCAATTGCAGAGCGCGTGCAAGGCCCTCACGTGTGTGCCCCGGGCGGCGGGCCCAGTAGTGCGAGACCCGCCAAGTCTCCCTTCGGCGCTCCACCAAGTTCCCCTCTGGCGCTCCGCCGAGGTCCAGGTGCCGCCGGTGAAAGTTGTGCCGCTCGCACTGTAGACGGACTTATTTTGCTCTGCAATATTGCGATGAAACACTGCAAGAAGCTGCGCACGCTCTCCTCGTGGAGATCGTGCGTCTGCATATGGACGGCTCTTGCCGTCCTGTCGCACCCGCGCCACCGCTCTGCCCAGGCACGAGCCGCCCTCGCCGCCCCTTCCGGCGCGCGCACCTCCGCAGGGAGTGACCCCGCATGATTCGACACAAGCCGCGATCCTGGAGACGGCGCGTGGCAACCGCCGCGCTTGCCTCCGCCGTCCTGGTTCTGGGCATGCCCGCCGTCGGCGCGCACGCTGCCGGCGGTCCCAACGTCGCCGCTGACGCTGCGACCAAGGCCGGCAGCGCCCTTCGCGCACACTCGGCCGCCAACGTCACCGACGGCGACGCCGACACCTATTGGCAGGCCGGTAAGAAGTCGGCCCAGTGGGTGCAGACCGACCTCGGGCGGACCAAGCGTGTCCGCCAGGTCGTGTTGCGTCTGCCCGAGGACTGGCAGACCCGCAAGCAGACGCTGGCGCTGCAAGGCAGCTCCGACGGAAAGAGCTTCGCCACGCTCAAGTCGTCGGCGCAGTACGTCTTCAGCCCCGGCAACGGAAACACGGTGAAGATCTCCTTCCCCGCGACCCTCGCCCGGTACGTGCGGGCCGACTTCAGCCGCAACTCGGTCGCTTCCACCGCCCAGCTCGCCGAGATGCAGGTCCTCACGGCCGCCGCCTCGACCCCCAACCTCGCCCTGGGCAAAGCCTTCAGCGAGAGCGGGCACGCCGACGTCTACGGCGCGGCGAACGCCGGTGACGGCAACCGCAACACCTACTGGGAGAGCACCAACAACGCCTTCCCGCAGTGGCTGAAGGTCGACCTCGGCTCGTCGGTCCAGGTGAACCAGGTGACGCTGCGGCTGCCCAGCGGCTGGCCGAGCCGCAGCCAGACGCTCAAGATCCAGGGCTCGACCGACAATCAGAACTTCACCGACCTCACGGCTTCGAAGGCGTACACCTTCGACAGCTCCAACGACCAGTCGACGACCATCACCTTCGACACGACCACCACGCGGTACGTGCGCGTGCTCTTCACCGCCAACACCGGCTGGCCCGCCGGGCAGGCGTCCGAGCTCGAGGTCTACGGACCCGCGACCGGCGACACCCAGGCGCCCACCGCGCCGTCCAACCTGAGTTACACCGAGCCGGCCACCGGCCAGATCAAGCTGACCTGGAGCGCGGCCACCGACGACACGGCCGTGACCGGCTACGACATCTACGCGGGCGGCCAGTTGCGGGCGAGCGTCGCCGGAAACGTCCTGACCTACACCGACACCCAGCCGGCCGGCAGCGACATCACGTACTACGTACGGGCAAAGGACGCCGCGGGCAACGTCTCCGCCAACAGCAACAGCGTCACCCGCAAGGGATCCGGCGGCGACACCCAGGCCCCCACGGCACCCGGAAACCTCGCCTACACGCAGTCCGGCAGCGACGTGAAGCTCACCTGGCAGGCGTCGAGCGACAACGTCCAGGTCACCGGCTACGACGTCTACGCCAACGACCAGCTCGTCAAGACCGTGGCGGGCGATGTGACGACGTACACCGACACCCCGTCGACGACGGCCACGGTCACGTACTACGTGAAGGCGAAGGACGCCGCCGGGAACGTGTCGGTGGCGAGCAACAGCGTCACCCGGACCGGCTCGACCGGTTCCGGCTCCAACCTCGCCGAGGGCAAGCCCATCGAGGCCTCGTCGTACGTCTTCACGTACGTCGCCACCAATGCCAACGACGGCCAGACCAGCACCTATTGGGAGAGCGGGGGCGGCGCCTACCCCGCCACCCTCACCACCAAGCTGGGTGCCAACGCGGACCTCAGCCAGGTCGTCGTCAAGCTCAACCCGGACCCGGCCTGGTCCACGCGCACGCAGAACATCCAGGTGCTCGGACGCGACCAGGACGCCACGGTCTTCACGAGCCTCGTCGCGGCGAAGGACTACACGTTCAACCCGGCCACCGGCAACACGGTGACCATCCCGGTCTCCGGCGCCGCCGCCGACATCCAGCTCAAGTTCACCGCCAACTCCGGTGCCCCGGGCGGGCAGGTCGGCGAGTTGCAGGTGATCGGCACCCCGGCCGCCAACCCGGACCTGAAGGTCACCGGCATCACCAACTCACCTGCCGCGCCCGTCGAGTCGGACGCCATCAGCCTGACGGCCACCGTCACCAACAGCGGCAGCAAGGCGGCCAAGGCCACCGACCTGAACTTCACGCTCGGCGGCACGAAGGCCGCCACGGCGGACGTCCCCGCCCTCGCGGCCGGTGAGTCGAAGACGGTCACCGCGAGCATCGGCACCCGCGACGCGGGCAGCTACCCGGTCGGCGCCGAGGTGGACCCGTCGAACAAGGTCATCGAGCAGAACGAGGCGAACAACGTCTTCACCCGCTCCGACGCCCTCGTCGTCAAACCCGTCTCCAGCTCCGACCTGCTTGCCGCCCCGGTCGCCTGGACCCCGTCCAGTGCCTCGGCCGGTGACGAGGTCAGGTTCACCGTCGCGATCAAGAACCAGGGGACGGTGGCCTCCGCCTCCGGTGCCCACGGCGTCACACTGACGGTCCAGGACTCGGGCGGCGCCACCGTCAAGACGCTCAGCGGCTCCTACAACGGCGCCATCGCGGCGGGCCAGACCACCGCACCGATCAGCCTCGGCTCGTGGACGGCCGTCAACGGCAAGTACACCGTCAAGACGGTCATCGCCGACGACGCCAACGAACTGCCGGTCAAGCGGACGAACAACACCACCACGCAGCCCCTGTTCGTCGGCCGCGGCGCGGACATGCCGTACGACATGTACGAGGCCGAGGACGGCACGGTCGGCGGCGGCGCCAAGGTCGTCGGCCCGAACCGGACCATCGGCGACATCGCCGGCGAGGCGAGCGGCCGCAAGGCGGTGACCCTCACCGGGACCGGCCAGTACGTCGAGTGGACCACCCGAGCGGAGACCAACACGCTGGTGACCCGCTTCTCGATCCCCGACGGCACCGACACGACGCTCAACGTGTACGTGGACGGCCAGTTCCTCAAGGCGATCGACCTCACCTCGAAGTACGCCTGGCTCTACGGCAACGAGACCGCGCCCGGCAACTCGCCCGGCTCCGGCGCCCCGCGCCACATCTACGACGAGGCGAACCTGCTGCTCGGCAAGACCGTGCCGGCCGGTTCCAGGATCCGGCTGCAGAAGGACGCGGCCAACACCTCCACCTACGCCATCGACTTCATCAACACCGAGCAGGCGACGGCGGCCCCGAACCCGGACCCGGCCGCCTACACGGTCCCGGCCGGCTTCTCGCACCAGGACGTGCAGAACGCGCTCGACAAGGTCCGCATGGACACCACGGGCAAGCTCGTCGGCGTCTACCTGCCCGCCGGCGACTACGAGACCTCGAGCAAGTTCCAGGTCTACGGCAAGGCGGTCAAGGTCGTGGGGGCCGGGCCGTGGTTCACCCGCTTCCATGCCCCCTCTTCCCAGGAGAACACCGACGTGGGCTTCCGGGCCGAGGCCAGCGCGAACGGCTCGTCGTTCACCGGCTTCTCCTACTTCGGCAACTACACGTCCCGGATCGACGGTCCGGGCAAGGTGTTCGACTTCTCCAACGTCGCCGACATCACCATCGACGACATCTGGGTCGAGCACATGGTGTGCCTCTACTGGGGTGCCAACACCGACAACATGACCATCAAGAACTCCCGCATCCGTGACATGTTCGCCGACGGCATCAACATGACGAACGGTTCCACGGACAACCACGTGGTCAACAACGACGCCCGCGCCACGGGCGACGACAGCTTCGCCCTGTTCTCGGCGATCGACGCCGGCGGCGCCGACGAGAAGAACAACCTCTACGAGAACCTGACGTCGACGCTCACCTGGCGGGCGGCCGGGATCGCCGTGTACGGCGGCTACAACAACACCTTCCGCAACATCCGCGTCGCCGACACCCTGGTCTACTCCGGCATCACGATCTCCTCGCTGGACTTCGGCTACCCGATGAACGGCTTCGGGACCGAGCCCACGACGATCGAGAACGTCTCCCTGGAAAGGACGGGCGGCCACTTCTGGGGCTCGCAGGTCTTCCCCGCGATCTGGGCGTTCTCCGCCTCGAAGGTCTTCCAGGGGATCCGGGTCAACGACGTCGACATCGACGACTCCACCTACGGAGGCGTGATGTTCCAGACCAACTACGTCGGTGGCCAGCCGCAGTTCCCGGTGAAGGACACGATCTTCACCGACATCTCCATCTCCAACTCCAAGAAGAGCGGCGACACGTTCGACGCCAAGTCCGGCTTCGGCATCTGGGCCAACGAGCTGCCGGAGCCCGGTCAGGGCCCCGCCGTCGGTGAAGCCACCTTCCGCAACCTGCGGATGAGCGGCAACGCCCAGGACATCCGCAACACGACCAGCACATTCAAGATCAACATCGAGTAGTTCAGAGAGCGGTACCGAACGGCGCGGGGCCGCTTTCCGCGAGGGCGGCCCCGCGCTTCAGCAGGTCGAGGGCAATCTGCACGGTCTCCAGCCAGATCTTGTTCTGCGCGGCCTCGTGCAGGGGCAGGTTTCGCAGGCCGGTGCCCCGGGCGCCCACGTACCCGGCGCACTGCTCGTCGCTTCAGTCAGCTGTCTTCTCCCAGACCCGTCATCCGGAGGTGGCGCGACGAATGCCCAGCCATTGAAGTGCCGCACAGAAGCGCTACCGAGCGGACGCGGCCCCAAGGACGAGCACGACCAACGCAGGTCTACCGCCGCCAAGGCCGAAGGAACGTCACGCGATCACCACATGCCGTCCGCAGCCCGTCGACCTAGGCTGGACAGCGGCGCGCGATGCGCCCGCGCAGAGGCCCCGGCCCTCCACCACTGCGGGGACGTCGCTCTGTCACGCGCCAGCCTCCGCCGGGACGCCACAAAGGACGCTCATGCCGATCCCACGTCACCTGAAGGCACAGCGCCGCGTAAGCGCCCGAGGGGTGCGTGAGCTCACCTTGCAGGAGGTCCGCGACGAGCTGCGGGCGGTCCTGACAGGCGTCCAGATCCTCTTCGCCTTCCTTCTCGGTCTCGCCTTCACCGGGCGCTTCACTCAACTCGACGACTTCGACGTCGGCGTCTACATGGCGACGCTGCTACTCACTGTCATCACGACCGCCATCATCGCGACCCCGATCACCTTGCACCGCCGCATGGGCCACAGCGGTTCAAAACCAAACATCATCCCCATAGCGGCACATCTCGCCAAGATCGGTCAGGCATGCCTCGCCCTCACTTTGAACGGGGCCGTCCTGCTCGTTTCCGACGTCGCACTCGGACGTCCCGCAGGACTGTGCGTCACACTCATCACCGTGCTGATCTTCACAGGGCTGTGGTTTGTACTCCCCCAGGCGCTGCGCCCCACGAAGATCAAGCGGAAATCAAGGGCGGAGCACCTTCCCCCCGCCTCCTCCGACACCCAGGAACCGCGCGAGCAGTGAACCCGAGCCGTGCGCACACAGCAGGCTTCGCCGGCTTGTGCGTGAGGCGGGCAGGGAGCCTACGCGCGCCGGTTCCCTCAGCGCCGCAGCCCGTCCTCGTCCGCGTCCGGCGCGGACGCCGAGCGCGGATCCCCGGCCCGGTCACCGTCCATGGCATGGACGAGGGCGACCACACGTTCCCGTAGGCCGGCGCAGGGCGGGACGCCGGCCGTGTCCCGCATCCGCCTGACCCGGTGCGGGCTCAGTACCTCCAGTCGGGCGGTGGCCACGTCGAGCGCGTCCTCGTCGCCGGCGGTCCAGGACGCGGCCATGTCCTCCACGACGCGACCGGGGCGTTCCCACACATGGGCCGGAAGCCGCCACTCCAGGAGGTCGCCCAGCACCGAGCGGGCCCGGCCGCGAATCTCCTGAGAGATGCCTGTTTCGGGTGAACCGCCCCTAGAATGCATGGAGTCAATGTAGCGACGGCTCCGCGCAGCACGGGGGTGAACCGCGGCGTGACCGACTACGTCGTGGCGGAACAGGAAATCGCCGCCCACGTCTTCGTCCCCCTCGACGGGACACCCTCCGACACCGGCCGGACGACCCTGGCCGGGGTGTGGGACCGCTTCCGCAGGCATCAGGAGGCCCACACCTCCGTGTTCCAGGCCCTTCCCGTGGAATTCCCGGCCGGCCTGCCCCGCGCGCCGTTGGACGGATCGCTGCCCTTGGCGGCCGTGCAGTCCGCCGACGGGCTCGACCAGGCGGTGCTGCGCCTCGACCAGGATGTGCTGAACGTGTCGCTGCTCCTCGGCGCGGCACCCGACCGGACCTGGCCCGACCTGGAACGGCGCGTGGAGCGGATCGTCGGCCCCGTGACGTCGGCCCGGGTCGGCGCCGTGACGCTGCTGCTCGGCAAGGCGCCCGTCGACGGGGCTGACGTGCTACGGCCGGCGTCCCCGCGCCCGGCACACGACACGGATCCCGTACGGCGCCTGCGCATGCTCGTCCCGGCCGGACACGACAACCGGCTCGGGGCCTGGGCGTGGTCCGCCGACGGCGGGCCGGAGATGCCGCCGTTCATCCGCTACCTGATGCACACGAGTGTCCTGCGCTATCAACTCGCCGTGTACGGCAGGCTGCGCGGCGACTGGTCGACGTCCACCGGTACGGCGCCGCGCGCCCTGATCCGGGTGCCGTTCGCCACCGCGGCGGGATACCGGGAACTGTCCGATCCCGTCGAGCAGTTGCACGCGATGCGGCGCTGCGTGGACGCCGCCTGGGACAACGCCCTGCAGGCGCTGGGCAGATGGCGCGACACGCACGGCGCCGAGGTGGCCGGCACAGAGGTACTGGACGACGACCGGGCGCTTGCCGCATGGTTCACGCGCACGCTGGAGGACACCGTGGTGCACGCCGAACTGGGACTGCGACAGCCCGCACCGCCCGACACCACCGCACCGCGCGACACCACCGCGCCGGACCCGCGTGATCTCGCGGCGGCCGACACGCGCGAGGAGCCGGGTCCGTCCGAGCACGCCGAGGACGACGCGCCCGAGTGCAACGAGGACGACGAGGACGACGAGGACGTGCGGGTGCTCGCCGTCGCCGACGAGTGGTTCCCCGCCAACGGCGGCCTGTCCACTCTCAACCGGCTCCTGTGCGCGGCCCTCGCCCGAGCGGGCGCGGACGTCACGGTCCTGGTGGTGACGTCGGACGAGGAGGAGCGGGCGGACGCGCGGGACCTCGGCGTGCGGCTGCTGGACACGGGGAGACCCGGCCACTCCGGCCGTGAGGCACTGATGCGGCGCCCCCCGCTGCCCGCGGGGTGGGTACCCGATCTGATCATCGGGCACGGACGGGTCAGCGGCTCGGCGGCCCGGGCACAGGCCGAAGACCACTTCCCCGGCGTGAAACGGCTGCAGGTCCTCCACGTCGAACCGGAGCAGGCCGAATGGAACCGGGCCGCGCGCCCCGAGGGGGATGTCGGCGCCCTCGTCGACGAGCGGACCACACTCGAACTCGAGCTCTGCCGCGGGGCATGGCGCACGGTGGCGATCGGACCGCGACTGTGGGCGACCCTCATCGAACGGCGGCGGGTACCCGGCTTCGGCGACCTGGGGCCGCCCCTGCGGATCGACCCCGGCTTCGACGCGGGCCCGACCGCCCAAGGCCCTCCGCCATCCGGCACGGTGCCACGGATCCTGATCCTGGGCCGTCTGAAGGACGAGACCATCAAGGGACTGGACATCGCCTGCCGCGCGGTGGGGCGGGCGGTACCGGAACAGAGCCGGCCCGGTCGATGGCAGCTCGTGGTGCGCGGAGCCCAGGACGGCCAGTCCGCCGAGTTGCACGCACGCGCGTCGGACTGGGTGAACGAGTCCGCCGTCGACGTCAGCGTCCTGCCCTACATCGCCGATCCGCGCCGGATCGCGCAGGAGGTGGCCGGAGCGGCGCTCGTCCTGATGCCCTCGCGGGCGGAGGCGTTCGGCCTGGTGGGCCTGGAGGCCGTCATCGCCGGCGTTCCGGTCCTGGTCAGCGGGCGCAGCGGACTCGGAATGCTGCTGCACGCCACGCTGCCGGCCGAGGAGGCGGAGCGGGTGGTGATCAGGGTCGACGCCGGTCGCAACCGGATCGAACAGGACGTCGACCGATGGGCGCGGGTGATCTCCTCGGTCATGTACGACCTGCCCGGTGCCTTTGTACGCGCCGGGGACCTGCGCAAACGCATGGCGGACCGGATGCCGTGGAGCACCGCCGCGGATCGGGTGCTGAGATGCCGGCACGGAATGGACGACGAGGAGTGAGCGGCACGATGGGCCGACGGCAGCGGGTCCCGTGCGGCGCCGCGGTCGGGCTCCGTCGGCCTGCCCGGTGGCCAGGTGCCTCGGCCCGGTCCCGTCGTCCGGAGCGGACCACGGGACCGGAGCCGGCTCCACCGCCACCGGTGGGCGCGGCTCAGTGGGTCTGCACGGCTTCTGCCCCCCTTGTGAATCGGTCGGCGGAAGAGGCCCGCCGAGCAGTCCCAGGGGACCACTCGGGCGGGCACCGGCAGCCGGTGCTCTGGAACACACTGGAAAGCTCTGGAGCGCACGGTGGGCACAGGTGACCGTCGCACAGCCTCAGCAACACCGGGCGGCGGCGCCGGACGGGCCGATGACGACCGGTCGGGGCTGCTGCAGCAGCTCGCCACCGAGCTGAACCGGGCCCTGATCCGAGCCGAGAAGCGGCGCGGCCACGGCATGGACCGCGCCGAACTCGCCCGTCGGCTGAACGTGTCCGTCAGCAGCCTGTACGCCTACCTGAACGGGACGACGCTGCCGGGCGGCGACGTGTTCGACGCGCTGCTGGGCGCGCTCGGCGTCACGGGTGCGGAGGCCGGCCGGCTCGGCACCCTGCGGGATGCGGCGGAGACGGCCCGGCGGGTGCGCCCCACCGTGACCCGCGCCCCGCGGCAGCGCCCCGCCGGCCGCCCGGTTCCCCGCCAATTGCCGCCGCCCACCGCTGGGTTCGTGGGGCGCAGGGCCGAACTGACCCGTCTCCAGGGCTTGCTGGGCGCGGGGCCGGCACCGGCGACCGGACCCGGGGTCATCATCACCGTCGAGGGAACCGCCGGAGTCGGCAAGACCACGCTCGCCGTGCACTGGGCGCACCAGATCCGCGACCGGTTCCCGGACGGGCAACTGCACGTCGGTCTGCGCGGGTTCGGCGCCGAGGAGCCGATGGATCCCAGCGAGGCGTTGCACGGGTTCCTCCAGGGCCTGGGGGTCGCGCCCGCGGCCGTCCCCGCGGATCTGCTCGCAGCCTCGGCACTGCTGCGCACCCTGCTCGCGGACCGCAGGGTCCTGCTGCTCCTGGACAACGCCCGCTCCGCCGAGCAGGTGCGTCCGCTGCTCCCCGGCGGCCCTGGATCGGTGGCGATCGTCACCAGCCGCAACCGGCTGGACGGTCTGGTGGTCCGGGAGGGAGCGCGTCGCATCACACTGGACGTGCTCCCCCGGTACGACGCCCACGCCCTGCTCGCCCAGCGGATCGGTGCCGAGCGGGTGGCCCGCGAGACACGGGCGACCGTCGAGCTGGTCGACCTGTGCGCCCGGCTGCCGCTGGCGCTGAGTGTGGCCGCGGCCCGGGTCACGGTCGGTCCCGACGACTCCTACGCCCACCTGGTCGCCGAGCTCCGCGAGGCGCGCGCACGGCTGGACGTGCTGGGGCTCCAGGACGCCGACGTGGATCTGCGCACCGTCTTCGACCAGTCGTACGACCTGCTTCCGCCGCCCGCGGCCCGGCTGTTCCGGCTGCTCGGCTGCCATCCGGGACCGGACTTCGACGGTCCCGCCTGCGCGGCACTGCTCGGCACCCCCGGCACTCCACGGGCCCTGCTCGACACCCTCACCACGGCGCACCTGGTCCAGCAGCACGCGCCCGGCCGGTACCTCCTGCACGACCTGCTGCGGATCTATGCCAGGGAACGCGCGGAAGCCGGGCCGGAGGGTGAGCGCCGGGCGGCCACCGAACGTCTGCTGCGCCACTGCCTGCGGGCCGCCCGGCACGCCGACCGGCGCCTGGCACCGTGGCGGCCCGAGAGCGGCGCCCCGGACCCCGCGGCGTCACCGGCCATCGAGGACAACCGCGAGGCGATGGCCTGGTTCGAACACGAACTCACGTCTCTCCAGGCCCTGATCGCCCTGGCCGCCGCGTCCGACGGGCTGGAACCCTACGCGTGGCAGCTGGCCGACGCCCTGGCGGTCTACCTGCGCCGCTCGGGCCGGCGCCACCAGCGCGCCACCGTACACCGCCTGGCCCGTGAAGCGGCCGACCGCGCGAAGGACCGGCGGGCCTGGGCGACCGCCACCCGCTGTCTCGGCGACGCCCTGTCCCGTCTGCACCGCTTCGAAGAGGCCCTCGACCTGCTGCGCACCGTGCTGCGCACCTCCCGGACCCTGCAGGACTGCGAGGGCATGCGCGCCGCGCGGCTCTCACTGGTGCGGGTGCACAGCGCGCGCGGCGATCACGCGCGGGCGCTGCCACACGCCCGGCTCGCCCTGGCCATGGCCGAGCGGACCGGAGACCCGCTGGCACTCGCGGACGGCCTCACGTCCGTGGCCCAGCAGGAAGAGCAACTCGGCCGGCACGCCGCGGCGCTGGAGCACGGGGGTCAGGCGCTGAAGCTGTACATCCGGCTCTGGCACCTCGACGGTCAGGCGGCGATCCTGCTGTGCCTGGGGCGGGCCGAACACGGACTCGGCCGGCACGCGACGGCGGTCGCACACTACGAGGCATCGCTCGACCTCGACCGCGCGCTGGGCGACCGCTATCGGGAAGCACACGCCCTGGACCATCTCGCGGACGCCGAGGCGGCCCTCGGACGGCAGGACCGGACGCGTCGGCTGCGCGAGGAGGCAGTGGCCGTGTTCGAGGAACTGCACCATCCCGACGCCCGCCTGGTGCGCGTCAAGCTCGGTCCGGCCGACGGATCGCCGACGAGTGGCGACGTGCCTCGGGCGTCCGGCCGGTCTCAGGCGTCCGACCAGCACAGCCCGTAGGCATAGCCCACCCGCAGGTCCGTGAAGTCGGCGATCACCGTGCCGTCCGGTGCCACGCTCAGCTCCGGCGTTCCGGGGTCGCGCTGGTAGATCACGGCGGTGGGGACCCCGTCGAGCCGCCAGACGGTCCCCGGCGGCCGCCCGGCATCGAAGTGGACGCGCAGGCGGAACCCGTCGCTCCGGGTCAGCGGGACATGGACGAAGTGCGGCGCCATGCGCTGCACCGACGGAATGCGCAACCGCAGGACGTAGGTGTGGCGGTGGCCTGCCGGCAGCGGGGCGGGCAGCGCGAGTTCCTGCCGGAAGTGGCTTTCGTAGGGGTGTTCAGGACGCCGCAGCTGCCCGCCCTGTACGAGGGAGACGTGCAGCTCGTGCGTCGTCCGGGTGTCGTCGGTGTGCCGGGGCACGCTGAAGGCGAGCGGGATGCGGGTCAGCCGGCCGCACGTGGAGACGACGACGCGCCGCTCCACCGCCTCGGGGGACGAACCGCCCAGCCGCAGAAGCGTCTCGACCCGCTCCACGTAGTAGCCGTGCGGATCGGTGCGGGCGCAGTCCGGCGGACACACCGGGCCGCCCTCACCGGCGGTCGGCGGGTCCCACGGCGGCGGCGTCAGCTCCGTCGGCCCGGCGGCGGGATCCCGGTCGCGGGCCCGCCGGACCTGGCCCCAGAACGTGGCCCACCGCTCCCGGTCGCCTCCGCACGCCTCGACGACGGCCAGGGCGACCTGACGGGAGGGAAACGTGATCCCGCGCATCGCGTCGCTCACCGTGGTGCGCCCGTATCCGGTGCGGTACGCGAGCTGTTCGAGGGTGAGGCCCGCCGTGCCGCGCAGGTCACGCAGCCAGAAGGCGAACAACCGGACCGGTGAGCCGTCGAGTTCTATGTCCCTGACAGGACGCCCCATGGCCACGACTCCCGTCCGCCAGGCCTGCTCGTCCCGTCCAGTCTTCCACAGGCCGGGGGATTCGGGGGGCCCGCGCACAGCGGTCCCCGCGGACGGTCCGGGGTTTTCCGGCGATCGTCCGGTTTCCCGCAAAGCCGTTGTGCCGCCGCTCGGCGCGCTGTTAAACAGAAACACGTCGCAGTAACGCTGTCGGTGCCGTTTCCGGCCGAACGCCAGGAGAGTCCATGGCCGTTTACCGAGGGATGTCGGGGGCGACGCGTTTTCCTCCCGACGTCGCCTCCAGAATGGAGCAGTTCGGTCGTTTTGAATTCGACCCCTCGGAAGTCTCCATCGACGCTTCCCGCGTGTGGAGCGAACTGCAGGCTCCGTTCCTGGACTTCGCCCGGTCCGATCCGGAGGAATTCGCGGCCGAATTGGCCGACGCCGTGTCCTCGGCGGGTGGTTTCGCACTGTTCGGTGCGGCCAGGACGATCTGGAACCTGGTCGGATCCGACTTCCGCAGCCCCGCCTACGACCGCGTACGGATGGCCGCCCTGGAGTTCCTGCGCTCGCACGGGGTGCCCGCCGGCCGGATCTCCGCGCACGACATGCGCTTCTGGCAGGAGCAACGGGACGAACCGTGGCTCGTCGGCCGTCCCCGGCCGACGGCGGAGACACTGATCACCCCGCTCGCTCCCGGCGAGATGCGGCCCGTGGCCCGGGTCACCGCCGAGGCCGACGCCGACGTGGTGTACGTCCAGGCCGGTGCGGGCGGCGGCTACCGTGCCGTCGTCGAGGCGCCGTACAACGACACCGACCGCTCCCGGGTCCGTCGCGACTGGTTGGGGGCCTCCACCCTGCACGAGCTGTACGCCCGGATCGGCGAGGCGTTCCAGGTGCCCGTGCACTGGATCTGCGACGAGCTCGAACCCTTCATTCCGCTGCCCCGTCCCCGGCTGTAGGCGATCCGTCGCCGCGCCGTCGGTCCGGAGGAGTTTCCTCCGTCCCGTGCACGGGCCTTTCGAGCGAACCGGGGGAGGTCACCGCACCGTTCGCCGGCCCGTAGGGTGAGCACCCGGTCCACGACCGGGTGCTCATCCCTGTCCGGCTCATCCCTGTCCGAAGGCCGCCCGCGACACGTCCCCTTCGAGGGATGCCTGGTGGAACAGGTAGGTGTCGATGTGACCGATCCGGATCAGCACACAGAACCGCTGCGCCGACTGGACGGCCGCCGCGACCTTCGCGTACTCGCGCCGCAGGAACTCCACGGCGGCCTGGTTGCCCACCGAGCTCTGGCCGCAGACCAGGAGGACCGGCCGGGTCGACTCGGCCGGGGTGAAGCGCGCCACCAGGGCGTACTCCTGGATTCCCCGGTCGAAGCGGTACAGCCGCCCGCCGACGTCGATGGCCACCGAGTCGTCCCCGGGCCCGAAGGGACGGATGGACACCCCCGGCAGATGGGCAGCCAGATGCCCGCCGGTGCGGGGGTTGGCTCCCCCCTCCGGACCGCCGATGCAGAACTCCGTCCGGTCCCCGTTGCCGCCCAGCAGCGTCCCGCCCTCCACCGTCACCCGGCAGCCCAGCTCCGCGAGCAGCACCGCCAGTTCGACACCGGCGCGCGCGTCCCGGTGATGCGCGTTGCCCGGAGAACCGTGCTTGCTGCCGAGGACCATCAGACAGCGCTCCCCCGGTCGTACCCCGAAGAAGGCCGCCTTACGGTACAGCGCCCGGCGGCGTCGCCCGCCCCTCCACAGCCATCCCAGAACGGCACCCAGCAGGCTGGTGACCAGACCCAGTGCGATGTTCGCCAGGGCCGCGTCCATCAGCGCCCGCCCCACCCGGCGGGGGCGCCCGGACGGCCGCCTTCCTCCCGCTCGTTCATGTCCTGGACGGTCGTGCACCGCCCGCCGCAGCCCCGGTGTCGCCACGACCGGGTCCGGAGGGCCGCTCCAGGGCGTGGAGCACGGCGACGGCCCGTTCCCGGATCGGCTGCGGAGCGGCCACCTTGCCGTCCGCCGCCCCGAGCTCCTGTGCGCCGGAGCCCATCCTGAGGACCCGCCGGCCGCTGGTCTCCAGCCGGGCGGTCAGTGCGTCCAGGGTCTCCGCGTCCCCTCGGCCGACGGCCGCGCCGAGCTCGGTCAGCAGCCGCCCGGTCTCGTCCCACGCGTCGGGCGGCAGGCGCCAGTCGAGCAGGGCACGCAGCGCCTGCTGCACTTCCCGCGCCAGCTCCCGCCCGATCGGTGCGCTCATTCGTGCTTCCCCTCCATCGTTTCCATCGTTTCCGTCGTTTCCGTCGTTTCCGTCGTTTCCGTCGTTCTCCTCGTCAACGGCCGGTGTGCACGTACGGCGCCCACACGGCCGGTGTGTCGGCGTAGCGCCCGCGCAGGCCGCGTACGATGCCGTGCAGCGCCCTCCCGGTGTCGGTGACGTCGAGTCCGCCGCCGTAGCGCCGCAGCGACCGGTACAGGTGCCGGGTGAGCCGCAGCGACACCAGGTCAGCGGCTTCCCACAGGGCGCCGACCACCTGCGGGTATCCGGCGGTCTGGAATGCCGAGGTCAGATGGATCGCCTCGTCCGGCAGGCGGTCGGTGCGCGCGGTGTGGCAGGCGAGCAGCACCGCCAGCTGTGCCAGCGGAAGCCGTTGCCGGACGACGCTCCCCACTTCCAGCGGTCCGTCGGCGAGTTCCAGGCGGCTGCGTGACGGATCGGTGGGATCGCTGATGCCGTGGCAGGCGAAGTGGACGGTGGCGGCGGACGGCAGTGCGGACAGCACGGTGTCCACACGAGCGGCGGCGCCGTCGAGCACACGCAGCCCCGTCAGGGTGCGCGCGACCGCCCTGATCTCGTCGGCGGACACTCCGGCGGCTCCGTGGTCGCCCGTCGGCTGGCCCACCGCCAGATGCGGCCCGGTCAGAGCGCGGGTCAGCGGTGCCTGCCTGGCGTGACGCAGCGCCCGGATGCCCGGCGTGTAGGACGAGGCGGCCCGGTCCAGCACCGACCGCCGCGTGCCCAGTTCCGCCCGCCGGTGGTGGCCGGCGGCGTGCAGGGGCAGGTGTGCCAGCGGGCCGGAGGCCGACCACCACAGCCGGGGCACCCGGTCGCTCGGAGTGCCCTCGGGAATCGGCTCGTCGAGCCCGGCCGCGTCGAGCACGGGCCCGGCGATGCGGTCCCACAGCAGTTCGAGGGTGGTGAAGACCGTCTCGGCCGCCTCCGCCTGCCGTGCGGGCGGCGCGTCCAGGTCCACGGCGACGGCGGTCAGGAAGTCCTCGGCGACATGGGCGAGCTGCCCCTCCGTGACATCGAGCCGTACGGTCCTGATGGCGTCGTGGCGGACCACCAACGCGTCGCAGCGCAGCCGGTCGACGTTGATCAGGGCGATCGGTCCCCAGGCCGCCTCGGCCCGCATCTGCCCGGCGGTCGGGGCCCCGAGGAACGTTCCGAAACCGGGCCTGGCCCTGATGTCGTCGAGGAGCCTGCGCCATTGCCCGTCGACCGCGTGCCGTTCGCGCACCCCTGCCGGCTCGCCGCCTTCCGCGGTGTCCGCGTCGGCGTGCATGCGCTCCGACAGGCGGGTGAAGGCGTCGGCGAGGTCGGGGTGGGCGGCGGCGAGGTCCGACACGTCCCCGCGGGCCTCCAGGTCCTGGCTCATCAGCACGGCGCGGCCGAGTTCCAGCAGGGCCGCCGCCTGTTCGGTGCGCCCCGCCGCGAGGGCGACCGCACAGCCCGTGCGGCCCAGGCTCGTCCCGGCGAGCTGGTCCGGCACGTCCGCGGCGGCCCCGTCGGGTGACGGACCGAGGTAGCGGCGGCCGAGCAGGGCCCTGCGCGCCACGGCCTGGCGGTCGTCACGGCGCAGTGCCGGGGAGGTGAGCAGCGGCAGCATCTCCAGAGCCACGGCGGCGGCGTCCGTCGCCAGGTCCCAGTCGCGCCGCTCGATCGCGCCCCCCAGGGCGGTGCGCGCGGACTCGAACCGGGCCGCGGGCGGCAGCAGTTGCTCCGTCTCCGGCCGCCAGGAGACATCGGTCTCCTCGACTCCGTACCGGTCGCCGCGCAGTTCGGCGTCGGCAAGCCGGGCGAGGTCCTCGATCTGGCCGAGTGCGGACGGCAGCCGCTCCAGGAACTCCGCTGCCGGCCCCCCGGCGCCCCGCAGTTCCTCGAACAGGGTTCTGCTCCGGTCCAGGAGCCGCAGTGCCTGCCGGACCTGGCCGGGGTCCCTGCCCAGCACGGCGGCGTGCGTCAGGGTCTGGGCGTGGAGGACGGCACAGCCCAGCCAGGCGGCAGAGTTCTCGGGCAACCGGTCCAGGGCCCAGCGCAGGGCGTCACGAGCGCGCACCGCGGTGGGCAGGTGTCCGTGCAGGGCGCCGATCGTGCTGCGCTTGTCCTCCACCGCGCAGAGCAGGTCGATGTAGCGGGAGCTGGTCGGTGACAGGGTCGCGAGTATCTCGTCGCCCTGACGGACGGCGTCGACGAGGTCCGCGGTGTTCTCGCTGAAGGTGAACCGCGCGACGAGCACCGCCATCAGGACGCTGCCCGCCCAGCCCCGGTGACCCGGCTTCAGCGCGGGAT
Organism: Streptomyces sp. NPDC086549; assembly: GCF_044746205.1. NCBI lineage: Bacteria > Bacillati > Actinomycetota > Actinomycetes > Kitasatosporales > Streptomycetaceae > Streptomyces > Streptomyces sp. NPDC086549. The sequence continues at coordinate 100,303 of NZ_JBIVBS010000005.1, read as the reverse complement.
CGGCCAGATGGTCCCGGAGCTGCCGCTCGGCCAGGGCCAGCCTGCGGGGGTCGAGCGGGATGTCTCTCATGCCGGCCAGACCGTGGAAGACCGCCTCGGCCTCGGCGGGCAGTCCTGCCAGGTCGGCCGGGTCCTGCGGGTCGGGCGGACCGGCGGCCGCGGGCGGGCCGGGCGGCCAGGTGAACGTGGCACCCGGCTCGGGCGGGGCACCCCCGAAGGGGCCGCCGGATTCCGCGCGCCCCGGTACGGCACCCGGATCGGGCACGCCGTCGCGCCGGAAGGAGGCGAACTCCTCCGGCCCCGGTCCCGGGGAGCGGTACCCGGGCGCCGGCATCGGCTCGGTCACCACGATCGGGGGCAGGTCGGGGACGGGGGCCAACGGCCCCATGAGCGGACGCAGCCGCCTCAACAGGGCGCCGGTGTTGAACGGCAGCATCCGCATGAGCCGGAGCATCTCGGCGCACGCCGCCCGCTTCTGCGCGATGTGCGGCTGCCACGGGTGCCCCGGCGGCAGCTCGCGCTGGAGCTGATCCCACAGCGCGTCCGAGCGGGCGACGTCCTCCTTGGAACCGCTGAGAACGGCCCGTCCCGTCAGCAGGGAGGCCGTGTTCGCGGCGTACGTGCCGTGGTCGTCGGGCGGGCCCAGGACCCGGAACCGTTCCAGGTGGTGCAGCGCCTCGTCGACCGTCGCCAGGTCCATGGTCCGCCCCAGGGACGCCATCAGCGCCAGGGCGAGCATCTCATGTGCGGCGGCGACGTCGTGCGGATTGCGCCGGTGGCCGCGGGCCGCGTCCCGCTCCACGGCCGCGAGGGCCGTACGGGCGGCCCGCACCGCGAAGTCCACGGCCTTGTGGTCCCGTCCGTCGGCACGGAACCGGGTGAGCGCCGCGTGGACGGCGGTGCGCCCGACCAGGTCCGCCTCCAGGTGATCGGGGGTGACGGACTCCTGGGCGGCCCGGGCCCACTGCCAGAGCGCCGCGAGGGCCTCGGTGTCACCGGATTCGTACCGGAAGGCGGCGGCCTGCGCCAGGCGGAGCTGCACGCTGCACCGGCCCAGGTCGCCGGGCGGCAGCGCGGTGGCGAGCCGGGCCGCGTGGTGCTCGATCGGTTCCACGGTGCGGCCATGGCGCGGCAGCGGCCGCTCCAGGTAGACCGCGGCGACGGCGACCGGGTCGTCAGGGCTCCGGCCCTGCGTCTGCGCGGCGAGGTGGTGCTGCACGTCACCGGAGAGCCGGTAGTCCCGGTGGTGCTGGGACAGGGTGCGTTCGGCCAGCCACAGATGCAGCACCCAGGAGGGGCGCGACGCGTCGTCCCGCGGGCCGACGTCCAGCGCGTACTCCATGACGGCCGCGGCGGCCACGGCGGCGTCCCGCCCTCCGCCGTCCCACGCCAGGTGCAGCAGACCGGCCGCGGCCGGCAGCAGGCCTGCGGAACCGGCCCCGGCCCCGGCCCCGGCCACGTACCGCTCTGTCTCCGCCGACCAGTTCGCCGCGCAGCGCTTCATGACACGGTCCACGACCGCCCGTAAGTTGGACACGCGGCCAGTTTCCCCATTCACGAGCCGCCCCAGGCGGTTTCCGGAATTTTCCGCCAAACCCATGGCCGGCGCGCCCCGAGAGCACCACCTGTCTCAAGGCACCTGCCGGACCTCGGAATCCCCCACCAGCAGATCGATCAGAAACGAAAAGGAACGTTCAGAAAGCGAAACACTCGTTCTCGTTCAGGAAAGCCCGCAGCGGTAATAGCGGAATCGCACTATTCCTCTGGACGCGATTGACTCCTGCGCCTCACAATGGCCGAATCACGGCTGCGGTGAATGGCGGCCATCGGGGGAAGCCATCGGGGGGCGGGGGAACATGGTCGACGGGGGAATTGCCTCCTGGTGCCGTGCGTGCGGTCGGGGAGGTATGGAGGGCGGGTCCTGTCAGCATTGCGGTGTTCCTCTGGAACCCCCCTCCGTTGAAGGCGACCGGACGGGACGCATAGTCAGAATCGGCGGGCCGCTGAGTCTGACCAAAGCGCTTGCTCTGAGGGATTCCGGTGACACCGTCACATCCGTCGTCCCGAGCGGGGACCTGATCGAGCTGTCCGGTGACGAGTTCGACCGGCTCAGGCAGGTCTCCTTCGACGGTCCACGGGTCATGAGCGCCGCGGGCCGGCTGTGGGCGGCCATGAAGGCACGCGACACCGGCCGGGTGCGGGCACGGTGGCCCAGCGCCGTCGTCGAGGAGGAGGCCGGCCGGCGGTCCATGGCCTCACTCGGCTCACGCCGCGCCGCCGCCCTCGACGCCATGGCACTGAGCCGGCTGATCCTCACCCGAAGACTCGGCCTGGCCCCTACCGAGCTCATCTGGTACCAGGCGTACACGGCGTGCGTCGTCGGAGACACCTCGGTCATGCTGCACCACCTGGAACGGCTGCCCCGCGCCGGCTACGCCGCCCGCGTAGACCTGATGCTGGCACGGCTGACGGACGTCACCGCGGACACCTCCCTCACCGCGCGCGCGACCGCCCAACTCCGCCCGCTCGCCGGACACATGGTGGAGGCGGACGCCCTGCTCGTCGCCCTCGACCGACGCGAAGCCGCACGGGCCGCACAGATCGTCGTGCCGTACGCGGACGTGGTCGCGGCGGCCCGGTCCGACGGCCGGCTCGGGACCGCGGCGCGGTGCATCGCCGGAACCGGGGAGGATGCCGAGGATGCGCCGCCCGCCTCGAAGCCGACGGATCCGCCCACGGTCCGGACCCTGTTCGGATATCTCGCGTGTCTCGCGGCCGGGGCGGCGGGCCCACGCGGCGCGCTCCCGGACGGCCTCGACCGCCTGCGCGACCTCGACCCGGCCCTCCTCGACGACCTCATCGACCGCGGTGCCCTGGGCCCGAGCGCCGTCCTGCCCTCCTTACCCACGGAACACCCTCCGTTGCAGCCGGACCGCATGCCGTACCTGCGGTGCCGGCTCACCCCGGGCGAGGCCTCCGAAGCCGACTTGGCCGCCACCGGTTTCACCGCCGAGCGGGCACGGCGCGCCTTTCTCGCACAGGATCGGGCGGCGCTGGACGCCCTACCCGACACGGATCCCGCCGTACGACGCTATCGGGCGCTGGACGCCTGGCGGCGGACGGGGCGGCCCGAGCGCCTCGACGGGCTCGGGCCGGAGGCGGAGCCGCTCGCGGAAGGGTTCGACGCACTGCGCGCGGCGATCGCGGCCCGTCCGGGCGAGGCCCAGACCGTCCCGGAGGCCGTCGCGGCCGACCCGTCGTGCTGGCGGCTGCTCACGGCCGAGGCCCGGGCAGGCTCGCTCCGCGCCGGCGACGCCGCTCGACACCACCCGCGCTTCGTGGAGTGGCTGGACATATGGCGGGTGGCCGGGCTGGTCCTCGACGGCCAGTGGATACAGGCCGCGGCGGAGGGCGACGCGCTGGCCGCCCGCGCCGGCACCGCCGCAGTGCGGGCGGAGGCACTGAACCTGGCCGCCTGCGCGCGGGCCGAGCACGGCGACACGGAGGGCGCGCTGACCCGGCTGGACGAGGCGCTCGACCTGACCGACCGCACGGCACTGCTCGTCAACGCGTCGCTGGTCGCGGCGGAGCGGAGACCGATCGCGGCTCTGCCCTACCTGACGCGGATCGCCCAAGGCACCGCCACCGCCACCGGGGGCGGCCCGACCGCGGCGCGCGAGAACGCCGTACGGGCCGCGATCGGCTGCTGGCAGGCCGACAAGGAACTCGACGGCTGTCCGCCCGAACTGACGGACCTGGTCCGTTCGGCACTGGGCGACCGGGTCCTGGACACCGAGCTCTACCGGCTGCTCCTCACCCTCACCACGGCCTACGACCCCATGTGGCTGGCCGACGGCAAGGCAGGTGTCGCCGCGTCCGGCCCGGAACAGGGTGCTCTGCTGAACTACTACCGCACGCGCGCCCGTCTGATGGCCCCGGAGCACGAGGTGGGCCTGTCGGACGTGGCGGGCGTCCTGGTCAGGCTGGCGCAGGAGGACGACGCCTACTCCTGGGTGAGCGACGAACTGCGCGGAGTCGTGAACCTGCTCAACGAAGGCGTGCACTGCGAGTTCGGCACGGCGGTCCACCTCACGCCCGCGATCGAGGTCCTGCTGGAGAGCGGGTCACTGGACCCCGTCCCCCGTCTCGTCCTCGGAGCCCAGGCGGCCGCGCACCTGACCGTGTACCTCGCCGGCGCGGGCCAGGACATCGATCCCGCGGTCGAAAAGAGACTTCTCCTGGCCCCCTGCACGGACCTGCTCTCCGGAGCACTCGACGTGCCGGAGTCCATGGACGAGGCGGTCCGCGAGGAGCTCTCGCGGTGCCTGTGTGTCAGCGCCATCCGGGTGCTGGAGAGCACGCAGCGCACCGTCGACGACCGGGCCGACAGGTGGGCCCGGCTGATGGACGCCCAGCCCGCGCCGACGGGCCGTGGCACGGCCTCGTTCACCCGCCTCCTGACCGGACTTCTGAACGACGTCGACGAATGCACCGCCCGCCTGCGGGCCTTCATCCGCCTCCTGACGGACCTGCCCCAGCACGAATCCGCCCGTCAGATCGCCCAGTTGCTCACCAAAGCGGTCCTGACGTGGTCCGCCGAGACCACCCGCCTGCGCTCCGCCGTGGAAGGACCCGCCGCATGAGACGCAATCCCTACCTCGTCCTCGGCGTCCTCTTCGGCGCGGGGCGGGAAGAGGCCAACATCGCCTTCGTCCGGCGCACACGAGCGCTCCGCCGGGGCCTCGCCCAGGGCGATCCCACCGATCTCACCTGGGCGTTGAACCGGATCGACGAGGCCGGCGGTGATCCGGCCGACCGCATGGACGTCTTCCGTGTCCCGGCGCTCCCGGAAGCGTTCGAGGGCGGCGGGCCAGGGGTGTTCGAGCCCGGTCCGGAGCCCCTGGCCGCGCGGCCCGGCGACCGGCGACGAGCCCTCGGAGAACTGCGTGAACAGGCCGCCGTGGACTGGGTGAAACACCTGGTCTCGCTGCATGCGTCCCGCACCGGCCCGCTCGTTCCGTGACGGTCACGGCCTCGCGGCGACATCCCTCAAGGCCCCTTGAGGCCACAACGCGACTAGGGGGAGCGTTGTTCAAGAAGACTCTGCACACGATCGGCGACCGGCTCACCGAGATGATCGATCTCGTCCGTGACGTCGACCGACGCCTGGACAAGCTGGAGGTCATCGCCCTGGTCCGGGAACCGGCCGCGGCGACCTCCGCGGACGCCTACGACGGCCTGCGCAAGCAGGTCGTCGCCTCGGCCACCGCGCGCTGGGCCCATCTGGCACAGCTGGCACAACTCGACGCGGCCCTGGCCCAGGGCGCCGGCCAGGAGGTCATCCGTACGCTCGCACAGGGATGGATCACCCAGGCGGCGCTCGAACGCGTCCGCGACGGTGAACATCCCGAGGCCGACCTCCTGTTCGAACTCGTGGAGGACCACGGCGGCCCGCTGGAGGTGCTGGAGCCCGCCTACGTGGACGGGCTCACCGGCCGCCTCGTCCGTCAGGGCCGCGCCCGTCGCGCCGAGCCCTTGTCCACGTCCGCGGCCGCCGGGCCGGCAGCACTCACGACGTCGGAGGAGCCCGACCGGCCCGAAGAGCCCGCGGGCTCCGCCGGACCCGGTTCGACGGGCCCCCAGCCGCCGCCCGGCACGGCTCAGGATCGCCGTACGGCCGGTATCGGCGCGACGGCCGTCCCGGAAGCCCGCCCGAGCCAGGAAGGCAGATGACACGGCATGGTCGACGACGCCTTCGGCATCGACTTCGGCACGACGAACAGTGTGCTGGCACGCGCATCCGCCACGGCCGTGGAGGCCGTCGCGCTGGACGACCGCATTCCGGCGGAATGGGCGAACACCGGACTCGACCTGGTCCTGCCCTCGGTCATGGCGTTCGAGGACGAGTCCCCGGTGTTCGGCTGGGCCGCCAAGAACCGGCACGACGAACGACTGGAGGCGGTGAAACGGCTGCTCGCCGCAACGGACTCCGTCACGGTCGGCGCCCGGACACTGCCCATCGAGACGGCCGGGGCGATGTTCTTCCGCCACATCCAGCAGCGGGCGGCGGCAGGCGGTCTCACGGCCGCCCTGGACCGCGCGGTCGTCACCATCCCCGCCAACAGCCGCGGCCTGGCCCGCTACCGCACCAAACTCGCCGCCGGCCTGGCCGGCATCGAGGTCGCGGCCCTGATCAACGAGCCGACGGCCGCCGCCATGGCCCATGCCCGGACCATCGGCCAGGACCAGCGGATCCTGGTGTTCGACTGGGGCGGCGGCACCCTGGACGTCACGGTCCTGGAGTCGGTCGACGGGGCCTTCATCGAGCAGGCGTCCAAAGGCATCCAACGACTCGGCGGCATCGACGTCGACCAGCTCTTCGCCGCCGCCGTGCTCCCCAGGATCAGCGGAGCCGCGGACTGGACACCGGCCCGGCGCAACCTGTTCCGGCTCAACCTCGAACGCGCCAAGGTCGAGCTCAGCCGGCAGGAGGAGACCCAGGTCGCGCTGCCCGGCGGCGGCTTCGTCCGGGTCACCCGGCAGGAACTGGAAGAGTCGATCAAGCCCATCGTCGAGCGCACCCGCGGTCCGGTGGAAGTCTGCCTCAGGGACAGCCCGGGGGCGGTCGACCACCTGGTCATGGTGGGCGGCAGCTCGAAGATGCCCGTCATCAGGCGTTTCGTGACCGACCTGGTGCACGCCGAACCGAGCGAGGGCGTGGACCCCATCACCGCGGTCGCCGAAGGGGCCGCCGTCGCGGCCGGCATCCTGTCGGGCAGCATCACCGACCTGGACTTCTTCGTGGGCACCGAGCACGCCCTCGGAGTCGTCGTCCACAACGACCACTCCGCCCCCGAAGGCGACTTCTCCACGCTGATCGCACGCAACACCAAGTACCCGGCCCGTGCCACCGACTACTACGTACCGGGCAAGGACTACCAGGAAGCCATCGACATCGTCGTGGTGGAGGGTGATCCCGGCCACCCGATCCGGCACGAGGACAACGTGGTCCTGAAGAACTGGACGGTCCCCCTGCCCGCCAAGCGGCGCAGGGAGGAATCCGCCTTCTCCGTGACCTACGAGTACGACATCGACGGCATTCTGCACGTCGAAGTCACGGACCAGCAGTCCGGCGACGTCTTCATGCGGGACGAACTCACCTACGGCACGGGGCAGGAACGCAGCCGGCTCCCGGAACTGCGCCGACAGGTCGACGAGGTCATGAGCTCCGTCGCGCCCGCCGGTCCGGCGTCCGCGGACCCCGCGCCCGCCGGCCCCTTGCTCGCTCCCGCCTCGGCGGAGGCGATCCGCAAGGCCCGCGACAAGGTGCTGCCCTTCCTCGACGACGCCGAACGCGACGCGATCGGGGAACTGGTCGGCACGCTGGAGCGCTCCGGCGGCTCACCGGAGGAAGAGGACCACCGCCTCGCCCTGGAGCGTGCCCTGCGCCGGCACGCCTACCTGCTGTGAAGCGGCACACGCGCCTGCCGGACGCGAGTACGCCGCCGTAGGCGGGCTCTCAGAGGAAAGCCAAGAGAAAAGTCACACGGGAAAGAAACCGAGGGGAACTCATGTCACAGGGATTCACGTACGCCGTCGACCTGGTTCTGGTGATCGACGCGACAGGCAGCATGGGCGGCACGATCGACCGCGTCAAGGCCGGCGCGCTGCGCTTCCACGACGAACTCACCAAGGTCATGGCGGAGAAGGACAAGCACGTCGACGAACTGCGGGTCCGGGTGGTCGTCTTCCGCGACTTCTACGCCGGCGACGAGGAGCCCCTCGTCGCCTCGGACTTCTTCGCCCTTCCCGAGGAACAGGAGAAGTACGCGCGCTTCGTCGACGCGATCGTGGCCACCGGCGGCGGTGACGAGCCCGAGAACAGCCTGGAGGGACTGGTGGAGGCGATGCGCTCCCCGTGGACCACAGCGGGCACCAAGCGCCGGCACGTCATCGTGATGTGGACCGACGCCAGCAGCCACCCGGTGGAGAAGAACGCCGGCCGCAAGCCGTCCAACTACCCGGCCGGCATTCCGTCGGACTTCGACGCCCTCACGGACCTGTGGGAGGGACAGGAGGTGATGGACGCCAACTCCAAGCGGCTGGTGCTCTTCGCCCCCGACGCCTACGCCTGGACGGACATCTCCAACCACTGGGAGTCGGTGCTGCACTACGCGTCGAACGCCGGCATGGGACTGTCCGACATCGACTACGGCACCATCCTCGAGAGCATTGCGAACAGCATCTGATGCGACACGCCAAGCAGGGGCCCTCGGCCGGCGCCGAGCACGGCCAGGTCCCGTCCGTTCCCGCCGCGTCGCTGCCCGCCGCCTTCGTGAAGGTGTCGATCGAGAAGCGCGAGGGTCAGGGAGAGGACGCCCCGCCCCTCGCGCAGGTCGTCGTACCGGAAGCGCTCGTCGTCGGGGCCTTCGACGGCCTCGGCGGCGCGGGCGCCACCGTGATCGAGACCCGCGGGGGACCTCGCACATCGGCCTTCGTGGCCTCCCGGCTGGCCGAGCGCGTCTCGCGGGGATTTCTCGAACGGGTTCTCAGCCAGGACATCGGGTCGCCGCCCGATGCGTGGAAGGGCGGCCCGGGCCTGGGCGAGTTGCTCGCCACGAACCTGAAGCACGAGTTCCGGAAGTGGTCGGAGGAGGCCGGCACCACGGGAAGCCGTATCCGCGGCGGTCTGATCCGCCCGCTGCCGACCACCCTGGCGCTCGGACTGGTGCAGTTCCTCGACATCGGGCCGTCCCTGGAGGTCCTCTGGGCCGGGGACTCACGGGTCTACCTGCTTCTGCCCCACGACGGCCTGCACCAGCTCACGGTCGACGATCTGAAGTCGGGGGGAGACGCCATGCGCAACCTCAAGGAGGACTCCCCGATGTCGAACCTGGTGTCGGCGGACGGCAGGTTCACCATCAACAGCCATGTCGTGGCGCCCATGCCATGGCCCGCCGTGGTGATCGCCGCGACCGACGGCTGCTTCGGATTCCTGCGCACCCCCGCGCACTTCGAGGACCTTCTGCTGTCGTCCATGCGCCGCGTCGCCGAGCAGGACGGCGACTGGGCGGCCTGGGGCCTGGAGCTGACGGACCGCCTCGGTCCGGTGACCGGTGACGACTCCACGATGGGCATGGCCTGTCTGGGCTGGCCGTCGTTCCGGGCCATGGCGCAGCAGTTCGCCGACCGGCAGCGACACATCACCGGCATGGCCGCGGGGGTCACCAGCGCCGCCAACGTGTACGACCGCGCCCGGCGTGCCGCCGACGAGGCCAAGGCCGAGTACGAGACGGCCGTGAACCGCTTGTGGCAGGAGTACAAACCGGGTTACGAGCAACTGCTCCACACGACGGAGCCGACCCCCGGCAAGCCCCCGGGCGCGCCACCGGGCGCGCCGCCCGCCGCCCCGCCCGTCATGGCGGCCCGGCCCGGCGCCGAGGGCGAAGTCCCGCCGGGATCCCGCGCCGCGGCCCAGCCTCCGCCCGACAGCGCGGAGGCTCAGGGCGCCTGGAACAACCCGTCCACCGCCGGACCCGGTGGCGGGGAGCCCACCAGCTTCGGCCCCGCCTCACCGCCCGGGCCGGGCGGGCCGGGCGGGCCGGGCGGGCCGGGCGGGCCGGGCGGGCCGGGCGGCCCGGGCGGGCCGGGCGGCCCGGGCGGGCCGGGCGGCCCGCAGCGCGAGCGGAACGGCGGCGACGAGATGACCGCACTGGCGGACCAGGTGCTGGTCGCCGGAAACGACTCGCGCATGCCGTACGGCAACACCTCGGCCCCCGCGGCACCCGAGCATTCCGGGGACCGCCGTCCCGAGGGGGGTGAAGGATGGTGACCGCCGCCATGTCGATCGCGGGCTACGTCCTCGAACGGCCCTTCTCCAACGCAGGCGGCGGCCAGAGCGAGTGGACCTTCGCGCAGAAGAACGGCACGTCGTACTTCATCAAGCGCTTCCTCAAACCGACCTATCCGGTCGACGGGGGCCCGGGCAGTCCGGCGACGAAGGCCCGCAAGCGGACGCAGTGCGAACGGTTCGAGGCGCACCACCGCACGGTGCAGCGCCTGCTCAACCCGCTGAGCGGGACCGGCGGGAACCTGGTCGTCACGCGGGACTTCTTCCGGCATGAAGCCCGCTACTTCAAGGTGACCGATCGCGTGGACAGCAGCCGGCTGCCGCTGGACGAGATCGCCCGGTTGCCCGTCGGGGACCAGATCAGCCTGATGCTGGCGGTCGGCAGCAGCGTGCACCTCCTGCACCGCAACGCGCTGGTGCACGGCGACCTGAAGCCGGACAACGTGCTGGTCCGTCACAGCACCGGTCACGTCTTCGCCACCAAGCTCATCGACTTCGACAACTGCTTCCAGGCCGGAGCTCCCCCGGAGCCGGACGAGTTGGTGGGGGACCCGACGTACTACTCGCCGGAGCTGATGTCGTTCATGAACGGCGCCGGACCGGCATCCGCCATCGGACAGGCCTCCGACGTCTTCGCGCTCGCGCTGGTGTTCGCCCAGTACCTGACGGGCCAGTTGCCCTCCGCGGACCGCGGCGGATACCTGGCCGACAATCTGCTGCGGGGCGACGAGATGACGCTGGCGGCCGTGACGGCGGACCGCGAGCCGGTCCGTGAACTGATCGGTGCCATGACGGCCGTCGACCCGGCCGGCCGCCCGACCGTCACCACCGTCATCGAGAAGCTCAAGGAAGCCCGGCGACGTGCCAAGGGTCTGCCCGTCGGATCGCCCGTCGGCTCCGGAGTCGGCACCTCCCGGGCGCCGGGTGGCGGCCCCGGGCTGAGAGGGAAGGGAATCCGCACCGGAAGCTCCACGGACACGACGTCCACTCCCACCCTCAGAGGCACGGGCCTGGGACCGCCCAAGTCCGAGAAACCGGTCACGTCCGCGCCGAAACTGAAGGGGAAGCTCCTCGACCAGGCCCGAAAAAAAGCGGAGGGCTGCTGAGCGGCACAGGCTCCCGCCGCCCTTGGGCAGCCTCCCTCTCATCCACACCACCGTCCACCGCACGGCTCGGCGTCGCCGCGTCCCTCAGCGTCGCGGTCTGGCCGGACGGCCACGTGACGTCGGCGGTGGCGTCCGACACGGGCGTGTACTACTCCACCGGCCGGGAGCACGACCTGTCGTCGGCCGAAGCGTGGCACCGCCTGGACACGTCCTCGGGAGACGATGCGTGCGGTGTCGTCCTCGGCGTCACCGGAGCGGAGGGCGCGCTGGCCTGGTCCGCGTCGGACGGCCTCAGGGTCGTACGCCTCACCCGCGGCAGCCTGGACCAGCCTGGGCTCACCCGGCCGGGTCCCGTGCACCACCACCCCGTGGCCGTGCCGGCCTCGGCGGGTGCTCCGCTCGTCGCGCTGCTCACGGACGGTGCCCTCGACGTGCTGTGGAGCCCCGACCGCCACACGGTGCACCGGCTGAACGAACGGCCCGGTATCCCGGCCGGGCCCGCCGAGCCGAGGCCCGAACTGGCGCTGCGCGGTGAGCGCTTGGGCACCTTGGACATCGCCCTGGAGAGCCCCAAGACCGCCTGGCTGGTGGCGACCACCGAGCGCGGCGCGCTCCTGCTGGCCCGCTGGGACCTGCTGTACGACGTGCACGAGCCCTGGGCACGGCCGCGATGTCCGCTGCCGACGGTACGCCGTGCGGTGGTCGCCAACGTCCGCGGGATCCCCGTGGTCTTCGTCGCCGCGGGCGAGGGGCGGATTCTCGCCGCCGACGCCCGCGATGCCGCCGCGGACCGTGCGCAGTGGCACGTGGTCGAGGTTCCGGCCGGCTCACGCGGAACGGCCACGGATGTCATCGCGGCGGCCGACTGCGACGGCCGGGCGTGGCTTGCCGGGGCGGCACACGGCCGGCTGTGGTCGACACCCCTGGCACGTACGGGCCAGCGCATCGTGTGCGAGAGCGTCACCGAGGCGACCGTCGACTGACGACCGTCGGCAGTCGACTGACGACCGTCGGCAGTCGACTGACGACCGTCGACCGTCAACGGACGACCAACGGCTGCCGACCATCGACTGTCGACGGTCGGTTGTCGACGGTCGGTTGTCGACCGCCGAGGATCGACTGTCGACCGTCAGGTGACGATCCCGCCCGGAGTCACGTCACCGGCGCCTCCGCGGTCTGCTGCTCGAACTGGGTGCGGTGCAGTTCCGCGTACCGCCCGTCGGCGGTGAGGAGTTCCTCGTGTGTGCCCCGCTCGACGATCCGGCCGCCCTCGACGACCAGGATCAGGTCCGCCGCGCGGACCGTGGACAGCCGGTGGGCGATGACGACGGCGGTCCGGCCCTCCAGCGCCTCGGCCAGGGCCTCCTGGACGGCCGCCTCCGAGGTGTTGTCCAGGTGCGCGGTGGCCTCGTCCAGGATGACGACGCGCTGGCGGGCCAGCAGCAGGCGGGCGATGGTCATGCGCTGGCGCTCGCCTCCGGAGAGACGGTAGCCGCGTTCGCCGAGCACCGTGTCCAGGCCGTCGGGCAGGGACCGTACGACGTCGTCGAGGCGGGCGCGGCCCAGGGCGTCCCACAGTTCGTCGTCGGTCGCCGTGGGGCGGGCGAGGAGGAGGTTGGCCCGGACGGTGTCGTGGAAGAGGTGGCCGTCCTGGGTGACCATGCCGAGGGTGGCGCGCAAGGAGGCTGCGCTCACGTCGCGGACGTCGGCGCCGCCGAGCCGGACGGCGCCCCCGTCGACGTCGTACAGGCGCGGGAGCAGGGCGGCGATCGTCGACTTCCCGGCACCCGACGAGCCGACGAGGGCGACCGTCTGCCCGGGTTCGGCACGGAAGGAGACGCCGTGCAGGACCTCCGCGCCGCCGCGGCTGTCCAGGGTGGCGACCTCCTCCAGGGAGGCCAGGGAGACCTTGTCGGCGGACGGGTAGCCGAAGCGGACGTCCTCGAACTCCACGGTCACCGGCCCCTCGGGCACCTCGCCCGCGTCCGGCTTCTCCTCGATCAGCGGCTTCAGGTCGAGCACCTCAAAGACGCGTTCGAAGCTGACCAGCGCGCTCATCACCTCGACGCGGGCCCCGGCGAGCGAGGTGAGCGGGGCGTACAGCCGGGTCAGGAGCAGTGCCAGCGCCACGACGGCGCCCGGCTCCAGGGTCCCGCTCAGCGCGAACCAGCCGCCCAGGCCGTACACCAGGGCGAGGGCGAGGGAGGACACCAGGGTCAGCGCGGTCATGAACACCGTCTGGGCGGTCGCGGTGCGGATGCCGATGTCCCGGACGCGGGCGGCCCGGGCCGCGAACTCCACCGACTCCTCCTCCGGGCGGCCGAACAGCTTGACCAGAGTGGCGCCGGGCGCCGAGAAGCGCTCGGTCATGCGGGTGCCCATCGCCGCGTTGAGGGTCGCGGCCTCCCGCTGCATGCGGGCCATCCGGCTGCCCATCCGCCGGGCCGGGACGACGAAGACCGGGAGCAGCACGAGGGCGAGCAGGGTGATCTGCCAGGACAGGGTGAGCATGACGGCCAGGGTGAGCAGCAGCGTGACCACGTTGCTGACGACGCCCGAGAGCGTGTTGCTGAACGCCCGCTGCGCGCCGATCACGTCGTTGTTGAGACGACTGACCAGCGCTCCCGTACGGGTACGTGTGAAGAACGCGACCGGCATGCGCTGCACATGATCGAACACAGCTGTCCGGAGGTCGAGGATGAGTCCCTCCCCGAGCGTCGCCGAGAGCCGTCGGCCGAGGATGCCGAGCGCCGCCTCGGCGAGGGCGATCACGGCGATGATCAGGGCGAGACGTACGACCCTGCCCCGGTCGCCGTGCGTCACGATCGCGTCCACGACGCGGCCCGCGAGCACGGGGGTCGCGACGGCCAGCAGCGCGGTCACCACCCCGAGCAGCACGAACCAGACGATACGGCGGCGGTGCGGGCGGGCGAACGCGGCGATACGGCGCAGCGTCGCGCGGTCGAAGGGGCGGCGCTCCTGCTGCGCGGTCATCACGCTGTGCAGCTGCGTCCAGGCTGTGGTCTCCATGCTCATGGAAGAGAACGTACGACCTCAACCTTCGTTGAGGTCAATGCGCGACCGCTTCCGACCCGTAAGCCTCCGTCCCGGATTCCGCAACCTGCCGTTGGCGCGGCGCGGAAAACCTCTCCGAACGTGACAGCGGTACACCTCCCCGACCCCGGACCGGGACGGTTCGCCCGGCGCATGCCGGTGCGCCGGATCCTGTGTCTGCTGCCCGTTCTGCTCGTCGCCGTGGTCGCGGCGCAGCACTGGAGCGTGCTCACCGAGGGCTTCGGCCATCTTCGGCGGGCCGAGTGGCCGTGGCTGGTGGCCGCGGCCACCGCCACCTGCCTCACCTGGGTCGCCGCCGCTTTCACCCGGCAGGGCGCGGTCATGGAGCGACTGCCCCGGCGCCGGCTGCTCGCCACCCAGCTCGCGGCGGGCGCCGCGAATCACCTGCTGCCCACCGGGCTGGGTGCCGGTGCGGTCAACCTGCGGTTCATGACGGTGTGCGGGGTACCGCTTGCCCGGTCCTCGGCCGCGCTCGCGCTGTATCTGCTCGCGGAGGCCGTCAGCCGGGTGGGGATGCTGGCCGTGCTGCTCGTCATCTTCCCGGACGCGCTGGAGTTCGGTCCCCTCCTGCCCGGCGGCGCGGTCGGCCCGCTGCTGCTCGGCGCAGGCGCGGTCGCGGTCGTGGCGGCGGGTGTGCTGCTGCTCGTACGGCGGCTGCGCACGGCCGTGTTCTCGTTCCTGCGCACCGCGCTCGGCGAGGCACGCCTGGTGCACACCCGGCCGGCACGGGCGCTCGCCCTGTGGGGCGGCTCGCTGGCCTTCCCGGCGCTCCAGGCGGCCGGGCTGGTCCTGGTGGGTCTCGCCCTGGGGCTGCCTGTGCCGCCCGCGCACATGGCCGTCGCCTATCTCGCGGCGACGGTCGCCGTGGCTCTGGTGCCGACGCCGGGCGGGCTCGGCTCCGTCGAGGCGGCACTGGTCGTGGCGCTGGTGGCGGCGGGCGGCCCGGTGGCGGTGGCCACGGCGGTGGTCCTCGCGTACCGGATCATCACGGTCTGGGTGCCGCTGGTGCCGGGCGCCCTGACGCTGGGTGCGCTGGTGCGGATGAAGGTCATCTGACCCGGATGGCACAGTGTCCTTCCGAGCCGGCGCGCGGGACGCCCACGCGCCGGACGCCGACGCGCAGGAAGGAGATTCGCCCATGCCGGTCCGGCTGGAGCACCAGGGGCACGTCACCACGGTCGTCCTCTCCCGTCCCGAGGTCCGCAACGCGGTGGACGGCCCGACAGCGGCCGAACTGGCCTCCGCCTTCCGGGCGTTCGAGGCCGACGACAACGCCCGGGTGGCGGTGCTGTGGGGTGAGGGCGGCACGTTCTGCGCCGGAGCGGACCTGAAGGCGGCGGGCACGGACCAGGGCAACCGGGTGGCCGAGGACGGCGACGGCCCCATGGGCCCGACCCGGATGCGCCTGTCCAAGCCGGTGATCGCGGCAATCGCCGGCCATGCCGTGGCCGGCGGCCTGGAGCTCGCCCTGTGGTGCGACCTCAGGGTCGCGGAGGAGGACGCCGTGTTCGGCGTGTTCTGCCGCCGCTGGGGTGTCCCCCTCATCGACGGCGGCACGGTACGACTCCCCCGGCTGATCGGCACCAGCCGGGCGATGGACATGATCCTCACCGGCCGCCCGGTACCGGCCCGCGAGGCGTACGAGATCGGGCTGGCCAACCGGCTGGTCCCCCCGGGCCGGGCCCGCGAGGAGGCGGAGGAGCTGGCAGCGTCCGTCGCCCGGTTCCCGCAGGCCTGCCTGCGCGGCGACCGGGCGTCGGTCCTGGACCAGGACGGGCTGGACGAGACGGCGGCGATGCGCGGCGAACTGCGCTACGGGAAGGGCGTGTTGGCGGAGGGGCTGGAGGGCGCGGCCCGGTTCGCCGGGGGTGCGGGGCGGCACGGGACGTTCACGGAGCTGTGAGCGGACCGGCTCGCCGCCGGACTCGGGCACCGCGAGGAACGGGACAACCAGCCGGGCCGCGCCGGGTCGGTCACGGGCACCCCTCGGCCGCGAGCCGGTCCAGGACGGCGCGTCCCGCCCGCACCCCGTCGCGGGTCGCCTCACGCGCGCTCTCGCCCGAGCGCTGCACCCCACCGGCGGCGAAGACCCCCGGGCGTGAGGTGTGCGGGCCGGTGCCGAGGGTGAGGGCGGCGCGGCGGGCCAGTTCGTTCTCGGGCACGAAGTCGCCGGTGAAGACCACGGTGTCGCAGGCGAGGGTGGCCGTGCGGCCGTCGCGGTGGCGGATGCGGACCCCCGACAGACGGCCGTGACCGAGGAGTTCGGTGACTGTCGTGGCGGTGAGCAGCGGGATGCGGGAGTGGAGCCGGGCGGCCATGGCGCGGGCCGGGGCGGTCCGGGCGCGGGGCAGGTCCGTCAGCATGGCCACGACGCCGGCTCCGGCGGCGCGTACGGTCGCGGCCGCCGCGTACGAGACGTCCTCCGCGCCGACCACCACCGCGCGGGTGCCGATCCGCTGCCCGTACAGGTGCACCGCCTGCTGCAGCTCCCCCGTCGTGTACACCCCGGCCGGGCGGGTGCCGGGCACCAGGCGTGCCGGACGCGGACGTTCGCGGGCGCCGGTCGCCAGGACGACCGCCCGCGCGGCGACGGTCTCCCGGCCCTCGGGGCCGACCGTCGTCAATGACAGCGGGCCCGCCCAGTCCAGGGCGGTGACCCCGGTGCGGACCACCGCTCCCGCGCGTGCCGCGGCGTCGGTCAGCACACGGGCGTACGCCGGTCCGGTCAGCGGACGCGTCCAGGTGCCGAAACCGCCGTGCGCACAGTGGCGCGGTACTCCGCCCGCCAACTGTTCCCGGTCCAGCACCTCCACGCGGCCCGCCCCGGCGGTGGCGAGGAGGGCGGCGGCCGCGAGACCGGCGGGGCCGGCTCCGACGATCAGGACGTCCACCTGGCGTACGGCCGTCACGCGCGCGCCTCCTCGAACAGCGCCCGGACCGCCGCCCCGCAGGAGAAGCCCTGGCATCGGCCCGTCCGGGCCCGGGTGCGGCGGCGCAGTCCGTCGAGGCTGCGCGGCGGGATCGTACTGGCGAGCGCGTCGCGGATCTCGCCGCGGGTGACGCGTTCGCAGTGGCAGACGAGGGTGCCGTACTCCGGGTCGGCGGCGATCAGCTCGGGCCGCTGGTACGGGCGTGGGAACGCCTCGCCCAGGTTCGGCATGCGCACCGGCTCCAGTTCCCGGGCGGGGCCGAGGTCGAGTCCGGAGCCGGCCAGCAGCCCGGTGACGTGGGCGGCGATGGCGAGGGACGCCGTCAGGCCGGTGGAGCGGATGCCGCCGACGGTGACGTACGCGTGCTCGGGGTGGACGGAGATGCGGTAGTCGTCGTGTTCGGTGGCGGCCCGCAGTCCGGCGTAGACCGCGGTGACCTCCTCGTCGAGGAGGGCGGGCAGGATGCGGCAGCCCTTCTCGCGGAGCAGTGCCAGGCCTTCGGCGGTCGACTGCGTCGCCCGTCTGTCGTCCAGGTCCTCGGCCGTGGGGCCGAGCAGCACGTTGCCGTACACGGTGGGGGCGACCAGGACACCCTTGCCCAGGGCCGTGGGGACCGGCAGCAGGATGTGCCGGACCAGGTCACGGGCGAACGTGTCGAAGACGATGAGCTGGCCCCGGCGCGGGGTGACGGTGAAGGTGTGGTGGCCGAGCTCGCGGTCGAGCGTGTCGGCGTGCAGTCCGGCCGCGTTGACCAGGTGGCGGGTGCGCAGGGTGCCCCGCGAGGTCGTCAGCTCGTGCACCTCGTCGCGCCGGTTCACCTGGTCCACACGGCAGTCGAGGTGCAGGTCCACTCCGTGGCGGACCGCCTGGGTGGCGTACGCGAGGGTCGTCGTCCAGGGGCAGATGATGCTCTCGCCGGGCACGTGCAGGGCGCCGAGCGCGCCCGGTCCGAGCCGGGGCTCCAGCGCGTACAGCTCTTCGGGGTCCAGCGGCCGGGTGGCGTGGTGGTCGTTGCGTACGGCCTTCTCGGCGAGGCGGGGCAGCGCGGCCAGTTGTTCCTCGTCCCAGGCGACCAGCAGGGCGCCGACCGGCTCGACGGGGATGCCGGACTCGGCGGCGTAGGCGGCGAGGAGCCGGGAGCCCTCGCGGACCAGGCGTGCTTCGAGGGTGCCGGGGCGGGCGTCGAACCCGGTGTGCAGGATGGCGGTGTTGGCCTTCGAGGTGCCCTGGCCGACGTCGTCCTGGGCCTCGACGAGCGCGACCCTCAGGCCCGGGTGCCGGGCGAGTTCGCGGGCGATCGCACAGCCGACGACTCCGGCGCCGACGACCGTCACGTCGTACGGCGCCCGAGGCAGCGGTCCGTCGGCGGTGACCGTCATGCGGGCGTCCCGTCGAGCAGGGCGGCGACGGCGGCGCGGAAGGTGCCGAGGCGCTCGGCGGCCTCGGCGGCGCTCAGGCGCGGTTCGTACACGGCGGCGGGCTTCCGGTCCGGCAGCGCGTCGTGGACGGTGAGGACCGGATCGGCGCCGAGGCGGGCCAGGACGCCCACCCCGAGGGCGGTGGCGTCGGGCAGGGGGGACACCTCGACGGGGCGTTGCAGCAGGTCGGCCTGGGTCTGCATGAGCAGGGCCGAGCGGGTCAGGCCGCCGTCGACGCGCAGGACGTCGAGGGGGGTGCCGAGGTCCGTCGCGGCGGCCTCAGCCAGCTCGGCCACCTGGGCGGCGAGCCCCTCGCACAGGGCGCGCACCAGGTGCCCCGCGGTGGTGTCGAGGCCGAGGCCGGTGAGCGAGCCGCGCAGGTCGCCCCGCCACCAGGGGGCGGCGAGCCCGGCCAGTGCCGGTACGAAGGTGACGCCGCCGCTGTCGGGCA
This sequence comes from Streptomyces sp. NPDC086549, assembly GCF_044746205.1. Lineage (NCBI taxonomy): Bacteria > Bacillati > Actinomycetota > Actinomycetes > Kitasatosporales > Streptomycetaceae > Streptomyces > Streptomyces sp. NPDC086549. The sequence continues at coordinate 81,473 of NZ_JBIVBS010000005.1, read as the reverse complement.
CGGCGGCGCCGACGCGGTCCAGGTCGGCGGCGCCGGTGATGACGCCGAGGTCGCTGAGCCAGCGCACGGCGGAGGCGGCGGTGTACACCTGGCCGTCCAGGCAGTGGCTGGTGCGTCCGGCGAGCCGCCAGGCGACACAGCTGACCAGGCCGGAGGTGCCGCGTCGGGGGGTGTCGCCGGTGTGCGCGAGCAGGAACGCGCCGGTGCCGTAGGTGCACTTGGCGCCGCCGGGGGCGGTGACGCGCTGGGCGAGCAGGGCGGCCTGCTGGTCGACGACGAGCCCGGTGAGCGGAATCTCGGGGCCGAACTCCCTTGTCGTGCCCACCGGTTCGGCGTTGTCCACGACCTTCGGGAGGCGTTCGTCGCCGAGTCCGTAGAGGCCGAGGGCGCGGGGCGACCACTCGGCCCGGTCCAGGTCGAGGAGCTGGGTGCGGCCCGCGGTGGCCGCGTCGGTGACGTAAGCGCCGGTGAGCCGGTGCACCAGCCAGGCGTCGGTCGTGGTGACGACGCCCTCGCGGGTGAGGTGGCGGCGGATCCAGGCCATCTTGGGCGCGGCGAAGTAGGGGTCGAGCGGGAGTCCGGTGAGGTGCCGCAACTCCTCGGCGTGTTCGGCCAGTTCGGCGCAGACGCTCTCGGCGCGCCGGTCCTGCCAGACGAGCGCGTCGGTCAGTGGGCGGCCCGTGTCCGGGTCCCAGGCGAGGACGGTCTCACCCTGGTTGGCCAGCCCCAGCGCCACCACCGGTTCGCCCGCCTCGGCCAGCGCCCGGCGCCCGGCGGCGAGCACCGACTCGTACAGCTCGGCCGGGTCGGTCTCGACCAGGCCGCCGGGCAGGTACCGGGGCCGTACGGCGGCGAACCCGGTGCCGATGACGCCCCGTTCGGGACAGATCACCAGGGCCTTGGTGCCGGACGTGCCCTGGTCGACGGCGAGCACCGCGCTTGTCATCGGGCACCTCTCCTGGGCGATCAGTGCGCGACAGCCTGCCGCCCGCCGGCGCACCCCGTCAAGCAGAGCTGACTGACAGTCAACTTATTTCGAATTAAAGGAAGTTCGCTTCTGTTGGAAACGGTGCGTGATGGCATGGCCACGCCCCTATAGTGACGGCCGACCGAACACCGTGTCCGCGACCACCGCCCTGAGGAGGGCTGTTGTTACTCCACCCCGCCGCCGTGTCCCGCCCGTACCGCGGAACCGGCGGCTGATGGCCAGAGCGCGAGCACATCCCGTCTTCGACCCCGCCGGTCACGACGACGCCCTGCGCACGGTCCTGCAGGATCTGCGCACCGGCCGTTGGATGGCGATGCGTGCCCTGCTGGCGGACACGACGGCCTGGTGGCAGTGGACGCGGCGCACCCAGGTCCTGGCGGCCGCGGCGGCCGGTACGGACGTGGTGCGGGCCTGGCTCGCGGAGGAACCGTCCAGCGTCCCGGCCACGGTGATGTACGCGCGCGTGGCCGTGGAACGGGCACTGCGGGCGCACCGGGACGGCCACCGCCGTACCCACGAGCTGTGGGTGGAGGCCTGGGACGCGAGCGACACCGCCACCCGGACCGCACCGTTCGACCCGGTGCCCTGGGTGTGCCTGATCGCCCTCGCCCAGATCGACCGGGAGCAGAGCTGGGCCGAACACCGGGCGGCGGCGCCCGAGCCCGCGCTGCCGCCCGGCCCGTGGGGTCTGCTCGCCGAGGCCGGCAAACGGGACCCGCACAATCGCGAGGCCCACCACCGGATGCTGCAGTTCCTGTACACCCGGTCGGCGTCGGGACGGCTGACGGAGGCCGCCGTCTACGCGCACCGGGCGGCCGGGGCGGCCCCGCTGGGCTCCGCGCTGCACGCCCTGCCGCTGTACGTACGGGCCGAGCGCTACCGCCGCGGCGCCGGCCGCGACGTCGCCCTGGACCTGTACTGGGTGTCGGAGGACGCCACCCGGGAGGCGCGGCACGCGCTGCACGCCTGGTTCGACCACTCCCCCGCCGCCGAGCACTCCCCGCTCGACCTCAACCACCTCGCCCACGCCCTGTGGGGCGCCCTCCGGTTCCCCGACGCGGCCCGGGTGTTCGACGCACTCGGCCCGTACTGCACGCCCGCTCCATGGTCGTACCGCACACCCGATCCGAACCGGGCCCCGGAGGTGTTCCTCCAGGCCCGCGCCCGCAGTCACGCGGGCGTGGACGGTCCCGGTACCAGCACCTGACTCCCCCTCGGAGGTCTCCGCATGTCCCGCACCTCTGAACCATCCGCGCCATCCGCACCGTCCGGTCCCCCGCACGACGAGGAACAGCGCCTGCGCGAACTGGGCTACCGGCCCGTGCTGGCCCGCCGTATGGGCGGGTTCGGCAACTTCGCGATCAGCTTCTCGGTGATCTCGGTCCTGTCGGGCTGCATGACCCTGTACGGCTTCGGCATGGGCGCGGGCGGACCCGCGGTCATGCTGTGGGGCTGGGCGGGCGTCGGTCTGTTCGTGCTGTGCGTCGGGCTCGCGCTGGCCGAGGTCACCAGCGCCTACCCGACGTCCGGCGCCCTCTACTACATGGCCGACCGGCTCGGCGGCCGCCGCTGGGGCTGGTACACCGGGTGGCTGAACCTGCTCGGTCTGCTCGGCGCGATCGCGGGCATCGACTACGGCGCCGCCCTGTTCACCGGGGCGTTCGCCAACCTCCGGTGGGGCTTCGAGCCGACACCGGGGAAGACGATGCTGATCTTCGTCGCGATCCTGATGCTGCACGCCGTGCTCAACCTGTTCGGTGTCCGTCTGGTCAGCCTGCTCAACTCGGTCAGCGTGTGGTGGCACCTGGGCGGAGTGGCGCTGATCGTCGGCGCGCTGGCGATCGTCCCCGACCACCACCAGTCGGCGTCCTTCGTCTTCACCCGGTTCGTGAACGAGACCGGCTGGTCGAACCCGGTGTACGTGGCGGCGATCGGTCTGCTGCTCGCGCAGTACACCTTCTCCGGCTACGACGCCTCGGCGCACCTGTCGGAGGAGACCTCCAACGCCTCGGTGTCGGCGGCGCGCGGCATCGTTCGGTCCATCTGGGTCTCGTGGATCGCCGGCTTCGCGCTGCTCGCGGGCCTCACCTTCGCGATCCAGGACTACGGCGCCACCCGGGGCAGCGCGACGGGGGTGCCGCCCGCGCAGATCCTGCTCGACGGGCTGGGCACCGACGGGGCGTGCGCGCTGCTGCTGGTCGTGATCGTCGCCCAGCTGTTCTGCGGGAACGCCGAGGTGGCCGCGGCCAGTCGCATGGTGTTCGCGTTCAGCCGGGACAAGGCGCTGCCCGGCTCGGCTCTCTGGCGCCGGGTCAGCGGCCGTACGCAGACACCGGTCGCGGCCGTCTGGCTGTCGGTGACGGTCGCCTGCGTTCTCGCCCTGCCGTCCCTGTACTCGGCGACGGCGTACGGCGCGGTCACCGCCATCAACGTCATCGGCATCACCCCCGCGTACGCCATCCCCGTCTACCTGCGGCTGCGCGCGGGCGACCGGTTCCGGCCCGGCCCGTGGACCCTGGGCCGGTGGAGCAGACCGATCGGCTGGATCGCGGTCGTCTGGGTGGCGGTCGTCACGGTGCTGTTCTGCCTGCCTCAGTCGTCGCCGGTGACGGTCGACTCGATGAACTACGCGTCCGTCGCGCTGGCCGTCGTACTCGTCCTCGCCAGTGTGTGGTGGTACGTCGCCCGCCGTTCGTACGGAACTCCCACCACCGCCGCTTACGGAACCGACCGTGAACAGGCCGAACTGGCCGAGGGGATCGTCTGAGGAGTCCGCTCGCGGGGCCGGTCCGGGTACGAACTCCTGTACCGGATACGGCAGGATGAGCGGTCGTGCCGGCCGTCGACGCCGTACGGACCGGTGCGATCGCACATCCCGGAAACGAGCAGGTGACAACGTGACGAGACTTCACATCCGGCCGTCGGCGGCCCGGTCCGCCGCAGCTTCCCGACCCGGAGGTGACCAGTGAACCGCGCGCTGACCCTGGATGACCTGATCCTCGCGGGAATCGCCCTAGCGGCGGGCCTGTTGGGGGCGTTCATGTCGCGCACGCTGCTGCGCTGGCTGGCCAAGCACGCCAAGCGCACGCGCTGGAGCGGCGACGACGTCATGGTGGACGCCCTGCGGACCGTGGTGCCCTGGGCGGCGATCGCGGGCGGCGCGTCCGCGGCCGCCGCGGTGCTGCCGCTGACCCGGACGGTCCAGCACCACACCAACCAGAGCCTCCAGGTGCTGCTCATCTTCGCCGTGACCGTGTCGGCGGCGCGGGTGATCGCCGGTCTGGTGCAGACGGTCACCCAGTCCCGCTCCGGCGTCGCCGGCTCGGCCACGATCTTCGTGAACATCACCCGGATACTGGTCCTGGCCATCGGTTTCCTCGTGGTGCTGCAGACGCTGGGCATCTCCATAGCGCCCCTGCTCACCGCCCTGGGCGTGGGCGGTCTGGCGGTCGCCCTGGCCCTCCAGGACACCCTCGCCAACCTCTTCGCGGGCATCCACATCCTCGCCTCCAAGACCGTCCAGCCGGGCGACTACATCCGGCTCACCAGCGGCGAGGAGGGGTATGTGGTGGACATCAACTGGCGCCAGACGACGGTCCGTCAGCTGTCCAACAACCTGGTGGTCATCCCCAACGGCCAGCTCGCGAAGACGAACATGACCAACTACACGCGTCCCGAGCAGCAGCTGACCGTCCTGGTGCAGGTGGGCGTGAGCTACGACAGCGATCTGGACCACGTCGAGCGCGTGACGACCGAGGTCATCGCCGAGACCATGACCGAGATCACCGGCGCCCTCCCGGACCACGAGCCCGCGATCCGCTTCCACACCTTCGGCGACTCCCGGATCGGCTTCACGGTGATCCTCGGCGTCGGCGAGTTCAGCGACCAGTACCGGGTCAAGCACGAGTTCATCAAGCGCCTGCACCGCCGCTACCGCGAGGAGGGCATCCGCATCCCGGCCCCCACGCGGACGGTGGCACTGCAGCAGGGGACGGTGGTGATCCCGCAGCAGCGCAGCACGGACGATCTTCCGTCGGGTCCCGTCGTCGTCGACTAGTCGACCGGAGGTGTCCGGCCGGGCCGACACTCACCCCGACGGCCCCCCGAGCAACCGGCGTCGGCCACCCGGCCCCTCGGCAGGGTGGACCCCCGGCCGGCCGACGCCACCCGCGCGGCCTCTCGGACAGCCCGACGCCCGACTCGGCGGGCACCGGACAACCGGCATCGGACCACCAGGCGCTCTACCGGCCGGCGCCGGACAACCGGTCTCGGTGAGTCGGACGACCGGCCCGCCGACCCCCGACAACCGGCGTCGGCCACCCGGCCCCTCGGCCTGCCGACGCCTCGCAACCGGACGCTCGGCCGATCGGAGGCTCGGCCGGCCGAGGGAGGACGGCCTCACGCCCGGAGAGCCCGACGCCCGGCCGATCGGGCGCGGACGACCGTATGCTCGAAGGAGCACGACGTCTTCCCCGGAGTCCGCGATGCCCGAGCCGACGGCCCGCCTCGACCAGCGGCTGGACACGATCGCGCGGCACCCGTTCCGTGCGAAGTTCCATCTGCGGGGACGGGACCTGGCCACCGCCGAGCTGACGGGGCCGGCCACGCTGCGCCGGCACACCTACGACCTGATCGCCAAGCGGCTGGCGCCGGCCGAGCCGTACAAGGACGGCCGGCAGACGCCGTACCGGGGCCACCCGGTCTTCGTCGCGCAGCACGCCACCGCCACGTGCTGCCGCAGCTGTCTCCAGCGCTGGCACCGGATCCCGAAGGGACGGCAGCTCACCCGCGCGGAGCGCGCGTACGTGGTGGACGTGATCTGCCGCTGGATCGAGCGCGAGGTGGCGGCCGGAGAAGCCCCCGCCCGCCACCTGTGACAGCCCTCGGTGTCAGAGCGTGGCCGAGTTGTCGTGGTAGTGGCCGCCGCGCAGGCTGTGCGGTGCCGCGAGGGACGAGGCCACCGGGTTGACCGTCCAGTCCGGGTGGCCGGGCATGCGCGGGGTCGTCGTGCCGTACAGCCAGTCACTCAGGAAGCCGGACTGGTCCTGGCCGGTGACCTCCGAGGCGACGGCGATGTAGTCCTGCGTCGTCGCCGAGGCGTTGCGGAAGCGGTCCAGGAAGGCGCGCTCCACGGCGTGGAAGGCTTCCTCTCCGACCAGTTGGCGGAACGCGTACAGGACCAGCACGCCGCCCAGGTAGCGCTGGCTGTCGAAGAGGTTCACCGCGTTGGGGGCGGCGACCGGACCCGAGTCGTGGCGCCACTGGTCGCCGCGGGCGTAGGTGTTCTGCATCCGGGCTTCCATCGTGGTCAGGCCCAGGGAGTCGGCCCAGCCGCGCTCGTAGCGGTACAGCAGACCGTAGAAGTCGGCGTGGCCCTCGTTCAGCCACAGGTCGGCCCAGGTGGCGGGGCTGACCATGTTGCCGAAGTAGGAGTGCACCAGCTCGTGCATCATGTGCGAGCCGATCTTCTTCTCCTCCTGGAGCAGGAAGTTCGGCTTGTACAGGGTGAGGGTCTGGGTCTCCAGGCCCGTGAAGTCGAAGGCCTTCGGGTCGTCGGAGTTGCACGGCAGCAGTCCGTACGTCTCGAACGGGAAGGCGCCCAGGCGCGCCTCCAGCCACTCCACCAGGCCGGGGGTCAGGGAGAGCGCCGGTTCCAGGGCGGTGGCCCGTGCCGTGGGGACGACGTCGCGCAGCGGCAGTCCGTGCGGGCCCTGCCGGTCCTTGACCACGTAGTCGCCGACGGTGATCTGGACGAGCTCGGTGGCCATCGGGGAACGGGACCGGTACGTGTAGGCGGTCCGGTCGCCGTCCAGGGCCTCGGTGCAGGTGAGGAGGCCGTTTGCGACACCGCGCAGCCCGTTCGGGACGGTGATGCGGAAGCCGAAGTCGGCCTTGTGCGACGGGTGGTCGTTGCACGGGAAGACGGTGTGCGCGGAGTTCGGCTGCGGGCAGACCGCGAAGCCGTCCGGGGTCGGCACCCAGGCGGTGTGCGCGAGGCTGCGGCTCGGGTCGGCGGAGTACTCGACGCAGACGGTGGCCCGGCACCCCTCCGGGAGCTCCCGGTCGGGCGTGACGCGCAGCTTCTCGTCCGCCTGCTCGAAGGTGGCGGGACGGTCGTCGACGCGTATGGAGCGTATGTCCAGGCCGAGCGCGTCGAGGGAGAAGCGGGTCAGGGACTGCGTGGCGCGGATCCGCAGGGTCGCGGTGCCGGAGACCAGCCTGGTCGTGGCGTCGTACGCGAGGTCGAGGTGGTAGGACGAGACGCGGTAGCCGTCGTTCCCGAGGGCCGGGAAGACGGGGTCGTTCAGGGTCTCCGGGCCCGGGGTCCCCGTGTCGTCGTCGCCGGTGCCGGGCCGGGCGTGGGCCGTGGTGCCCACGGTCAGTGCCGTCGCCGTACCGAACAGGACGGCAGCCGGGGCCGTCACTCTGGTGCGATATCTCATGGTCCGCTTTCGCTCGGGCGGCCGGGTGGTCGGTCCGGCCGTCGGTGAAGAGGGCGATCGTCTTGTCATGACCACACTTCTCGCCGATCCGGTTGCACGGGCCGGCGACTTTCCGAGTCACGGACCCCTGTCGAGCCGGGGACGGTCACGAGATATCTTGATGTCGAGCAATGTTGCAGACGTGGAGCGGAGCACCCGGTGACTGACTCGACCATCATCTACACCTACACAGACGAGGCCCCGGCCCTCGCGACGCACTCGTTCCTGCCGGTGATCCAGGCGTACGCCTCGCAGGCCGGTGTCGCCGTGGAGACCCGCGACATCTCGCTGGCGGGACGCATCATCGCCGTCTTCCCGGAGTACCTGAACGAGGACCAGCGCATCGCCGATGCCCTGTCCGAGCTGGGCGAGCTGGCCAAGACGCCCGAGGCCAACATCGTCAAGCTGCCGAACGTCTCGGCGTCCATCCCGCAGCTCAGGGCCGCCGTCGCCGAGCTCCAGGGCAAGGGCTACGCCCTGCCGGACTACCCGGACGACCCCAAGACGGACGAGGAGCGCGAGATCCGCGCCCGCTACGACAAGATCAAGGGTTCCGCCGTGAACCCGGTCCTGCGTGAGGGCAACTCCGACCGCCGCGCCCCCGCCTCGGTCAAGAACTACGCCAAGACCCACCCGCACCGCATGGGCGCCTGGACGCCGGAGTCGAAGACCAACGTCGCGACCATGGACGTCGACGACTTCCGCTCCACCGAGAAGTCCGTGGTCATCTCCCAGGCCGGTTCGCTGCGCATCGAGCTCAAGGGCGACGACGGCTCCACCACCGTCCTGCGCGAGTCCGTACCCGTCCTCGAGGGCGAGGTCGTCGACGCCTCCGTGATGCGTGTCGCCGCCCTGCGTGAGTTCCTCACGGCGCAGGTCGCCCGTGCCAAGGAGGAGGGCGTCCTCTTCTCCGTGCACCTGAAGGCCACGATGATGAAGGTCTCCGACCCGATCGTCTTCGGTCACGTGGTGCGCGCCTTCTTCCCGAAGACGTTCGCGCAGTACGGCGAGACGTTCGCCGCGGCCGGTCTGACCCCGAACGACGGTCTGGGCGGCATCTTCAAGGGCATCGAGGCCCTGCCCGAGGGCGCCGAGATCAAGGCCTCCTTCGAGGCCGAGCTCGCCGAGGGCCCCGCCCTGGCGATGGTCGACTCCGACAAGGGCATCACCAACCTGCACGTGCCGTCGGACGTCATCGTCGACGCCTCGATGCCGGCCATGATCCGCACCTCCGGCCACATGTGGGGCCCGGACGGCCAGGAGGCCGACACCCTCGCGGTGCTGCCCGACTCGTCCTACTCCGGCGTCTACCAGGCCGTGATCGAGGACTGCCGCGCCCACGGCGCCTACGACCCGTCGACCATGGGCTCCGTCCCGAACGTCGGCCTCATGGCGCAGAAGGCCGAGGAGTACGGCAGCCACGACAAGACCTTCGAGATCCCGGTCACCGGCACGGTCCGTCTGGTCGACGAGGCCGGCGACGTGGTTCTGGAGCAGACGGTCTCGGCCGGCGACATCTTCCGCGCCTGCCAGACCAAGGACGCGCCGATCAAGGACTGGGTGAAGCTCGCGGTCACCCGCGCCCGCGCCACCGGCGACCCGGCCGTGTTCTGGCTGGACGAGACCCGCGCCCACGACGCCAACCTGATCGCCAAGGTCAACGAGTACCTGCAGGAGCACGACACCGAGGGCCTGGACATCCGCGTCCTGTCCCCGGTCGAGGCCACCAAGCTGTCCGTGGAGCGCATCCGCCGCGGCGAGAACACCATCTCGGTCACCGGCAACGTCCTGCGTGACTACCTGACCGACCTCTTCCCCATCCTGGAGCTGGGCACCAGCGCCAAGATGCTCTCGGTCGTCCCGCTGATGGCGGGCGGCGGCCTGTTCGAGACGGGTGCCGGCGGTTCCGCGCCGAAGCACGTCCAGCAGCTGGTCAAGGAGGACTACCTGCGCTGGGACTCCCTGGGTGAGTTCTTCGCCCTGGTGCCGTCCTTCGAGCAGTACGCGAAGACCACCGGCAACGCCCGCGCCCAGGTCCTCGCCGACACCCTCGACCGCGCCACGGCGACCTTCCTCAACGAGGACAAGTCCCCGACCCGTCGCGTCGGCGGCATCGACAACCGCGGCAGCCACTTCTACCTGTCCCTGTACTGGGCGCAGGAGCTGGCGCAGCAGACCGACGACGCGGACCTCGCCAAGGCGTTCGCGGCGTTCGCCGAGACCCTCGCGGCCAACGAGCAGAAGATCGTCGACGAGCTGATCGCGGTTCAGGGCAAGCCGGCCGACATCGGCGGCTACTACCAGCCCGAGAAGGCCAAGGCGGACGCGGTCATGCGCCCGTCGGCCACCTGGAACGAGACGCTCGCGTCCCTGAGCTGACGCCAGATGCCCGCGGCGCGTGAGCCGTCGCGGTGAGCGAACCTCCGCCCCGGTCGGTACCCCCGGCCGGGGCGGAGGCGTGTTCCAAGGGAACCGGGGCCCTTTCGGCGTGTGGCTCCCGGCCACGTGCTCGTCGCTCGATGTGGCACCTTCGATCATGCAACACGCCGCCGACAACGCCCCGGGAGCAGCCCATGACCCCTGCCGCACCGTCCTTCGAGCTCCTGCCCGGCGCCGACGACTCACCGGTGATCCTTCATGTGCCGCACTCCGCACGGGAGATACCGTCCGCGGTGCGCGAGGGGATCGTGCTGGACGACGCGGCGCTGGAACGGGAGCTCGACCACATCGTCGACGCGCACACGGCCCGGATCGCGGAAGCCGCGGCGCAAGCGGCGGGCGTGACCCCCTGGCGGTTCGTGAACCGGCTGTCACGGCTGGTCGTCGACCCGGAGCGGTTCCCGGACGAGCGGGAGGAAATGCTCTCCGTCGGGATGGGGGCCGTCTACACCCGCACCACGCACCGCGCTCCCCTGCGCCCCGCGGACACCGACCCGGTGCCGCTGATCGAGCGTTACTTCCGGCCGTACGCGCGGGCGATGACCGAGGCGGTGCGCGACCGGCTCGCCGCCACCGGGCGGGCCGTGGTGATCGACGTCCACTCCTACCCGGCCTCGCGGCTGCCCTACGAGCTGCACGGCGACGGCCCGCGGCCGGCGGTCTGCCTGGGCACCGACGCCTTCCACACACCGGCCGGGCTGGCGGAGCTGGCCCGCGAGGCGTTCGCCGGCTGCGGGCGGACGGAACTCGACAGCCCCTTCAGCGGGGCGTATGTGCCCCTGGAGTTCTACGGGAAGGACCCCCGGGTCGGCGCGCTGATGGTGGAGATCCGCCGGGACACGTACATGACCGAGCCCGGCGGGCCGGCCGGGCCCGGGCTGTCCCGTCTCGCGTCGGCGCTGGCGTCCCTGGTCGACGGCGTCGGCCGCTGACGTCCGGCTGGAGCACCTCCGCAGGACAGGGGACGGCCTCCGTACCAGGGTGGAGGCCATGACCGAGGAGACAGGCACGCTCACCGGCCGGGCGTCGCTGCCCGTGCGGGACTGGCCCGCCCTCGACCTGGAGGGGACGGAGTTCGACCCGGTCCTCGCGGACCTCATGCGCGAGGGTCCGCTGACCCGTATCCGTCTTCCGTTCGGCGACGGCTGGGCATGGCTGGCCACCCGCTACGAGGACGTCAGGGTGATCACCAGCGATCCTCGGTTCAGCCGCGCGGAGGTCACCCGGCGCCGGGTGACGCGGCTGGCGCCGCACTTCGGTCCGCGTCCGGGTTCGCTGGCGTTCGCCGACCAGCCCGACCACAACCGGCTGCGCAAGCCGGTCGCCGGGGTGTTCACCATGGCGGCGATGAAGCGGCTGCGGCCCCGTGCGCAGGAGATCCTCGACGGGATGATGGACCGGGTCGTACGGGACGGGCCGCCCGCCGATCTGATCGAGCGGGTGCTGGAGCCGTTCCCGATCGCCGTGGTCAGCGAGGTCATGGGCGTGCCCGCCGGGGACCGCGAGCGGGTGCACGCCTGGACGCGGCAGATCATATGCACCTCCGGCGGGGCCGAGGCCGCCGACCGGGCGAAGGACGGCCTGTACGGGTGGATCGCCGGGACGATCCGGAGCCGTGCCGACAGCACCGACGACTGCGTGTACTCCCTGCTCGGGGCCGCGGTGGCCCGGGGCGGGATCAGCGAGGAGGAGGCGGTCGGCCTGGCCGGGCCGCTGCAGATCGGCGGCGAGGCCGTCACCCACAACTGCGGCCAGATGCTCTTCCTGATGCTCACCCGGCCCGAGCTGCGGGACCGGGTGCGGGCGCGTCCCGAGGCGCGCGGCACCGTCCTCGACGAACTGCTGCGCTACATTCCGCACCGCAGCACCGTCGGCCTGGCCCGCATCGCCTTGGAGGACGTCGAACTGCACGGCGTGCGCATCGCGGCGGGAGAGCCGGTCTACGTCTCCTATCTGGCCGCCAACCGCGATCCGGCGGTCTTCCCCGACCCGGACCGCATCGACCCCGACCGTGACCCGAATCCGCACCTCGCCTTCGGCAACGGCCCCCACCACTGCACCGGTGCCGTCCTCGGCCGGCTGCTCACCGAGCTGCTGGTCGACACGGTCCTGGCCCGGCTGCCGGGCCTGCGCTTGGCAGTCCCGCCCGACGAGGTGCCCTGGCGCCGCAAGACCATGATCCGCGGCCCGCAGACCCTGCCCGTCACCTGGTGACACCCGCACACCCCACAGCCCCGCCCCCCGACCGGGACCTGAACAGCCGCGGACACCCGGCACGACACCCGGCACGACACCCGGCACGACACCCGGCACGACACCCGGCACGACACCCGGCACGACACCCGGCACGACACCCGGCACGACACCCGGCCTGCGGGCCGTGCCCGCGGCCGGAACTGAGGCCGGAACTGAGGCCGGAACTGAGGCCGGAACTGAGGCCGGAACTGAGGCCCGGAGTCACTTCGCCGCCGGCACATCCCCACCGGCCCGCAGCCGCGATGCTCCCCGGCCCACGAGGGGGCATGTCAGCGGCGAAGCCGCCCCACGCCCCGGCCAGAACCCGGACAACCGCCACCAGCCCACAGGCCCCGCCCAACCGTCCAACCGTCCAACCGTCCGACAGCAGGACCCGTGGCCGGAGCTCAGGCCCTGAGCCACTCCGTCACGATCACATCCCCACCGGCCCGCAGCCGCAACGCGAACGGACCCGCGGGAGACATGTCGCTGGTGAAGCGGCCCATCGCGTCGACCGGGACCTGGGCGGCTGCCTGCGGGCCGCCGAGCACCTCGATCCGGGCCGACTGCGGCGGTAGCACCTGGCCCATCAGGCCCTCACCGGTGACCTCGACGTCGACGGTCAGTTCGCCCGCGCGGAAGGTGAGCATCCGCGGCGGGTCCGTCGCCCCCCTCACCGGGATGGCGTCGACCAGGGAGTCGAAGGTCAGCTCTGCGATCCGGGCGTCCAGGTCGTGCAACGCGTAGGCCTCGATGGCCAGTTGGCGCAGTTCGGCGGGGACCGGGTCCAGGATGGCGGCCGCCTGGCGCAGCTCCTCCTCCAGGAGTCCGGCATCGAAGTCGGCGTCGAACCCGGCATCGTCGAGGGACTCGTCCGGGGCGAATCCGTCGTCGGCCCTCCCGCCCCTGCCGTGCATGCCGTTGTTGCCGCTCACAGCGCCCCCCGTGCGTCCAGTCGTGCCTTCAGCCTGCGCAGACAGCGCTGGCGCAGCGGTCCGATGCTGCCCACCGCGATACCCAGTGCGGCGGACACCTCGACGTAGCTCGGCGGCGGCGAGGCCATCAGGACCCGCAGCAGCTGCCGGCAGCGATCGCCGAGTTCCTCGAACTCCTGCCACAGCCACCGGATGCGCTCGGCCTCGGCGGCCGCCTCCTCGGAGTCGATCAGGGACTGCTCGGGCGTGCGGTCCTCGCTGACCCGGTCCAGGACCTGCGGATCGTCGGTCGGCATCAGCCGCGTCAGACCCCTGATCACCTTCAGGCACTCGTGCCGTGCCGTGCTGGCCAGCCAGGACCCCGCCTTGTCCGGTTCCCGGATCCGGCCGAGGTTCTGGGCGAAGCGGAACCACACGGTCTGGTACACCTCGTGGCCGTCGGCGTCGGAGAGCCGGTGCGCACGCACGACGGACCACACCAGTGGGCTCAACCTCTCAACGAGCGCCTTCCAGGCCGCCGCGTCGCCGTCGACGGCGGACTGGACCAACGCGCCGACCTCTGCTCGGTCCACGGCCTCACCCCTCGTGTACGGCATGTCATCGTACGCCGTGGAGGGGATGGTTCCGGCCCTCATGCGGGAGGTGCCACTCGAACGACGGGCACCGGACGCCAGGTGGACGGACGGAGCGCCGCTACGTGCGCCCCGCGCACTTCCGCGTACTCGGTGTTCGTTTCGAGGAGTTGCCTGCGCGCCGCGCGGGGGTCGCGCTCCTTGTGCGCCGTCATATGGGCGGCCACGAGCCCGACGGCGACCGGCGTGGCGAACGACGTCCCGCTCCACTGCGCGAACCCCTCGAACATCACCTGGTCCGGCTTGCCCGAGGTGCTCTCCCGCCCCTCGCTCAACACGCCGGTGTGGCGCGGGTACTGGCAGGTGCAGGCGTAGGTGAAGCCGAACCGGCAGGCGTCGTACGTGGAGTGCTGGTACACGTACGGCACGGGCGCGTCGAAGCCGGTGAGGGCGCTGGTGAGGCGCTCGCCGGGGGCGTAGACCTTCACCCAGGAGCCGTGGTTGCTGAAGCAGGCGCCGAACTCGCCGTCGCCGCGCAGCGCGCCGACCGACAGGACGGCGTCCTCGTAGTCGGGCAGGGAGGCGTACGCGGCCGGCCAGAACGGGGTGGCGCTGGCGTTGTTGCCGGCCGCGGCGACCAACAGGGTGCCCTGCGCCCGCAGTTCCCGCATGAAGGCGTCGACGCCGAGCAGACCGTCGGTGCGGCCGTTGGAGGTGCCCGCGGAGAGGCTGATGATGTCGGGCCAGCCGTTCCGGTCGACGGCCTCGAACAGCTTGGCGCCGAAGTCGGACTCCAGGACGGCGCCCGCGTCGTTGAGGGTGTTGCGGACGGACACGTCGGTGTTGGGCGCGACGGCGGCGACGAGCCCGGCGATGAAGGTGCCGTGACCGACGTACTGCTGGAGGACGCCCGCGTCGTCGGTCTCGCCGACCTGGCCGTCGCCCTCGGTGTGGGCGAGCAGCGGGTAGGAGCGGTAGTCGCGCATCAGACCGGTGTCGATGACGAGGACTCCGACGGCGGTCTCCGGGTCGTACGGCGTCTCGGCGGCCGCCGGGTTCGGTGGCTGGGTGAGTGGGACGGGGACGGGTTCGTCTCCTGGACAGGCGTTGACCGCGATGGAGACCACGTGGTTGCGGCTGACCAGCCGGTGTCCCCGGCGTCCCTCCGCCTCCCGCAGGGCCCGCAGCGCGTGCGTGACGGCGCGGTCGCCGCTACGGTCCCCGTGGCCCGGGTCGCCGACCTGGATACGGGTGATGCCCGTCCGGTTCTCCGCGGGGCCCGCCCGGCGCACATGGTCCGCGACCAGGCCGGTGGTCTGCGTGAAGTGCGCACGCACGGTGTCCTCGACCGCCTGTGCCTCCTCGCCGTCGCGGGCGAGGACGACGCCCTTCTCGTAGAAGAACTCGGCGGAGTCGTCCGGCCCCATCGCCAGGGGGACGTCGGGCATCGAGCGCTGGATCTGGTCGAACTGCTCGTGGAATCGCTGAGGTGCCATGGCGTGTCCTCCCACTGAGGCGGTGGTCGTCAGTCAGAGCGGCGGAACCCCCGATTGATACAGCCGACGGAGACGGCACCAAACCCGTATGACGTGTAGGACGTACATCCGCACGCCACTACCATCCGAGGGGTGACAGCGGGAAGCGACTCGGTTCTCGAACTGCTGCCGATGGTGTTCGCCGCCCCCAACGAGGCGCTGACGCGGGCGGAGCTGGTGCTCGACGCCGATCCGTCGCCGTTGCACGCCTCGGTCGGGCACCAGGTGATCGGCATCTGGCAGCGGGACTTCGGCGACATGCGCATCGCGCTGCGCCATCTGCGGCGCGCCCGCGACCTGGCGGCACGCGCCGAGTCCCCCGACCGGGAGGCGGACGTCCTCGCCACGCTGGGGGTCGCACTGGTGCACGCGGGGCGCACGCGGCAGGGGCTGGCGGCGTTCGAGCGCGGTGTCGCGCGCGGCAGCGGCCACACCCGGGCCCGGGTCCTGTACCGGCGCGCCTACGTCTGGTGGGTGCTGGGCCACCACGGCCAGGCTCTGGAGGACGTACGCCGGGCCATACCCGTCCTGCGTCAGGCGGACGACGTGATCTGGACGGCGCGGGCGCTGACCCTGCGGGCCACCGTCCATCTGGCCCTCGGCGCGGTGGACCGGGCCGACGCCGACTTCACGTCGGCCGAGCGGCTGTGGGACACCACCGGCCAGGAGCACGACAAGGCCGACGCGGTGGAGAGCCGGGGTCTGACCGCGTTCCGGTCGGGTGACATCCCGGCGGCGCTGCGGCTGCTGGACGAGGCCGAGGAGCGGTACGCCAAGCTCGGCACGCCGACCTTCATGCTGTACATCCGGCGCTGCGAGGTGCTGATGGCCGCCGGTCTTGCCCCGGAGGCGCTGGCCGAGGCGGACGCGGCGATCGCGGTGCTGGACGAGATCGGCGGTCAGTCCACCCGCAAGGCCGAGCTGCTGCTCGCGGCCGCGCGGGCCGCCCGGTCGGCGGGGGACCCGCACACCGCCATCGCGCGGGCCGCCGTCGCCGTACGGCTGTTCGCCGGGCAGCGGCGCACCTGGTGGGAGACGCACGCGCGGCTGGTGATGATCGAGGCCCGGGTGGCCGCGGGGCGCCGCTCGGGGCGGCTGGTCGCGGACGCGGCCGCGGTCGCCGAGCGGCTGGCGGCCTTCGGTTCACCGTCCGCGCCGGAGGCCTCCCTGCTCGCGGGCCGGATCGCGCTCGCGCTGGGCTGGACGGCGGACGCGGAGCGGCATCTGGCCGTGGCCGCGCGCAGCAGACGCGGCGGGCCGCCGCTGGCCCGGATGACGGGCTGGGCCGCGCAGGCGCTGCGGGCGCGGGCGGCCGGCTCCGGACGGGGCGTCCTGGAGGCCTGCCGGCGCGGGCTCGACGTCCTCGACGACCACCGGATGACGCTGGGCGCCTCGGAGCTGCGGGCCCGCGCCACCGCGCAGGGTGCGGAACTCGCCGCGCTGGCCCAGCAGGCCAGCCTCGCGCGGGGCGGACCGCGCCGGCTGCTGGTGTGGAGCGAGCGCTGGCGGGCCACGGTGCTGTCCACGCCGCCCACCCGGCCGCCTGCCGACCCGGCGCTGCTCAGCGGCCTGACCGCGTTCCGGGAGATCGCGGACCGTGCGGAGAAGGCACGGATGGACGGGCGCCCGGTGCCCGCCCTGGAGCGCGAACAGCGGCGCCTGGAACGGGAGATCCGCTCCCGCACCCACCACATGCACGGCGACGCGCCCGGCTACGGCGACCGCTTCGACCCCGCCCGGCTGCTGGACCGGCTGGGCGACGGGCGGCTGGTGGAACTGGCCGTGCTCGACGGGCGCGTGCACGTGCTGCTGTGCGGGCAGGGGCGGGTACGGCGGTTCGAGGGCGGGATGCTCGCGGAGGCGGTGGCCGAGGCCGAGCATGTGCAGGCGGGGCTGCGGCGACTCGCCCACCCCGGGGCGGAGGCACGCCTTCCGCTGGTGGAGGCGGCGGGGTGCCGGCTGCAGGAGCTGCTGCTGGGCGGGGCCGCAGCGCACCTCGGCTCCGGGCCGGTCGTGGTGGTCCCGCCCGGCGCGCTGCACCGCGTGACCTGGGCCCTGCTGCCCGCGCTGCGGGACCGGGTGCTCAGCGTGTCGCCGTCGGCGGGCAGTTGGCTGCGTGCCCGGGAGACCGAGCCGCCGCCGGGCGGGGCGCACGTCCTGGTCCGCGGCCCGGGCCTGGCGACCGGCGGCGCGGAGGTACCCGAACTGGCCGGCCGGTACAGCGCGGCGAAGGTCCTGGAGCACGACGACGCACAGGTGCCCCGCGTGCTGGACGAACTCGACGGCGCGGCACTGGCCCACATCGCGGCGCACGGCACGTTCCGTGCGGACAGCCCGCTGTTCTCCTCGCTGCGGATGGCCGACGGCCCGCTCATCGTGCACGATTTCGAGCGCCTCGCGCGCAGTCCGTACCGGATCATCCTGTCCAGCTGCGACACCGCGCGGCTCGCCTCGGTCGGCGCCGACGAGCTGCTCGGTCTGGTCACGGCGCTGCTGCCGCTGGGCACGGCCGGGGTGGTGGCGAGCAGTGCGCCGGTCAACGACGCGGCGGTGGTGCCGCTGATGCTGGCCCTGCACAAGGGGCTGGGCGCCGGTCTCTCCCTGGCCGAGGCCCTGCGCGACGCCAGGGCCGCGCTGCCCGGGGACGCGGTGCACCAGGCGACGGGCTGGGCGTTCGCGGCGTTCGGCGCGGCGTGACGCGGGCCGGATACGACGGGCTGTGACGCCGGGGTGAGACGTGACGCCGCTCGCCCCCGTCGAACGCGCGTACGCCGAGCTCCGGCGCGCCGCCGCCACCGTCCGGGACCTGTACGTGTGTTCGCCCACCGTGGCGCGTTCAGGCGCGGCGCGCCGTGCCCGGGCGCCGTGCCCGGGCGCCGTGCCGCGGGCGCCGTGCGATCACCCGCCCGCCGCACCGCTTCGAGGGCCGTGTCAGGCCGACTCCGTGACCGGCAGCTCGACCAGCCAGGGCAGGGCGTCCCGGTCGCCGGCGCCCAGGCGCGTGTAGGCGCCGTAGAGGTGGTTCCCGACGGTCCGGACGGACAGGGTCAGCCGCTCGGCGATCTGCCGGTTGCTCAGCCCGGTGGCCGCGAGGGTGACGATCTGCCGCTGCCGGGCGGTGAGTTCGCCCAGGACCAGGCCGGACAGTGCCGGGGTGCGGGCGCCCTGGCAGCGGCGGGCCAGGGCGACCGCGCGGGTGCGGGACGCGCGGGCGGCACGCGGGTCGCGGTGCGCGCGGACGGCCTGGGCGTGTGCCTCGGCCGCGAACAACAGAAAACCGCGCTCCTCCAGTGCCTCGGCGGCGCGGTCCAGGGCGGGCCCGTCGCCCCGCGCCAGCGCGTCGGCGTGACGGCCGAACACTCCGTCGGCGGGCGGCCGTTCGACGATCTGCTCGATCTGCTCGATCTGCTCGATCCGCTCGAACCGCTCAGGCGTGCCGAGCCGTACGGCCTCGTAACGGGCGTACACGTCGTCCCCGGCGGTTCCCCGCGAGGTGCCGTCGGCCTCACCGTGTGCCGCCGCCTCGTCCGGGGCCGTCGCCTCTCCCGACTGCGCGGCGGCCCGGGCGAGTTCCGCACGGCAGGACGCGTCGCCCGGCGTCCACCGCAGCCCCTCCCTCGCCCAGGCCGCCGCCTCCCGCAGCTCCCCCCGGAGCCGCGCGTACCGGGCGCGTACGGCCGCGTAGCCGGCCGGCACGGGCGCTCCCTCCTCCGCGAGCCACTCCCCCACCGGCGTCGACACCCCCCGTACGTCCATGTCCTCGATCCCGCGTACCAGCGCGTCCCGTTCGGCCTCCAGGGCCGCTCGGCACTGCTCCGGCGTACGGGCCAGCCGCCGCGCCCGCAACCGTCCGGCGGTGGCCCGCAGCGCCGGGCCGTGCGGGGGACGGGCCAGGTGGACGGCGCCCCGGTCGTCGACGCGGATCAGACCGTCCGCCTCCAGGCGTTCCAGGACGTCCAGGTCGACCTCGTCCACGTGCGGCGGCAGGGGTTCGGCGAAGGCGAGGCGTACCAGGGTCTCGCGCTCGCCGGGGCCGGGGCGGTCCAGGAGGGCGGCGGCGTGCTCGCGCACGGTGGCGGTCACCGGCACCGGGCCACGCCACGCCCAGTCGTCCGTGTCAGGGACACGGGTCAGCGGCCCGGACTCGCGCAGCACGCCCAGCAGCTCACGCATCAGCCGCAGGTCCCCGCCGCACACCCGGTGCAGCCGGTTCACGGTGAGGGGCTCCAGGGCCGCGCCCCGGGCGAGCAGTTGTGCGGTCTCCTCGCGGGGCAGCGGCTCCAGGGCCAGCCGCGGGAGGAGCTCGCCGGTCCACAGCCGGGACACGGCGCCGGGCACCGGGACGCCGTCCGCGGCGACCACGACCAGACGGGTGTGGCCGTGCACGGCGAGCTGGTGGACCAGGGCGGCCGAGGCCTCGTCCAACAGGTGGGCGTCGTCCACCACGAGCAGTCGTACACCGGACAGGATCCGCACCGCGCGGTGCAGCGAGACCGACTCGGGCAACAGGTGCGCGAACGCGGCGAAGGGCAGCCCACGGGATTCGGGCGTCCCGGTCACCCGGGCGGCGTCGGTGCCGCGCACGGCCTCCGTGACGAGCCGGGTCTTGCCGAAGCCGGCCGGCCCGGTCACCACGATGCCGTGGCGTCCCGCGGTCAGGGACCGGCGGATCAGCTCCAGTTCGTCCTCCCGGCCGGTGAACGGCCAGGGCAGTTCGAGGGTCTTCGCGTCCTGTGCGTAGGTCGTCACGACATGAAGAGCCCGCATACTCACCCCTGATACAGGGGGACTTGAGTATCCCCCGACTCAGGCGCCCGGGAGGGGCCGGCGGCAGGCTTGGCCCATGACCCAGCGCTACTGCTCGCTCCCGCAGCAGCCGGCCCCGTCCTACGCACCGGGGCTGGCCGCCGAACGGCTGAGCGCGCTGCTGAGCGGGCGGCAGATGTGGGTCAACGGCACGGCCCTGCACTACTACTTCTTCGACGCCGACACCGACGCCTCGGTGATCCCCGTCCCGGGCACCGGGGAGACCCGCCGGGTGGCGTGGGCCGGCGCCGAGGAGCAGCGGGACGTCGTGCGCGAGTGCTTCCGGGAGTGGCAGGACCTCGGCGTCGGGGTGTCGTTCACGGAGGTCGCCGACCGCCGCGAGGCGGAGCTCAGGATCGGCTTCCAGCCCGGCGACGGCTCCTGGTCGACGGTGGGCCGGGACGCGCTCTCCGTCGGCCTGAACGAGCGCACCATGAACCTGGGCTGGGACCTGACCGCACCCGGACAGCGCGGTACGGCCCTGCACGAGATCGGGCACGCGCTCGGCATGCTGCACGAGCACCAGAGCCCGTTCGCCGGCATCCACTGGGACGACGAGGCCGTGTACGCCGACCTGGCGGGCCCGCCGAACTTCTGGAGCCGGGACAAGACGTTCTTCAACATCCTGCGCAAGCTCGACCCCTCCGAGGTCAACGGCTCGGTGTGGGACCCGCAGTCCATCATGGAGTACCCCTTCTCGTCGGGGCTGATCCTGGAGCCGGAGCAGTTCCGCGGGGGGCTGCACCCGCCCGGCACCATGTCCCCGGCCGACAAGGAGTTCGTGCTCCGCTGGTACCCGCCGGCCGACCGGCCCCGGCCTGCCGCGCTGGTCCCGTTCCGCTCGGCGCCGCTGCGCCTCGGTCCCGGCGAGCAGGCCGACTTCGCGATCGAGCCGCCGGAGACCCGCGAGTACACCGTGGGCACGTTCGGGGACGGCGACAGCGTGGTCGTGGTGTTCGAGGAGCGCGACGGCGAGCCGCGCTACCTGTGCGGCCAGGACGACGGGGGCGCACCGCACAACGCCACGGTCAGGGTCCGGCTCGTCAAGGGCCGCCGCTATTTCGTCCGCGTCCGCCTGTACTCCACGTGGGGTTCGGGAGAGACGGCCGTCATGTGCTGGTGACAGCACGGGCCGCCACGCGGATGTCCGGGCCACAGTCCGGCGCCGGGGGAGCGGTCGGGGAACGTGGCCTTCGGGGGAGGGTGACGTTCCTCGGCCGCACGGCGCGTCGCGCCTGACGGTCCGATCATCTGATCGTTGGCCTGGTCATGTCGTTGGCTGACGCGCAGTGGGCGCGGACAGAGTCGTTGCTGCCGGACCTGTTCTCACCCCGTGCTCTTGCCACCCCCTGACCGCGCTGCTCGAACACGGAGTGTGCGCCGAGGCGGTGCCGCTGGGTCTCCGAGCCGGGGATCCGCGTGTTCCGGGGCCGGGCGCCTCGTCCCCGGAACGTCACTCGGCGCCGGCTCAGACGGCGGTGCGGGTCACCGGGATCCACAGCTGCGCGTCGCACGATGCGGTACCGCATGGTGCTGTTCCCTTCGACGGTGAGGCGGAAGGACAGCCGGGGCTGCGAGTTCAGAGCCGCGCCGGTACGCCTGGCCTCGCCGGGTCCGACGCCGTGCACGGCGCGGAACGCCCTGGCGAAGGCTTCCCCCGAGGTGTAGCCGTAGCGGATCGCGATCTCCAGCAAGGTCGGTTCCCCGGCCAGTACTTCGGCTCCCGCGACGGTGAGCCGCCGACGTCGGATGTACTCCGACAGCGGCATCCCCGCCAGTGACGAGAACAGCCGCCGGAAGTGGTACTCCGACGTGACCGTGATCCGGGCCGGCGCGGACACCTCGATGTGCTGGTCGAGGTTTCCCTCGATGTGCTCCATGGCCTGGTTCAGCCGATCCAGCAACCCCGGCCTCCTTCCCTTTCGATCACCAACGTCAGGAAGGACCAAGCCTGCCGCACCCGACATCCTGTGCCCGCTCCGGTCGGGTGCGACAAGACCACGGTCACAAAACCCCGACCGCTTCGTTGTGGCCAGTGTCCACAAGAGCGCATCCGTTGCCGGCTGCGCCGGCGGACCGGGTCGAAGGCCGGTTACAGGGCCCGGCTGAAGACGACCCGAGGCTCACCGGGCCCGTCGTACTCCTTCTCGATCCGTGCCTCGAAGCCGAGACTGCGGTGGAACGCGACCGAGCCCTCGTTGGTGACGGATGTGATCGCCTTCAGCCGGACGGCGCCCTGCCGGCGGGCCGCGTCGGTGAAGGCGGAGTACAGCGCGCGGCCGAGGCCGGTGCCGCGGGTGTCGTCCCGGGTGGCGATGAGGTGGACGTATCCGGTGCGGTCCGGGGTGACGAAGCCGATGAGGTATCCGCGGATCTCCTCCTTCTCGTCGCGCGCGACCAGGCAGGTGGACCCGAACTCCTGTACCAGCGCCAGAAGATGCAGCCCGCGCAGGTCGCGCGCGCCCCAGTAGCGGGAGTGGTCCGCGAGGACCTGCTGGATGTCGGTGACGCCGGCGGGGGCTATACGGAGGGTCATGGTGCCGATCATGTCAGGACCGGGGCCGGGGGCGCCCCGTCCGGAAGGAGCGACCCCGGCGGCATGTCACCTCCGTCGCCGCTCCTGCGCGAGCAGCTCGTACGACCGCACCCGATCCGCGTGGTCGTGGGTGGCCATCGCGATGAGCGACTCGTCGGCCCCCGTGACCGGATCCGGGCGGTGCACGATCAGGGTGACGGCGAGGAACTTCACGACGCCGCCCGCCGGCCCCGTACCTCATCGGGAAGGGCGAGACCGAGGTGGTCGCGCAGGGTGGTGCCCTCGTACTCGGTGCGGAACACGCCCTGCTCCTGGAGCAGCGGGACGACCTTGTCGGCGAAGACGTCAAGGCCGCCGGGCGTGATGTGCGGGACGAGGATGAAGCCGTCGCTCGCGTCGGCCTGCACGTAGTCGTTGATGGTCCGCGCGACGGTGGCCGGAGAGCCGATGAAGTTCTGGCGGTTGCCGGTCTCGATGACCAGGTCGCGGATGGACCACTTGTTGGCGGCGGCCAGCTCGCGCCACTCGTGGGCGATGGCAAGCGGGTCACGGTACATGCGGACCTGGGCGCGGCCCCGGGAGATGTGTTCCTCGCCCACGTTCGGATCGATGTCGGGCAGCGGGCCGTCCGGGTCGTACGACGACAGGTCCCGGTTCCAGACGAACTCCAGGTGCTTGATCGCGGTGGCCCCGCTCACCTGCTGGCGGCGGACCTCGTGGGCGAGCTCCGCCGCCTCGGCGTCGGTGTCGCCGAGGACGAAGCTCGCGGCGGGCAGGATCAGGAGCTGGTCGGGGCGGCGGCCGTACTTGGCGAGGCGTGACTTGACGTCCGTGTAGAAGGCCTGGCCGCCGTCGAGGGTGGCGTACCGGCTGAAGATCGCGTCGGCGCTCGACGCGGCGAACTCACGGCCCTCGTCGGAGTCTCCGGCCTGGAAGATCACCGGGCGGCCCTGCGGGGAGCGCGGCACGTTGAAGCGGCCGTGGATGTCGAAGTGCTGCCCCTGGTGGACGAAGGCGCCGGCCTTGGCGTCGCGCAGGAAGGTGCCGGTGGCCTGGTCGGCGAGGATCTCGTCGCCGTGCCAGGAGTCGAAGAGCTCGTTCGCGGTGGCCAGGAACTCCTTGGCGCGGGAGTACCGCTCCTCCTGGGGCAGGAAGCCGCCCCGCCGGAAGTTCTCGCCGGTGAAGGCGTCCCAGGAGGTGACCACGTTCCAGGCGGAGCGGCCGCCGGAGAGGTGGTCGAGGCTGGCGAACTGGCGGGCCACCTCGTAGGGCTCGTTGAAGGTGGAGTTGATGGTGCCGGTCAGGCCGAGGCGGTCGGTGACGGCGGCGAGCGCGGCCAGCACGGTGAACGTGTCGGGGCGGCCGACGACGTCGAGGTCGTATATCTTCCCGCCCTGTTCGCGCAGGCGCAGTCCCTCGGCGAGGAACAGGAAGTCGAACTTGGCGCGTTCGGCGGTCCGCGCGAAGTGCGCGAAGGAGCTGAACTCGATGTGGCTGCCGGCGGCCGGGTCGCTCCACACGGTGGTGTTGTTGACGCCGGGGAAGTGCGCGGCCAGGTGGATCTGCTTCAGCGGCTTGCTCATGTCGGTGCGGTCCTCCGGCTCAGGCGGCTGCGTAGCGGTTGGCGGGGCGGGCGAGCCCGAGCAGGCCGCGCAGGGTGTCGGCCTCGTAGGCGTGCCGGAAGAGGTTCCGGCGCTGGAGCTCGGGCACCAGGCCCTGGGTGATCCGTGGCAGGTCGTGGCCCAGCACGCCGGGTCGCAGCCGGAAACCGGTGAGCCCGGCCTCGCTCAACTCCTGCAGGAGATCGGCGAGTTGGGCAGGGGTGCCGGTGAAGATGCGGGCGTCGCTGGTGTACGGCTCGCCCGAGAGCTCGTCGAGGCGCTCGCGCCGGGCCGTGGCCTCGCCCCGGTCGTCGTCGAGGAAGACCACGAGGTCCCCGAAGACGTGCAGGGGCTCGGCGGCGCGGCCCGCCGTCTGCCGCTCCGCGCGGATCTCGGCGACGATCGCGCGGGCCTGGTCGGTGTCGTGCGGGGTGACATAACCGACGTCGGCCTGGCGGGCCACCAGCCGGTACGGGACGGTGTCGTGCGCCAGGGCGGTGACGACCGGCTGGCCCTGCGGCGGCCGAGGGGTGATGGAGGGGCCCTTGACACTGAAGTGCCGCCCCTCGAAGTCGATGTAGTGGAGCTTGTCGCGGTCGATGAAGCGGCCGGTGGCCGCGTCCCGGATCTCCGCGTCGTCCTCCCAGCTGTCCCAGAGGCGGCGGACGACTTCCACATGGTCCGCGGCCTCGTCGAAGAGGTCGGTGACCAGGTCCTGGGCGGCCGGACTGTCGTAGGCCTCGATCCGGGGGACGGTGCGGCGGCCGAAGTGCGCGGCCTCGTTCGGCCGGGCGGTGACCTGCACGCGCAGGCCCGCACGGCCGGTGCTGACGTAGTCGAGAGTGGCGATCGCCTTCGAGATGTGGAACGGCTCCGTGTGCGTGGCCACCACCGTCGGCACCAGGCCTATGTGCCGGGTCAGCGGGGCGATGCGGGCGGCGGTGAGGACGGCGTCGAGGCGTCCGCGTACCTGGTCGGTGCGCTCGTCCGGTTCGAGGAAGAGCGAGGACTGCGGGCCGAGGCCGTCCTCGATGGTCACGAAGTCGAGCAGGCCGCGCTCGGCCTCGGCGACCAGGTCGGCCCAGTAGCGGGCGGTGAACAGGTCCCGGGGGCGGGCCACGGGCTCGCGCCAGGCGGCCGGGTGCCAGCCGGTGCCGTCGAGGGCGACGGCGAGGTGCAGGGGGGAAGAGGGTGTCGAGGACACGAGTGGGTGCCTTCCTTGAAGTCCGTACGACGGCGCCGGCCCGCACAGACACGGGGGCACGGCGGCAGGGCAACGGTCAGGCGCGACAGAGCGCGCCGGCCACGCGCTGGAGGTCTATGTGGGGCCGGGAGTGCAGGAGGACGGAGCGGAGGACACGTGTCACGTCCGTCACCTCCGTGCGTCGGGATCGGCAGGCCGCGGCGGGCGGCGCCGAAAACACCTCGTCATGAGTCACAACGCGCTGCCCGCCGCGGATGTTCCAGGCTCGGCGAGGGGGGCGTGCGGGCCGTCGAGAGCGGCCCACACGGCGTTGTCCAGGGCTCCGCCGCCGCGGACTCCGTTCTGCTGCACCACGGTGGCGGCGTCCTTTCGTACGCTGTCCCGACAATGAGCCCGCAAGGGATCAGGAGTTGTCGAGCGGCAGGCCGGGCGGGTTGACCTCGGCCTTGTCGACGGCCTCGTTGGAGAGGTTGTAGGCCGCCAGCCACTTGGCGTACTGGCCGTTCTTGATCAGGTAGTCGATGGCGTCGGCGAACGGCTTGGCCACACCGCTGTCCTTCTTCGTGGTCGCCGCGATCAGGCCCTGCAGCGTGGCGCCGGCGCCGGAGAAGGTGCCCGCGCTGCGGGTCGGGTTCGGCGACTTGGCGGTCTGGGTGATGTGGTAGGCGACACCGGGGTTGGCGGCGAAGTAGGCGTCGATCTTGCCGCCGGTCAGCGCCAGGTACGTGGCGTTCTTGCTGGCGAAGTTCTTGACGGTGAGGTTCTTGCCCTCCTTCTTCAGCTTCGCCTGCCACTCCAGGAGGATCTTCTCCTGGTTGGTGCCGTTGTCGACGGCGACCGTCCTGCCCGCGAGGTTCTCGTAGTTCCCGTCGAAGTTCCAGGTGCTCTTCTTCAGCACCTCGAAGCCGACGTTGTCCTTGCGGTAGGAGGCGAAGTCGTACTTCTTCTTGCGCTCCTCGGTGTCGGTGATGTTGGCGAAGGCGGCGTCGTACTTCCCGCTGTCGATACCGACGAACATGTTCTCCCAGGTGGCCTTGGAGAACTCCGGCTTCAGTCCGAGGACCGCGGCGACCAGACGGGCGAGATCCGGTTCGGCACCGGTGATGCTCTTCTGGTCGCTGCCGACGTACGCCAGCGGCGGGAAGCCGTCCGGCAGGATGCCGATGCCCAGCTTCAGGGTGCCGCCCTTGCGGATCGCGGCGGGCAGTTCGGCGCTGATGGACTTCACCTCGGAGACCTTGAGCTTCGTCTCCGTGGCAGCGCCGTTGGACAGCTGACCGACGGTCACCGTGCCCGCGGTGTCGGTGGTGGTGGCGGCGTCGCTGTCGCCCCCGCAGGCGGCGAGCCCGGTGGCCAGGGTGGCGACCGCGGTGGCCGCGGTGATGCCGCGTATCAGGCTGCGTCGGGAGATCTGGGTGGGCATGGCCGTCCTTGTCGTTCAGAAAGGGTGATGAGGGTGGTGTGGGGGGAAGTCGGGGGGGGCGCGGTGCCGCGCGGGGTCACAGGACCTTGCTGAGGAAGTCCCGGGTGCGCTCGTGCCGGGGGTTGTCCAGCACCTGGGCGGGCGGGCCCTGTTCGACGATCCTTCCGCCGTCGATGAAGACGACCCGGTCGGCGACCTCGCGTGCGAATCCGATCTCGTGGGTGACGATGACGAGCGTGGTGCCGCTGGTCGCCAGGTCCTTGATGACGGCGAGCACCTCGCCGACGAGTTCGGGGTCGAGCGCCGAGGTCGGTTCGTCGAAGAGGATGATCCCGGGGCGCAGGGCGAGGGCTCGGGCGATGGCCACGCGCTGCTGCTGGCCGCCGGACAGCTGCCGCGGGTAGGCGCCGATCCGTTCGCCGAGGCCCACCCGGCCGAGGAGTTCGCGGGCCAGCTCCTGCGCCTCGGACTTGGTCAGCCTGCCGGTGGCGACCGGGGCCGCGGCCACGTTGTCGAGGACGGTGAGGTGCGGGAAGAGGTTGAAGTTCTGGAAGACGAAGCCGATCCGGCTGCGCTGCGCCAGGATGGCGCGCTCGCTGAGCTCCTTGAGGCGCTCGCCGGTGCGCTTCACACCGATCAGCTCGCCGCCGACACTCACGTAGCCGATCTCGGGCTTCTCCAGGTGGTTGATCACCCGCAGCAGCGTGGACTTGCCGGAGCCGGAGGGGCCGAGGACGACGGTGACCTCGCCGGGGCGCACGGTCAGGTCGATGCCGTCGAGGACGCGGTGGGTGCCGTACCACTTGTGGACGTCGTGCACTTCGAGGGCGGCGGGGGCCGGCTCAAGGGTCTTGGTGCTGGTCATACGGCGGCCTCCCGGCGCAGCCGGGCCCGCAGCTCGGTGAGTGCGGCCCGCGCCTTCTGCAACGGTGTCGGCGGCAGGGTGCGGGTGGCGCCCCGGGCGAAGTACCGCTCGACGTAGAACTGGACGACGGACACGGCGCTGGTGAGGAGCAGGTACCAGACGGTGGCGACCAGCAGCAGCGGCACGATGTCGCCGGGGTAGGTGCTGCCCATGCTCTGCACCGTGCCGAACAGGTCGAGCAGCGACACGTAGAACACCAGGGAGGTGCTCTTGATCAGACCGATGAGCTGGTTGACGTAGTTCGGGGTGATGGATCTGAGAGCCTGCGGGAAGACGATCCGGGTGAACTGGTAGCGCTTGGGCAGGCCGAGGGCCGCCGCCGCCTCGTGCTGGCCCTGGTCGACGGAGAGGATGCCACCGCGGACGACCTCCGCCGCGTAGGCCGCCTCGTTGAGGCTGAGGCCGATCACGGCGACGGTCAGGTCGGTGGCCAGCCTGGACTCGTCGAAGGTGACGAAGGCGGGTCCGAACGGTATGCCCAGGCTCACCGTCTTGTACAGGGCGCTGAAGTTGTAGAGGAAGATCAGGACGACGATCAGCGGCACGGAGCGGAAGAGCCAGGTGTACACCCAGCTCACGGCGCGCAGCACCGGGCTGCCGGAGAGGCGTCCGAGGGCGAGCAGGATGCCGCCGAGGAGGCCGAGGACCGCGCTGAGCGCGGCGACTTCGAGAGTGATGACCAGACCGTCGAGGACGGTGGGGCGCAGGAACCAGTAGCGGAAGCGGTCCCACTGGTAGAAGGGGTTGGTGACCAGGCCGTGGGCGATCTGCGCGACGAGCACCAGCACGACGGCGGTGACGATCCACCGGCCGGGGCGGCGCAGCGGCTGAACTCGCTGTGCTGTCAGGGTTCTTGACGGGGTGTCGGCGGGTGGTGCCTCCTCGACGAGGGACACGACGGCGCCTGGTGGTTCACTCATGACGGGCTCCGGCGGAGTCGGAATCCCGGACCGTGGCGAGTCGTACGCGGACCACTACGGCGGCACTACGGCACGAAGCGGCATGAAGCGGTACGACGGAGACGCACGGGACGGGGGCTGGGCGGACAACGGCACACCGCTCGGGCGGTGTTCGTCAGGAACGCGGGGGCTGGGAGGTGGCGTCAGCCCCGACAGCGGGCACGGCCCGATGCGGTACACAGTGCGCTGTTGACCCGGAGCAGATCGACGGCGCGGTTGGCGACAAGGAGGTTCGCGTACGCCGGTACGCAACCCTGCGGACGGCTCGCGGCCGTCCTGGGAGCTGCGTACATGGCGTCACCTGTCACTGTTCGGGCCCGGTTGGGCCTTCGCGCTTACCGAAACGTCATCCGGTCCGGTCGTCACCTGGGGCACCCCACCGCGGTGCGAGGGTTGCCGGTCAGCAAGCCAGGGCTTGTCGCTGACGCTCATGACCGTTCTGGGCGTAAGTAACGCAGTCACCCGAACGAATGTCAACATGTGTCCACTTGATGGAACGGATCAACCCGCTCTCACCTGCGCAGACATCCCGGGGCGTCCGCCGCGTGGCCGGCCCAGTCCAGGATCTGGACGGCGGCTCCGGCCGCCTCCAGGCCCTGGCAACGGGCGTGATGGCGGCGGGCGATGCCGTCGAGGTCGAGGTGGGCGCCGAAGGCCGGGTGCGCGGCCAGGCGCCGGGCGTACGCCCACAGCGCCGGGTGGCCGGCGATGCGGTGCACGGCGGAGGCGTCCAGATGGTGGCGGTGCACGGTGTCGAGCTGGACCAGACTCACCCACAACTCGACGTCGGCCGCGGTGAGTCGGCCGTCGACGAGGTACTCCTGTCCGGCCAGCCGCCGCTCCAGCTCACCCAGGGTGCCGAGCAGCACGTCGAGCGCGGCGGCGCGCTCCGCCGGGTCGGCGTCGGCCCGTCCGGCGCACTGCCCGGCCTCCTCGACGCCCTCCGCACACAGCCGCCCGACGGCCTCGATCTCCGCCTGCGCTCCGCACGGGTGGAGCGTGGTGCGGTCGTCGCCGAAGCAGCGGTCCAGGTCGCGCAGGATGTCCGGGGTGTGGGTGCTGACGATCCGTCCGGACCAGTCGTCGCTGAGCACCGGCGCGAGGGCCGGTCCGGTGTACCGGTGCGCGCTGGCCTCGTACAGCGGACGCAGTGCGCAGTGGCCGCCGCCGGGGCAGTCGGGGACGGCGGGCAGGAAGGTCACGGGACAGATGTCGTCGAGGGCGAGGAGGCTGTGGCCGACGGCGAGGCGCAGGCCGTCCGGACAGGCGGTGGACAGATGGAGGCGGTAGCGGCGCGGCACGGCGTAGTGGCCGCTGCGGGCACCCCGGCCGACTCTGCCCCGGAAGGCGGGGGCGGGCCGGCGGGTGGAGGGAACGGCGGCGAGCGGAGTGATGGACATGCGTCTCCCCGGGATACGGGCGCGCGGACGTACGCGCGGCGGAAGCGTTCGTCGGTGGATGGGCGCCGGGCCGACGACAGGGCCCGGCGGCCGGATCGGCTCAGGAGGCTGATCGTGCGCTGCAGACACGCAGCAGGTCGATGTGACGACGGGAGGTCAGAAGAGGCGACGGCCCCGGGGTACGGCTCACTCTGCCGGTGACCGTGTCAAGGCGCCCCATGTTTCCCTATCCATTCACTAGGATTCCCATCTGGAGTGTCGATCGGCCTCCGCGCCACGTCAAGGGGGCGTCCACGACTGGGACACCGGGCTGGTGACGGGCGGACCGCGGTCCCGGTGACCGACGGCCTCCAAGTTGCCGCGCGACGGGCGGGAGGGTGCGCTGGAGGAAGTCGGCCGACGTGTGCGGAGGGAGCGGGATCCGATGGCGGACGACCCACACCCCGGGGCCGGCGCGGTGCCGGGTGCCGTGCCCGAGACGTTCGTGTTCGCCTGCGCGGACTGCGGGTACGTCTGGCAGGCCGTCTTCCAGGTGGTGTTCTTCACCGACCCGACCTCGCTGTACACCCAGGAGTACCTCGACGAGGCGGGCCGGGCCCTGCGCTCGCCCCTCTCGGACGCGGTCTGCCCCCGCTGCGGCGGACGCCGGGTCGACGTGACGACACCCGAACGCGCCGGCCGCGCC
Organism: Streptomyces sp. NPDC086549; assembly: GCF_044746205.1. Classification (NCBI taxonomy): domain Bacteria; kingdom Bacillati; phylum Actinomycetota; class Actinomycetes; order Kitasatosporales; family Streptomycetaceae; genus Streptomyces; species Streptomyces sp. NPDC086549. The sequence goes on along the minus strand of NZ_JBIVBS010000005.1, from coordinate 50,748 downwards.
GGACGGCCGTCGCCGCCCCGCCCCGGGCACCGCACCGGGCACCGCCCCCACCTGCGTCACCGTCGGCCCGGCCGGCCCGGCGAGGGAAGCGGTCCGGCGTGAGCGCCCCGCCGGGCCCCTCACCCGAACGGGCCCGGTGCACTGGTCGGCCGCGGTGACCGGTGGTGGCGTGGAAGCACGTACCGCGTTACCAGGAGGCCGCGCGATGAACCGTCCGTCCCGTCCCGCACGAGTCCTCGCCTCGGCCCTGGCGGCAGGGGCGCTGCTGGCCACGGCTTCCTGCTCGGACGGCGGCGGGTCCCCCGAGGCGGCGGAGGTCACGCCCGCGGCCGAGCGCCCGCCGTCCCCGTCCGCCACCGCCGCCCTGACCGGACCCGGCGCGAAGGCCGCGCTGATCACCGCGGCCGACATCGAGAGCCCCTGGACGGAGGTCAACAACGCGGCGACCTGGCGCAACCAGCTGCTCGTCGGCAAGGTCGACGTCGCCCAGTTCCTCAGCGGGAAGGCCAGCGCCGCCGACTGCCAGAAGCTCCTCGACGGCATGTACTCCGACACCCTGCTGGGCCGGGCGACCGGCGCGTCGGCGCTCACCGGCTTCACCGCGAACGACTACCGGCTGCTCTACCAGGTCGGCGACTACGGCAAGGACTCGCTGACGAAGTCCCTGGACTGGATGAAGACCCTCCCGCAGAAGTGCGCCCAGTTCACCGCGAAGGCCTCCGACGGCAGCGAGCGGACGGTCCAGGTCATCGAGCTCCGGCTGCCGAAAGCGGGCGACGCCGTGCAGGGGCTGACGGTGACGGTGCAGGGCACCGCGGACGGACAGCCGGTCACGCTCACCCAGGACGTCGCCGCGCTCCGGGTCGGTGCTTCCGGGGCCACGGTCACCAACGGCGGCCCGTCGGGCGCCGATCACCCCAGCACCGTGAGCGCGGTGGAGGCGGGCGCCCGGCGGCTGCAGGACGTCCTCGCCGGGAAGACCCCGACCGCCAACCCGAGCCAGTTCGACTGAACCCTCCCCCGGCGCGGCCCTCCCCACACACAGCGACATGTGACATAGTACTGATGTGGGGAAGCGACTGACCTGCGATGTCGTGGTGGTCGGGGCCGGGATGGTGGGCACGGCCTGCGCGCTGTACGCGGCGCGGACGGGTCTCGACGTGATCGTGGTGGACCGCGGGCCGGTGGCCGGCGGCACCACCGGCGCCGGCGAGGGGAACCTGCTCGTCTCCGACAAGGAACCGGGTCCGGAGCTGGAACTCGCCCTGCTGTCGGGCCGGTTGTGGGCCGGGCTGGCGCGGGAGACCGGGGACGCGATCGAGTACGAGCCCAAGGGCGGTGTCGTCGTCGCCGAGACCTCCGAAGCACTCGCCGCCCTGGAAAGGTTCACGGCCGGCCAGCGGGCCGCCGGGGTCGACGCGGAGACGGTGGACGCGGGCCGGCTGCGCGATCTGGAACCCCATGTGGCACCCGGCCTCGCGGGCGGGGTGCACTATCCCCAGGACGCCCAGGTCATGCCGGCCCTGGCCGCCGCCCACCTGGTACGCGCCTCGGGCGCCCGCCTCCTCACCGGCCGGACCGTGACCGCCGTGCCGCGCGCGCGGAACGGGGCGGTGCGGGGCGTCCGCACGGACCACGGCGAGATCCACGCGCCGGCCGTGGTGAACGCCGCCGGGACCTGGGGCGGCGAGCTGGCCGCCCTGGCGGGCGTCCACCTTCCGGTACTCCCCCGGCGCGGCTTCGTCCTGGTCACCGAGCCGCTGCCCCGGCTGGTCCGGCACAAGGTCTACGCGGCGGACTACGTGGCCGACGTGGCCAGCGACTCGGCCTCGCTGAAGACCTCGCCGGTCGTCGAGGGCACGGCCGCCGGGTCGGTGCTGATCGGCGCGAGCCGCGAACGGGTGGGCTTCGACCGGTCGTTCTCCCTGCCGGCCGTACGGGCGCTGGCGGCCGGTGCGACCCGGTTGTTCCCCTTCCTGGCGCGGGTCCGGGCACTGCGCACGTACGCGGGTTTCCGGCCGTACCTGCCCGACCACCTGCCCGCGATCGGCCCCGACCCGCGCGTGCCCGGGCTGTTCCACGCCTGCGGGCACGAGGGCGCGGGCATCGGACTCGCCACCGGCACCGGACACTTGATCGCCCAGGTGCTGGGCGGAGGAACGCCGGAGCTGGACCTCTGGCCCTTCCGGCCGGAGCGCTTCCACGGAGACGAGGTGAACACCCCGTGAATCCCCTTGAGTTGGCCGGGGCGCGACCGGGCCCCGCGTTCACGGTCACGTTCGACGGCCGGACGGTCGAGGCGCTGCCCGGCCAGACGGTCGCCGCGGCTCTGTGGGCGGCAGGCGTGACCGCGTGGCGCACCACGCGGCGCGAGGGCCGCCCGCGCGGGGTGTTCTGCGGCATCGGGGTGTGCTTCGACTGCCTGGTGACCGTCAACGGCCGCCCGAATCAACGGGCTTGCCTGGTTCCGGTACGGCCCGGCGACACGATCCTCACGCAGGAGGGGACGGGCCACGATGACTGAGCGACCGCACCTCGCCGTGGTCGGGGCGGGCCCGGCGGGCCTTGCCGCCTCGCTGGCGGCGGCCGCACGCGGAGTGCGGGTCACTCTCGTCGACGCGGCCGAGGAGGCGGGCGGGCAGTTCTACCGGCAGCCCGCCGCCGCGTTCGGCGCGCGCCGCCCCCAGGCCCTCCACCACGCCTGGCGGACCTGGGAGCGGCTGCGTGCCGGGCTCGACTCCTACATCGCGGCCGGACACGTCCGGCACCTGATGGACCATCATGTCTGGTGCGTGGAGCGGAAGTCGGAGGGCGCGGGGGACGAGGACCACTTCGTCGTGCATGCGCTGCGGGGTCCCGCCCAGGAGGAGGGTGTCGCGCTGCGCGCCGACGCCGTCCTCCTCGCCACCGGCGGATACGAGAAGGTGCTGCCCTTCCCGGGCTGGACCCTCCCCGGGGTGCTCACCGCGGGCGGGGCGCAGGCCATGCTCAAGGGCGGGCTGGTGCTGCCGGGCCGCACGGCCGTCGTCGCCGGGACCGGACCGCTGCTGCTGCCCGTGGCGACGGGGCTCGCGGCGGCGGGCGCGCGCGTGGCCGCGCTCGTCGAGTCCGCCGATCCCGGGGCCTTCCTGCGGCGGCCGTCCGCCCTGACCGCACAGCCCGGCAAGCTCGCCGAGGGCGCCTGGTACGCGGCCCGGCTGCTGCGCCACCGGGTGCGCGTCCTCGTCCGCCACACCGTGGTCGAGGCGCACGGCACGGACCGCCTGGAGGCGGTGACCGTCGCGGCGCTCGACGCGCACGGACGGGTCGGGCCCGGCAGCGAACGCCGCATCCGCTGCGACACCCTCGCCGTGGGGCACGGCATGCTGGCGCACACCGACCTGGCCGAGACGCTGGGCTGCCGCCTGACCGGCACGGACGTCCACGTGGACGGCGAACAGCGCACCGATGTCCCGGGTGTCTGGGCGGCCGGGGAGGCCACCGGGATCGGTGGCGCGACGCTCGCCCTCGCCGAGGGGCACATCGCCGGACGCTCGATCGCCGCCCGCCTCCACGGGACCCGGCCCGACCCGCGCGCCTGGGCCGCCGCCGCCCGCGCCCGGACCCGGCTGCGCGCGTTCTTCGCGGCGCTCGACCCGGTGTACGAGCCGCCCGCGGGGTGGGCGGACCGGGTCACGGACGACACGGTCGTGTGCCGGTGCGAGGAGGTCACCGCCGGTGAGGTCCGGGCGGCCGTGGGCGGTCTCGGCGCCGGCGACCTGCGCACGGTCAAGCTGCTCACCCGGGCCGGGATGGGCTGGTGCCAGGGCCGGATGTGCGGACCTGCGGTCGCCGGGCTCACCGGATGCCCGCTTACCCCGGCGCGACGACCGCTCGCCCGGCCCGTGCCCCTGGGGGTCCTGGCCGGGCGGGACGAGGAACAGGACGAGGAACAGTGCGACTGAGCGTCGGCAGCCTTCCGACGCACACCGGCGCCGATCAGTAATATGTCACACACCATCGGATTGGGGACCACTTCATGACCCTCCCGGAGAACCGCCCCTGGCACGGTGTCCTGGTCGCCACCGCGCTTCCCCTGCGCGACGACCTCACCGTCGACTTCGACGCGTACGCCGAACACTGCGCCTGGCTGGTCGAGAACGGCTGCGACGGTGTCGTACCGAACGGCTCGCTCGGCGAGTACCAGGTGCTCGCCCCCGAGGAGCGCGCCAGGGTCGTGGAGACGGCGGTGGCGGCGATCGGCGGCGCGCGGGTGATGCCGGGCGTCGCCGCCTACGGCTCCGCCGAGGCCCGCCGCTGGGCGGAGCAGGCCGGTGAGGCCGGCTGCGCGTCCGTGATGCTGCTGCCGCCCAACGCCTACCGCGCCGACGAACGGTCCGTGCTCGTCCACTACGCCGAGGTGGCCCGGGCGGGCCTGCCGGTGGTGGCGTACAACAACCCGATCGACACCAAGGTCGACCTCGTCCCCGAACTCCTCGCCAGGCTGCACGGCGAGGGCCACATCCACGGTGTCAAGGAGTTCTCGGGCGATGTCCGCCGCGCCTACCGGCTGGCCGAACTCGCCCCGGAACTGGACCTGTTGGTCGGCGCGGACGACGTACTGCTGGAACTGGCCGTCGCGGGCGCCAAGGGCTGGGTGTCCGGTTACCCCAACGCCCTGCCCGCCGCCTGCACGGAGCTGTACCGGGCCGCGGTGGCGGGAGAACTCGGCGCCGCGCTGCCCCTGTACCGGCAGCTGCATCCGCTGCTGCGCTGGGACTCGCGGGTCGAGTTCGTGCAGGCCATCAAGCTGTCCATGGACGTCGCCGGACGGCACGGCGGCCCGGTGCGTCCGCCGCGGGTGCCTCTGCTGCCGGAGCAGGAGGCCGCGGTCCGCGCCGCCACCGAGAAGGCCCTCGCCGCGGGACTCGACTGACTCGACCGAGAAGGAGGCCGGCAAGTGCGCAGCAGACTCGTCCTGCACGCCGTCGACTCGCACACCGAGGGCATGCCCACCCGCGTGATCACCGGCGGGATCGGCACCGTCCCCGGCGCGACGATGAACGAGCGGCGGCTGTACTTCCGTGAACACCTGGACCACATCAAGCAGTTGCTGATGAACGAACCGCGCGGCCACTCCGCGATGAGCGGCGCGGTCCTGCAGCCGCCGACCCGCCCCGACTGCGACTGGGGCGTCGTCTACATCGAGGTCTCCGGCTATCTGCCGATGTGCGGGCACGGCACCATCGGCGTGGCGACCGTGCTCGTGGAGACCGGCATGGTGGAAGTCGTCGAGCCCGTCACCACCATCCGCCTGGACACCCCGGCCGGGCTCGTCGTCGCCGAGGTCGCGGTCGAGGACGGAGCCGCCAGGAACGTCACGCTCAGGAACGTGCCGTCCTTCTCGGCCGGCCTGGACCGCAAGGCCGTGCTCGCCGACGGGCGGACGGTGACGTACGACCTCGCCTACGGCGGGAACTTCTACGCCATCCTGCCGCTGGCGGAGTTCGGACTGCCCTTCGACCGTGCCCGCAAGGACGACATCCTGCAAGCGGGCCTGGCCCTGATAGACGCCATCAACGCCGAGGCGGAGCCGGTCCATCCCGAGGACCCCTCCATCCGCGGCTGCCACCACGTCCACCTGTACGCGCCCGGCGCCACCGCCCGCCACTCGCGGCACGCGATGGCCATCCACCCCGGCTGGTTCGACCGCTCGCCCTGCGGCACGGGGACGAGCGCCCGCATGGCGCAGCTGCACGCGCGCGGTGAACTGCCCCTGCACACCGAGTTCGTGAACGAGTCCTTCATCGGAACGCGGTTCACCGGCCGGCTGCTGGACGAGACCGAGGTCGCCGGGATCCCGGCCGTGCTGCCGAGCTTCACGGGCCGCGCCTGGATCACGGGCACGGCCCAGTACCTGCTCGATCCGACCGACCCCTTCCCGGAGGGCTTCGTGCTCTAGCCCTCCATACTGGCAGCACATGACATTGCACCGGCTCGTACGATCATTGGTCCAAGGAGACACCCGATGACCGCCCAGCGCAGCAGCCCCTCGTCTGCCGCACCCGAACTCCCCCGCCTGGGCGGCCGTCGGAGCAGCTACCGCGAGCGGGTCGCGGAGGCACTGCGGGCCGCGCTGATCGCGGGCGAGCTGCGGCCGGGCGAGGTCTACTCGGCCCCCTCGTTGGCCGCGCGCTTCGGCGTCTCGGCGACTCCGGTGCGCGAGGCGATGCTGGACCTGGCGAAGGAGGGCCTGGTCGACACGGTGCCCAACAAGGGGTTCCGGGTGACGGCCGTGTCCGACCGGCAGCTCGACGAGTACACGCACATCCGCTCGCTGATCGAGATCCCCACCGTGGTGGAGCTGGTGGGGACGGCCGACCGGGTCTCCCTGGAGGCGCTGCGCCCGGCCGCCCGGGAGATCGTGACCGCCGCGGTGGCGGGCGACCTCATCGCTTACGTCGAGGCGGACACCCGCTTCCACCTCGGCCTGCTCGCGCTGGCCGGCAACGCCCACCTCGTCGAGGTGGTCGCCGATCTGCGGGGCCGCTCCCGCCTCTACGGGCTCACCGCGCTGGTGGAGGCGGGCCGTCTGCTGGCGTCCGCGGAGGAGCATCTGGAGCTCCTCGACGCGCTGCTGGACCGCGACGCGCGGGCCGCACACGAGATCATGACCCGCCACCTGGGCCACGTACGCGGCCTGTGGGCCGCACGGACCGATCAGCAACCACGCTGAGCGGAACCGGGGTCGCCGATGTCGTACCACCGCTCCACGACCGTCGTCCCGGGCGCCCATGCGGACCGGGTGACGGCCCGGGGCGTCCGCCGGCCGGGCGAGGTGTTCGCGTCCGCCTTTACGGCGGCCGACAGCGCGCCCGCGACGGCGGTGAGGCTTCCCGCGCCGTCCGGGAGGACGGCCCGCCAACGCGAAGTGCGAGGCGCGCTGTTCGCCGTGGCGCGGGCGGGCGGTGGGGACATGGGCTTCGGAGCGGGCCACGAGGGTTCCCGGAACGAGAGATCCGTACGGTGTCGTCCTCACGCCACGACCGGGCGGCCGGGCGAAGGGCCACCGGGCCGCACGGTACGAATGCCGTCCACGGCTCCCGCGGCCCGGCGCGGAGCCCCGGCGGGCCTCGCGTTCAGCGCACGTCGGCCCCCGCCGGTCTGTCGTCGAGGAAGCCGCCCGACTGGTGCCGCCACAGCTTCGCGTAGGCGCCCTCCGACGCGAGCAGCTCCTGGTGCGTGCCCTGCTCGACGATCCGCCCGCGGTCGAGGACGACGAGCCGGTCCATGCCCGCGACCGTGCTCAGCCGGTGCGCCACCACGAGCGCCGTCCGCCCCTCCATGAGCCGCCACAGCGCCTCCTGCACGAGGATCTCGCTCTCGGAGTCCAGGGCGCTGGTCGCCTCGTCGAGCAGCAGGATCGGCGCGTCCCGCAGGATCGCCCTGGCCAGGGCGACCCGCTGGCGCTGCCCGCCGGACAGCTTGACGCCCCGCTCCCCCACCATCGTGTCGAAGCCGTGCGGCAGCGCGTCGGCGAACTCCGTGACGTGCGCCGCCTCGGCCGCGCGGCGGATCTCCGCGTCGGTGGCGTCATGCCGGGCGAACGCGATGTTCTCCCGCAGCGTGCGGTGGAACATCGCCGGGTCCTGGGGCACGTAGGCGATCAGGCCGCGCAGGTCGGACTGGCGCAGCCGGCTGATGTCCTGACCCCCGATCAGGATCCGGCCCGCGTCGATGTCCGTCATCCGCAGCAGCAGCCGGGTGAGCGTGGTCTTGCCCCCGCCGGACCTACCCACGAGACCCACCTTCGTGCCGCAGGGCACAGCCAGGTCGAGGCCCTCGAACAGCGGATCCCCTCCCCCGTGGGCGAAGGTCACCCGCTCGAAGCGGACGTCGGCGGCCTCGGCGGCCTTGGACGGCAGCGGCTCCGGCGACGCCGGGTCGAGCACGGTCGGCGGCTCCAGCAGCAGTTCGGTGAACTGGGCGGCCTCCGTCATCGAGCTCTCCAGACGGCGGTAGATCTGGTTGAACTCGAACATGATCCGGGTCGCGTTGGTGTAGTACGTGAAGGCGACCACGACCGCCTCCACGCCGTGCCCGCCCCCGCCGACCGCGACCGCGATCAGCAGGCCCAGCGCGTTGGTCAGCACGGACATCGGCGCGACCAGCGTGTCGATGCGCAGGTTGCCGTAGTCCCACGACCGCAGCATCAGCCGCCGTGACGTGGCCACGCGGGACCGGAGCTCGGCGGCCTCGCGTCCCTCCGCGGCGAACGCCCGTACCGTGTCCATGTTCATCAGGCTGTCGGCGACATGGCCCGACACCCGGGCGATCGCCTCCTCGCGCTGGTTGACCAGCGCCTGGCGGCGACGGATGAGGGGCGCCACGCACAGCGCCGTCAGCGCGATCATCACCAGGAGCCCGACGACGAACAGCGGATCGTAGCGCCACAGCACCACCGACCCGAACACCAGGGGCACGAGGCTGCCCACGAGGTTGAACGTCAGCGTGTCGACGAAATCCTCGAAGCGGGAGGCGAAACTCAGCACCCGCTTGGTCAACGACCCGGCGAAGTTGTCGTGGAAGAACGCGGCGTCCTTGGCGAACAGCTCGTCCATGCCGATGAGGTACAGCTGCTCGATGCCGAGGGCGTCGAGACGGTTCACGCAGTGCAGGCCGACGCGCCACAGCGCCTCCGCGAGCAGCATGACGCCGACGAAGCCGAGGACGTACGGCAGCGTCGCGCCGAGGGAGTCGCCGGTGTCGCCGGCGATGCGGCCGACGAGCTTGGCGACGACCAGCGGCGCGATGTAGTTGAGGCCGATGTTGCCCAGCGCGGGCAGCAGCATCGCGGGCACCGTCAGCCGCCGGAGGCGGGCCAGCTCCCGCCCGTAGTAACGAAGTGCGAGGAGCACCGGACCCCTGGCAGGGGGAACCCGGTGCGATCGAGGCGATCCCATCACAACCCTGTGTCGTCAGGTGGGTACGGAAAGTGAGAAATCGCAGTGTCCCGCGGCGGCTCCCGTCACGTCCAAAGGTTTTTCGGGGCTGACGGCACACCGCCGTGACCCGAAGCACGGGTTCGCCGTTCTCCAGCAGGTGAGGCTGCGGCAGTTTGGCTTCATGCGCTCGCGCGCGGTGTTTGTGCACCATTGCCCGCTCGCGGAGCGTCGATGGCTGGATACGCTATGTCAAGGTGGGATTACCGGCGCGCAACGGAGGGCGCCATGCCGCGAGGGGAACGAGTGCTGGTGGGTCGGGCCGAGGCACAGCAACGTGAGACGCAAGCGGGAGCCGGCGGACGGCACCATCGGGACGCCGGGATCAGCCCCGGCGCTCTTGAACGAGACGTGGAACTGGCGGCGGCGCAGGCATCGTTGGACGCTCTGCGCAGCCGTGCGCAGTCAGGCGCGACGAGCCCCGTGACACGCCGGGACGGGGTGCTGGCCTTCACGGGCGCCGCGGGAGCGGGCAAGACGACCCTGCTGGACGAGGTGCGCAGGCTCGCGGCAGAGCGCGAGAGCCGGGTGCTGTCCGCCAGGGGCGGCGAACTGGAGCAGGGCGTGGGCTTCCACGTGGTGCGGCAGCTGTTCCAGCCGCTGCTGGCCTCGTACTCGGACGGTGAGCGGCGCGAGCTGCTGGGCGACTGGTACGCGATCATCGGGCCCTGTATCGGCCTGTGTCCCCCGGGAGAAGGAGCGACGCCCGACCCGCAGGGTGTGCGGGACGGCCTGGACTGGCTGGTCACCAACATGGCTCTGCGGCACGGACCGCTGGTCATGATCGTCGATGATGCGCACTGGGTGGATCTCGAATCTCTCATGTGGCTGACCTCCTTCGCCCGACAGGCCGAGGAGCTGCCGGCGCTGATGGTGGTCGCATACCGGCCGGCGGAAGGGACCGAGGGCGCGAAGGCGTTCAGCGGCATGATGGAGCGCAACCGGGTACGGCCGCTGGACCTGGAGCCGTTGACGCCCGACGCGGTCTGCGAGCTGCTGCGGGGTGCGCTGGCCACGGACGTCGAAGAGGCGTTCTGCCACGAGGCGTGGCTGGTCACCGGCGGCAATCCCTTCGAGACAGTGGAGTTGGCGGCCAGAATCCGCGAGCGGGGAGTCGATCCCGTCCGGGAGAATGCCGGGCTGCTGCGGGACCTGGCGGCAGCCACCACCATGGGTGGCGGCCTGGTGGACCGGCTGGAGCAACTGGGCACGTCCGCCACCCGCCTCGCCTGGGCGGTGGCCATCCTCGGTTCGGAGGCGACCACGGATCTGGTGGCGTCCCTGGCCGCGCTGGGCCCGGCGGATGTCTCACAGGCCGCGGACCGGCTGCGGGCCGAGCACATCCTCAAGCCCGGCGGGCGGCCGGAGTTCGCCCATCCGCTCATTGCCACGGCGGTGTACCGGGCGATTCCCGGCGCGACTCGCGTGGCCCTGCACGGCAAAGCGGCGTGGGAACTCATCGAGACGGGGCTCGGTCCCGCGGTGGCGGCGCGGCACCTGCTGGAGACTCAGCCCGAGGGCGACGACGCGGTGGCGCGCCAACTGCGCGACGCGGCCCGCGAGTATGTGCGCCGGGGCGCTCCCGAGGCCGCCCGTCGCTGTCTGAGCAGGGCATTGCGCGAATCTCCGGTCGCGGAGCTGCGGGCCGCCATCCTGCACGAGCTCGGTTCGCCGGCTCTGACCCAGGACCCGGTGACCGCGGTCAACCATCTGCGGGCGGCGCTGGACGAGCCCGATCTGCCGGCCGTACTGCGCCAGGACATCGTGATCCGTCTCGCGCGGGCGCTGGCGTACTGCGACCGGTTGTCCGAAGCGACGCACGTCATGGAGGAGGAAGCCCGCACGACCGCGGACGCGCGGGGCCGTCTGCGGCTGCTGACCGAACATTTCATGCTGGCGGCCTTCACGTCCGAGGACCACGACGGGCCGGCACTGTCTCGCCGGCTCACCCAGCTCACCGAGCGTCTGACCGGACGCGAGGAAACCGAACGGTATCTCTTCGGGCTGCGCGGCTGGGACGCCGCGGTGCGCGGCGAGTCGGTGTCGACGGCCCTGGAGTACGCCGAGCGGGCGAAGAGCGACGACATGAGCTGGACCGACGAGCGTTGGGGGTTCGAGGTTCCGGTACTGGTGGCGCTCACCTTCCTGCTCTGCGACCGTCCCGAACGGGCCGAAGAACTGTTCGCCCGTGGCATTGCGGAGTTCGAGCACCAAGGATGGCGTGGCACTCCCCTGGCACTCGGTTACACCTTCCTCGGCTACATCCGGTTCCGCTGCGGCAAGCTCGCCGACGCGGAGGATTTCGTCAGGGCGGGACTGCGGCTGGCCGACCGAGTGAGCCCCGAGCTGCCCGTGCACTGGTGCGCGATCGGCAGCCTGATCGAGATCCTGCTCGCCCGGGGGCAGGTCGAGGCGGCGGAGAAGATGGCGGCGGATCACGGTCTCGGTGAACCGTTCCCGTCCGCCGTGACGATTCCCGACGCGCAGACCGTCCACGCCGAGCTCCTGCTGGCCCGGGGAACGGAAAAGGAGGCGGCAGCGGAACTGACCCGGGTGGGACAGCGGCTCGACGGACACGGGATGCGCAATCCGGGGCTGTATCCATGGCAGCTGCGCCTCGCCCTCGCATCCCGCGCCACGGATCTCCGGCATGCCCGCGAACTGGCGCAGAGAGCGGTGGGCCGTGCCGAACGCTTCGGCGCGGCGTCCACCACGGGGCATGCGCTGCGCGTCATGGCAGGGCTGAGCGACGGTCCCCAGGCCATCACCCTGCTGCAGCGTGCGGTCACGGAACTGGAGCGATCGCCCTCGTCGTACGAGCTCGCCTGCGCACTGGTCGAGCTGGGAACGGCACTGCGCCGAGCCGGGCGGGTGTCGCAGGCCGCCGAGCCGCTGTACCAGGGTGTGGATCTCGCGGCTCAGTGCGGCGCCGATCCCGTGGTGACCCAGGCACGCGACGAACTCGTCGCCGCGGGACTGAGTCCCCGGCGCCTGACGTAGAGCCGAACAGGCGCCGCCGAGGGCGCAACACCACGCCGCGACGGGGCGCGGCGACACCAGGAGTGCGCCCCCGTACGCGCCAGATCGTGAACCATGAGGCGGGTGGGGACCGTTGTACGTTTCGCCGGCACGTGCCCCGTAAAGGCTCCATGTGAGTCCTGAAGGAGCAACGGTCTTCCGTGATCCCTCACTGTTGACGCGGGTAGCGGCAGCTCTTTCCGGAGCTCCGCTGTCACGGCGCATTCCTGGGGGGGGTCATGCGAGCGGCGATAGGTACGCAGGATCGGGCCGTACCCACGCTCGATCCCTTGGCGCTGGACCTCGCGGCAGCGTCCCCTCAGGGCAGGGCCCTGAGCGTATTCGACGGCGTGCCGTTCCCACCTCGTGCCACCGCGGCCTTACGCCGCCCGGCTCATGGCGCCCCCGCGCGCATCCCGTGAGGGCCCGAGCGAACGTGTGCACTTCGATCGCCTGCCATGAACTCCCGTGACTCCAGGGGACCCCATGTCTGACATCTCACCGCTGCGCACCGGCACCTCGCTGCTTTCCCGGCACGAGTGCGAGAAGGCCGAGGGATTCTTCCTTCCCGAGCTGCCGCGGCTGCTTCCTGTGGCGTACCACCCCAAGGCGGCGCAGATCGAGTTCCGGTCGAATGCCTGGGTGCGCCGGTATCTGGCAGGGTGCTTCGCCGACGAGGGGGACCTGCTGAAACTCCTGCGCGAACGCGTGGGCCTGTACGCGCCCCTCATCGCTCCTACGGCCGACGAACAGCGCGTACTGGATCTCGCCGACTTCTACCATTTCGTCGGGCTCATCGACAGTCTGGCGGCGGACCACTCCGGGCTGGGAGCCAGCGATCGCGGAGCACGCGACGTCTTCGACAAGATCCTGGCCGACTTCGCCGCCGGGACCGACGTCGCACTGAGCGACGACTCCCCGTTCGGACGGGCGGCCCGGGACCTGTGGCGGCGCATCAGCGCGGGACTGACGCCGGATCAGGTCCTCCGGTTCAGGGCGAGCATGAGCCGCTTCCTGCGGGGAATCGCCGCCGAGCTCCCGCACCAGCTGACCGGCTCGGTTCCGGACTACGACACGTACCTGACCATACGAATCGACAGCTTCGGCTGCGACTTCATCCTCCTGCTCACCGAATACGCCCTCGCCGTCGACATGACCGGGCCGGCCGCGTCACCGCAGTTCGTGGCTGTGCACCACCACGCGATGCGTCAGCTGATCCTCGTCAACGACCTGCTGTCCCTGCGCAAGGAGCACGGAGACCCCATGAACGCGGTACGCGTGCTGTGCTGCCACGGCGGGCTGACGCTCCAGCGGGCCGTCGACCGCGTCTGCGAGTTGGTCGGGCTCCATGAGCATGCGTACATCGCGGCCCGGGACGCCGTGCGGCACGGCCCGTTCGGCGCCCGCGCAGACGTCCGCTCCTACCTCGACGGGCTTGATCATCTGCTGGCCGGCAGCCAGGAATACGAATACCTCACCCCTCGCTACTTCGGCGATGGATCCGTATGGGACGGCTCCACCTCCGGCTGGATCAGCCTCACCGCTCCCATCGCCAGATTTCTGCCCCGGGCCGGCGACGCAAGCAGGACAACAGCGGGCCGGCGCAGCCGGATTCCGCACTGGAAGGAGCCTTAGAGTTGACGACGACCCACGAGGCACGACCGGACTCGCGCGCCGCGGCCACGGGCCTGGCTCCCGGTGGGCTCCCGCTCCTCGGCCACGCGATACCACTGCGGCGTCGGCCGCTGGACTTCCTGGCCGCGCTGCCCGCTCACGGCGATCTGGTGGAGGTGCGGCTCGGCCCACGCCGGACGTACCTGGCCTGCCATCCCGACCTGGTCCAGCAGGTACTGCGGGATTCGCGGACCTTCGACAAAGGCGGCCCGGTCTTCGACAAGGTCCGCCTCCTCACCGGCAATGGCCTTGCCACGTCCTGCTGGGCGGACCACCGGCGTCAGCGCCGGCTGATGCAACCGGCCTTCCACCCCGAAAGGATGCCCGGATACGCCACCGTGATGGACCAGGAGATCAGCTCCATGGTCGACTCGTGGCAGGAAGGGCAGGCCTTCGACGTCAACACCGCGATGCAGGCGCTCACGGCGCGCATCATCGTCCGCACGTTGTTCTCCACCCGGATCGAGGACCGGGCCGTCGCCGAGATACAGCGCTGTCTGCCGGTCATCACCCGGGGCTTCTTCACACGCATGGTCGCGCCCCTCAGCCTGATGGAGAAGCTGCCGACCCGGAACAACCGCCGTTTCGACCGGGCACTGGGGCGGATGCACAGCGTCATCGACGAGACCATCAGCAGCCATCCGGCCGGAATCGATCACGGGGACCTGCTGTCGGGCCTGCTCGCGGCCGAGGACGAGGAAACCGGCGAGCGACTGGCCGGGCATGAGATCCACGATCAGGTCATCACCCTGCTCCTGGGCGCGACCGAGACCACCGGGAACACCCTGGCCTGGATTTTCCACCTCCTCGGCGAAAATCCCGAGGCCGAGGAGCAGTTGCACCGTGAGATGGACCTTGTTCTCCCCGACCGCCGGCCCGGCTTCGCCGACCTGCCCCACCTGGACTACACCCGGCGCATCGTCACCGAGGCACTGCGCCTGTATCCGCCCCCGTGGTTGCTGACCCGGTCGACCACGTGCGAGACGGAGCTCGGCGGAGTCCGACTGGCCCCGGGCACCATCGTCCTGCTCAGCTTCTACGCCCTTGGTCACGACCCGGCCCTGTTCTCCGCCCCGGAACGGTTCGACCCCGACCGCTGGCTGCCCGAGCGGGCCAAGACCATACCGCGCGGTGCCTGGAGTTCCTTCGGCGGCGGAAGCCGCAAATGCATCGGCGACAGGTTCGCCGCGGTCGAAGTCGCGCTGGCCCTGGCCGCCGTCGCCTCGGGCTGGCGGCTGAGGCCCCAGCCCGGCCCCGGCATCCGGCCGGAGCCGAAGGCAAGCCTGAGTACGGGCCCGCTCCCCATGATCCCCGAGCGACGTCGCCGAGGAAGCAGCGCCACGTCGGAGTGACCGGTGTCACCGGAACAAGGCAGGGCCCGGGCCGGAATACTCCGGCCCGGGCCCTGAACTGCGCCTTCGCAAGTCGGGACGACAGGATTTGAACCTGCGACCCCTTGACCCCCAGCAGTGAGGACCAAGGGGATTGTCGTGACATAATGGACTAATTATGAGCGCGAATCGTGCGTCCGAGGTTCCGCCGTACACCATCGCGCGTACCGTGTGGTCCCCATCTGGTCCCCAGGGGTCCGTCCTCGAACGCCGACATCTCGAGGCGGGACGTGCCGTCCCTCTGCCCCTGAACTCGCTCTTCACAGTCGAGGGTGTGGACGTTGCCAGCTGGTCGCCGGGCTCGACGAGTCTCGGTTTGGTCGTCGTGGGGCAACGCTTTGACCCTGATCGTGCGGTCCTGGCTTGTCGCGTGGTCAAGCCGATGGTTGGTGCCGCCGCTGCGGTTGAGCGGGAATCGCGAGGGTACTGCTCGGCGAACGCATCGCGGATGCGTCGCCGCACAGACGACAGGCTTGCCGTTGAGGGTCACACAAGCCCAGTTCATCTGGCCCCCGATCATTCATGCCGTCGTCTGGGCCACGGCGTCCCCAGGGGCTTGATTCGCGCGCATGGCCGAGGTCGGGAGGCCGCGTAGGGGCGTAGAGGCCCCATCAGGAAGACCTCGACGCGCTTGACGCAACCTACGACCGTCCCGACCTGACCACGTTCGCCCGGCTCGATGCACTCGGCCTCGAAGTCACCGGGCAGGGGCTCGACCCGGATCGTGCAGTGCCGGCATGCCGAGTCGTTGAGCCGGACCGGTGGTGCCGCCGGTGCGGCTGTGAAGGATCGCCGCGCGACACGGTGACCCGGCGGCCGGTGCACGAGCCGCTCGGCCGGCGACCCACCACCTTGGTGATCAGCCGGCGTTCGCCGCCGTACAGGTGCCGGCGGTCGACGGGCCGCAGCAACCGGGCCGCGTCGAGAACGTCGGCCAGCCGATGCTGGTCTGAGTCGGCGTAGCGGACCGCGTTCGTCAGCACCGTACGTACACCGAGCCGGTCGGCCAGGCCCACGGTGCGCGCGGCCAGCCGCAGTGAGCCCGCGCCGGTACCCTGCCGTCCCAGGTGCACGGCTTCCAGCCGCAGCCGCTCTCCGGCCGGCTCCCGCCACGGCGCGAGCAGCTGCTCGGCGACGTCGGGACGGCCGCCGGACAGGGCCCGCACCGGTTCGGAGGCCGGGCCGAGCAGGTCCTGGTCGGCGTACGCGCGCAGGCGGGGCCGGCACACGACCGGCACCGCGCCGTCGGCCTCGGGCGTGCGCGGCGGACACCAGGCGGCACAGCCGCGCCCACCCGGCCACGTACTGCGCGAGCAGGGTGATCCGCAGCGGCGGCTCGATCACGTGCGCGCCGCCGCGCACGGGCGTACGCGGCCGGGTCGGGCGGGGTGAACGGGGCGACGGCGACGTCGAAGAGGGGCGGATACCGACGGCCGCGGCAGCGGCAGCGGCAGCGGCAGCGAAGCGGACCGTGCCCGCGACGGTGTCCCGGTCGGTCCGCGCGAGCGTCGTCATCCCGCGCTCGGCAGCGCGCGGTCCTGGCTCGCCGTGCGCATCGACAGCACCCGCGTCGTCAGACTCACGGACCGAGGCCGCGACGCCCTCCGCACTCACCTGCGCCTCCCGGCGGCTGGGTTGACAACCTGTTCCTGAACCTCTGGGAGCACTCCTCGCGAGGCAGGTGGAGTTCGACTCTGCTTGGTCGCAGGAGGCCGCTGCATGGGTGACTGCTTTCCCTGCCAAGGCGAATTGCACTAGGGCAGAATCTATTTGCTCCTAGCGCGATGTCCGGATACATTCCGCGGCATGCCTGCCTCATTTCCCCTGCCCGTCACGCTCACCGGCCGCCACGTACGCCTGGAGCCGTTGGCGATGGAGCATCTCGGTGAGCTGTTCGCCGCGGGAGGCCGCGACGAGGAGGTGTGGAGGTGGCAGGGCGGGCCGGCACCAAGGACCCAGGAGGAGCTGGGTGGCAAGCTCGCCGCGCTGCTGGGGGACGCCGACCGCGGTGAGTACGTTCCCTTCGCGGTCATCCACCGTGCGAGCGGCCAGGCCGTCGGCTGGACCACGTACATGGACATCGACGTGGCCAACGAACGGCTGGAGATCGGCTGGACGTGGTACGGGCGCGCGTATTGGCGAAGCCCGGTCAACACCGAGACGAAGCTGCTTCTCCTCACCCATGCTTTCGCAGACCTGGGCATGGGACGCGTGCAGTTGAAGACCGATCATCTCAATCACCGCTCGCAGGCAGCCATCGCGCGTCTCGGTGCACACCGCGAAGGGGTCCTGCGCCGTCATCGCCGACGGCCGGACGGCACCTGGCGCGACACGGTGTACTTCTCGATCCTTGCCCGGGAATGGCCTGCTGCCAAGGAACGCCTGACTGCCCGCTTGGAAGGACTCGGCCATGACGCATAGCGCCGTGGCGCCGGAGGCTCCGGTCACGGCCGGCATGTCTGCGTCCCGGCTGGTGCTCTGGGACATCGACCATACGTTGATCGAGTGTGGTGACGCCGCACGGCAGGCTTACGCCGCGGCCTTCCAGAAGGCGACAGGGCAGCCTCTGACAGTTCCTTGGAGGTTCGATGGCCGTACTGAACTGGCCGCCGCAGAAGAGGTCTTGCGGGCCCACTCCTTGAATCCCGGCGGCGCGCTGCTCGACACGTTCCTGGACCTGATCGTTACGGAACTCCGCGTCCGGGCCGACGACCTGGCCGCGCACGGGCGGGTTCTGCCCGGCGCGCTCGAAGCGCTGATCGCTGTTGAGGCCCTGCCCGGGGTGCGCCAGTCGGTGCTCACTGGAAACCTGTATCCGCTTGCCATCTTGAAGATGACGGTGTTCGGTCTCGCCGGCCATGTCGACTTCCGCTTGGGCGCGTACGGCGGCGACGCCCTTGAGCGCGCCGACCTCCCAAGACACGCCTTCGATCGCGTCCATCGGCGTCTCGGCACGCGTTACTGCGGCGCGACGACTGTGATCATCGGTGACACCCTCCGCGATATCTCCACCGCTCACGCGGTCGGTGCGAGGAGCATCGCCGTGGCCACGGGAACCACGAGCGCCGACGAACTCACGGCCGCCGGAGCAGACGTCGTCCTACCCGACCTGACAGACACCACCGCCGTGGTCAAGGCCGTGACGGGAAAGACGGCCGTCTGAGTGCCTTGAGGCCGAAATGGGTCGCGAGGGCTTCCTCGACGTTCTCGTCGCATTGATCGAGGAACTGCTCCATCTCGCGGGCGAGCGACGTGGCTTGGTTCCGAGCGAGGGCGCCCGGCGCGGCGGCGCGTGCGAGGTCGTTCATGAGGGAGCCTGTTCGAGGATCTGGTTTTCGAGGTCGGCGATGTGTTGGTCGACGAAGCGAAGGTTGGAGCGGGCGCCCGGACCCGCCACCACAGGTGGTCGACCAGGTGGTAGGCATACGTCTTCTGCGTGCCACTGCCCTCATACATGCGCGGGAAGCTGTCGGACTCCCCCTCCACCGACCCGTCCGGCCACACGATCGTGTACGACCATCCGCCGCCGACGCGCTGCATGGACTGGACTCGCAGATCACCGACCAGAACCTTGCCACCGCCGCTCAGCTTGCGCCGCTGGTGCTCGGGTTCGCGGTGAGACCACCTGCCAAGTCCGGGTGCTCAAGGGTGTTGGGTGTATCGGAGCGCGGCGGTGATCGAGAGCCCGAACAGGTCGCAGATGCGCCGGACGTCGCCGCCTGTGGCATGGATCTCCTGCAGGATGCGGTCCTCGCGCAGCTCCTGTGGCTTCAACTGGTCCGCGATCCAGGGGAAGTTGCGGCTGGCCGGTGTTGTTCGCGGGGCGGTCTTGCGGTTGATGAACAGGTGGGTGTCACGGGTCGTGGGCCAGGTCTTCGTCCGGTGGTCGAGGTATGCGGCCAAGCGGGTCAGGACGGGTCCGGCCAGTGGGAACCTGCGGGAAGTCGCCCTGGCGGACGGCGCCTCCGCCCGAGGTCGGCGAGCCCCGACGGCCGGCAGTGGTCGGCGCCGAGGCGCGCAGCCTCGGGGCCAGTACCGCGCGCAGCGCCGGGGTCAGGCTGTGACGGATCTCGGACGGGGTGAGGGCGGCGGGGGTGGGGAGGGGGTTGAGGTAGCGGGTGTAGATGAGGCCGCCGAGGATCGTCACTACGGCCGTGGCGCGGGCGGTCGCGTCCCGGCCGCCGAGAAATTCAACAAGCCGGGCCAGCAGCTCGCGTTCCAGGTATTCGCGGATCGCCTCGGCGGCCTCGTCGCCCTGGATGGTGAGCTGCTGGAAGTCGGCGTCCTCCCACAGGTCCGTCACCGCGTCGATCAGGCGGTCGGGGAGGGTGGCCGGGTCGCCGCCGAGGACGCCGTCCACCGCCAGCGCATTGGCGCACTGGAACTGCATCACGTCCGCGAACAGGCCCCTTTTCGAGCCGAAGTGGTACGCGATCAGCGCCGGGTCGACTCCGGCGGCCCCGGCCACCGCGCGCAGGGTGGTACTCCGGTAGCCGTGCTCCAGGAACAGCGAACGGGCCGCCGAGACGATCGACTCGCGGGTCGGCGGATTGCCGCGGGGGCGGCCTCGGGTGCGGGCGGGGGCAGGGACGGCGTTATTCATCAGCGTTGAGCCTGCGTTGGGTGAGCAGCACAGTCAAGAGCGTTCCCGCTGCCACACGAAGGGATGACCCGACACCATGCGTATCGCAGTCTTCGGCGCCAACGGACCGACCGGCCGCCGCCTCACCGACCAGGCCCTGGCCGTCGGCCACGAGGTCGTCGCCGTGACCCGCAGACCCGGCTCCCTGTCCGCGCGGCCCGGCCTTGCCGTGGCCGTCGCCGACGCCACCGACCCGGCGGCTGTCGGCGCCGCGATCGACGGCACGGACGCCGTCCTCTCCGCGCTGGGCGCGCGCTTCAGCAAGGAGACCATCACCACGTACTCGGCGAGCGCCACCGTCATCACTGGGGCCATGGCCCGCCACGGCATCAAGCGGCTGCTCGCCGTCAGCTCCAGCATCGCCGACCCGAACTGGCGCCCTACCGGCGCGCATTTCTTCAACCATGTGCTCGACCCGCTGGTGAACCGACGTCTCGGCCGTACCCTCCACGAGGACATGCGCCGTATGGAGGCCGTGATCCGTCAGACGGGCCTCGACTGGACCTTCGTCCGGCCTTCGGGCCTGTTCGAGCACCCCGTCGTCACGGACTACCACACTGCCGAGACCAGCGCCGACGGCGTCTTCACCGCCCGGGCCGACCTCGCCGCGAGCATGCTGCGCGAAATGACGGAGCGGCGGTATGTCCGTACGGCCATGGGCGTCATCACCACGGCCGTGCAGCCGAACATCGCCAAGCTGATCTGGAACGAGGGCGTGAAGAAGAAGTGAGCCGCCCGGCCTTCCCGCTCCCGGCCACCGCACGAGCGTTCCTCACTCTCCCGCACGCGGCCACCCTCACCACCCTCCGTCCCGACGGCACCCCGCACGTCACCCCCGTCCGCTTCACCTTCGACGCGGCCACCGGCCTGGTCCGGGTGACCACCCGGGCGGGGGCCCGCAAGGCCCGGAACGTGAAGGCGGGCGGCCCGGCGGCCCGTGCAGCGCTCTGTCAGGCGGACGGCTTCCGCTGGATCACACTCGAAGGCCGGGCCGCCGTCACCGATGCCCCCGCTCACCTGGCCGAGGCGGTCCGCCGCTATACCGTCCGCTACCACGCGGACCCGCCCGCCCCGCTGGACCTGGTCGTCGTCGAGATCGCCGTCGACCGCGTCCTGCACCTCAACCTCTGAATCCCCCGTATCGAAAGCGAAGTGACACCGCCATGCCCACCCTCCCCGTCCTCGATTCCACCCTCTACTACCGCGAGTCCGGCGACCCCGACGGGCTGCCCTTCGTCTTCCTTCACGGCAACCCCACCTCCTCCCACCTGTGGCGGAACGTCCTGCCGGGGGTGGCCGCACCCGGCCGCCGCCTGCTGGCCCCCGACCTCATCGGCATGGGTGACTCCGGCAAGCCCGACCTCGCCTACTCCTTCGACGACCACGCCCGCTACCTCGACGCGTGGTTCGACGCCCTCGGCCTTACCGACGCCGTCCTCGTCGGCCATGACTGGGGCGGCGCGCTCGCTTTCGACCGCGCCGCCCGCCTCCCGGGCACCGTCCGCGGCCTCGCCTTCACGGAGACCATCATCAAGCCGCTGGTCGGCGACGAATTCCCGGCAGCCGGGCGGAAGTTGTTCGCTCTCCTACGCACCCCCGGGATAGGCGAGGAGATGATCCTGGAGAAGTCGCTGTTCATCGAAGGGCTCCCAGACACACTCGCCACCCCGCTCGACCCTGCCGACCTGGAGGTCTACCGCCACCCCTTCCCGACCCCGCACAGCCGCCGCCCGGTACTGGCGTGGACGCGCATGATGCCGCTGGACGCCGAGCCCGCCGACGTCGTGGCCCGCATCGAGCGGTACGACGCCTGGCTGGCCGCCAGCCCTGAAGTCCCCAAACTGCTCGCCGCGTTCGAGCCGGGACCGGGCGCGATGACCGACCAGGGGACCGTGGCCTGGTGCGAGGAGAACATCGCGTGCCTGGAGGTCTCCCGCCACGGCCTGGCCGGCCACCACTCCCCGGAGGACCGCCCCGAGGAGCTGGCCTCGGCGATCGACGACTGGGCCGACCGTCACGGGCTGGCACGCCCGTAGGCGTCCTCGATCACGGCGGCGCCGCCCGCGGCCTCCTGCCCGACCCCGGCCGCTCCGTCACCTCGATCGCGAAGCTGCTCGGCGTCTCCCCCGACACCCTCTACAACCACATCCCATCCCGGACCTGCGCGAACTACGCGCCGGCGGCGTCCTCCACCAGTTCGAAGCCTCCACGCAGCGCACCTTGACCGGGTCAAGGTGCGCTTCACCCCAGTCGAGTGCGCTGGTCCCCAGCTGGTCCCCAAGAATGATCAAGGGGCCGTTTCAGATCTCCTCTGAAACGGCCCCTGACCTGCGACTTCGTAAAGTCGGGACGACAGGATTTGAACCTGCGACCCCTTGACCCCCAGTCAAGTGCGCTACCAAGCTGCGCCACGTCCCGGTGCGATGTCACGCGGTGTTCCGCGTGATCGCGCAGGTCAACCCTACCGCACGCGTACGGGTGCCGCTGCCGTCCGCTCCGCGACAGGGCCGGTGGCGCGGCCGGGGCGCCGGACCGGGACGAGGAGCGCGGCACCCGCGGCGGCGAGGCACAGCAGCGCCAGCAGGGTGAAGCCGTGGGTGTAGCCGGAGCCGTACGGCAGGCCGGAGGGCTGGATCCGGCCGGTGACCAGGACGCTGGTGAGCGCGGCGCCGATGGAGCCGCCGATGGTGCGGATGTTGGCGTTCATACCGGTGGCGGCGCCGGTCTGCTCGGGCGGGACACTGCCCACGACGAGGTTGGCCATGGAGGCGAAGGCGAGTCCGATGCCGAGGCCGAACACGCCCGCGACAAGAGCGATGTGCCACCGCTGGTCGTGCCACAGGGCAAGGAAGCCGAGGGCGAGCGCGCCGAGCGCGGCACCGGTGGTGAGCTGCGCCTTGGCGCCCATGACGGGTGCCAGCCGGCCTCCGAGCACACCGGCGAGGAACATCGCGACGAGCATCGGCAGCATGAGCAGTCCGGACTCGGTGACGCTCGCGCCGAAGCCGTAACCGGCGGAGCGGGGCGTCTGCAGGAACCCGGGCAGGAAGGACCAGATCGCGTACATGCCCGCACCGAACAGCAGGGCGGCGAGGTTGGTGGTCCACACCGCGGGCAGCCGCATCACGCGCAGGTCGATCAGCGGGGTGCGGGAGCGGGACTCGGCCGACAGCCACACGGCGAACAGCACCGCGGCAGCGGCGAACAGCCCGATCACCTTCACCGAGCCCCAGCCCCAGCGCCCCGCCTGACTGAGCGGCAGAAGCAGGGCCACGAGCCAGGCCGACAGCAGTACGGCGCCCAGCCAACTGACGCTCCCGCCCGCCCGGTTGGGCGACTCGGGAACATAGCGGACGGCGATCGCCACGGTCGCGGCGACGACGGCGACCGGGATCCAGAACAGCCAGCGGTAGTCGAGCGCGGAGACGATGGGGCCGGCGGCCACGATGCCGACGCCGCCGCCGGCCGCGATCACGGCGGACAGGTTGCTGATGCTGCGGCTCACCTCGCCCGGGGCGAACTCGTCCCGGATGATGCCGAAGGACAGCGGGAACAGGGCGCCGCCGACGCCCTGGACGACCCGGGCGACGATCAGGACACCGATGTTCGGCGCGAGCGCGGCGACCAGACAGCCGGCCAGCACGGTCAGCAGGACGGCGACAAGGGTGCGCTTCTTGCCGACGAGGTCGCCGACCCGGCCGAGGATCGGCGTGAAGACCGAGGCGGACAGCAGATACGCCGTCATCACCCAGGTCGCGGTGGACTGCGAGGTGTGCAGCGCGTGCTGGACGGTCGGCAGGGCCGGCGCGATCAGCGACTGCAGCATGGCGAACACGCCCGCACCGGTCGCGAGGACGGCGAAGGTGAGTCGGGTGGAGTTGCGGGGCATGAGGGAGCCTCTCCGGATCGGAGCGCGAAGAAGAAGGAAGAAGAATGAGGGTGACCGACGAATCGGAGGTGTCCGAGGAATCGGGGGTGTCCGAGGAATCGGGGGATCGCCGCACGGACACGTCTGCCCGCGGCGAATACACCCCGCACTGCTAAAGTGGAGGTACCCCTCCACCATAGCGGAGGGATACCTCCGGTTCAATCGACCCCGCCCGGGAGGCACCCGTGACGGCCCAGCCGCTCCCCGTCAGCGAGATCGTCGCGTCCCGGCGACCGCACCGTAAGGACGCCGCCCGCAACTACGACGCCCTGCTCGCGGCCGCGCGCGAGGCGTTCGCGGAGCACGGCGCGGAGGCCTCCCTGGAGGACATCGCCCGCCGCGCGGGCGTCGGCATCGGCACCCTGTACCGGAACTTTCCCACCCGCCGCGACCTCTTCGAGAGCGTCTACGCGGACGAGGTGAACGCCCTGTGCCAGGCTGCGGTGGAGGTCGCCGAGCTGCCGCCGTGGGAGGCGCTGACCACCTGGCTGAACCGGTTCACGGGCTACATGGTCACCAAGCGGGCCGTGCGGGAGGCCCTCGACGACGAGTCGGAGATCTTCCAGGCCTGCCGCGACTCGATGTACGGCGCCGGGGGCCCGCTGCTGGAGCGGGCACAGAAGGCGGGCGAGGCACGCGCCGACATGGACTTCGGCGACCTGGTGCGGATGGTCGCCGGCATCACGGCGACGTCCTTCGAGGACGACGCCCAGCGCGACCGCGTGCTGGCGATCGCGCTGGACGGCGTGCGCGTCGCCCGCTGAGGTCAGCCGACGGCGAGGTCGAGAGGGTGGTCCGGCGCCAGGGCGGCCGCGATGCGGTTGGTGATCGTCTGGGCCGTGTTGCCGCCGGGCGCCTTGGGGCCCACGGTCGTGGACACCGCGATGGCGAGCCGCTCGTCGGGCTGGTAGGCCTGCACCGCCGCGAAGCCGGCGAAGGACGGGTTCTGCAGGACCCAGCCGTTCTTGACGATGACGCCCACCCCGAAGTGGAAGGCCTCGGTCTGCTTCAGGCACACGGTGGCGGGGCAGCCCGCGGTCGGGGCGCCGAGCCCGGGGGTGCCGGGGTCGAGCTGCACCCGGTAGGAGTGCCGGGAGAGCAGCTCGCCCGATCCGATGCCCTGGGCCGAGCGTGCCAGGTCGCAGATGTCGGTGGTGAGGACGGCGCCGGGGGCGGTGGTCCAGGACGGGTTCCAGAAGGTGGACTCCTCGTAGGTGCCGCGTTCGGCGTCGTAGGCGTGCAGCACGGGCCGGGGGATCTCCGGGGTGAAGCTGTTGGAGGTCTCGCTCAGCCCCAGCGGGTCGAGGACGCGTTCGCGCAGCAGCCTGTCCATCGGGGTCCCGGTGATCTTCTCCAGGGCCTCGGCGAGGAGGACGAAGTTGGCGTGCGAATAGCTCCAGTCGGTGCCCGGCGCGTACCACAGGGAGTGACCGAGCGGGAAGGTGAGCAGCTCACTGGGGGTCCAGTGCCGGAAGGGGGCGGCGTAGAACTTCTTCACGAACGCCGGGTCGATGACGTAGTCGTGCAGGCCGGAGGTGGAGTCGCCGAGCATCCGCAGCGTGATCTCGTCACCGTGCGGCAGATCGGGAAACCAGCGGGAGACGGGGGCGTCGAGGCCCACCCGGCCCTCGTCGACGAGCTGCAGGAGCACGGTTCCGAGCTGGGCGAAGGCGACCGAACCGGCCCGGAAGTGCATGGCGGGCGTGGCCGGGACGCCGTCCATCGACTCACCGGCGGCGTCGGTGACCAGCTCGCGCCCGTCCACCGTGACCCGTACGAGTACGGCCTTGAGATCCAGCTCCCGACGGGCCTGCCGCACGATGTCCAGCACCTTCCGGGCCCGGTCGTCCGTGCTCTGCCCGCCGACCGCGCAGCCCCGGTCGGGGCGCCCGACGGCCGGCACCGCCGTCGTCTGCACGGCCACGGCGAGGAGGGCGGCGGCACACAGCGAGACGGCACGGACACCGGTCGAACGGGCCATGAGGCCCATGGTGGCACCGGCCTAATGGATGAGCGCGTTCGCGACCACCACGACCACTCCGAGCAGCGCGTCCACCGCGCCGGTGAGCACGGCCACCGGCCAGGTGCGCGCCGACCAGCGGGCGGTGACCAGCCCCAGGACGAACAGGATGAGGATGTTCAGGACGAACGCCGGATACTCGACCCCGTTCGCGGGCCACCAGCCCCACCCGGCCCCCGCGAGGATGAAGATCGTCGGGATCACGGCGGCGACCAGCGGCCACTCGTCGACCAGGGTCCGCAGGACGTCCCAGCCGCGGTGCGGGCCGCGCTCGGCAATGTAGTGGGCGTAGCCGTGCGCGAGGGCGGAGGCGAGCGCGGTCACCAGCAGCCAGAGGGCGTCGTAGCGGCGGTCGGCCTGGGAGGAGTGGCCGTACTGGGTGAGCGCGGCGACCATCGAGCTGGACAGTACGGCGCCGTAGACACCGCCGAAGAGGACGGCCTCGCGGGTGTCGTGGCCGCGGGGCTCGGCGGCCGCAGACGTGGAGTCAGCCATGCTCGTGAAGTCAGCCATGCTCCTCACGATCACCCGCTCGGGGCGGCGGCGCCACTCCGCCGTACCCCGACGAAGTGTCCTCCCACCAGGCCCGATGCCGCACACTCTGTCGACGGCGGCGGGGCGGATGATCTCGCTACGGTCGCCCCATGACGCACAGTTTCGCTCTCCACATCCCCGACGCCGAGCTCGAACCCGAGCCGCTCGACCCGGAGCAGATCGTCTCCGGGACGCCCGAGGTGACCGGAAAGGTGGTCTGGGAGTCGGAGGACGGCCGGCGGATCCGCGGGATCTGGCAGATCACCCCGGGCGTGGTCACCGACACCGAGGCGGACGAACTGTTCGTCGTGATCAGCGGCTCGGCGACGATCGAGGTCGAGGGCGGGCCGACGCTTCAGGTCGGGCCCGGGGACCTGGCCGTGCTGCGCGAGGGCGACCGTACGACGTGGACGGTGCACGAGACGCTGCGCAAGGCGTACGCGATCAACCTGTGAGGTCCGGGGGCGCCGCGGTGGTGCCCCTGATCTCCAGCGTCGGCGCGGCGAGGTGGACCCGGCCTGCTCCCCCGGGCGTCTCGAAGCGGTCGAGGAGGCAGCGGGCGGCGCGGCGGCCGACCTCGTGCGGGGCCGTGTCGACCGTCGTCAGCCAGACGTGGCGCAGGCGGGCGATGCTCGTGTTGTCGTAGCCGGTCACCGACACGTCCCGGGGCACCCGCAGCCCGAGTTCCTCGGCCGCCGAGAGCGCGCCGACGGAGGCGATGTCGTTGACGGCGAGGACGGCGGTGGGCCGGTCCGGGCGGCTCAGGAGCCGTACGGTCGTGCGGTAGCCGCCCTCCTCGGTCATGTCGCCGGCCTCGACCAGGGCCTGGGCGGCGAGCCCGTGCGCCCGCATCGTCGCCTCGAAGCTGCGCCGGCGCAGCTCGCCGACGGCGCCGTACCCCGCGATGTGCGCGATCCGGCGGTGGCCCAGCCCGATGAGGTGCTCGGTGACCAGGCGCGCTCCGCTCTCGTCGTCGCCCGCGACGATGTCCACCCCCGGCAGCGCCGGTTCCCGGGCGCCCGCGACGACGAGCGGCATCCGCTCGGCGATTGGGCCGAGGACGGCGGGATCGGGCAGGGTGCCGACCACGACCAGTCCGTCGACGCCCAGGTCCAGGAAGGGTCCGGTGAGGTCGTCGCCCGTGCGGCGGTTCAGCCGGGCGTCGGCGAGCAGCATGTGCAGACCGTTGTCGCGGAGCAGCGAGTTCAGGCCGTCGAGGAGGTCGACGAACCACGGGTTGCGCAGGTCGTTGAGGAGGACGCCTACGGTGCGGGTGCGCTGCTCGCTCAGGCTGCGCGCGGCCGCGTTCGGCCGGTAGCCGAGTTCTCGCACGGCCCGCAGCACGGCCTCCCGCTTCTCGGGGCGCACCTGTCCGGAGCCGCGCAGCACCAGCGAGACCAGCGACTTGGACACCCCGGCCCGCTCGGCCACGTCGCGGATCGTCGGCGGTCTCATGACGTGGACCGTTCCATGCGATGGGCGTTGTTGTCAAAGGGCTTCGAGGGGCTTGACAGCATGGAATCCGCCTCCCAGTGTGGCCTGGACAAGGAATGGACCGGTCCAAAGAAGGGCTGAGGGGCTGTCATGGTGGATGCGCTCGGTGTCGCCGTCGTCGGGTTCGGCTGGATGGGCCGGGTGCACACCCAGGCGTACGCCCGCGTTCCGCACCACTACCCGCGGCTCCCGCTGCGGCCCCGGCTGGTGACGGTGGCCGAGGAGGTGCCGGGCCGGGCCGAGGAGGCCGCGGCGCAGTTCGGGTTCGCCTCGACGACCCGCGACTGGCGCGAGGTGGCCGCGGATCCGCGTGTCCAGGCGGTCAGCATCACCGCACCGAACTTCCTGCACCGGGAGATCGGTGTCGCGATGGCCGAGGCCGGCAAGCACATCTGGATCGAGAAGCCGGTGGGCCTGACCGCCGGGGACGCCCGAGCCGTGGCCGAGGCGGTCACCAGGGCCGGGGTGCAGGGCGCGGTCGGCTTCAACTACCGCAACGCGCCCGCCGTGGAGGCCGCCCGCGACCTGATCGCCTCGGGTGACATCGGCACGGTGACGCATGTGCGGATCAGACTGTTCAGCGACTACGCGGCCCATCCCGACGGCGCCCTGACCTGGCGGTACGAGCGCGAGCGCGGCGGCAGCGGTGTGCTCGGCGACCTGGCCTCGCACGGCGTGGACCTGGCCCGTTTCCTGCTCGGCGACATCGCCTCGCTGACCGCGGACACCGCGGTCTTCGTGCCGGAGCGGGCCCGCCCGACGGGTGCCACCGCGGGCCACGCCCTCGCCTCGGGCGGCGAGCTCGGCCCGGTCGAGAACGAGGACTACGTCAACTGCCTGCTGCGTTTCGCCTCCGGTGCCCGCGGCGTCCTGGAGGCGTGCCGGGTCTCAGTGGGTGAGCAGAACAACTACGGCTTCGAGGTGCACGGCACCAAGGGCGCGGTCTTCTGGGACTTCCGCCGGATGAACGAGCTGGCGGTCAGCCGCGGTACGACCTACCAGGACCAGCCCGTCAGCACGGTGTACGTCGGCCCCGGCGACGGCGAGTTCGGGGCGTTCCAGCCGGGCGCGGCCAACGCCATGGGCTACGACGACCTGAAGGTCATCGAGGCGTACCGTTTCCTGCGCTCGGTCGCCGAGGGCCGGCCGTACGGCACGACCCTCGGCGACGCCGTACACAGCGCCGCCGTACTGGACGCCATGACCCGGTCCGCGCAGACCGGCGGATGGGTCAACGTGCCGACCCCGTAGGCATGTTGTACGGGGTGACCACCTGGATCGCCGACGGCAGGACCGGTCCCGCGGGCGGCAGCGCGCCATGGGCGCGCATCACCAGGTGGCAGGCCTCGCGCATGTCGTGGCGAAGGTCGTGGTGGAGCACGGCGGACAGGCGGTGCTCGCTCAGCAGCCGGGTGTTGTCGTGGTCGAGGTCGTGGGCCACGAAGACGGCGCAGTCGCGGCCCAGGTCCTCGAAGGCCCGCAGCGTGGCGATGTTGCCGCCGCCGATCGAGTACACCGCCCGTATCTCCGGGTCGCGTTCCAGGGCGGCCCGGACGAGGTCGTACTGGGTGGCGTCCAGGCCCTGCCCCTCGGCGATCTCGACGAGCGTGCGCTCGGGGTGGCGGGCCCGCATGGCGCTGCGGAAGCCCATCTCGCGCTCCTCCTCGTTGCGGAAGAAGCCGCTGCTGAGGCTGGTGAGGACATTGCCGGGGCGGCCGCCGAGCCACTGGCCCATGAGGTACGCGGCCGTGGCGCCCGCCGCCCGGTTGTCTATGCCGACGTACGCCAGCCGGGCGCTCGCGGGCAGGTCGGTGACCAGCGTCACGACGGGGATGCCCGCGGTGGCGAGCCGGCCGACGGCGGCGGTGACCTCGGGGACGTCCGGTGCCTTGAGGATCACGCCCTGCGAGCCCCGCCGGCTGATCCGGTCCAGGGTCGCGACCAGTTCCTGCACCGGCCCGGTCTCCCGGAAGTGGAAGCGGGAGCGCAGCACGGCCGGGTGCAGCGAGGGCAGTTCCGCCTCCAGGGCGGCGCGTACGGCCGTGGTGAACCGCTCCGGCGCCTGCATCACGATGTCGACCATGAAGGTACGGCCGACCAGCCGGACCTGGGTGCGCTGCCGGTCCAGGTCGGCGACGGCCCGGCGGACCTCCTCGGCGGTGCTCTCCCGCACGCCGCCCCTGCCGTTCAGCACACGGTCCACCGTGGCCTCGCTGAGGCCTGCCTGACGTGCGATCTCGCGAATCGGGAAGGGATGGCCCACGGGAACGCTCCTTGAGGGGTTTTTGATGGCTTCCTGCTGGTTGTTCGAGGTGTTTGTACTGACAAGAATGACAGGGCTCCGTCGCTCCCGTGACCGATGGTGCGTCGCCGCCGTGACCGAAAGGGCAACGAACCGATGGGACTTCTCGACCACAAGGTCGTCCTCGTCAACGGCGGCACCCAGGGGGTGGGCGCCGCCGTCGCGAGGGCCGCGGTGCGCGAGGGCGCGACCGTGGCCGTCACCGGGCGGCGTCCGGAGCCGGGCGAGGCACTGGTGGCCGAACTGACGGCTGCCGGGGGCAAGGCCCTGTACGTCCGGGCCGACCTGTCGGACGCCGGCCGGGCCAAGGCCTCCGTGGCCGCCGTGGTCGAGGCGTACGGGCGGATCGACTGCCTGGTGAACTCGGCGGGGCTGACCTCCCGCGGCACCCTGCTGGACACCACGCCCGAGCTGTTCGACGCGCACATCGCGATCAACCTCAAGGGCCCGTTCTTCGCGATGCAGGCGGCGGTGGCGGACATGGTGGCGCGCAAGTCGCCCGGCACGATCGTCAACATCATCACGTCCTCGGCACACGGCGGACAGCCGTTCCTCGCCCCGTACGTCGCCGCCAAGGCGGGCCTGATCGGCCTGACCCGCAACGCGGCGCACGCCCATCGCTGGGACCGGATCCGGATCAACGGCCTGAACATCGGCTGGACGGCGACCGAGGGCGAGGACGCGACGCAGCGGACCTTCCACGGCGCCGGGGACGACTGGCGCGAGCAGGCCGCGGCCCGGCTGCCGATGGGCAGGCTGGGCCGGCCGGACGAGATCGCCGACTTCGTGGTCCTCCTGCTGTCGGACCGGTCCGGGGTGGTCACCGGTTCGATCATCGACTGGGACCAGAACGTACTGGGCGGGCTGGACTGAACGGAACGAGCCCGAAGGGCGACCGGGGTCCGGGGCTGAGCCCCGGCAACGGACAGTAACCACACGCACAAGGAGCAGCGGAGCACATGCGTATCGGAATCCTCGGTCTCGGCCGCATCGGCGCCTTCCACGCCGAGACCCTCTCCGGACTCGGCGCCGTCGAGTCGCTCGTCGTCGCCGACCCGTTCGCGGAGGCCGCCAAGGCCGCCGCCGAACGCTTCGGTGCCGAGGTCGCGGACTCGCCGGAGGCCGTGCTGGCCGCCGGGGTGGACGGCGTGGTGGTCGCCGCCGCGACCGACGCCCACCCGGGGCTGCTCCTCGCCGCCGTCGAGGCCGGCATCCCCGTCTTCTGCGAGAAGCCCGTCGCCAGGACCATGAGCGAGGGCGTCGAGGTGCTGAAGGCCGTCGAGGGCAAGGACGTGCCGATCCAGATCGGCTACAACCGCCGCTTCGACGCGGGATTCGTCGCCGCGCGGGCCGCGGTGCGCGGCGGCGAGTTGGGCAAGCTGCACACGGTCCGCTCGACGACGCTGGACCCGGCGCCGCCCCCGGCCGCGTACGTGGCCGCGTCCGGCGGGATCTTCCGCGACTGCTCCGTCCACGACTTCGACATCATCCGCTGGGTGACCGGCCGCGAGGTGACCGAGGTGTACGCCGTGGGCGGCAACCGGGGCGCCGACTACATCAAGGAGGCGGGCGACGCAGACACCACCGGAGCGGTCCTCACCCTCGACGACGGCACGATCGCGGTGGTCTCCAACTCCCGCCACAACGCCCGGGGTTACGACGTCCGCATGGAACTGCACGGCTTCCAGGACTCCATCGCCGTCGGCCTGGAGGACAAGCTCCCGCTGCGCTCGGTCGAGCCCGGAGTGACCTTCCCGTCCGGCACCCCGCACGACTTCTTCATGGACCGCTTCACCGACGCCTACCGCGCCGAACTCACCGCGTTCACCGAGGTGGTCGCCGGCACCCGGCCGTCCCCCTGCACGGTCGCCGACGCCCTGGAGGCCGGCTGGATCGCGGAGGCCTGCACGCTGTCCCTGCACGAGCACCGACCGGTGACGATCGCCGAGGTCCGCAACGCCTGACCCACCAACCCCTGTGCGGGCACGGATCCCCTGTGCCCGCACCCGCCCCCTTCGCCCCGGGGAGTACCGGTATCGCTACACCACTCTGAGCTGCAGGAGTACTTTCCGCCTGCCTGAGACTCACAGACCGTAACGGATCGCGACCTCGTCGGGGTCGTACGCGTCCCGCGCGGGATCGCGCGGCGTGGCCTGCCGCTCCTCCACCATGTCCTCCAGCCGGACCCGCTCCGGCAGGGCGCCGAACCGGGCCCGGCGCAGCGTGGCCTCGGCCTCCCCCTCGGCCTCGGCCACGGCCAGGGCCACCGGCTCGTCCCGGTGCTCCTCGTGCTCCATGCTGTCCTCCCCGGTTGCGGTGCTCACAGTCCCTGTCATCCCTTGAACGTTCTCACCGCGCCGCCGGTTCCGCCGGCAGGTTGAAGACATGGTCCGGGGAGACGATCGTCGTGATCGCGTCGCCGAGCACGGTGCTGGGCTCCTGGCCCTTGTAGTTGATGTCGGTGTTGAGGAGCACGACCAGGGTCGCCCGGGCCGACGGGAGGTAGATGGTCAGGGACTCGTAGCCGGGCAGGGAGCCGTTGTGCCCGATCCAGCCCTGGACGTCGAAGATGCCGAGGCCGTACCCGGCGCCCGGGATGGGGGTCGCGGGCGTGGTGAGCCGCTGCCTCTGGATGGCGGGGCTGATCAGGTAACCGCCGTGGGGAAGCCGGCCCGTGGCCACCGTGGGTGCCCAGACGCGCAGGTCCTGAAGGTTGGAGATCATCGCGCCGGCCGCCCAGCCCCAGGAGGGGTTCCAGTCGGCCGAGTCCTCCACCTTGCCGGTCGCCGTCTGGTCGGTGTAGCCCTGCGCGTGCGGCTCGGGGAACTCGTTGCCGGCCGGGAAGAGCGTGTGGCCGAGGCCCACCAGGTCGAGGACGTGGCGCTGGATGTAGTCCGCGAGCGGCATGCCGCTCGCCTTCTCGACGACCAGGCCGAGCAGGATCAGGTTGGTGTTGGAGTAGTCGAACTTCTCGCCCGGCGGGAACAGCACGGGGTGCCTGAAGGCGTAGTCGAGCAGTTGCTGCGGGGTGAACGGCCGCTGCGGATCGGACGTCAGCGCCTTGAAGAAGTCGTCGTCCTCGGAGTAGTTGAAGAGCCCGCTGCGCATGCCGGCCAGCTGGCGCAGAGTGATCCTGTCCCCGTTCGGTACGCCGCTGACGTACTTGTCGATCGTGTCGTCCAGGCCCACCCTGCCCTGGTCGGCCAGTTCGAGCAGCGCCGTCACCGTGAACGTCTTGGTCTCGCTGCCGATCCGCATGTACAGGTCGGGGGACATCATCCGGCCGGTGCTCTTGTCGGCGACGCCGAAGGACCGCACGTACTGCCCCTTGTCGGGCGTCCACAGGCCGACGGTCACTCCGGGGATGTCCGCCTCCCGCATGATCCGCTGCACGGTCGCGTCGAGTTGCCGCTGCACGGCGGGCGTGAGTGCGCGGACCTCGTCGCCGGACGGCGAGGGCGAGGGGGGATCGGCGGCCACCGGGGCCGAAGGGGGCAGGGTCACGGCGGTTCCGCCCGCGGCCGGCACCATCAGCATCCCCGCCGCGGTGACGACAACGGCCCCCCTGCGCAGTCGTGTCGAGGAGTGCGACATGGGCTCAACTCCCAGGTGAGGACGCGTGCCCTGCACCCAGCATAGGAGTGCCCGCGCGCCGTCGCCTCTCGGCGACGGCGGCCCGCAGGTACTCCTGTCCGACAACGCGACGGTGCGGCAGCGCTCCGTCACGGGCGCCTGTTCACGCCCCGCACGACCTCAGGAACTGCCGTGTGCGCACCGCGATGGGCAGCGGCCTGTCCGGCTCGCACGGGTACATGTCCTGCTCGACGATCGCGAACAGATCGACACCGAGTTTCTGGGCCGCTTCCAGGACGGGCCCCAACTCCGGCACGCCGGAAGGTGGTTCGCACATCACACCGCGCTGGACGGCCGGGCCGAACGGTACCTCGTTCGCGACGACGTCGGCGAGGATCTGCGGATCCACCTGCTTGAGGTGCAGGTAGCCGATGCGTTCGCCGTACGTCTCGATCAGTTTGACGCTGTCGCCGCCGCAGTACGCGTAATGACCGGTGTCCAGGCAGAGGTTGACCAGCTCGGAGTCGGTCGAGTCGAGGAAGCGCTCGACGTGCGCCTCGGTGTCGATGTGCGTGTCGGCGTGCGGGTGCACGACGATGTCGAGGCCGTACGTCTCCTTCACCTCGTGGCCGAGCCGTTCCATGCCCTTGGTGAGGTGGGCCCACTGCTCGCCGGTCAGCTCCGGCGGCTCCAGGATCTCGGCGGTCTTGTCGTCCCGCCAGAAGGAGGGGATCACCACCAGGTGCTTGGCGTCCATCGCCCGGGTGAGCGCGGCTACCTGGCTGACGTGCTCCCAGGTGGCGTCCCAGACGGAGGGGCCGCGGTGCAGGCCGGTGAAGACCGTGCCGGCCGACACCTTCAGGTTCCGCCTGTCCACCTCGTCTGTGAGCCGGGCCGGGTCGGTCGGCAGATAGCCGTACGGGCCCAGCTCGATCCACGAGTAACCTGCCTCGGCCACCTCGTCCAGGAACCGTTCCCAGGACACCTGCCCGGGATCGTCCGGGAACCAGACGCCCCAGGAGTCGGGGGCCGATCCCACCCGGATGCGGTCGAGGGCGTTCGCCATGGTCAGGAGGTCCCTTCGGGATGGGTCGCCACGGGCGCGGTGAGGTCCTCCTCCTCGGGGAGTTCCTCCACGTCGACGCCGCGGACCTGGGCCAGCTCGTGCTTGAGGGCCGCGAGTTCGGCGCCGCCGGCCATGTGGTTGGTGAGCTCTTCGAGGCTGACCTGGCTGCGGTCGGCGGTCAGTTCGAGGGTGCCCAGGCGCAGGACGCTGAAGTGGTCGCCGACCATGTAGGCGTGGTGGGGGTTGTGGGTGATGAAGATGACGCCGAGGCCGCGGTCGCGGGCGGCGGCGATGTACTTCAGCACGACACCGGACTGTTTGACGCCGAGGGCGGCGGTGGGCTCGTCGAGGATGAGGACGCGGGCGCCGAAGTAGACGGCGCGGGCGATGGCCACGCACTGGCGCTGGCCGCCGGAGAGGGTGCCGATGGGCTGTTCCAGGTCGTCCAGGACGATGCCCATGTTGCGCAGTTCCTCGTCGGCGGTCTGCTTCATCTTCTCGATGTCGAGGCGGCGCACGGGCCAGGGGCCCTTGGTCATCTCGGAGCCGAGGAAGAAGTTGCGCCACACCGGCATCAGGGGGACGGTGGCCAGGTCCTGGTAGACGGTGGCGATGCCCTTGTCGAGGGCCTCGCGGGGGCTGGAGAAGCGCACCGGGGTGCCGTCGACGAGGAAGTCGCCCTCGGTGTGCTGGTGCAGTCCCGAGATGATTTTGATGAGGGTGGACTTGCCGGCGCCGTTGTCGCCCAGGACGCAGGTCACCTTGCCGGGGTGCACGGCCAGGTCGACGCCGTGCAGGGCGCGGATGTTGCCGTAGGACTTGCCCGCGCCCCGCAGTTCGACGATGGGCCGGTCCGAGCCTTCGGGCGCGGAGTCCTGGAGGACGGCTCCGTGGGTGCCGGTTCCGTTGGTCGTCATGAAGGTCACCTCCGGGTCGCCGTGCGACTGACCCACAGATTGATGAGGACGGCGCCGAGCAGCATCACGCCGAGGAACGCCTTGAACCAGTCGGGGTTCCAGCCGGCGTAGACGATGCCCTGGTTCACCATGCCGAACATGAAGGCGCCGAAGACCGGGCCGATCGCGGAGCCGGCACCACCGGTGAGCAGACAGCCGCCGATGACGGCCGCGGCGATGTAGATCAGCTCCTGGCCGACGCCCTCGCCGGACTGCACGGTGTTGAACGAGAACAGGTTGTGCATGCCCATGAACCAGGCGCCGAAGCCGACGGTCATGAACAGGGTGATCTTGGTGAAGTTCACCGGGACACCGACCGCGCGGGCGCTGTCCTTGTTGCCGCCGACGGCGAAGATCCAGTTGCCGTACTTGGTGCGCAGCAGGACCCAGGTGGCGATGGCGGCGAAGACCAGCCACCACACGATGGTGATCTTCACCTGAACGCCGCCGACGTCGAACGACGAGGCGAAGATCTTCCTGGCCTGGTCGAAGCCGTCCATGTCACTGATGTCGTCGGTGGCCACGTTGCCGGTGACCATCTTGGTGACGGCCAGGTTCACACCCTGCAGGATCAGGAACGTGCCGAGGGTGACCAGGAAGCTCGGCAGCCCGGTCTTGACCACCATCCAGCCGTTGAACGCGCCGACCGCCAGCGACAGGATCAGCGCGACGATCACGCCGACCCACACGTTCATGGTCAGCTGGTAGCTGAGCATGCTCGCGGTGAGCGCCGAGGTGATCACGGCGACGCCGGAGGACAGGTCGAACTCTCCGCCGATCATCAGGAGGGCCACCGGCAGGGCCATGATGCCGATGGTCGACGACTGGTAGAGCACCGTGGCCATCGAGCTGCCCTGGCGGACCGACGGCGCGGCGATGAGGAAGAAGACCAGGACGGCCACGGCGCCGAGGAAGACGCCGACCTCGGGCCGGGCCAGCAGCCGCAGCGCCAGGGGTCGTCGGCTCGTGCGGCCGTCGGTCGCCTTGGGGCCGGGGGCCGGCGGTGTGGTCACCGCCGGCCCACCCTGCTGGGCCATGCTCATCACCGGGTGCCCTTCGAGGCGAACGCGGCGACCTTGTCGACGTTGGTCTTGTCGACGAAGGCCGGGCCGGTCAGCACCGGCTGCTCCCCGCCGCCCATGTAGTTGCCGTTGTTCTTGTAGAGCCACAGGGAGTCGATCGCCAGGTAGCCCTGCAGGTACGGCTGCTGGTCCACCGCGAACTGGATCGTCCCCTTGGAGATCGCGCCGGTCAGTTCCTTGTTGAGGTCGAAGGTGGCGACCTTCGCCTTGCTGCCCGCGTCGCTCACGGACTGGACGGCGGTCAGCGCGTACGGCGCGCCGAGCGCGACCACATAGTCGATGCCGCTGTCCTGCTTGAGCTTGGCGGTGATCGTCGACTTCACGGACGGCATGTCGGTGCCGTTCACGTACAGCGTCTCAGTCGTGCCGGAGAACGTCTTCTTCACGCCGTCGCAGCGCTGGGTCAGGCCGATGTTGCCCTGCTCCTGGATCACACAGACGGCCTTCTTGGCGCCGGCCTCGTTCAGCCTCTTGCCGAGCGCCTCGCCCGCCACGCTCTCGTCCTGGCCGAAGAACTCCATCAGACCGAGCTTCTGCCAGTCGCTCACGCCGGAGTTCAGACCGACCACGGGTATGTTCGCCGACTTCGCCTTGGCGACGACGTCCTTCATGGCGTCGGGCTTGGCGAGGGTGATGGCGATGCCGTCGACCTTCTGGTCGATCGCGTTCTGCACGAAGTTGGCCTGGTTGCCCGCGTTCGGGTCGGCCGAGTAGACGAGCTTGACGTTGTCCTTGGCGGCGGCGGCCTCGGCACCCTTGCGGACGATGTCCCAGAAGGTGTCGCCCGGCGACTGGTGGGTCACCAGCGCGACCGTCATCTGGGGAGTGGTGGCCTTGCCCGCGGAGGCGTTCGCCCCTCCCTCTTCGGACTTCTTTCCACCGGAGCTGCTGGAGCAACCGGCGAGGGCGAGCGCTGCCGCTGCGGCCACGGCCACCACGGGGGCCAGTCTGCGGGAGCGGGAGTACGAAGAGCGGTCCATCTTTCCGGCACCTCACTGTGCGACGGGGGAAAGGGAGGGGATCGACGAGGATCCGTGACCCGGGGCCGGGAGGCGGTCCGGGTCATGTGCTGTGTGCTGGGACGGGATCCAAGTCCCTGCCACGCCCGCTGTCAATACTTTGTTAAGACATCATTTCACGCTCAGGTCCGAATGTAAGTACAAACTATTGACAGTGCCACCCGCCGCGCCCTACACCTGAGCGCATGGCCAGGACAGCAGCGCAGCCCTTCGATCCGATCACGACGGGCCGCATCGAAGTCGATCTCTACCCGTTCCAAACAGGTGTACCCCTGGCCCGGGTGGAGACCTTCGGCAAGTTCGCCACCGCACCCGAGAGGCCCTGATGAGCACGACCACCGTCCGTCTGACCGTCGCCCAGGCACTGGTCCGGTTCCTGTCCGCCCAGTACACCGAGCGCGACGGCGTACGGCACCGGCTGATCGCCGGCACCTGGGGCATCTTCGGCCACGGCAACGTCGCCGGGATCGGCCAGGCGCTCGTCGAGTACGCCGACGACATGCCGTACCACCAGGGTCGCAACGAACAGTCCATGGTGCACGCGGCGGTCGGCTACGCCCGCCAGCTCAACCGGCTCTCCGCGCAGGCGGTGACGACGTCCATCGGCCCCGGCGCGACGAACCTGGTCACGGGCGCGGCCCTGGCCACCGTCAACCGCCTGCCGGTCCTGCTCCTGCCCGGCGACTACTTCGCCACGCGCTCCGCCGACCCGCTGCTCCAGCAGCTGGAGCACCCGGTCGAGGCGGACGTCTCCGTGAACGACACCCTGCGCCCGGTGTCCCGGTACTTCGACCGCGTCACCCGCCCCGAGGCGCTCGTCCCCTCCGCGCTGAACGCCATGCGCGTGCTCGCCGACCCGGCCGAGACCGGCGCCGTCACCCTGGCGCTGCCCCAGGACGTGCAGGCGGAGGCGTACGACTGGCCCGAGGAGTTCTTCGCCGAGCGGATCTGGCGGGTACGGCGTCCCGCTCCCGACCCGGTGGAGCTGGCCGAGGCGGTCCGCGCCGTCCGGGCCGCCGAGCGCCCGCTGATCGTCGCGGGCGGCGGAGTCCACCACAGCGAGGCCGAGAACGCGCTGAAGGCCTTCGTGGACGCCACGGGCATCCCGGCCGCCTCCACCCAGGCGGGCAAGGGCTCCCTGCGCCACGACCACCCCGCCGACCTGGGCGGGATCGGCCACACCGGCACGGCGGTCGCCGACGACCTCGCCCGCACCGCCGACCTGGTCATCGGGGTCGGCACCAGGTACACGGACTTCACCACGGCCTCCGGCACGCTCTTCCAGCACCCCGGCGTCCGCTTCCTCAACCTGAACATCACCGCCTTCGACGCCCACAAGCTGGCCGCCCGGACCGTGGTGGCCGACGCCAGGGCCGCCCTGGAGGCGCTCGGCGAGGCGCTGGCCGGGTACCGCGTGGCACCGGCGTACGTGGACGCGTACCGGGCGGGCAAGGAGCGCTGGGAGCAGGTGGTCGAGGCCGCCTACCGGGCCGACGCCGAGGACGCGGTCCCCACCCAGACCCAGGTGCTCGGCGCCCTCGACGCCGTGGTCGGCGACGACGACGTGGTGATCAACGCGGCGGGCTCGCTCCCCGGCGACCTGCACAAGCTGTGGCGGGCCCGCTCACCGCGCCAGTACCACCTGGAGTACGGCTACTCCTGCATGGGCTACGAGATCCCGGCCGGCATCGGCGTCCAGCAGGCCGCCCCGGACACCGTGGTCTGGTCCCTGGTCGGCGACGGCACGTACCTGATGATGCCGACCGAGATCGTCACCGCCGTCCAGGAGGGGCTGCCGCTCAAGCTGGTCCTGATCCAGAACCACGGGTACGCCTCGATCGGCGGTCTGTCAGAGTCGGTGGGCGGCGAGCGGTTCGGCACGGCGTACCGGTACCGGGCCGCCGACGGCACCTTCTCGGGCCCCCCGCTGCCGGTCGACCTCGCCGCCAACGCGGCCAGCCTCGGCATGGACGTCCTGCGGGCCAAGACCGTGCGGGAGCTGCGCGAGGCGCTCGGCACCGCTCGCGCCTCCGACCGGGCGACCTGCGTGTACGTCGAGACCGACCCGTCCCCCACCGCTCCGCCGGCCGAGGCCTGGTGGGACGTGCCGGTCGCCGGGACCGCGTCCCGCGAGGCAGCCGTACGGGCCCGCGAGAACTACGAAGTCCAGGTCGCCGGCCGCCGCCGGCACCTCTGAGCTCCCCCACCCGGAAGGCCCGCACATGAACCTCGGCCCCACCCGCCGCATCTGACGTCCCCGCGCTTCGGAAGGAGGTGCCCCGGTGGCGAGAACCGGTGACCACGCCCGTCCCGTGCCCGTCTCCGCGCTCGACTCCCTGGACTTCGCCCTGGACCGCGCCAGTCCGGTGCCGCTGTACTACCAGCTCGCCCGGCAGCTGGAGGCGGCCATCGAGCACGGCGCACTGGCCCCGGGAAACCTCCTGGGCAACGAGATCGACCTCTCCGTACGCCTGGGCCTGTCCCGGCCCACGGTCCGCCAGGCGATCCAGTCCCTGGTCGACAAGGGCCTCCTGGTCCGCCGGCGCGGCGTCGGTACCCAGGTGGTGCACAGCCAGGTCAAACGGCCGCTGGAGCTCAGCAGCCTCTACGACGACCTGGAGTCGGCCGGGCAGGGACCGACCACGCGGGTGCTGCGCAACGAGGTCGTACCGGCGACCGCCGACGTCGCCGCCGCCCTCGACGTCGCGGAGGGCAGCGAGGTCACGCTCCTGGAGCGACTGCGCTGCGCCCACGGCCAGCCCGTGGCGTTCCTGTGCAACCACCTGCCCACGATCCTGCTCGAACTCGACACGGAACGCCTGGAGTCGACCGGTCTGTACCGGATGATGCGTTCGGCGGGCATCACCCTGCACAGCGCCCGCCAGACCATCGGCGCGCGCTGCGCCTCCGCCGAGGAGGCCACCCGCCTGGACGAGAAGGAGGGCGCCGCGCTGCTCACCATGCAGCGCACGGCGTACGACGACACGGGCCGTCCGGTCGAGTACGGGACGCACATCTACCGGGCGTCGAGGTACGCGTTCGACTTCCAGCTACTGGTCAGGCCGTAACCGGAAGCACCCCCTCCCCCTCAGCCCCCGGAGCCCCCGCGCCCCGGGGGCCGAGGGGGCTGTTGGTTTCTGAACGAACTTGCTGGTGATCGTGTCGATTACGTTTCGGGCAAGAGACGCATGAGAGGGACGTGAGGTATTGACGCATGCACGGACATGGGGCTGTTATTACGCCCACGATGTTCGGTCGAGTTGGTTTCTGATCGGTTTCGAGGACCTTTCGGAAGCCGGCTCTCCCCTAGACCGAACCCCTGCCTGACAGGAGCCGCCATGCGCCTCTCGCCCTCCGGTCTCTCGGTCCCGGGTCCCAGCCGTCGCTCCCTGCTGCGTGGAGTCGGCGGAGCAGCCGTCCTCGCCGGCGCCGGCATACCCCTGCTGTCCGCCTGTGGCAGCAGCGGCGCCTCTTCCGACCCGAAGACCGTCACCCTCGGCTCCAACGCGTCCGACGCCGTGCCGAAGAAGGCCTTCGCCGAGATCTACGCGGCCTTCAAGAAGCAGTCCGGCCTCGCGGTCGATGTCAACACGAAGGACCACAACACCTTCCAGGAGCAGATCAACTCCTACCTGCAGGGCACGCCGGACGACGTGTTCAACTGGTTCGCCGGGTACCGCATGCAGTTCTTCGCGGCCAAGAAGCTCGCCACGCCGATCGACGACGTGTGGGCGAAGATCGGGGACAACTTCCCCGACGCGATGAAGAAGCTCAGCAAGGGCGAGGACGGCAAGTACTACTTCGTGCCGCTGTACACGTACCCGTGGGCGCTGTTCTACCGCAAGAGCGTCTTCAAGCAGCACGGCTACGAGGTCCCCACCACCTGGGACCAGCTGGTCGCCCTGTGCAAGCAGATGAAGAAGGACGGCCTGGTCCCGATCGCCTTCGGCGACAAGGACGCCTGGCCGGCGATGGGCACCTTCGACCAGATCAACTTCCGCCTCAACGGCTACGACTTCCACGTCGAGCTGATGGGCGGCAAGGCGTCCTGGACCGACGCCAAGGTGAAGGCGGCCTTCGACCACTGGGCCGAGCTCCTCCCCTACCACCAGGACGGCGCCATGGGCCGCACCTGGCAGGACGCCGCGCAGACCCTGGTGTCCAAGAAGGCCGGCATGTACCTCCTCGGCTCCTTCGTGGCCCAGCAGTTCACCAACAAGGCGGACCTGGACGACCTCGACTTCTTCGCCTTCCCGGAGATCAACTCCGCGTTCGGCCAGGACACCGTCGAGGCGCCCACCGACGGCTTCATGGTGAGCAAGGCCCCGAAGAACCACGACGGTGTCGTGAAGCTCCTGGAGTACCTGGGCACCCCGGAGGCCGAGCAGATCTACCTCAAGGCCGACTCCAGCGTGGTGGCCGCCTCCAGCAAGGCGGACACCTCCTCGTACACCGCGCTGCAGAAGAAGGCGTACGACATGATCAGCAACGCCAAGAGCCTCACTCAGTTCATGGACCGCGACAGCCGGCCGGACTTCACCTCCACGGTGATGCAACCCGCGCTGCAGAAGTTCATCCAGAACCCCAAGGGCGTGGACACTCTGCTGTCCCAGATCGAGCGCCAGAAGAAGACGATCTTCGCCTCCTCATGAGCATGGACACCACCACGAAGAACCCGGAGGCGGCCGCCGTGCCGCCTCCGGGCCCCGCGCCTGAGAAGAAGCGGGTCAAGCAGGGCCACCGGCGCCTGCTGACCCGCCGTGACCGGATCACACTCGCCTTCATGGCGGGCGTTCCGACGATCCTGCACGTGATCCTCGTCTGGGTCACCGCCCTCGCCTCGATCGCCCTCGCCTTCACCACCTGGGACGGCATCGGCTTCGACTCGATCAAATGGGTGGGCCTGCAGAACTTCAAGGACCTGTTCGACAACAACCCCCAGTTCTGGCCGGCCGTCCAGCACAACATCATCTGGTTCGTCGTCCTCATCCTCATCCCGACGCCGCTCGGCCTGTTCCTGGCCGTCCAGCTGGACAAGAAGATCCGCTTCAGCCGCGTCTACCAGACGGCGTTCTTCCTGCCGGTCGTCATCTCCATGGCGTGCATCGGCTTCGTCTGGCAGCTCGTCTACAACCCGGACACGGGCCTGATCAACAGCCTGATCGGCGCCAACAAGCCCGGCCACTACATCGACTGGATCGGCGACCCGGACCTCAACCTGTGGGCCGTCCTGATCGCCGCATCCTGGCGGCACACCGGCTACATGATGATCCTCTACCTGGCCGGCCTGAAGGGCGTGGACCCGTCCCTGCGCGAGGCCTCGGCCCTGGACGGCGCCAATGAGTGGCAGACGTTCAAGAGCGTCATCTTCCCGACGCTGCGCCCCACCAACACGGTCGTCCTGGTCGTCACCATCATCGAGGCCCTGCGCGCCTTCGACCTGGTGTTCGTGTTCAACAAGGGAGCCCAGGGAACCGAGCTGCTGTCGATCCTGGTGACCAACAACATCATCGGTGAGTCCAGCCGCATCGGCTACGGCTCGGCGATCGCGGTGGTCCTGCTGGTCATCTCGCTCATCGTGATCATCCCGTACCTGATCGCGACCTTCCGGAAGGAGCGGCGATCGTGAGCGCCCCCACCCTCGCGACCGGCGCGCTCAAACAGCGCACGCCCGTCCGCCCCGCCCGAGTGCTGCTGCACGTCTTCCTCGCCGGCACGGCGCTGGCCTGGCTCGCCCCGCTGCTGTGGGCGGTCTTCTCGGCCCTGCGCCCGTACAGCGAGACCAGCACCAAGGGTTATGTGTCCTGGCCGGACACGCTGAGCTTCGACAACTTCAAGAACGCGTTCGAACAGTCGGACATGACGCACTACTTCGGCAACACGTTGCTGATCGCGGTGCCGGCCGTGCTCATCACGCTGTTCCTGTCGTCGATGGTCGCCTTCTACGTCAGCCGTTTCGACTTCCGTCTCAACCTCGCGCTGCTGCTGGTCTTCACGGCGGGCAACCTGCTTCCGCAGCAGGTCATCATCACCCCGCTGTACCGGCTGTACCTGCTCACCGACCTGCCGGGCATCACGGCGAGCGGCAAGCTGTACGACTCCGCGCTCGGCCTGGTGCTGATCCACGTGGCGTTCCAGTCCGGCTTCTGCGCCTTCGTGCTGAGCAACTACATGCGCTCGCTGCCGCACGAGCTGACCGAGGCCGCGCTCGTCGACGGCGCCTCGGTGTGGCGGCTGTACTGGCAGATCACGCTGCCGCTGTGCAAGCCGGCGATGGCGGCCCTGGCGACCCTGCTGTCGATCTGGATCTACAACGACTTCTTCTGGGCCCTCGTCCTGATCTCGACCGGCGAGAACATGCCGATCACCTCGGCCCTGAACAACCTCTCCGGCCAGTACTTCACGGACCCCAACCTGGTCGCCGCCGGCGCCCTGCTCACCGCGATCCCCACGCTCGTCGTGTACTTCGCGCTCCAGCGGCAGTTCGTCAGCGGTCTGACCCTGGGCGCCAACAAGGGCTGACCCGGCTCCAC
This sequence comes from Streptomyces sp. NPDC086549, assembly GCF_044746205.1. Taxonomy (NCBI): domain Bacteria; kingdom Bacillati; phylum Actinomycetota; class Actinomycetes; order Kitasatosporales; family Streptomycetaceae; genus Streptomyces; species Streptomyces sp. NPDC086549. The sequence continues at coordinate 6,535 of NZ_JBIVBS010000005.1, read as the reverse complement.
GTGAAAGAGAACCCCGTGCACAACCCGTTCACCCCGGTCGCCTCGGTCCTCGTGGACCCGCGTCGCGCCCGGGTCCACGAGGAGGGCTGGCAGTCCTGGAGCCCCAGCGGCACCTACGCCCTCGACGCGACCCCGTACCGCCCGACGAACGACAACTGGGCGACCGTCTGCTACCGCCCCGGCCGCACCGTGCCGGCCGGGGTCTTCCAGGGCGAGGGCCTGCTCGCACTCGACCCCGGCGACGGCTCCCCGGTCCGGCTGTGGGCGGCGGCGGACCCGCTGCACGAGGTGCCGTCGATCAGGCTGACCGTCCGGGACGGCCACGCCGGGGTCGAGGCGGACGGACCGGTCAAGGAGTGGACCGGCACCGGCATCCAGCAGGTGCTGGCCCAGTGGGCGGACGGCCTCGCTCTGTCCGCCCCGCGTCCGGCGCCGACGGTCTGGTGCTCCTGGTACGAGTACTTCACCGCCGTGACCGAGGACGACATCCACGAGAACCTGCGCGCGATGGAGACCCTCGACCTGCCGATCGACGTCGTGCAGATCGACGACGGCTACCAGAGCGCGCTGGGCGACTGGCTCACCCTCTCGGGCCGCTTCCGCTCCCGCGAGGGCATCGCGGACGCCGTCCGGGCCCGTGGCCGCCGCGCGGGCATCTGGACGGCCCCCTTCCTCGTCGCCCCGGAGAGCGCACTCGCCGCGGAGCACCGCGAGTGGCTGGTCCGCGACGCCGACGGCGACCCGCTGCGCGCGGGCCGCAACTGGGGCCACGACCTGTACGCCCTGGACACCACCCACCCGGCGGCCGCGGCGTACCTGAGCGACGTCTTCGCGACGCTGCGCGCCGAGGGCTACGACTACTTCAAGGTCGACTTCCTCTACGCGGGCGCCCTGGAAGGAGTACGGCACTCGGGGGCGGACGCCCTGACCGCGTACCGCAGCGGCATCGCCCTGATCCGCGAGGCCATCGGCGCCGACGCCTACCTGCTGGGCTGCGGCGCGCCGATCCTGCCGTCCATCGGCCTGTTCGACGCGATGCGGGTCAGCCCCGACACGGCCCCGCACCGCCGCCCCGAGGCCGACGACTTCAGCCAGCCCGGCCAGGACCCGGCCGAGTTCACCGGAGCCGGCCGCCAGTGGCAGCACGGGCGGCTCTGGGTCAACGACCCCGACTGCCTCATGGCCCGCCCGGCGGTGGAGACCCGTGAGCGCTGGGCCGCGCACGTCGAGGCCACCGGTGGTCTGATGGCCTCCAGCGACCGCCTGCTGTCCCTCGACCGGTGGGGCGTGGACACCACGCGCCGCCTCCTGACCTCCGCGGGAGCCACCCGATGAAGCGCACCCTGTCCGTCCCCGGCCTCGCCTACGGCGGCGACTACAACCCCGAGCAGTGGCCCGAGGAGGTGTGGGCCGAGGACGTACGCCTGATGCGCGAGGCGGGCGTGAACATGGTCAGCGTCGGGATCTTCTCGTGGGCGCTGATGGAGCCGTCCGAGGGCGTGTACGACTTCTCGCGCATGGACCGGATCCTGGACCTGCTGCACGAGAACGGCATCGCCGCCGACCTGGCCACGCCCACCGCGGCCCCGCCCGCCTGGTTCTTCCGGGCCCACCCCGGGGCACTGCCCGTCGACCGGGACGGCCGCACCCTCTCGTACGGCAGCCGCCAGACGTTCTGCCCCAGCAGCCCCGCCTACCGTGAGGCCGCCCTGCGCATCGCGGGCGCGCTGGCCGAGCGGTACGCGGACCACCCGGCCGTCGCCATGTGGCACGTGCACAACGAGTACGGCTGCCACAACGCGGCCTGCTACTGCGACACCAGCGCGGAGTCCTTCCGCCGCTGGCTGCGGGCCCGGTACGGCGACGACCTGGCGGCCCTCAACCACGCCTGGGGCACGACGTTCTGGAGCCAGTGGTACTACGACTGGGACGAGATCCTCCCGCCCCGGGCCACCGGTGCCGTCCCCAACCCCACGCACCAGCTGGACTGGCGCCGCTTCTGCTCGGACGAGCTGCTGTCGCTGTACACGGCCGAGCGCGACGTCCTGCGGGCGGCGGCCCCGGCGATCCCCGCCACCACCAACTTCATGGTGATGGACAACTTCGACGCGCTGGACTACTGGCGCTGGGCCCCGGAGCTGGACGTGGTCGCCAACGACCACTACCTCATGTCCGCCGACCCGGAGTCGGAGATCGACGTGGCGCTCAGCGGCGACCTGATGCGCTCCCTCGCCGGCGGCCCCTGGCTGCTGATGGAGCACTCCACGGGCGCGGTGAACTGGCAGCCGGTCAACCGCGCCAAGCGCCCCGGCGAGCTGCGCCGCAACGCCCTCGCCCACGTGGCGCACGGCGCGGACGGCATCGCCTACTTCCAGTGGCGGGCGGCGAAGGCGGGCGCCGAGCAGTGGCACTCGGCGATGCTGCCGCACGCCGGGACCGACAGCCAGATCTGGCGGGACGTGGTCCGGCTCGGCGCGGACCTGAAGGCCCTGGCCGAGGTGCGCGGCAGCACCGGCACCGCCGAGGTCGCCATCGTCTGGGACTGGAACGCCCGCTGGGCCGTGGAGCTGCCCTCCCAGCCGAGCGGCGAGCTGCGCTACCAGGACCTCGTACGGTCCTGGTACGAGCCGCTGTGGCGCTCGGGCGTCGCCGTGGACTTCGTCCGCCCGGACGCGGACCTCTCCGCGTACCGGCTGGTCCTCGCCCCGAACCTCTACCTCGTCGACGACGCGGGCGCGGCGAACCTCACGTCGTACGCCGAGCGGGGCGGCACGCTGGCCGTCGGCTTCCACAGCGGCGCGGTCGACGAGAACTGCCATGTGCGCCTCGGCGGCTACCCGGGCGCGTTCCGTCAGGCCCTGGGCGTGCGCACCGACGAACTGTTCCCGCTGCTGCCCGGCGAGCCGGTCGGCCTGAGCGGTGCGGTGCCGGACGGCGCCTCGGGCACGCTCTGGTCGGAGCGGGTGGGTCTCGAAGGCGCCGAGGCGGTCGCGTCGTACACGGACGGCCCGCTGGCCGGCGTCCCGGCCGTGACACGGCACGCGCACGGCACGGGCACCGCCTGGTACGTCGCGACGCTCCCCGACCCGGACACCCTCGCCGGGCTCCTCGACCGCATCCGCGGCGAGGCGGGCGTGGAGCCGGTCCGCAGCGCCCCGTCCGGTGTCGAGGTGGTCCGGCGGCGCGGCACGGACGCGGACTACGTGTTCGTGATCGACCACTCAGGAAAGGGCGCGGAGGTCCCGGTCGCAAAGGGCGCCGCGGAGCTCCTCTCCGGCAAGGAGCTCCCCGGCACGGTCACCGTCGCGCCCGGCGACATCGCCGTGGTGCGGGAGCCGCGGGACCGGTGAGCCCGGTCTCCTGACGTGGAGTCCGCTTCACGTCAGGAGACGGCGAACGGCCCTTCCAGCGCCGCCCATTGGAGCAGCATGATCGTCTTCGCGTCGGCGATCTCGCCGGTGCGGATCATCTCCAGGGCCCTGCGGAAGGGCAGTTCGAGGATCTCGATGTCCTCGCCCTCCTCGTCCAGTCCCCCGCCCTCGTGGGTGCGGGTCGAGGGGCCGTAGGCAGCCGCGTAGAAGCTGATGCGTTCGGTGACGGAGCCCGGGCTCATATAGACGTCGAAGACGTGCTGGACGTCGCCGACGGTGTGCCCGGTCTCCTCCACCGCCTCGCGCCGGACGGCGATCTCGGGGTGCTCGTCCTCGTCGTCGAGCAGCCCGCCCGGCGTCTCAACCAGCATGCCGTCCGGGTGCCCGTTGACGTACACCGGGAAGCGGAACTGCCGGGTGAGCAGCACGGTTTCACGCTCGGCGTCGTAGAGCAGCAGGGTGGCGCCGTTGCCGCGGTCGTGCGTCTCGCGCGTCTGGGTGCTCCAGGTCCCGTCGGTGCGCCGGATGTCGAAGGTGGTGGCCCGTTCGACGTACCAGTGGCTGGACAGGAGCTTCACCTCCCGGACCTTGACCCGCGGGTTGCCGGTCAGGTCCAGCCCGGTCCGGTCAAGTCCGGTGCGGCCCCGGCCGTCCGGGGTGTCGATGCCGGCGGTGTTCGAGTTGGTCATGGTCATCTCTCTATCACCGACGACCTGCGCCGTCTTGTCCACACCGGTAGTTCACACCGGGGACAGGGGGTAGCAGCCCGTCTTCCGGGCGTCGCTGCTCGGCACATCGTTGCGGAAGTCGTGGAACGTGTACTGCTGGGCACTGCGCATGATCGCGGCCGCAGCCTCGGAAACCGCCACACAGAAGCTCGTCCGCAGCGGCTCCTGCCCGCGCTCGGTCTTGACCCGGGTGGACAACGTCGGCTGGAAGTACAGCCACGTGTCCTTTCCCTGTGCGATGCGCACGATGTGCGGCAGGGAGACGTCGACGGCAGGTTTCGTCGACATGTCTCGCAATGTGCCGACAGCCGTCTGCACCTCGTCTCGTTCTGGCAATTACTGCGTGACCTGTGCGTGCCAGTCGCGTTCATCGGCTGTGCGAAAGATCATCACGTGTGACCGCTGGGTCTGGTGTGCTCCGGGGACCGGCATTCTCGGTAGCGTGACCATCTGCTGCATGGAGTGTCCATCTGTCCCGGCTGGTCCGTGCGACGGCTTCCGACGGAGAGTGATGAGGCTGCAATGAGTGAACTGACGAAGCCCGAGGTCGACGTTCCGAAGGGTGACGCTCCTACCGAGCTGACCATCCGGGACCTGGTCGTCGGGGACGGGGCTGAGGTGAAGCCGGGCATGGTGGTCAGGGTCCACTATGTCGGGGTGACCTTCGAGTCCGGGAAGGAGTTCGATGCCTCCTGGGACCGGGGTCAGCCGTTCAAGTTCGCCCTGGGTAGTGGCAAGGTCATCAAGGGCTGGGACCGGGGGGTGAGGGGGATGAAGGTCGGCGGTCGGCGCGAGATCATCGTTCCCCCGCGTCTCGGTTACGGCAATCAGGCGCCCTCGCCGTTGATCCCGGCGGGCTCGACCCTGGTCTTCGTGGTGGACCTGCTGGACTCGTATTCCAGCACAACCGGGTGGAGCAACGCCTAGTGACCCTGGCCGCTCCTCCCCTACGACGTGCTGCGTCATCCGCCGGGGTTGGCGCCGCCGTTCTCCTCACTGCCGCTCCTTCTTCCGCCTCCGCAGCGTCCGAACGGTTCCGCTGCGACTCATTGACCGCCGAAGGCCACAAGGCGACCGACTTCCTCAACGGCCTGCCCGGCGCCGCCGACTGTCCGAGGAAGCCGGCGTCCCCCGGGGCACGGACCACGACCTGCGGCACCTCGCCGCCACAATCACGATCACCGCCGGCGTCCGGCTCACCGTGGTCTCCAAGGCGCTGCGGCACTCCACCCTGTCGACCACCGCGAACCTCTACAGCCACCTCACCCAACAAGCCGCACGCCAAGCCGTCGACACCATCGACCACACCCTCACCACAACGGCCGCACGAGCCGCTGACCGCCCGCCCCGACAGGCGTGGCTGCGACCACCACGCGACCACATCCACCGCCTCCGCGAAGCCCTACACAAGCTCCACTCCCCCGCACCACCCGCCACCGGCACCACGGCGAGCCAACCCAAGCTCGGGCGTGCGACCACACCGCGACCACCACACCCCCGAACGCCCGAAAGGCCGCTCTCCCATGGATGAGAGAACGGCCTCCGACCTGCGTTTCCGCATGGTCGGGACGACAGGATTTGAACCTGCGACCCCTTGACCCCCAGGAGTAGGGGTCAAGGGTATTTTCTGGATATAGCAGACTTAATCGGGGCGGATAATGTGCATAGCAGGCTCCGTCGTGCACCATCACGCACACCGCGTGGTCCCCAACTGGTCCCCACGAGAGTGGGGACGACGAACGACGTTGTCTGCTCAGAGAGGCGTCCCCCTCGGTCAAACAGGCGGCTCAAGAGGAACCTTCCCTGAAGGCATTCAGCACCGCTTCAGGTCCTTGCCCCCAGAGACGTCCGCCGTCGCCGCCTTGGTTGGTTTGGCTACTCCGGACCGAGGTGAATGTAGGGGACCCACCGGGTGGGTGGGCCGCGGCGGGCGGGACGGGCTCGATCGACGGCGCCACGCGTCCCGATCAGGAGGAGGCGAGGGACACATGCAGCCCCCCTGGGTGGGGAAATACTGCCTCTTCAGTACAGCACCGTCCCGCTGCGGCCGCTCATGCGGATGCCATAACCAGCTCAAGAACTCGCCTGACCCCCCATCAGAACTAGCCTCAAATGAACGTCACTTCAGCGTCAAGGTATCGCCCGTAACGCCCACACCACACACAATGCGCGCCAGCAAAACTTCAGGTCAGGAACCCTTTGCGGCCGACTCGCATCTCATTGACTACGGGGTTGCGTCCAGAGAAGTGGTGTACGGTTCGACCTGATCCGGGGGTTTGCTCCGGCATCGGGATGGTGCCCGCATAGACGAACGGCCACCGGCTGATCTTTCAAGACGACCAAGTCTTTGAAGGAGATCAGCACGATGACCGCACCCGACAGTCTGCACCTGCACGCCCTTGCCGAGGACAATCTCGCCGCGGCGAGTCCGGACCT
>NZ_JBIVBS010000004.1:455258-673297 GCF_044746205.1 Streptomyces sp. NPDC086549 | reverse complement strand
ATTAAAAACTGCGGGATGAACACCACGAGAGCGGTGCGAGAGGAGGAATAGTCCCCTCGCACACAGCGTCCTCGCTGTGTTATTTCAAAGGAACCACGTCCCAGTCATGATGACCGGAGACGGGGTATCAACATATCTGGCGTTGACTTTTGGCACGCTGTTGAGTTCTCAAGGAACGGACGCTTCCTTTGTACTCACCCTCGCGGGCTTTCCTCCGGGCGCTTCCCTTCGTTTTTGCGTTTCCGACTCTATCAGACCTTTTCGCGATCCGATTTCCTCGGCGCTTTCCAGGTTTCCGCTCTCGCGTTTCCCTTTCCGGCGGTTCCGACTTTATCAGAAGTTCTTGGCCGGTCTGACCAGCCGCTCATTTCTGAGTAATTCGGAGGTGCTTCTCGGAGTTGTGACTCCACAAGAAGCAGATAGATTCAAGCAACTACCCTGGAGCTGTCCAGCTCTCTAGGCAACTGTTTGAATCTACCTCCCCGCTCGCTCCGTGTCAACGGCTCTCGTGGGGCGAAGAGGAGACTAGCAGCTCAAGAGGCGTGCACGCACATCAGGCGGCCATCGGGAGTGTGTCGCTGCGCTCGGCGGCCACGAGGTCGCCCGTGTCACCGGCGCGTGCGGCACGGCCGCCCAGGACATAAACATAGGCGAGGAAGGCCAGCTCAGCGACGACTCCGATGCCTATGCGGGCCCACGTGGGCAGGCCCGACGGGGTGACGAACCCTTCGATGGCGCCGGAGACGAAGAGGACCAGGGCGAGGCCGATCGCCATGCCCACCGCGGCGCGGCCCTCTTCCGCGAGGGCGATGCGGCGGGTGCGGGGACCCGGGTCGATGACGGTCCAGCCGAGGCGCAGTCCCGTACCGGCCGCCACGAACACCGCGGTCAGTTCGAGCAGGCCGTGCGGGAGTACCAGGCCCAGGAAGGTGTCGAGACGGCCGGCCGACGACATGAGACCGAGGCCGACGCCCAGGTTCAGCATGTTCTCGAAGAGGATCCAGAGGACCGGAAGGCCGAGGAAGACTCCCAGGACCAGGCACATCGCGGCGGCCTGCGCATTGTTCGTCCACACCTGGGCCGCGAAGGAGACGGCCGGATGGCTTGAGTAGTACGTCTCGTACTCGCCGCCCGGGCGGGTGAGCTCGCGCAGTTGGTTCGGAGCCGCGATGGACGACTGCACCTCGGGGTGCGTACCGATCCACCAGCCCAGGAGGACCGCGATGGTGGTGGACACCAGCGCGGTGGGTACCCACCAGTGGCGCGACCGGTAGACCGCCGCGGGAAAGCCCTGCCCCAGGAAACGCGTGACGTCACGCCAAGAGGCACGGCGGGTGCCGGTCACGGCACTGCGCGCGCGTGCCACGAGCTGGCTGAGCCGTCCCGTCAGCTGTGGGTCGGGGGCGCTGGACTGGATCAGGGAGAGATGGGTGGCGGTGCGCTGGTACAGGGCGACGAGTTCGTCGGCCTCCGCGCCGGTGAGTCGGCGCTGGCGGTGGAGCAGGGCGTCGAGGCGGTCCCACTCGGCTCGGTGGGCGGAGACGAAGACGTCCAGGTCCATCGGGTCTGCCTGCTCCTCGGCTGCTCATCGACTGCTGGTCGAGGCTGTCAGCTTGTCGTACTGGGGCGCGATGCGCCCACAGCTTGGCAGACTTGCGGTTCACGGGGCAGACCAGGGGAAGGACGGCGGGCGTGAGTGAGCTGGTGACGGGCGAGGCGGTGGCGCTCGAGTTGCGCCCCGCGAGGCTGCCCAGCAGGGCACTGGCGGTGTTGCTCGACCTGCTCGTGGCGATGGCGGCGTACATCGCCGTGGCCACCGCGGTGGCGGTGTCGACGGCGTCCTTGGACGAGGCGGCTCAGCTCGCGCTCTCGATCGCGACGTTCCTGCTGGTGCTGGTGGGCGGGCCGATCGCGGTGGAGACGCTCAGTCACGGCCGTTCGCTGGGGAAGATGGCATGCGGGCTGCGCGTGGTGCGGGACGACGGCGGGCCCATCCGCTTCCGGCATGCGTTGGTGCGGGGTGCGATCGGCGTGGTCGAGATTCTGCTGACCTTCGGGGTCGTCGCCTGTATCGCGTCGCTCGTGTCGGCGCGCGGGCGGCGGCTCGGGGACGTGTTCGCGGGGACGTTGGTCGTACGGGAGCGGGTGCCCGTCGGGCAGACCGGCTTCGTTCCTCCGCCGCCGCCCTGGCTGGTGGGGCGCTTTTCGGGGCTCGATCTGTCGGCGGTCCCCGACGGTCTGTGGCTTGCCGTCCGTCAGTACCTGACGCGCATGCAGCAGCTTGATCCGCAGGTCTCCTCGGCGATGGCGGAGCGGCTCGCGTCGGAACTGGCGGCTCGCACCGGTGCTCCGGCACCGCAGGGCGTGCCACCGGCGGCGTATCTGGCGGCGGTGGTGAACGAGCGGCAGGCACGTGAGGCCCGGCGGGCGTTCGGCGGAGGCCCGGCCGCGGGCGTGCCGTTTGCGGGAGCCGTGCCGGTTGCCGGGACCGCACCGGTCATGTCGAGTGTCCCGGTTCCCGGGCACGCGCCGGTCACCGGTGGCGTCCCGATGGGGTCTCCCCCCGGAAGCCCGGCCGGCGCTCCGGCCCCTGTCGACCGGCCCGTGTTCCCGCAGGACGAGCCGCTTGCCGACCGCCCGACCACCGGGTTCGTGCCACCCGTATAGCTTGCGCGGCGGCTTCGGTGCCCGGAGCGCACACGGCCGCGCTCGCTCCGGTCGCGTCAGCCGAAGACCGACGGGGGCGACTGCAGGTCCTCCAGCTCGATACCGGGCGCCGCGAGGACCACGTCGCCCGCGATGTGCACCGTGTGCCGCTCGCCGGTGTCCAGGGCTGTGACCTGGTATTCGTCCACGGTCAGGGGGCCGTTGTCAGTGGCGTGTGTTTCGCTGTTCACCAGAGCCCAGGACTGGTCGACGGTGCGTGGGGCGAGGACCGGGTCCGTGAAGGCCACGAGGCGTACGCGGGTAGCGGCGGCGGAAGGGGTGAGGCGCAGGAGACGGGCGGTGGCGACGAGGAACGCGGGGGACGTGCCGGTGAAGGCGTGAGCGCGCACATTGCCTTCGGTGGCACGAGTGCCGGTGGGGTCGGTACGGACCCAGGTGACGCCGTCGAGAGCGGCGCCGCGCACCTGCCAGCCGCCCGCGTGAAGTTCGAGGCGGATCGGGCGGCCGAGGTCGTCGAGGGCGAGGTCGACGGAGCCGGTGTGGTCGCCCGAGGGGGTGGTCAGCTGGGAGACGTAGCGCCAGCCGGACGGGCCGGGGGCGCACTGGAAGTGCTCTTCCGCGAGGGGGGTGTGATCGTGCGGATCGTGGAGCGAATAACGGCCGCGGGGCATGGGGGTCCTGGGTCTTGACGGGCTGGTGGTCCGGTCACCTCGACGGGCCGCTCCGGCCGGTGTGACGGCCGGTCGGCCAAAAGGGGCAGGCCCCCGGCACGGGGGTGCGGGGGCCTGCCTCGGAGGACCTGCCGCCGGGAGGAGCGCGTCAGTGCACGGACGTGCTCCCACGGAGAGCGGGGCTGCGGACTCAGTAGCGGTAGTGGTCCGCCTTGTACGGGCCCTCGACCTCCACGCCGATGTACGCGGCCTGCTCCGGGCGCAGCGTGGTCAGCTTCACGCCGAGCGCGTCGAGGTGGAGGCGGGCGACCTTCTCGTCGAGGTACTTGGGCAGCGTGTACACGCCGATCGGGTACTCGGACTGCTTCGTGAACAGCTCGATCTGGGCCAGGGTCTGGTCCGCGAAGGAGTTGGACATCACGAACGAGGGGTGACCGGTGGCGTTGCCCAGGTTCAGCAGGCGGCCCTCGGACAGCACGATGATCACCTTGCCGTCCGGGAAGGTCCAGGTGTGGACCTGCGGCTTGACCTCGTCCTTGACGATGCCCGGCACCTTCGCCAGACCGGCCATGTCGATCTCGTTGTCGAAGTGGCCGATGTTGCCCACGATGGCCTGGTGCTTCATCTTGGCCATGTCCGCGGCCATGATGATGTCCTTGTTGCCGGTCGTGGTGATGAAGATGTCGGCCTTGTCGATGACCTCGTCCAGGGTCGTGACCTGGTAGCCGTCCATCGCCGCCTGCAGCGCGCAGATCGGGTCGATCTCGGTGACGATCACGCGGGCGCCCTGGCCGCGCAGGGACTCCGCGCAGCCCTTGCCCACGTCGCCGTAGCCGCAGACGACCGCCGTCTTGCCACCGATCAGGACGTCGGTGGCGCGGTTGATGCCGTCGATGAGGGAGTGGCGGCAGCCGTACTTGTTGTCGAACTTCGACTTGGTGACCGCGTCGTTCACGTTGATCGCCGGGAACAGCAGGACGCCGTCGCGCTGCATCTCGTACAGGCGGTGCACGCCCGTCGTGGTCTCCTCGGTCACACCACGGATCTCCGAGGCCAGCTGGGTCCACTTCTGGGGGTTCTCGCCCAGGGTGCGGTGGAGCAGCTGGAGGATGACGCGGTGCTCGTCGGACTCGGCGGTCTCCAGGGCGGGGACCTTGCCGTCCTTCTCGTACTCGACGCCCTTGTGGACGAGGAGGGTGGCGTCACCGCCGTCGTCCAGGATCATGTTCGGGCCGCCGGTGGGGCTGTCCGGCCAGGTCAGCGCCTGCTCCGTGCACCACCAGTACTCCTCCAGGGTCTCGCCCTTCCAGGCGAAGACCGGGATGCCCTGCGGGTTGTCGGGCGTGCCGTTCGGGCCGACGGCGATGGCGGCCGCGGCGTGGTCCTGGGTGGAGAAGATGTTGCAGGAGGCCCAGCGGACCTGGGCGCCCAGGGCGGCCAGGGTCTCGATGAGGACCGCGGTCTGCACGGTCATGTGCAGGGAGCCGGTGACACGGGCGCCGGCGAGGGGCTGGGCCTCGGCGTATTCCTTGCGGATCGCCATCAGGCCCGGCATCTCGTGCTCGGCGAGGGTGATCTCCTTGCGGCCGAACTCGGCCAGGGAGAGGTCGGCGACCTTGAAGTCCTGTCGGTTGTCGACAGTCGTCATTGCGAGCTGCTCCTCGGGGTTGGGTCGAGGTGGGTACGGCTGGTCTGCGCGGCGGCGGACACAGGGGTGCCCGAAAAGAGGACACAGGCATGCCCACGTGCGCGCAGCGCAGTCCGTCGGAGGCCCTCTCTCCCTCGGTCGGTCCGCTGTGGGACCGCCCGACCGCCATCAGCAGCGACGTCTGGCTCCGTCCCAAGCTACACCGGAGGAGCCGGACGTCCCCAGTCCACCGTCGAACAGATCGCGCCGATCACGGGGCGCGAACGGCGGCCGGACGGGCCGCCGAGGGTCGTTTCGTGGTCTCCGGGGCGCGGCCGGGCACGCACAGGGACGAGGTCCGGCGCGGTGACGTCGTGGTGTTCTCGGCGCCGGAGCGGTACAGGTCCGACGGGATCCTGATGCAGCGGCTCATCGGTGTGGGCGGCGACCGCGTGACGTGCTGCACTCGGGTGGGGTCTCAGGCGCGGGTGACCGTGAACGGGAAGCCGATCGACCACCGGGCGGATTCGATGGACTCGCGCTTCTTCGACTCGGATCACGGTGGGACGGTGCCCCTGTGGGCGGTCCGGGGCCGGGTGACGGACGACCGTACGGGCCCCGCCCTGTTCGGTACGGCCCTGCTCCTCGGGGACGTCCTCGTCCCTGGGCGGTACGGCGGCGGAAAGCGGCGCAGGTGCCGCCTTCGCCCTGGCCGGCGCAGCCGGTCCGATGGTGACTGGGTGACGGTGACGACAGCCGACGGGGCCCGCCGAAGTGCCGGCGGGCCCCGTGGTCGTAGGGAAACTCAGTGGTCGTGGCGGAGCTCAGTGGCCGTCCGCATGTGGCGTCGGCCCGCCCGGGGTCGCCTCGGGGTCCGGGCCCTTGGCGGCCTCGACCTCGCTGTAGATGTCGGGTTCGAGGTAGATCACGCGGGCGATCGGGACGGCGGCGCGGATACGGGCCTCGGCGGCGTTGATCGCGTCGGCGACCTCGGCGGCCGTGTCGTCGTGCTGGACGGCGATCTTGGCGGCGACCAGCAGTTCCTCCGGGCCGAGGTGGAGCGTGCGCATGTGGATGATGCCGGTGACCGTGTCGCCGTCGACGATCGCGGCCTCGATCTCCTTGATCACGTCGAGGCCCGCGGCCTCGCCGAGCAGCAGGGACTTGGTCTCGGCGGCCAGGACGAGGGCGATCAGGACGAGCAGGACGCCGATGCAGACGGTACCGATGCCGTCCCAGACGCCGTCACCGGTGAGCAGCGCGAGGCCGACGCCGCCGAGGGCGAGGACCAGACCGATCAGCGCGCCGAAGTCCTCCAGGAGGACGACCGGCAGCTCGGGGGCCTTGGCGCGGCGGATGAACTGCGCCCAGGAGAGCTTGCCGCGCAGTTCGTTGGACTCCTTGATGGCCGTCTTGAAGGAGAAGCCCTCGGCGATGATCGCGAAGACGAGGACGCCCACCGGCCAGTACCAGTGCTCGATGTCGTGCGGGTGCTCGATCTTGTCGACGCCCTCGTAGATGGCGAACATGCCGCCGACCGAGAACAGGACGATGGAGACCAGGAAGGCGTAGATGTAGCGCTCGCGGCCGTAGCCGAAGGGGTGCTGCGGGGTCGCCTCGCGCTGGGCCTTCTTACCGCCGATGAGCAGCAGGAACTGGTTGCCGGAGTCCGCGAGCGAGTGCACGCCCTCGGCGAGCATCGACGACGAGCCGCTGAACGCGAACGCCACGAACTTCGATGCCGCGATCGCGAGGTTGGCGCCGAGTGCCGCCACGATCGCCCTGGTGCCGCCTGACGCGCTCATGTGTCCGCGTTGTCCCTTCGCCTTCGTCCGTCTACGCCGCCGGGCAGGCCTTCCCGTTGCCTTTGCCCGCCCTTTGCCGGTGGGCCATTCTTGCAGCCCTGCCCGGCGGCGGTGCGTCAGGCATCCACAAGCCCGATCAGATGATCACACTTGCCCGGAAGACCGTGCCGGCCCCGGACGCCTCGGCCTTTTCGTCCGCCGGGACGAAGACGGACTGGCCGGGACCCAGCTCGTGCTCGCCGACCTGCACGGAACCCGCCGTGCAGAGCAGGATCTGCGGGGTCGGGAGGGTGAGGTCGTGGGCGGCGCCGCCCTCGGGGAGGACGTAACGGGACAGCCGGAACTCGTCGACGGGGGTCTCGTAGACCTCCTCGCCGTCGGGGGACGCCTCGGGACGCAGGACGCCGGGGTCGCTCGGCTCGAAGCGGACGATGCGGAGCAGTTCGGGGACGTCGACGTGCTTGGGGGTCAGGCCGCAGCGCAGGACGTTGTCGGAGTTGGCCATGATCTCGACGCCGAGGCCGCTCAGGTAGGCGTGCGGGATGCCGGCGCCGAGGAAGAGGGCCTCGCCGGGCTGGAGACGGACGTGGTTGAGCAGCATCGCGGCGATGACGCCCGGGTCGCCCGGGTAGTGGTGGGCGAGGTCGGCGTAGGGCGCGTAGTCACCGCCGAGACGGGTGCAGTCGGCCGTCACCTGGGCGACCGTGTGAGCCATCTCCTCGGGGTCGGCGGTGAGGACCGCGGTGAGCACCTCGCGCAGGGCCGCGTCCTCCGGGTGGGCGTGCAGCAGGTCGACGTACGGCTTGAGGGAGTCGACGCCGAGGCCGTCGAGCAGTTCGGCGGTCCGGAGCGGGTCACGGAAACCGCACAGGCCATCGAACTCGGTGAGCGCGCATATCAGTTCGGGCTTGTGGTTGGCGTCCTTGTAGTTGCGGTGCGGGGCGTCCATCGGGACGCCACGGCGCTCCTCGTCGGCGTACCCCTCCTTGGCCTGCTCCAGGTCGGGGTGCACCTGGAGGGAGAGCGGGGCGCCGGCCGCGAGGATCTTCAGCAGGAAGGGCAGGCGGGGGCCGAACTTCGCGACCGAGGCCGGTCCGAGTTCCTTCTCCGGGTCCGCGTCGATGACCTCGACGAGCGTGCCGCGCGCGGTGCGCGAGGGTGCGCCCGGGTGTGCGCCCATCCACATCTCCGCCTGCGGTTCGCCCGTCGGCTCGACGCCGAGGAGCTTCGGGATGGCGGTGGGGGAACCCCAGGCGTAGGGGCGGACGGTGTTGTCGAGGCGATCCATCAACTTCTCTGCTTCTCTGCTTCCGGCGCGCCGCTCTCGTTCCGGAGCGTCGCGCGTACGGCGGTCAGGGCGTCGAGGTCAAGATCAGGCTCTCGAGGCGAGCGACAGGTAAACGGCGGCGAAATCCGTGATGGCGATCAGCTCCGCGAGGGTCTCGATCTCGTCGCCCGGCTCGGGTTCCAGCTCGCTGATCGGCGTGTCGTGGCTGAGGGCCAGATCACGGGCGGCCGGGGCGGCGGTGAGTCCGCCGATCGGGCGGTTGCGGAGCAGCACCACGCGCGCGTGCAGCGCGGGGCGCTCCTCCACCCGGTCCCGGAAGAAGTCCTCGGAGTCGGCCTTGGCTGCCAGGGCGCCGGCGAGCAGGGCACTGTGTGCGGCGAGCGCCTCGGGGAGTTCCTCGACGAGGGCGGGACGTCCGGCGAGTTCGGCGAGGACGGCGGAGAAACGGCGGCCCGCGGGACCGGCCGATGCGCCCTCCGTCCAGATGACGGGGAGCGCGTCGGCGAGCTCGGCGGCGAGGGTCTTGGCGGGGTTGCTATAGGTAACGATGGCCGGGCCGCAGCGCTCGGCGATGTGGTCGAGCCGGTCGGCGGCCTTCTCCAGGGCCTCCGGCGGCGCGTTGAGCAGGCCGATGCGGTCGAGAAGCGCGAGCAGCGGGGTGAGCAGCGCCCACAGGACGCCCGGGGAGGACGCTGCGAGGGGCTCGTCGTGGTCGTACGGTGCGGTCGCCATCGGTACGAAGAGGCCGTGGGCGCCGTCGACCGCTTCGTGGAGCGGGGTGCGGGCGGGGGCGACGGCGGCGACCGAGCAGCCGCGGCGGTAGGCCTGGTCGACGAGCAGGGAGAGGCTGGGTTCGGTGCCGTCCGGGGTGGCGATCAGGAGCAGGTCCACGGAGCCGGCCCAGCCCGGGAGCTCCCAGCGCAGGGCGCCGGCCGCGGGAGCGACGCCGGTGGGGGCCAGACGGGTGACGGGGCTGCCGGCGCCGGCGAGTGTGCCGAGCAGGTCGGCGGCGTGGGTGGCGGCGGCGCCGGGCCCGGCGATCAGGACGGCGCGGGGCCTGCCGTCCGGTTTGAGGTCGCCGACGCCGGCCTCGATGGCGTGCCGGGCCGCGGTGCGGACACGGGCGCCTGCCTCCGCGGCGCCGCGCAGGAGGCCTCGTTGGTCGGCCTCTGCGAGGCCTTCCGGGGTGTCGAGCAGCGATTCGTCGAGCATGGGCGGCAGCCTCCGCTTCGCCGGGGTCCTTGGGGGCGGCTCGTCTGTGTGGGGCCCGTGCGCGTACGCCTGCGTTCGTGGGCCCTGGTTGTCGGTGGCGGGGCCCGCGATGACGGCGGGCCCTCGTCGTTACGCCGGGCGGCGGGCCTCGTCCACGAGGAGGACGGGGATGCCGTCACGGACGGGGTACGCCAGGCCGCAGTCCTGACCGGTGCAGATCAGCTCGGTGTCCTGCTCCTGCAGCGGTGCGTGGCAGGCCGGGCAGGCGAGGATCTCCAGGAGGCCGGCTTCGAGCGGCATGGGGTGTCCCTTCGGGGCAGGTGCGGGCGTGCAGTGATGTGCCTGGTCAGCGTACCGCCGTGAGGGCTGCGGTGGCGTGAGTACGGCGGACGGCGCAGGGGCTTCCCACTCCTGCGCCGTCCCTACCTCGACCCGGTCGGGGTCAGCCCCTGATGATCGCCAGGGCCTCGTCCCGCACCTTGGTCATCGTGGCCTCGTCGCGGGCCTCGGCGTTCAGGCGCAGGAGCGGCTCCGTGTTGGAGGGGCGGACGTTGAACCACCAGTCGGCGGCGGAGACGGTGAGGCCGTCGAGGTCGTCGAGGGTGATGTCGTCGCGGCCCTCGTACGCGGCGCGGATCGCGGCGATGCGGGAGGCCTGGTCGCCGACCGTGGAGTTGATCTCGCCGGAGCCGACGTAGCCGTCGTACCGGGAGACCAGGGCGGACAGGGGGCCGTCCTGGCCGCCGAGGGCGGCGAGGACGTGGAGGGCCGCGAGCATGCCCGTGTCGGCGTTCCAGAAGTCCTTGAAGTAGTAGTGGGCAGAGTGCTCGCCGCCGAAGATCGCGCCCGTCTTCGCCATCTCGGCCTTGATGAAGGAGTGGCCGACGCGGGTGCGGACGGGTGCGCCGCCGTTCTCCCGGACCACCTCGGGGACCGACCGGGACGTGATCAGGTTGTGGATGATCGTGCCCTTGCCACCGTTCCTGGCCAGCTCGCGTTCGGCCACCAGCGCGGTGATCACCGAGGGGGACACGGGGTCGCCGCTCTCGTCGACGACGAAGCACCGGTCGGCGTCGCCGTCGAAGGCGATGCCGAGGTCGGCGCCCTCCTCACGGACGCGCTTCTGGAGGTCGACGATGTTGGCGGGGTCGAGGGGGTTGGCCTCGTGGTTGGGGAACGTGCCGTCCAGCTCGAAGTACATCGGGACGAGGGTCAGGGGCAGGCCGGCGAAGACCGTGGGGACCGTGTGACCGCCCATGCCGTTGCCCGCGTCGACGACGACCTTCAGGGGGCGGATGGAGGTGAGGTCGACGAGAGATCGGAGGTAGGCCGCGTAGTCCTCCAACGTGTCGTGCCGGGTGATCGTTCCCGGCGTCGCGGCCGGTTCCGGCGCGCCCGACTCGCTCCAGCGCTCGGCCAGTTCGCGGATCTCGGCGAGGCCGGTGTCCTGGCCGACCGGGGCCGCGCCCGCGCGGCACATCTTGATGCCGTTGTACTGCGCCGGGTTGTGCGAGGCCGTGAACATGGCGCCCGGGAGGCCGAGGGCGCCCGAGGCGTAGTACAGCTGGTCCGTCGAGCAGAGACCGATCTCCGTGACGTCCACGCCGCGGGCGGCCGCGCCGCGCGCGAAGGCACGGGACAGCCCGGGGGACGACGGTCGCATGTCGTGGCCGATCACGATCGCGTCCGCGGCGGTCACCTGCACGAAGGCGGCGCCGAAGAGCTCGGCCAGCGTCTCGTCCCACTGGTCCGGGACCACCCCGCGTACGTCGTACGCCTTCACGATCTGCGACAGATCAGCAGCCACGGCCAACCCTCCTGAAGTCCTATCGGTCGCCCCAAACTACCCGTTCCGGGTAAGGGTCCGATGTGCGAACGCCCGGTGGGCTTCGAGCCGTGACCTCAGGTCAGGGCGGCGGGCGGGCGAGGGCCGACGAAAGTCCAGGCCCGTGGCCGGAGTTCACCCCGAGGGTGGGGGCTGGGGTGGGGGCTCAGTTGTCGGGTGAGCGCAGCACCCTCAGGTGACCGCGGCGGGCGACCTCCATGGGGTCCGCCGTGCGAGCCCCGCCGCCACCGGCCTCGGCGGCGCGCTCCTGGGGGCGGGCGGCCTCGCGCACGGCGTTGGCGAGCGCTTCCAGGTCGTCCCCGGTGGGCCGCGCGGGGGCGGAGCCGTCCAGGAGGCGGACGACCTCCCAGCCACGAGGGGCGGTGAGGCGCTCGGAGTGCTCGGCGCACAGGTCGTAGCAGTGGGGTTCGGCGTAGGTGGCGAGCGGGCCGAGGACCGCGGTCGAGTCGGCGTAGACGTACGTCAGCGTCGCGACGGCGGGTCGGCCGCAAGCGGTGCGCGAACAGCGACGTACAAGGCTCACGACGTTGGACGGTACCGCACTCTTGAGCGGGCCGCGACGACTCTCCACCAGGTCACTCCACCGTGTCGTGCTGTGAAACGCCCCACACGCCCCTCTGGACACGCCCTGCTGACCTGCGTGGACGGGCCCTTCGGACACCCCGGGCAGACCCGCATCCGGTCATCAGTCGTCATAAACACCGTCAAATGCCTTGAGTTCGACGGTCTCGGAGAGATACGGAAACGTGCCCAACCTTGGCTGGAATGGTCATGTGGCGACAAGCCGTACGGGTGGCCGGTTGCCGACCGGTCGGCCGACGCCGTGCAGCGTGGGGGCCGGGCACGCTGACCGTGCGGGGACTACGCTTCACCAGTGATGGACAACCCTGTACCGCCCCGTGCCGCCGGCCCCGGGCCTCGACGTCGTGATCGCCACGGGCGGGGCATGCGCGGGCCGATAGCGCCGCCCCAGGTGCCGCTCTCGGCGAGCCGTGCCGAGGCGTTCGCGGACCTGGTGCAGGACTCCGTGGAGCGTCTTGAGCGGCGATGGCCGCAGCTGGCCGACATCGATTTCCTGGTGCTGGAAGTGCCGCGACTGGAGCGGCGGCCCGACGAGGGCTGGAGCGACGAGGCGGTTCCGCTCGGCGGGACGATCTCCGCGAGTGACGGGCGACGGGCCCGCATCGTGGTGTACCGGCGGCCGGTCGAGATCCGGACGAAGGGGCGCGACGAGCGGGCCGCGCTGGTGCACGAGGTGGTCGTCGAGCAGGTGGCGGAGCTGCTGGGGCTGACTCCGGAGACGGTGGATCCCCGCTACGGCGAGGACTGAGCCGGGGTGCGCCGGCGGCCCGGCGCACCCCGGTCGGACCTCTACTTCTGCAGCACCGACAAGTCCTGGTCGGCCTCCGGCACCGACACCGTTCCCCGGTCGTCCGGGAGGGTCTGGACGGTGAAGCCGGGGACGCCCTCCTCCGTGGCGGCCAGAGTGCGGGCGGCATAGACCGGGCCGCCGGACACGGGCTCCACCGTCAGGGCGTACGTGCCCTTCAGGCCGGCCGGGGCCGGGGCGTCGATGTCCTGGGTCGTGCCCTGCTTGATCGTGTAGGTCTTCGTCGACACCGTGCCGCCGCCGCTGCCCGCCGACGCCGTGACCTTGACGGTCGCGGTGGCGGTGGGGGCGGTGAGGGACAGGGTCGTGCCCTTGCCGCTGTTGTCGGCGGACGTCGCGCGCGTGCCGACCGGGCCGGTGGCGGGGATGAACGCCGTCTCCTGCTTGTCGCCCTTGCCCCGGGTCACCCGCAGGGCCGCCACCACCGGAACGGCCCTGTCCGTCGAGGTCAGGACCAGGGAGCCCGCCTCGCCACGTGTGACGTTACCCAGGTCGATCGCCGTCGTCATGCCCGACTTCACGTGCAGCGTCTCGCTCCCGGCGGGGGTGATCAGACCGTCGGGAGAGGCCAGACGCACCTTCAGATCGGCGTCGGCGTCGCCGGGGGTGAAGGCGATCAGACGCACGGAGGTGGCGTCCTTGGGGATGCCGGGCAGGATCAGGGTGCCCGCCGGGTCGGTGGACGCTGCCAGCCAGTCGCCGCCGATCTTGTCGTCCAGGGCCTGCACGGCCGCGCCGACCCGTCCGCTGCGCACGCTGACGTGCACCGTCAGGTCCGTCTGCCGCTCGTCGGTGAGCGTGGACAGCAGCACCGGCTCGCTGGAGTGCGGCTTGACGGTGATGCCCTCCGCCACGGGGGACTTGATCGCGCCGTCCTTGCCGTAGAGCTCGATGTCGACGACGGCGGGGCCGTCGTCGGGATTGGTGAGATGCACGTAGTCGGTGCGGTCGGCGGCGGTGCTGGCGCCGGGGAACCAGAACTCGGTGTCCGGAGCGGTGCAGTTGACGCCCTGGAGGCCACGGCCGGTGCCCGCGGCGACCTCGGTGGTCTCCTGGACGGTCCAGCCCGGCGCGAACTTCCCCTCGGCGATGCCGACCAGCGCGGGCGAGTCGGCACCGGAGGCGTCGCCGGTGGCCGGGGTGCCGGGCTCCTTGGGGGTCAGGACGGGCTTGACGCTCTTCTTCTTCTTCGTGCCCTTCGTGGTGCCGCTCGCCGCGTCCGCCGACTCCTCCGTGGCCGCCGCGAGCGCCGCCTTGCCACTGCCGGCCGTGCCCTTCGTGACGGGCGTGAAGGACGTGTACGTCGTCTCGGCTATGTCGGAGATGCTCGGCGCCGGGCACAGCAGACTCGTGCGTTCCACGGGCAGTTGGGCGGCCGCCCTGGCGGAGTCCGCGCCGGACGCCTCCGGCGTCTTGAGCACGGCGAATCCGGTGACGGCGGCCAGCGCGGCCGTACCGGCGATCAGGGACAGGGTGGTGCGCTTCACTGCTGGCTCCCGTCGGGGCGCTCACTGCCGGTGCCGTGGGGGTGGGACTGCGCCGGGTCGTACTCCGGGTCGTAGCCCTGCTGGTACGTCTGGTCGTACGACATCTGCCCGCCGCCCTGCCCGCCGTACGCGTACGGGTCGTACTGACCGCTCTGGTACGGGTCGGCCTGGTACGCCTGCGGGTCGTACGCGTCCGCCGGGTACTGCCCGGTGCCCTGGTACTGGTCGCCGTAGGCGCCGTACCCGTCGCCCGCGTAGCCGGCCGCGTCCCAGTCGCCGTAGGACGGCTGGTGGGGTACGGCGACGGCCGGGGCCTCCTCCCCAGGAGGAGGCCCGCTGCCGGGGTCGGACTCGTCCGTGCCGTCGGTCTCCTCGGCCTCCGCCTGGGCGCGCAGGCGGCGGGCCCGGCGGCCCTCGCCGGCGACGGCCTGGGCGGGAACGAGCTCCTCCTCGGGGAGGTCGTCGTCGACATCGCGGCGCCGGCCGGGCAGGGCGAGCACGACGAGCACTACGGCGAGGGCGCCCTGGGCCCACAGCCAGGCGGTGTGGCCGACCGGGGCGTCGTAGGTGACGTCCAGCCTGCCGCCGGTGGAAGGCAGTTCGAAGCCCTGGGCCCAGCCGTCGACCGTGGTGCGGGTGAGCGGCCTGCCGTCCAGGGTGGCGGTCCAGCCCTCGGCGGTGGAGTCGGCCAGACGCAGGACGCGGCCGTCGGAACCGGTCGGGATCGTGGTGTGGATCTCGACGGGTCCAGCGGCGACCGGCTCCGGGGTGCCCGATCCCGCGGCGGACACGATCGCCGCGCGCGAGACCTGCTGGTCGACGCGCCACAGCGCGCTGCCGTTCTGCTGGCTGAGCCGGGACAGGCCCGGCGTCGCGTCCAGGACGCGGGTGACCTCGCGGGGCGCGCCCTTGTGGACCAGGACGTAGCGCACGGCGAAGCCGCCGAGCTGGTTCGCCTGGTCGGCGCCGGAGCCGGCGACGAGGTTGGCGACGACCTTGTCCAGCTTGCCGCTCTCACCGTCGGTCGCGGCCAGTTCGGCGTCGCCCATGCGAGCGCCGGAGCCGCGGACGAGGGTGTAGCGGACGCGGGCGGTGGAGTCGCTGTCGAGGACCAGGGTGCGGGCCTGGTCGCGGGTGCCGCTCTCCTCGGCGACGAACGCGGGCACCTGCGCCGGGTCGCGCCGCTCCACCGGCCCGTCGGCACCGCGGATCATCCAGCCGGCGGCGACGAGCAGCGGGCCCGCGGCCGAGGCGAACGCGATCAGCGCGGCCACCGGCTGACGCCAGCCGAAGCTCTGCTCGGCCACGCGCGCGCGTGCCCCGTCGGCGCCGAGCGCGGCGGCGGCAAGGAGCGCGATGCCGTACACCAGGGTCGCGGGACCGGCCCAGGTGGAGCTGTTGGACAGGGCCGCGAAGACGAGGCCCACCAGGGCGACCGCCCAGGCCGTCCGGATGCCCAGCTGACGCTCGGAGCGCAGCAGGGCGGCCAGCGCGGCCAGGACGATGCCGATGAGCATCAGCCCTTGCACGGTGCCGGGGCCGCCGGGGCTCGCGCCGAGCAGATCGACGGCGGAGGCGGCCGAGGAGCCGTACACCAGTCCGGCCTCCCGGAAGAAGCCGAACGGCAGCAGCGTCAGCGACCAGGGCGCGAGGACCAGCAGCGGAGTGCCCAGCTGGGCCAGGAAACGCAGGCCGTGGGCGACGATGTCGCGGCGGCGCAGGGCCAGCACACCGATCCCCAGGATCAGCGCGATGGGCCACACGATCGGCGTGAAGGCGGTGGTGACGGTCAGCAGCAGCGCGTACGCCCAGGTGGCCCGCCAACTGCCACGCGCGCCCGAGGAGTTCGCCAGTCCTGCGGCGGCGGTACCGGCCCGCGCGAGGAGCGGCAGCAGGACGGCGAGGACGGCGGTGCCGATGCGGCCGCCGGCCAGGGCGCCGGTGGCGGCGGGCAGGAAGGCGTAGGCGACGGCCACCCACGCGCGCAGGAGACGGGACTCGACGAGCGGGCGGGAGGCGAAGTAGGCGGTGAACCCGGCCAGCGGCACCGAGCCGATCAGCAGGACCGTGACCGCGAGGCCGGCCGAGCCGAACAGCATGGAGGCCAGCATCGCGACGATCGCGAGGTAGGGCGGCGCGGCCGGGGTGCCGCCGGCGCCCACCGGGTGCCAGGCGTCCAGGTAGCGCGACCACAGCTCGCCGGCGTCGGCCGGGGTGGGCAGCAGGGCCCCGCCCGCGAGCGCGCCGCCGCCGAGGAGCCCGCGGCAGGCAGCCAGCGAGACGAGCAGCAGCACCAGGAAGAGCACCGGGCCGGGCTTGCGCGCGATGCGCTTGAGCCGGGCGAACTGCTCGAGCTCCAGGAAGTCGGCGTCGTCGCCGCCGGGCCCGGACTCGACCGCGCCGCCGTGCCGTCCGGCCGAGGAGACCTCGGCGTCGGAGCCGCCGAAGAAGTTGCCGGCGACCTGTTCCACGGTGGCCCGCACGGTCGCGCCGGGCGGCGGGAACAGCGGCCGCAGCTCGTCCTTGTCGACCTGTGGGCGGCCGCGCCTGCGCCGTCCGGCGATGATCCGCTCGGGCCGCAGCAGGGTGCCGAGCAGACCGCGGATCTCGTCGACGGCCTGTCCGGGGACCTTGCCGACGAGGTAGGCGACGGTCCTCAGGAGCGTGCCGAGCACGAGCCGCAGCAGGACCCAGGGCAGCGCGGCCGTACGGGTGTTGACGAGGAGGGTGTAGATCGCGCCCGCCTTGTCGACCTTGTGCGGCGAGGCGGCGGTGCGCCCTCCGCAGTCGACGGTGCGACGCTCGCGGGAGGCGGCCTCGGCGTGCCGTACGACGGCCTCGGGGGCGACGAGGACACGGTGGCCGGCCGCGTTGGCGCGCCAGCACAGGTCGACGTCGTCGCGCATCAGGGGCAGTCGCCGGTCGAAGCCGCCGAGCTCCTCGTACACGTCGCGCCGGATCAGCATGCCGGCGGTGGACACGGACAGCACGGGCCGTACGTGGTCGTGCTGGCCCTGGTCCTGTTCGCGGCGGTCGAGGCCGGTCCAGCGGCGGCCGGAGCTGGCGATGGTGACGCCGACCTCCAGGAGCTGCCTGCGGTCGTACCAGCCGCGCAGCTTGGGGCCCACGACGGCCACGTCGTCGCGGCCCAGCTCCAGTTCGTTGTCGACGATCCGCAGCAGCTGGGCGAGGGCGTCGGGCTCGGGGGCGCAGTCGTCGTGCAGCAGCCACAGCCACTGGACCGGCTCCCCGTGCGGGAGCTCGGGCAGGTCGTAGGCGTCGTCGCGCCACGAGCGCGTGACGGGGTCCCAGCCGCTGGGGCGCTTGAGGTACGGCAGCTCGTCCGGAGTGAGGACGGGTGCGCTGCGGTTGGCCTCCTCGACGGCCTGGCCGAAGCCGGTGCGCCGGGCGAGGTGCAGCACGCGGTCGGCGCCGAGCGCGTCGGTGACCAGCTGGGCCGAGTCGTCCGCACTGCCGGTGTCGGCGGCGACGGCGTACTGAACGGGGCGCTCCTGGCCGAGCAGCCCGGCGAGCGCGTCGGGCAGCCAGCGGGCGCCGTCGTGGGAGACGAGCACCGCGGTCACCACATGACGCGGAAACTCAGGAGTGGCAGCGGCCTCTTGATGGGCTGCCGTATGGCTGTGCACGGACATCGAGGTACGGGCCCCGGTTCGATGGACTGCGGTGGACGCCTGTGCCCCGAGGGGGCAGCGGGACGTCTCGGACGAGCGACCACACTATCGGCTGGCCATGAGAACGGCCCGCCGCCTGTGGATAACCCACTGGCGACGGGCCGTTCGTGACGTGCCCCTGTGAAGGTCGTGTGCCGCTCGGTCGGACGGCAGGCCTTTGTTCGGTCTTCAGACGGCGGCCTTCTTCAGCCGGCGCCGCTCGCGCTCGGACAGGCCGCCCCAGATGCCGAAGCGCTCGTCGTTGGCGAGGGCGTACTCGAGACACTCGGAGCGCACCTCGCAGGCGAGGCAAACCTTCTTGGCCTCTCTGGTCGAGCCGCCCTTCTCGGGGAAGAAGGACTCGGGGTCGGTCTGGGCGCACAGCGCGCGCTCCTGCCAGCCGAGTTCCTCGTCCGCGTCGTCGACCAGCAGTTGCTGCACCAGCTCGGTCATGCTGCGCCCCTCGTCTGTCTTTCGCGTCCCCGTGATGTAGCCGTTACCGATTCCGGCTGAACGACACGAGTGAAATTACAAGTGTGCTGCTCCGGGCGAGTCAAGCCGGGATCTGCTATTGGGCCCGTTATTCACTCTGCGGAACCAAGCCCGCGCAGAAAGTGTTCAAATCGCCATAAACCTTGACACGCAGACGAGGCCCATGGGGGACGCCGACCCCACACAGAACCTGTACGGAGAAGGACGCCCAGGCGTTCGATCGCGTTCCGGCGAGACCCTGTGCGCCCGGTTGTGCGCCATGTGTCCCGGTGGGCTCCAGAACAAACCTTTCGCCACAGAGATGCATCAGATGAGGTGAAACATGTCCCACATTCCGGGTGCCGAGTTGACAGTGCGGGTGTGAACCGGTGTCCTTGGGGGCATGCTCGCGAACTTGGCACTCACCTCGACCCGCGCCGCCGGGTCCCACGGTGCTGCCCACGCTCGCTGTAGCTGTTGTTGCTGTTCCAGCTGTTGAGCCCAGCTCGCTCCGGCTGTCATTGAGTCCACCCCGACTCGGCTGCTGTCCCCTTTCCCGACCCTGATCCAGGGCCACCCCTCCCGCTCGCGACCCGGGCGGACGGTACGCGAGACCCCAGCCCCCACATCTTCTGCCGAGGACCCACCGCACCCCATGAACAGCGACAACGACCTCCAGATCGCCGGCGACATCCTCGAAGTCCCGCACCTCCTGCAGCCCCCGCGCGAGCACCCGGCCACCGTCGCCGAGTTCGTCGGTCTGGCCCGCGCCATCGCCGCCGACCGCTCGCAGTGGGAGCACCTCGTCCAGTACGACGCCACGACGCGCTGGTACCACCGGCTGCGCACCGGCCCGGGCTACGAGGTGTGGCTGCTGTCCTGGGTGCCGGGGCAGGGCAGCGGGCTGCACGACCACGGCCGTTCCTCCGGTGTGCTGACCGTTCTGGAGGGCACGCTGTCGGAGCGGACCGAGCGGGGCACGCGCGCGTTGGAGGCGGGCGCGCAGCGGGTGTTCGCGCCGGGGTACGTGCACGAGGTCGTCAACGACGCGCTGGAGCCGGCGGTCAGTCTGCACGTCTACTACCCGGGGCTGACGGAGATGCCGATGCACACGGCCACGGCCCCGCACTGCGAAGCGCGTCCGGTGACTGCCTGACACGTTGTCGTACCCGCCTGCAACACTTGGCCCATGCGCATTGTGGTTCTGGCAGGCGGCATCGGTGGTGCCCGGTTCCTGCGCGGTCTGAAGAAGGCCGTACCGGACGCGGACGTCACGGTCATCGGCAACACCGGCGACGACATCCACCTCTTCGGGCTGAAGGTCTGCCCGGACCTCGACACGGTGATGTACACGCTCGGTGGCGGCATCAACGAGGAGCAGGGCTGGGGGCGGGCCGACGAGACCTTCCACCTCAAGGAGGAACTCGCGGCGTACGGGGCCGGGCCCGAGTGGTTCGGGCTCGGCGACCGGGACTTCGCCACGCACATCGTGCGGACGCAGATGCTGAGCGCCGGTTATCCGCTGAGCGCGGTGACCGAGGCGCTGTGCGACCGCTGGAAGCCGGGCGTGCGGCTGATCCCGATGACCGACGACCGGGTCGAGACGCACGTCGCCGTGACGCTGCCCGACAGCGGCTCCGCCGCGGGTTCCGGTGAGCGCAAGGCGGTCCACTTCCAGGAGTACTGGGTGCGGCTGCGGGCCTCCGTCCCGGCCGAGGCCGTCGTGCCGGTCGGCGCGGAGCAGTCGAAGCCGGCACCGGGCGTCGTGGAGGCGATCGCGGAGGCGGACGTGATCCTCTTCCCGCCCTCCAACCCCGTCGTCTCCATCGGCACGATCCTCGCCGTGCCCGGTGTCCGGGAGGCGATCGCCGAGGCCGGGGTGCCGGTGGTGGGCCTCTCCCCCATCATCGGGGACGCGCCCGTGCGCGGGATGGCCGACAAGGTGCTCGCGGCGGTCGGCGTGGAGTCCTCGGCCGCGGCGGTGGCCGAGCACTACGGCTCGGGGCTGCTCGACGGCTGGCTCGTCGACTCCGTGGACGCGGGAGCGGTGGAGCGGATCGAGGCGGCCGGCATCCGCTGCAGGGCCGTACCGCTGATGATGACCGACCTGGACGCGACCGCGCAGATGGCCCGGGAGGCGCTGGCGCTGGCGGAGGAGGTGCGAGGGGCGTGAGCGACACGGCGCCCGAGTACCGGGTCTGGGCGGTCGACGGGATTCCCGAGGTCCAGCGGGGCGACGACCTCGGCAAGCTGATCGCGGCCGCCGAGCCGGGGCTGGCCGACGGGGACGTGCTCCTCGTCACGTCCAAGATCGTGTCCAAGGCGGAGGGCCGGATCGTCGAGGCGGCCGACCGGGAGGCGGCGATCGACGCGGAGACCGTACGGGTCGTGGCCCGGCGCGGGCTGCTGCGGATCGTCGAGAACCGGCAGGGCCTGGTCATGGCGGCCGCCGGGGTCGACGCCTCCAACACCCCCTCGGGGACAGTGCTGTTGCTGCCCGAGGATCCGGACGCGTCCGCGCGGGCGATCCGGGACGGGCTGCGCGACGCGCTCGGCGTCGAGATCGGGGTCGTCGTCACCGACACCTTCGGGCGGCCCTGGCGCGCGGGGCTCACCGACGTCGCGATCGGCGCCGCTGGCGTGCGCGTGCTGGACGATCTGCGTGGGGGCACGGACGCGCACGGCAATCCGCTCAGCGCGACCGTCGTGGCGACGGCGGACGAACTCGCCGCCGCGGGCGACCTGGTCAAGGGCAAGTCGGCGGGTCTGCCCGTCGCCGTGGTGCGCGGGCTGCCGCACGTGGTGGCCGCCGAGGACGGGGAGGGGGCACGGGCGATGGTGCGCGACGCACGCGACGACATGTTCCGGCTCGGGACCTCCGAGGCGGTTCGGGAGGCGGTGACCCAGCGGCGTACCGTACGGGCCTTCACCGACGAGCCCGTCGATCCCGGGGCGGTGCGGCGGGCGGTGGCAGCGGCGGTGACCGCGCCCGCGCCGCACCACACGACGCCGTGGCGGTTCGTGCTGCTGGAGTCGGCGGAGTCACGGATCCGGCTGCTCGACGCCATGCGCGACGCCTGGATCGCGGACCTGCGGCGGGACGGCAAGAGCGAGGAGTCGATCGCCAAGCGGGTGCGGCGCGGGGACGTGCTGCGAGGCGCGCCGTATCTGGTCGTGCCCTGTCTGGTCATGGACGGCTCGCACACGTACGGGGACGCGCGGCGGGACGCGGCCGAGCGGGAGATGTTCGTGGTCGCCACGGGCGCCGGCGTGCAGAACTTCCTGGTCGCGCTGGCCGGGGAGCGGCTGGGTTCGGCGTGGGTGTCGTCGACGATGTTCTGCCGGGACGTGGTCCGCGAGGTGCTCGGCCTTCCCGGGGACTGGGATCCCATGGGGGCGGTGGCGGTCGGGCATCCGGCGGAGGCTCCGCGGCCGCGGCCCGAGCGGGAGGCGGGGGCGTTCATCGAGGTCCGGTGACGGTGCCGTACGACCGCTACTCTCGTAGGACGGCTCCGACATCTCAGGTGTCTCAGGTATCTCAGGGGATCCCACTCGTGGCAGGACGTTTCGCTCCGCGCCCCACGCGTACGACTGTGCGCGGTGGGCATGTCCCCGTGCCCGCCGGGGCGGGGATGCCTCGGCAGGCCGGCACGGCGGGGCGGGTGCGCAGATGGGTGCCGGACGGGGCGCTGGACCTCGGGCTGGTGCTCGGGCCGCTGCGGCGCGGACCCGCCGACCCGACGTTCCGGGCCATGCCGGACGGGTCCGTGTGGCGGGCCAGCCGTACGCC
Source organism: Streptomyces sp. NPDC086549 (assembly GCF_044746205.1). Taxonomy (NCBI): domain Bacteria; kingdom Bacillati; phylum Actinomycetota; class Actinomycetes; order Kitasatosporales; family Streptomycetaceae; genus Streptomyces; species Streptomyces sp. NPDC086549. Next base: position 651,372 of record NZ_JBIVBS010000004.1, on the reverse strand, counting down.
CGCCGGGCCGGGGACGCTTCGGGTGGCGGTCCACGGCGGTGAGGTGCGCGGAGAGGCGTGGGGGCCGGGGGCCGAGTGGCTGCTGGACGGGTTGCCGGAGTTGCTGGGCGCCGCCGACGATCCCGACGCGTTCGCGCCGCGGCACCGGCTGCTGGCGCTGGCCCGGCACCGGCGGCCAGGGCTCAGGCTGATGCGGACCGGGCTGGTGCTGGAGTCGTTGATTCCGTCGATTCTGGAGCAGAAGGTCACGACCGATGAGGCGTATCGGGCGTGGCGGTTGCTGGTGCGGAAGTTCGGGGAGCCGGCGCCGGGGCCCGCGGCGGGCTCACGGCTGTGGGTGATGCCGGAGCCTCGGACGTGGGCGCTGATTCCGTCCTGGGAGTGGCATCGCGCCGGGGTCGACAACAAGCGGGCGTCGACGATTCTGCGGGCCGTGCGGGTCGCTGCGCGGCTTGAGGAGGCGGTCGGGATGGAGCCTTCGGCCGCGCAGGCGCGGTTGGAGGTCGTACCGGGGATCGGTCCCTGGACGTCGGCGGAGACGGTGCAGCGCAGTCATGGGGCGCCGGACGCGGTGACGGTGGGGGACCTGCATCTGCCCGGGATCGTGGGGTGGGCCCTTGCCGGGGACCGGTATGCGGACGACTCCGTGATGCTGGAGCTGCTGGAGCCGTACGCGGGACAGCGGCATCGGGCGGCCCGGTTGATTCTGCTGAGCGGGAAGGTGCCGGCGCGGCGCGCTCCGCGGATGCCGCGCGGCGACATCGGCAAGTTGTAGGTGCGCGGTTGTTCTGCTGACCGGCGTCGGCCGGGTGCCCGGTGCCGGTGCTGGGCGGGGGTGGGCCGCGCAGCCCGGCGCTTACGGGGTGCCGCTGCGCACACCCGTGCCGCCTGGGGGTCCCCCCAGGCCCTTAAGGCACTGGGGGGAGGCACGACTGCCCGCAGCTACGCCCTTACGCCTACTGGTCGGACGAGAAGCGGAGCGCTCCCGCCGGGATACGGGCGTCGCACCACACCCGTACGCCCTCGCGGAGTTCGTTGTCGGGGCCGACGACCGCGCCGTCGCCGATGACCGTGCCGGTGAGGACGGAGCGTTCGCCGACGCGGGCACGGGTGCCGATGAGGGAGTCGGTGATGACGGCGCCGGGTTCGATGACGGCGCCGGGCAGGATCGTGCTGCCGAAGACCCGGGCTCCCTCCGCGACGAAGGCGCCTTCGCCGACCACCGTGCCGCCCGTCAGCTTCGCGTCCGGCGCCACCCTCGCCGTCGGCAGGATCAGGCGGTCGCCGCAGCGGCCGGGGACCGCGGGGGACGGCGCCCGGCCGAGGACCAGGTCCGCCGAGCCGCGGACGAAGGCGGCGGGGGTGCCCAGGTCGAGCCAGTAGGTGGAGTCCACCAGTCCCTGCAGGTGGGCTCCGGCCGACAGGAGGTCCGGGAAGGTCTCCCGTTCCACCGACACCGGGCGGCCCGCCGGGATCGTGTCGATGACCGAGCGGCGGAAGACGTACGCCCCCGCGTTGATCTGGTCGGTGACGATCTCCTCCGGCGTCTGCGGCTTCTCCAGGAAGGCGAGGACCCTGCCGGTCTCGTCCGTGGGGACCAGACCGTAGGCACGGGGGTCCGTCACCTTCGTCAGGTGCAGGGAGACGTCCGCGCCGGTCGACTCGTGCGTGCGCACCAGCGCCCTGATGTCCAGGCCCGTGAGGATGTCGCCGTTGAAGACCAGTACCGGGTCGTCGGGGCCCGAGTGGAGATGCGCGGCCGCGTTGCGGATCGCGCCGCCGGTGCCGAGGGGCTCCTCCTCCGTGACGTACTCGATGTGGAGGCCCAGCGCGGCGCCGTCGCCGAAGTACGGCTCGAACACCTCGGCGAGATAGCTGGTCGCGAGCACGATGTGCTCGACGCCCGCCGCTCTCGCCCGCGCCAACTGGTGCGTGAGGAACGGGACTCCGGCCGCCGGGACCATGGGCTTGGGAGTGTGCACCGTGAGCGGGCGGAGCCGGGTGCCCTTGCCGCCGACCAGGAGGATCGCTTCTGTCACCTGTCGTCTCTGCTTCCTGCCGGGACCGGCCGAACTGTGTTCCGACCGGCCAGTCTATGCAGACCGTGCGACGGCGCCCTCGATGGCCGCGCGGTGTCCCGCGACATCGGCATGCGGTTTCCCCCGCCCCCGAATGTCCCCGACGGCGATGAACTCTCGCCCCGGCCTCAGCGCCCCTGGTAGCGCGCCGCGGTGGATCGGGCGGTGCCGAGCTTGGCGTAGAGGCGCTTGCCCGGGCACTGCGTGGCGAACCCGTCCCGATGGCCGGAGATCACGTTCAGTCGTACGTTCTTCCCCTTTGGGTAGAGATTGCCACCTCCGGACTTCAGATATGTCTTTCCTCGCGGATTGGCCCCATAGAGACCGAGTTTCCACGCGGTGAGTCCGGCGATGGCCGTCACCGCGGCGGAGGACGGCTCGGCCGAGTCGAATGTGCCGAGGACCGCGATTCCCATGGTGTCGGTGTTGAAACCGCGGGTGTGGGCGCCCATGACGGCCTTCGTCACGCCCCCGGCGCGGCCCTCGTAGATGTTTCCGCACTTGTCGACGAGGAAGTTGTAGCCGATGTCCCTCCAGCCCATGCTCTTGACGTGGTAGCGGTAGATACCGCGAATGACGGACGGGGCCTGCGAGCAGCTGTACTTGTTGCTGGAGGCACTGTGGTGCACGAAGGCCGCCTCGACCTTCTTCGTGTAGACGAAACCCCGTTCGCGCAGACTCTCGTCCGCGCCCCAGCCGCGCCGCGTCACGATCCGCGGGCGCGGTCCGATGTACGGCTTCGCGCGCTGGTCCGGGGTCAGTTCGTCGCCGCGCAGGGCCAGCAGTTCGAGTTCGGTGTCCCGCTTGTTCAGCGCGGGGATCCCGGTGGCTCCGAGGGGAGCCAGGTCCGTGTTGACGGCGGAGGCGGCGACATCACCCATGGTGTCGGCATCACCCATGGTGTCGGCGCGGACGAGGTCGGCAGAGGGGTCGGCGGGCGGGGATTCGGTGCCGGGGTCGACGAGTTCCAGACGCAGGCCCGAGGGGAGCGGGGGCGGTTCGCCGGCGTCTCGGTGACCGCCGGTGGCCTCGTCCGCTCCGGCGGCCGCGCGGACGCGTACCTGCACACCGTCCGAGTCCCCCACCCACAGCGGCGCCGTCGCGCCGCGCACCCGGCCCGAGACGCGCTCCGCCGTGCCGGGGTCGGCTCCGTCGTCGGCGTTGTGCGTCTCGATGTCCTGCCAGTCGGACCAGGCGCCGGTGCCGGCGGCGCGGGTGCGGACCCGGACCTGGCCCTGGAGTTCGGCGTCCGGGTCGTCCCAGACGACACCGACCAGGGAGAAACGGCGTACGTCCCGGCGGTACAGCCCCCGCTCGGGAACCGCACCGAGGACGCGGTCGCGGGCGAGGGGGCCGAGGGGGCGGAGAGGGAGCGACCGGGTGCTTCCGGGGACGGCCGGCACGGCGGTGCGTGCGGCGCTCGTGGCCCTTTCCGAGGTCGGCTCCGCTCGCGCGGGCGGGACGGCCGCGGGCAGGGTCAGCGGGACGGCGAGGGCGGCCGCGCACGTGACACCGATCGAGGAGGCACCGATCGAGGAGGCAAGGAATCCAGGCATGCCCCTGATCTTGGACATATTCATACATACATGTCCATTGAGGAACTGACGGACCGTCGGCTGCCGTTCCTCCGAACCGGTGGCCCCGCCGACCGGTGCCCGACCCCCGCGCCGCGTACGCTTGCGCGGGTGAACGCCACCGATCGCACCCCCGCCGACCTGCTGCGTTCCGCGCTCGCCGCGGATCCCGGACGCCCACTGGTGACCTTCTACGACGACGCCACGGGCGAACGCGTCGAACTGTCCGTGGCCACCTTCGCCAATTGGGTGGCCAAGACGGCGAACCTGCTCCAGGGCGACCTCGCCGCCGAGCCCGGCGACCGGGTCGCGCTGCTGCTGCCCGCACACTGGCAGACGGCGGTGTGGCTGCTGGCATGCTCGTCGGTGGGCGCGATCGCGGACGTGGCGGGCGACCCGGTGGCGGCCGATGTCGTCGTGAGCGGCCCGGACTCGCTGGAGGCGGCCCGGGCGTGTCGCGGGGAGCGGGTCGCCCTCGCGCTGCGGCCGCTCGGCGGGCGCTTTCCGCAGCCGCCGGAGGGCTTCATGGACTACGCCGTGGAGGTGCCGGGCCAGGGGGACCGGTTCGCTCCGTTCGCGCCGGTCGATCCGGAGGAGCCGGCGCTGATCGTGGCGGGTGCGGAGTACACGGGGGCCGAGGTCGTCGAGCGGGCGCGGGCCGACGCGCCGTCGCTGGATCTGACGGGGCCCGGTTCCCGGCTGCTGTCCGGGCTGTCGTACGACACCTGGGAAGGGCTCAGCGCGGGGCTGTACTCACCGATGTCCGTCGGGGGGTCCGTGGTGCTGTGCCGGCATCTGGGGCGGCTGGGCGAGGACGCTCTGGCCCAGCGGATCGAGAGCGAACGGGTGACCGCCTCGCGTCACTGACGTTCACCCGATCGGAGCAGTACCGGCCGACCCCGCAGCCCCTTCCGCGCCATGGTCGTAGGAGCAGGACGACACGCTCGTACGTCATGAGGGGGTGGCCGCCCGTGACCGACAGCGCAGGTTCGCCCCCCTCGGGCACCCTCGGTCCCGGTGCGGGTGCCTCCGCCACCGGTGACGGGCTGATACGCCGGCACCGGCGGCGCTGGACGCGGCGTGCCGCCCTGGGGCTGGGCTTCCTGGTGCTCGCGGGGGCCGGGGGCAGCTGGGCCGTGTACGCGAAGCTCAGCGCCAACATCACGGCCGACGACGCCGCCGCGGCGGAGCTCGCCCGGTACGAGCGGGAGCGGCCCACCGCGCTGGTGCGCGGCGCGCAGAACATCCTGCTCATCGGGTCCGACACCCGCTCGGGGGCCGGTAACCGCAAGTACGGGAAGGACCTGGGGACCGAGCGGTCCGACACCACGATCCTGCTGCACCTGGCCGCTGACCGGCGCAGCGCCACGGTCGTGTCCCTCCCCCGCGACCTGATGGTGAAGGTGCCCGGCTGCCGGGGGGCGGACGGCCACCGCACCGAGCCCGCGTTCACTATGTTCAACTACGCCTTCGCGGCGGGCGGGTCGGCCTGCACCATCCGGACCGTCGAGAAGCTGACGAACATCCGGATCGACCACCACGTCGTCGTCGACTTCAGCGGGTTCAAGGACATGGTCGACGCCGTCGACGGCGTCGAGGTGTGCCTGAAGAAGCCGATCGACGACAAGGCCGCCAAGCTGAAGCTGCCCGCGGGCAAGGTCACGCTCGACGGTGAGCAGGCGCTGGGCTATGTGCGGGCCCGCAAGTCGCTCGGCGACGGGAGCGACACCGACCGGATGGACCGGCAGCAGCGGTTCCTCGGGGCGCTCGTGAACAAGGTGCGCGGCAATGACGTCCTGCTGAATCCCGTGAAGCTCTATCCCGTGCTGGACGCGGCGACCTCGTCCCTCACCACCGACCCGGATCTGGCCAGTCTGCGCGGTTTGTACCAACTGGTGCGGGGTCTGCGGGACATCCCCACCGAACATGTGCGCTTCCTGACCGTGCCACGGGAGTCGTATGTCTACGACTCCAATCGCGACCAGCTCGTGGAGCCCGAGGCCGAGAGGCTGTTCGCGAGGTTGCGCGCGGACGAGCCGGTGGCGGTCGCCGGCTCCGTGTCCCCGGATTCGGCTACGAAGAGTGGCGATTCGAACGCCTCCCCCGCACCCACATTTCGCGGGAGCACGGCCGCCGAGAACACCTGCGGGTAAAGCATGCGCCAAGGAGGCGAACTTTTGTTCAGGGGAATGAGCCGGATTGCCCGGTTGTAGGGACGTGGAATTTGTCACCGCCGTCACTCAACCCTGAACAGGGCGGATAGTGTGAGCGACCCGGTGCACCACGCCGCGATGTCCGTCCTGGAGTCGTGCACTGAGTGACCGAGACCCGAGCGCCTCGTGGGGGGAAAGGCGCCGCGTGGCCCCAACGGAGGATTCGGACAACCGTGGACGCGCAAGGACGTGGGCGGGCGGAAAACATCGATCCCGCAGACCAGTGGGTACTCAATCCGAGCACCGGCGAATACGAACTGCGACTGACTCCTTCCGCACCGCAATCGTCGGTTCCGCGACCCCGGAGATCCGGCCCCCGTGCCGGCGGTGGCAGTCGCGGTGGCGCCGACGCCCGCAGTGGTGCGCCGCGCGACCGCGCGACCGCGCCGAGGCGTGAGGAGCCCGAGACCGCGAGCCGGGACATTCCGTCTCCGCGCAGGCGCCGGGGCGAGCCTGAGCCGCTGCCGGGCCGGCGCAACAGGCGGCCGGTGAAGAAGAAGTCGAAGGCGAAGAAGATACTGCTGTGGACCGGCGGGTCGATGGCCTTCATCCTGGTGGCCGTCTCGGCCGCCGCCTACCTCTACATCCAGCACCTCAACGACAACATCACGTCCGTCTCCGACGACGGCGCGAGCACCGGTGGCTTCAGCAAGGACAAGGCGATCAACATCCTGCTGATCGGCACCGACAAGCGCACCGGCAAGGGCAACGAGGGCTACGGCGATGCGGGCAGCGTCGGGCACGCCGACACCAACATCCTGCTGCACCTGTCCAAGGACCGGTCGAACGCCACCGCGCTGAGCATCCCGCGCGACCTGATCGTGAACATCCCGGACTGCCCGACGAAGCAGGCCGACGGCTCCGAGAAGGTCATCCCGGGCACGGACAACGTCCGCTTCAACACCAGCCTCGGGCAGGACGGGCGGACGCCCAGCTGCACCGTGCGCACGGTGACGGCGCTGACCGGGATCAGGCCGGACAACTTCATGGTCGCCGACTTCAACGCGGTCAAGACGCTGACCGAGGCGGTCGGCGGGGTCGAGGTCTGCCTGGGCAAGAACATCGACGACCCGGACTCGCACCTGAAGCTGTCGAAGGGCACCCACAACATCTCGGGTGAGCAGGCGCTGGCCTTCGTACGGACCCGGCACGCCGTCGGCTTCGGCGGTGACCTGAGCCGGATCGGGCTGCAGCAGCAGTTCCTCAGCGCGCTGATGCGCAAGCTCAGCTCCAACTCGACACTCAGCAGCCCGACGAAGATGCTGAAGCTCGCCGAGACCGGCACCAAGGCACTGACCGTCGACTCCCAGCTGGACAGCATCGGCAAGCTGAAGGACCTCGGTCTGGAGCTGGGCAAGCTCAATCCGAAGAACCTGACCTTCACGACCGTGCCCGTCCTGGACAACCCGGCCGAGAAGGTCAAGGTGACCGTCGTCCTCAACGAGGCGAAGGCTCCCGCGGTCTTCCAGGCGATCAAGGGCGACGTCTCCTTCAGTGACGTGAAGAAGAAGCAGAAGGCCGCCAAGGACGCACAGGCCGCCCTTCTGAAGGGCACCAAGTCCGCCGCCTCCGAGGTGCGGGTGCGGATCCTCAACGGCGGGGCGGTGGCCGGCAGCGCGCAGGAGACGCTCCAGTGGCTGCAGAACGACGCGGGCGTGGCCAAGTCGGAGAACGCGGGCAACGCTCCGGCGGAGCTGAGCAAGACCACGCTCGAGTACGCTCCCGACCAGGCGGCGCAGGCGCGCAGGCTGGCCGCCATCATGGGGCTGTCCGGATCCGCGATGAAGCCCGGCAAGAGCGTGATCAACTCCCAGGGGCTGCCGGCGATGACGCTGACCCTGGGCAAGGACTTCAAGGGTGCGGGGGTGTCCCTCACCACTCCGACAAAGGCGCCGGATGTTGATAAGTCCACGGCAGACAAGGTGACATGCGCCAAGTAGGTAACCCTACGGGCCCCTCGTGCGTCTAACCGGACGCGGGCGGGGCCCGTTGTGCAGGCGCAGGGTGGGGAGGGCAGGAAATTGGCGCGGAGCAGTGTGCGGGGGGAGGTTCCCGCGGTGGAGGACACCATGTCGCTCACACCGCAGGAACCGGGCGCGGACGGCAGCGGCAGGCAGGGCGGCGGACGGCGCAGAGGTGGCCCGCAGGACGGGCAGCCGCGGCGCAGACGGCGCGCGTTGCGCTGGTCGGCGACCGTGCTGGCGGTGGTGATACTCGGGACGGCCGGCGCCGGATACCTGTATTACCAGCATCTCAACGACAACATCCGCAAGGGCCGGCGCGACATCGGCGACTCCAAGGCGCAGAAGACCGCGCCGAACGCGGCCGGCCAGACGCCGCTGAACATCCTGCTGATCGGCTCCGACAGCCGTAACTCCGACGCGAACGTGAAGCTCGGCGGCAGCAAGGACAGCCGGGGCAACCCGCCGCTCGGCGACGTGCAGATGCTCATCCATCTGTCGGCGGACCGCAAGAGCGCCGCGATGGTCAGCATTCCGCGTGACACCCGGGTCGACATCCCCAAGTGCACGAACCCCGACACCGGCAAGAAGTACGGGGCGACCAACACCATCATCAACGAGTCGCTGGCCCGCGGCGGTGCCGGCTGCACGCTGGCCACCTGGCAGAACCTCACCGGCGTCTACATCGACCACTGGATGACGATCGACTTCGCCGGTGTGGTGAGGATGGCCGACGCCATCGGCGGCGTCGACGTCTGCGTGAAGCAGAACGTGTCGGACCACCCGACGGCCGCGGTGCCCGGAGGCTCCGGCCTGAAGCTGACGGCGGGCACGCACAAGGTCAAGGGCAAGCAGGCCCTGCAGTGGCTGCGCACCCGGCACGCCTGGGGCAGCGACCTGATGCGGGCCCGGGCCCAGCACATGTACCTGAACTCGATGATCCGCACGCTGAAGCAGCAGAACGTCTTCACCGACACCGGGCGGCTGACGGATCTGGCCGAGGCCGCCACGAAGTCCCTTCAGGTCTCCGAGGAGATCGGCACGGTCAAGAAGCTGTACGACCTGGCCATGGAGCTCAAGTCGGTGCCGACGGACCGCATCACCTCGGTGACGATGCCGAACGTCACGGACCCGCGGAACACCGAACACGTCGTGCCGGACGGCGCCAACGCCGAGAAGCTGTGGCAGATGCTCCGCGACGACGTGCCGCTCGACAAGAACGGCAAGGCGTCCGGCGCGAAGAAGAAGACCACCACGAGCACGCCCACCAAGGCTCCCTCGGTCGCCCCGGCCCGGCTCGGCGTGCAGGTGCAGAACGCCACCCGGACCTCCAGCCAGCTGCCGGTCAGCCAGCGGGCGAGCGCGATCACCCAGGTGCTCGCGGGCAAGGGCTTCACCAGGGCCGCGGCGGACACGACAGCGGCGCTGTCCGAGGACCGGACGGTCGTGCAGTACCCGAGCGCGGATCTGGAGGGCGACGCCCAGGCCGTGGCCAAGGCGCTGGGCATCCCGATGAGTTCGGTGAAGAAGTCGACCGCCGTGTCGGGCGTCACCGTCGTCGTCGGCGCCGACTGGCGGACGGGGACGTCGTACCCGAAGGAGTCCGCGCCGAAGGCCGGCGACCTGCCCAGCAACTCCGACGCCATCAACGGCTCGGACAAGACGCAGTGCATGGACGTCTACAAGGTCTACCAGTGGTAGCACCCGCGTAGCGGGCACCCGGTGCCGGCGTCCACGCGCACCGCGGGACGCCGGCACCGCGAACTTTCGGGCGCACAGGTGACTCATACATGTCTGCAGAACAATGCGGGCGTGCCCAGGCCCGGTAGCCGGGCACCGGTGGATGGCGTGGGCGGGAGGCAGGCAGTGGTGCGGAGCAGTGTGCGGGGGGAGGTTCCCCCGGTCGAGGACACGATGTCCCTCGGGCAGCAGGGCCATGACGTACCGGACGGCGAGAGTTGGCTGGGCGACGGGCGGTCCAGAGGCAGAGCCGGGACCGGCGACGGCAAGCGGCGCGGACGGCGGGTCCTGCGCTGGTCGGCGATGGTCCTGACGGTGGCGATACTCGGTACGGCCTGCGCCGGATACCTCTACTACCAGCACCTCAACGCCAACATAAAGACGGACGCCCTCAACAACGGTGACGCCAAGGACCGGGCGGCCAAGCCGAAGGCGAACGCGGCGGGCCAGACCCCGCTGAACATCCTGCTCATCGGCTCCGACGGACGGAACACCGCCGCGGACCAGAAACTCGGCGGCGCCAAGGACACCTTCAACACCGCGCCCCGCGCCGACGTCCAGATGCTGCTCCACCTCTCGGCGGACCGCTCCAACATGTCGGTGGTCAGCATGCCGCGCGACACGCTGCTGCAGATCCCCAAGTGCACGGACCCCGACACCGGCAAGGTGTACGCGGCGAGCACCTCACTGGCCATGACGAACGACTCCCTGGGCCGTGGCGGCCCCGGCTGCACGGTGGCGACCTGGGAGAAGCTGACCGACATCCACATCGACCACTTCATGATGGTCGACTTCTCGGGCGTGGTGTCGATGGCGGACGCCATCGGCGGCGTCCCGGTGTGCGTGGACGCCAACATCTACTCGCACACCTCCACCGGCCACGGCTCGGGTCTGAAGCTGAAGAAGGGCACCACCTCCATCAAGGGCAAGCAGGCCCTGCAGTGGCTGCGTACGCGCTACGGCTTCGAGGACGGCAGCGACATCGCCCGTACCAAGGCCCAGCACATGTACATGAACTCGATGGTCCGCCAGTTGCGAACCAACGCCACCCTCAGCAACCCGGGCAAGCTGCGCGGCCTCGCCGAGACGGCCACCAAGGCGCTGACGGTGGACAACGGCCTCGGGACCGTGGCCAAGCTCTACGACCTGAGCACGGAGCTGAAGAAGGTCCCCACCAAGCGCATCACCATGACGACGATGCCGTGGGTGTACTCCTCGGACGGCAACCGGGTGCTGCCCAAGCCCACCGACGCGGCGAAGCTGTTCCGGCTGGTGCGCGAGGACATCGCGCTGGACGGCAAGGACAAGAAGAAGACCAGCAAGCCCAAGACGTCCACGGATCCGGCGGCGGCGGACGACGAGATCGCGGTGCAGGTGCAGAACGGCACGAAGAGCGGCGGCGGGACGGCGGTCACCGGCCGGGCGGGCACGATCGCCCGGCTGCTCGTCGGCAAGGGCTTCGACAAGGCGGTCGCGGACACCTCCACGCTGCTCGGCGAGGAGCGGACGGTCGTCCGTTACCCGAGCGCGGACCTGGAGGGGGACGCGCAGCGGGTCGCCAAGGCGCTGGGCATCCCGACGAGCCAGGTGAAGAAGTCGACGGATGTGTCCGGGGTCACGCTGGTGGTGGGCGCCGACTGGCGCTCGGGCACCAAGTACACCGCCGCACAGGACGACGACAAGACGCCGGAGTCGGCCAGCGCCCTCAACGGCGCGGACACCAAGGCCTGTATGCACGTCGACCCGGACTACACCTGGTCGTAGTCCGGGCCGGTGGCCGTCCGGTGAGGCTCGGCACGGTGCTCGGTGCGGTGCTCGATCCGCTGCTCGGCGCGGTGCTCGGTGCGCTGCTCAGTCCGCAGCTCGTTCGGCGCTGAGCACCGCCGGGCGGCGGGATGCGATGACCTTCCTGGCCAGCGACTTCGGGCTGGTCAGGAAGCCCCAGCCCCACGACATGTGCATGGTGGCGAGGGCGACGGGGATCTGCAGCCGGGCCTTCGACGGCAGCCCCTTGCCGGCCGGGACCGACCCGGCGACGATCGCCGCGAGATAGCCGCCGGGGATCGCGAAGCCCAGCGGGGTCAGGGCCGCGCCGATCACGATGCCCGCGGCGATGGCGCACACCGCGGCCGGCGGGGCGAGGTAGCGCAGATTGATGGAGCCCTCGTGGTAGCGCGCGACGACGTGCCGCCAGCGGCCGTAGTCCTTGTACTGCTTGGCGAGCGCCTTCACGCTGGGCCGCGGACGGTACGACACCTTCAGCTCCGGCGAGAACCAGATCAGCCCGCCGGCCTCGCGGATGCGGAAGTTCAGCTCCCAGTCCTGGGCGCGGATGAACTCCTCGTTGTAGCCGCCCTGCCGCTCAAGGGCCTCGCGCCGGAAGACACCGAGGTAGACGGTCTCGGCGGGACCGGCCTCGCCTCCCGTGTGGAAGGCCGCGTTCCCGACGCCGATCTTCGAGGTCATCGCGGCCGCGACCGCGTGCTCCCAGTCGTTCTCGCCCTCGGCGTGCATGATGCCGCCGACGTTCTGCGCGCCGGTCTCCTCCAGGAGCCGGACGGCGGTGGCGATGTAGTTCGGCGAGAGCATGCCGTGGCCGTCGACGCGCACCACGACCGGATGGCGGGAGGCCTTGATCGCGGCGTTGAGCGCGGCCGGCGTGCGGCCGGTCGGATTCGGGACGGTGTGCACGCGCTTGTTTTTATTAGGCGCAGTTTCGCGAACGAGCTCGGCCGCGATCTCGTCCGTGCGGTCCGTGGACGGACCGAGGGCGATCACGACCTCCATCTCGCCGGCGTACTCCTGCGCGAGGATCGCTTGGACGGCCCCGCGCAGATGCCGCTCCTCGTTGAGGACGGGCATGATCACAGAAACGGCGGGGAGCCGCACGTCGGGCATGGCGTTCATAGGGGGCTCACGTTACCGCGAACGGGCGACACCGGTGCGCGCCACCGGTCCGCTGCCGCGGGCCGGAGATCGTACGGGCCTACGGTGCTCACGATCCCACGTACGGCCCCGGGTCCAGAGCCCCGCGGAGGTTTCCTCATGCCCGCCACGCCGCCACGCTCCCCGGCACGGCCGCAGCGCCGCCCGCGACCGTCGCCCCAGCCGCCGCGTGCGCAGGCGCGGCCCAGACGGCGGAAGCGGCCGCGCTGGGCCATGCGGGCGGTGACCACCCTGTCCGTGGTGGTGCTCGCCTCCGCCGGGATCGGACACGCGGTGGTCACCAGCCTCGACTCGGGCATCGCCCGGGTCGACCCGTTCAAGGACATGAAGAACCGGCCGCAGGGGGGCCACGGAATGAACGTCCTGCTCGTCGGCACCGACGGGCGCGACAGGATCACGGAGCTGGAGCGGCGAAAGTACCGGCTCGGCGGGGCGCCCTGCCACTGCACCGACACGATCATGATCGTGCACGTCTCGGAGGACCGGGAGCGGGCGAGCGTGGTGAGCCTGCCGCGCGACTCGTACGCCCAGCTGCCCGAGCATGTCGACGAGACGACCGGCGAGCACCACGGACCGCATCCCATCAGGATCAACGCGGCGTATGCGGAGGGCGGGCCGCAGCTGACCGTGCGCACGGTCGAGAACATGACGCATGTGAAGATCGACCACTATCTGGAGGTCGACTTCACCTCTTTCATGAAGACCGTGGATGTGCTCGGCGGGGTCCGGATCTGCACGCCGGAGCCGCTGAAGGACTCGTACACCGGCCTCGACCTCCCGGCCGGCACCCACACCCTGATGGGCGGGGAGGCCCTGCAGTACGTCCGCTCCCGGCACGTCGACGGGGCGAGCGATCTGGGCCGGATGAAGCGGCAGCAGCGTTTCCTCGCGGCGCTGATCGACCGGGCGACCTCTTCCGGGGTGCTGCTGAACCCGCTGAGGTTCCGTGACGTGACGCGGGCCGTGCTGGGCTCGGTGCGGGCGGACGAGGGCTTCGGCACGGACGAGTTGCTGGACCTGGGCCGCGCGATGCGGCACTTCTCCCCTTCCTCCTCCGAGTTCACGACGGTCCCGATCGGCCGGATGGGATACCTCGTGCCGGGCATCGGCTCGACGCTGCAGTGGGACCGGGCCGGGGCGGAGAAGCTGTTCCAGTCGCTGCGCGACGACAAGCCGCTCACGGTGAACCGTCCGCCGCGCGGCGGCAGCCGGGCCGTACCGGTGGGGGTGGCCCCGCAGCAGATCCGCGTCCAGGTGGAGAACGGCACCGGAACCGACGGACTGGCCAGGCGCGTCGACGCGGCACTGGCCGCGACCGGCTTCGCCACCACCCGGCATCCGGTGACCTCGGCGAAGCACTCCGTGCGGCGCACGGTGATCGTCTACGACCCCCGGTGGGACCGCTCGGCCAGGTCGCTGGCGGCGGCCCTGCCGGGCAGCGAGCTGCGGGCGAAGCCCGGGCAGGGGGCGATGCTGAAGGTGATCGCGGGCGCGGACTTCAAGGACGTGCGGAAGGTGAAGGCGGACGACCCGGCCCAGGACGCCTCCGCGGTGGTGCGGGGCGACGAGGTGGTGTGCTCCGGGGGCGCGTGACGGCCTCGCCGCCAGAGCCTGTCCTGGTCGTCGGTCTCGTCAGTCCTCGAACCCCTCCGCCGCCCGCTTCTCGCGCAGTTCCATGATCTCTTGGCGGCGGGCGAGGCGGTGGGTGCGGCGGATCTCGGCCTCCTGGTAGCGGCGCTTGTCCCGTTCGGTCTCCGGGAGGACCGGCGGGACCAGGCGGGGCTTGCCGTCCGCGTCGACCGCGGCGAAGACCAGGTACGCGGAGCCGACCTGAGTGGCCGGGGTGGACTCGTTCCAGCGTTCGGCCAGGACCCGGACGCCGACCTCCATCGAGGTCCGGCCGGTCCAGTTGACCTGGGCCTTGACATGGACCAGATCGCCGACGCGGACCGGTTCGAGGAACGCCATCTCGTCCATGGACGCGGTGACGGCGGGGCCTCCGCTGTGGCGTCCGGCGACCGCGCCCGCCGCGTCGTCGACCAGCTTCATGATCACGCCGCCGTGCACCGTGCCCAGGAGGTTGGTGTCGTTGTGGGTCATGATGTGGCTGAGGGTGGTGCGGGACGCCGAAGTGGGCTTGCCTGGTATGTCCGTTGTGCCCGACTTTGCGGCGGGGGCCTGGTCTGTCATGAGCCCCACCTTATGCCGAAGCGACATTCGCGGAATTTGTGTCAGCTTCGCAACAGCGCCGCCCTGATTTCCCAACGCCCCTTGTAAGGGACACGGCCGCACCCTGCACACTGGGGCCCATGAACGATTGGCCCGAGGCATGGTCCGACGAGAACCGCGGCAACCGGTACGGACGCGGAAGCGCCAACGCGCAGCCTGAGGGCGCCCGCGTGATGCGCCAGGTACAGCGCGGCCCGGCGACTCCGCCCGGGCAGGGCGGGTACGGCAACGGAGGCCCGTCGGCACCGCCGTACGGCGCCGGCGTCCCGCAGCAGCCGTCGTACGGCCAGGGACAGGACGACGGCTACGGCGACTACGACAGCGGCTACAACACCGGCCAGGTGTACGGCGGCGGCGGTGGCGGCCGGGGCGGCGGCTTCGTTCCCAACGACAACGACCAGGACCCGGACGTCGGACGCTACCGCCCGCGGCCGAACTGGCGGCGCCGCATCAAGTGGACGGCGATCACCCTCGCCACCGTGCTGGTCGTCACATCCGTGGCGACCTACTTCTGGGCCGACTCCAAGCTCCACCGCGACGTCGACCTGTCGAAGGTCATCGACCGGCCGGAGGCGGGCGAGGGCACGAACTACCTGATCGTCGGCTCCGACAGCCGCAAAGGCATGACGGCCGCGGACAAGAAGAAGCTGCACACCGGTTCCGCCGAGGGCCAGCGCACCGACTCGATGATGATCCTGCACGTCGGCGACAGCGGCGACACGCTGATCTCGCTGCCGCGCGACTCCAACGTCACGATCCCGAAGTTCCAGGGCTCGGAGTCCGGCAAGATCAAGGGTCCGCTCGGTACGAACAAGCTGAACGCGGCGTACGCGTTCGACGGCCCGACGCTCCTCGTGCGCACGGTCGAGTACAACACCGGCCTGCACATAGACCACTACGTCGAGATCGGCTTCGCCGGTTTCGCGAGCATCGTCGACGCGGTCGGCGGCGTCGAGATCAACATCGACAAGGGCTTCAAGGACAAGTACTCGGGCGCGAACTTCAAGGCGGGCAAGCAGACGCTGAACGGCGAGGAGGCGCTGGCCTTCGTCCGCACCCGGCACGCCTTCGCGGCGAGCGACCTCCAGCGCACGAAGAACCAGCAGAAGTTCCTGTCGGCCCTGGCCCACCAGGTGGCCACCCCGTCGACGGTCCTGAACCCCTTCAAGTTCTACCCGACCATGGGCGCCGGCCTGGACTCCCTGACCGTCGACAAGGACATGAGCCTGTGGGACCTGGCGTCGATGTTCTGGGCGATGAAGAGCGTCAGCGGCGGTGAGGGCAAGTCCATGAACATGCCGATCTCCGGTTCCTCGGGCGGCAACCTCGTCTGGGACAAGGCGAAGGTGAAGACCCTGGTGGACGAGTTGAAGAACGACGACCCGGTCACGGTCTCCAGCAACTAGGCGGTACCGGCCGCACATACTCAAGGGCACCCCGTGGGGTGCCCTTGAGCGTTGTCCGGCGGGAGTCACATACGCGCGCCCGCCATCGTCCGGCACATCTCGGCGCAGCGGCGACACGCCTCCGCACAGCGCATCATCTGTGGGTCGTCCGGCATGGCCATACACGCCTCGGCGCACATGTCGCACGCCTTGGCACACATCGCACACATCTCGGCGGACATCGGCGAGCGGCGCATCATCATGTCCGCACACATCCGGGTCATTTCGGAGCAGTCCATGAGCGCGCGCATGACCTGCATCTGGGCCTGGCCGCCCATCTGCATGCAGGAGCTCATGGTCTCCTCGCAGATGTTGTGGCAGGACATGCACGCCTCGACGCAGTCCTGCATCTCCTTGCTCATGGCGCTCATGGTTCCGGGCTGGTTCATGGCTCCTCCTGAGAGGGAGAGGGACCCTGGGCGGGCCCCGTGTGCTTCCGTCCTACGCCCGACCGCCAAGTAGTGCCATTCGTGCTACGGCAGATTGCGCGCCATGACGATTCGCTGGACCTGGTTCGTTCCCTCATAGATCTGGGTGATCTTCGCGTCGCGCATCATCCGCTCCACCGGGTAGTCCCGCGTGTAGCCGTAGCCGCCGAGGAGCTGGACCGCGTCGGTGGTGACCTCCATGGCCACGTCCGAGGCGAAGCACTTGGCCGCCGCGCCCGCGAAGGTGAGGTCGCTGTCGCCGCGCTCGGACTTGGCGGCGGCCGCGTAGGTCAGCTGGCGGGCGGCCTCGATCTTCATGGCCATGTCGGCGAGCATGAACTGGATGCCCTGGAAGTCGGCGATCGGCTTGCCGAACTGCTTGCGCTCCTGGACGTAGCCCTTGGCGTAGTCGAAGGCGCCCTGGGCGACACCGAGTGCCTGGGCGGCGATGGTGATGCGGGTGTGGTCGAGGGTCTTCATCGCGGTCGCGAAGCCTGTGCCCTCCTCGCCGATGATGCGGTCGGCGGGGATGCGGACGTTGTCGAAGTAGACCTCGCGGGTCGGGGAGCCCTTGATGCCGAGCTTCTTCTCCGGGGCACCGAAGGAGACACCCTCGTCCGACTTCTCGACGACGAAGGCCGAGATGCCCTTCGAGCGCTTGGACGGGTCGGTCACGGCCATGACCGTGTAGTACTCGGAGACACCCGCGTTGGTGATCCAGCGCTTCACACCGTTGAGGACGTAGTGGTCGCCGTCGCGGACCGCCTTCGTCGTCATGCCGGCCGCGTCCGAGCCCGCCTCCGGCTCGGAGAGGCAGTACGAGAACATCGCGTCGCCCTTGGCCAGGGGCGACAGGTACCTCTTCTTCAGGTCCTCGGAACCGGAGAGGATCACCGGGAGCGAACCCAGTTTGTTCACCGCGGGGATGAGGGAGGAGGACACGCAGACGCGCGCCACTTCCTCGATCACTATCACCGTGGCCAGGGCGTCCGCGCCCGCGCCGCCGTACTCCTCGGGTACGTGCACGGCGTGCAGGTCGCCTGCGACCAGGGCGTCCAGGGCCTCCTGCGGGAAGCGGGCTTCCTCGTCCACCGCCGCGGCGTAAGGCGCGATCTTCGCCTCAGACAGGGAGCGGACGGCGTCGCGGAGCATGTCGTGCTCCTCGGCGGGGCGGTACAGGTCGAAGTCAGCCGATCCGGCCAAGGTCTCTCACGCTCCAAAGACGCAGTGATACTGACGCTAATTACCGTTAAGTAACTCAAATTTTAGGGGGCCGCTCACGGCACGCCTACGTGACCTTGGCGACAACGATGAAGTTGCCCCCGGAAGCACGCGGACATGCCCCGACTATGCTCGGGCCCGCGCAGCAGCGCACCGAATGACGTACCCCTCCTGGAGCACCCATGAGCCTCAAGATCACCGTGATCGGTACCGGCTACCTCGGCGCCACGCACGCCGCGGCCATGGCCGAGCTGGGGTTCGAAGTACTGGGTCTGGACGTCGTTCCCGAGAAGATCGCCATGCTGCAGCGGGGCGAGGTCCCAATGTACGAGCCCGGCCTCGAAGAGCTGCTGAGGAAGCATGTCGCGGGCCTGGAGGGATCCTCGGGGCGGCTCCGGTTCACCATGGACTGGGCCGAGGTCGCGGAATTCGGTGACGTCCACTTCGTGTGCGTCAACACCCCGCAGCGGCACGGGGAGTACGCGGCCGACATGACGTACGTCGACGCCGCCTTCGCCTCCCTCGCACCGCACCTGACCGGCCCCGCCCTGGTCGTCGGCAAGTCCACCGTGCCGGTCGGGTCCGCCGAGCGGCTGGCCGCCTGTCTGGCCGAGCACGCGCCCGCCGGCGCCGATGCCGAGCTGGCCTGGAACCCGGAGTTCCTGCGCGAGGGCTTCGCCGTCGAGGACACGCTCCACCCCGACCGGATCGTGGTGGGCGTGCGCAGTGAGCGCGCCGAGAAGCTGCTGCGCGAGGTGTACGCGACGCCGGTCGGCGAGGGCACGCCGTTCGTGGTGACCGACTTCCCGACCGCCGAGCTGGTGAAGACCGCCGCGAACTCCTTCCTGGCCACGAAGATCTCCTTCATCAACGCCATGGCGGAGGTGTGCGAGGCCGCCGGCGGCGACGTCGCCAAGCTGGCCGAGGCCATCGGGTACGACGACCGGATCGGGAAGAAGTTCCTGCGCGCCGGGATCGGCTTCGGCGGTGGCTGTCTGCCCAAGGACATCCGGGCCTTCATGGCGCGGGCGGGCGAGCTGGGGGCGGACCAGGCGCTGACCTTCCTGCGCGAGATCGACTCCATCAACATGCGGCGCCGCGGCCAGATGGTCGAGATGGCCCGGGAGGCGCTGGGCGGCGGATCGTTCCTGGGCAAGCGGGTCGCGGTCCTCGGCGCCGCCTTCAAGCCCGACTCGGACGACGTCCGGGACTCGCCCGCCCTCAACGTCGCGGGCCAGATTCACCTCCAGGGCGGCCAGGTCACGGTGTACGACCCGAAGGGCATGGACAACGCCCGCCGCCTCTTCCCGACGCTGGGGTACGCCGACTCCGCGCTCGCCGCCGTCCGGGGCGCCGACGTCGTGCTGCACCTGACCGAGTGGCGGGAGTTCCGTGAGCTGGACCCGGCGGCGCTGGGCGAGGTCGCGGCGGACCGGGTGATCCTCGACGGGCGCAACGCCCTCGACCCGGAGCTGTGGCGGCGGGCCGGATGGACGTACCGGGCGATGGGGCGTCCGACCGCATGAGATCCCGGAAACAGGCGACGCCGGTTCGGCCGAGGCTCAGTCGGCCGAACCGGCGTCTTGTTGCATTCTGCACCACGCGACCGCGTGATGACCGATGAACCAGCTGTGGGTTACCGCTCCTTGGCCCGGTACCGGCGCATCTTCGCGCGCGCCCCGCACACCTGCATCGAGCACCATCGGCCGCGGCCGGCCGGACTGCGGTCGTAGTACGCCCAATGACAGGTCACGGTCTCGCAGGCCTTGAGCCGGGTCCAGGTGCCCGCCACGAGCGCTTCCGCCACGGCTCCGGCGACCCGGGAGAGCAGCGTGGCGCCGTCGGCGGGGGCGAGGGCGGCCGAGCCGTCCCGCTCGTCGACCGCCACGCGGAGCGGGGCGCGGGCCAGCAGCTCGCCGAGCGGGGTGACCTCGCGGTGCGGCGGGTGGCCGGCGTGCGCGAGCAGCACGGCACGCAGTGACTCGCGCAGTTCACGGGCACCCGGCAGTTCGTTCTCCGCGAGCCCGAAGCGGGCACGGCCGTCCGGCGTGTCGAGCGAGTCGCCGCCGGACTCGATGTCGAGCGTGTTCACCAGGGACTCGACCAGGGCCAGGCCCCCGGGGGCGGGCGATCTCTCACTCATGGCCGTCTCTCACTCATGGCCTCGACGCTACCTTCCGGGAATTCCCTTGCGACGTTACCTCCCATGCGGGAGCATGCGGTAACGGTTACTGGTTACCCGCTTCTACAGGTAACACGTCTGTGGGTGACCCGGATTTCGAGGAGGAGTCATGGCTCTCGCCGAACTGGGCGTCGTCGTCCTTGACTGTCCCGACCCGCGCGCGCTCGCCGGTTTCTACGCCGGGGTGCTGGGCGGCACCGTCGAGGGTGACGGGGAGTGGGCCGACCTGAAGGTGCCCGGCGGGCAGGCGCTGGCGTTCCAGGCCGCGCCCGGGTTCGTACCGCCGAAGTGGCCCGCGCCGGAGGACTCGCAGCAGTTCCATCTGGACCTGGTCGTGGAGGACCTGGACGCGGCGGAGAAGGGGGTGCTCGAGCTGGGCGCGACACCGCTGGACGCGGAGGACCGCTCACGCACCTGGCGTGTGTACGCGGACCCGGCCGGGCACCCCTTCTGCCTGTGCCGGATCGAGCGGCCGTAGGGGACAGCGGCGGGGGCGGGGCGGCCGGTCGCATCGGCCGCCCCACCCCCGGCGATCAGCCGTCGAGCGTCTCGATCGTCGCGTTGGACGGCGCGCGGGTCGTCCGGAGGTCCCGTGCCACGTCCTCCGCCGCGCCCAGGACCCGTACCGCGTTCTGCCAGGTCAGCTTGGCGAGGTCGGGCCTGGACCAGCCGCGGTCCAGGAGTTCGGCCACGAGGTTGGGGTAGCCGGAGACGTCGTTCAGGCCGTCGGGGGTGAAGGCCGTGCCGTCGTAGTCGCCGCCGATGCCGAGGTGGTCGATGCCGGCGACCTCGCGCATGTGGTCGAGGTGGTCGGCGACCGTCGACACCGTGGCGATCGG
This sequence comes from Streptomyces sp. NPDC086549, assembly GCF_044746205.1. Taxonomy (NCBI): domain Bacteria; kingdom Bacillati; phylum Actinomycetota; class Actinomycetes; order Kitasatosporales; family Streptomycetaceae; genus Streptomyces; species Streptomyces sp. NPDC086549. The sequence goes on along the minus strand of NZ_JBIVBS010000004.1, from coordinate 630,516 downwards.
GCGCGGGTTGCTCTCCTCGAAGGCGCGGTGCACCTTCATGGCCTCGGGGGTGGTGTCGAGGTGGTGGAAGCCGTGCGCGCGCATGTTGTCGTCCGCCGCCAGCGTCCAGTCGACCGCCGCCTGGAGCACGAACTTCGGCACGAACGTCACCATCGCGACGCCGCCGTTCGCCGGCAGGCGCTCCAGCACGTCGTCCGGGATGTTGCGCGGGTGGTCGCACACGGCACGGGCCGAGGAGTGGGAGAAGATCACCGGCGCCGACGTGGTGTCCAGCGCGGCCCGCATGGTCGTCGCCGCCACGTGGGAGAGGTCGACGAGCATGCCGAGGCGGTTCATCTCCCGCACGACCTCACGGCCGAAGGCCGACAGGCCGCCGACGTTCGGCTCGTCCGTCGCCGAGTCCGCCCACGCGTTGTTGTCGTTGTGGGTGAGGGTCATGTAGCGGACGCCGAGGCCGTACAGGCCGCGCAGTGTGCCCAGGGAGTTGGCGATCGAGTGGCCGCCCTCCGCGCCCATGAGGGAGGCGATACGGCCCTCACCGCGCGCGGCCTCCATGTCGGCGGCGGTCAGCGCGGGCGCCAGGTCCTCCGGGTAGCGCGCGAGCAACTGCCGTACGCAGTCGATCTGTTCCAGCGTGGACGGCACCGCGTCCGGCAGGTCCGAGCGCACGAACACCGACCAGTACTGCGCCCCGACCCCACCCTCGCGCAGCCGCGGGATGTCGGTGTGCAGATGGGCGTTCTGGTGGGCGGCGATGTCGCGGGCGTCGAGGTCGTAGCGGACCTGTTCGCGCAGCGCCCAGGGGAGGTCGTTGTGGCCGTCGACGACGGGGAACTCGCGCAGGAGTTCCCGGGCTTCCTCCAGCGAAGCCATCCGCGTCACTTCCCCGAGCCGAAGCCGAAGCCGCTCGGTCCCTCGACCTTGGCCCGCAGGCGCTTGCCCTTCTCGGTGGCCTGGTCGTTCAGCTCCTGCTGGAACTCCCGCATGCGGCCGAGCAGTTCCTCGTCGTGCGTGGCGAGGATGCGGGCCGCGAGGAGACCCGCGTTGCGGGCACCGCCGACGGAGACCGTGGCGACGGGGACACCGGCCGGCATCTGCACGATCGACATCAGGGAGTCCATGCCGTCGAGGTACTTCAGCGGGACCGGGACGCCGATGACCGGCAGCGGGGTGACCGAGGCGAGCATGCCGGGCAGGTGGGCGGCGCCGCCCGCGCCCGCGATGATCACCTTCAGGCCGCGGTCCGCCGCGTGCTCGCCGTACGAGATCATCTCGCGGGGCATGCGGTGCGCGGAGACGACGTCGACCTCGTACTCGATCTCGAACTCGTCGAGGGCCTGGGCGGCGGCTTCCATGACGGGCCAGTCGGAGTCCGACCCCATGACGATGCCTACAACTGGGCTCATTCGGTGATGGTGCCTCTCAGGTAGCCGGCAGCGTGACGGGCGCGCTCCAGCACGTCGTCCAGGTCGTCGCCGTAGGTGTTGACGTGGCCGACCTTACGGCCGGGCTTCACGTCCTTGCCGTACATGTGGATCTTGAGCTGGGGGTCGCGGGCCATGCAGTGCAGGTACGCGGAGTACATGTCCGGGTAGTCGCCGCCGAGGACGTTGACCATGACGGTCCACTTGGCGCGGGGGCGCGGGTCGCCGAGAGGGAGGTCGAGCACGGCCCGTACGTGGTTGGCGAACTGGCTGGTGATCGCGCCGTCCTGGGTCCAGTGGCCCGAGTTGTGCGGGCGCATCGCCAGCTCGTTGACGAGGATGCGGCCGTCGCGGGTCTGGAACAGCTCCACGGCGAGGTGGCCGACGACGCCGAGTTCCTTGGCGATGGTCAGGGCCATCTCCTCGGCCTGCAGCGCGAGAACCGGGTCGAGGTCGGGGGCGGGCGCGATGACCGTGTCACAGACGCCGTTCACCTGCTGGGACTCGACCACCGGGTAGGCGACGGCCTGGCCGTGCGGGGAGCGTACGACGTTGGCGGCGAGCTCGCGAACGTAGTCGACCTTCTCCTCGGCGAGGACGGGCACACCGGCCCGGAACGGGTCGTTGGCCTCCTCGGCGGACTCCACGACCCACACGCCCTTGCCGTCGTAGCCGCCGCGGACGGTCTTGAGGACGACCGGGAAGCCGTCGCCCTCGGCCGCGAAGCGGACGACGTCCTCGGGATCGGCCACGATCCGGTGCCGCGGGCACGGCACACCGATCGCGTCGAGCTTCGCGCGCATCACGCCCTTGTCCTGGGCGTGCACGAGCGCGTCCGGGCCGGGGCGCACGGGGATGCCGTCCGCCTCCAGGGCCCGCAGGTGCTCGGTGGGTACGTGTTCGTGATCGAAGGTGATCACGTCGCAGCCCCGCGCGAAGGCACGCAGCGTCTCCAGGTCGCGGTAGTCGCCGATGACGACATCGCTCACGACCTGTGCCGCGGAATCCTGAGGGGTGTCACTGAGGAGCTTGAACCTGATGCCCAACGGGATGCCCGCCTCGTGTGTCATACGAGCGAGCTGGCCTCCGCCGACCATGCCGACTACCGGGAACGTCACGCCCCTAGGGTATCGGCCGAGCCACCACGGCCGGATTCCACGCCTCCGGGCGGGCTTCCCGCCCTCGGTTTCGCCGGCTCTTGCCCGGCTTTTCCCTGGCTTTTCCCTGGCTCTTTCCAAGCTGTTTCCGACCTGTGAGCCCGTCCACAGGAAAGTCCGAACGTGGGTGGTTAGCATGGCTGGGCCGAAAGAAACCTACGGACGGGGGCCTGCACGACCATGGAACATCGTTCCTCGGGGCTGCAAAGACTCGTACGCGAGGTCGCGAAGTTCGGCGCCGTCGGCGGCGCGGGACTTCTTGTCAATCTCGGTGTGTTCAACCTGGTACGGCACGTCACCGACCTGCCGGTCGTCCGGGCGAGCGTGATCGCGACCGTCGTCGCGATCGTCTTCAACTACATCGGCTTCCGTTACTGGACGTACCGGGACCGTGACAAGGGCGGCCGCACCAAGGAACTCACCCTGTTCCTGCTGTTCAGCGTGGTCGGCCTGGTGATCGAGAACGGCGTGCTGTACGCGGCGACGTACGGCTTCGGCTGGGACAGCCCGCTGCAGAGCAACGTCTTCAAGTTCCTCGGCATCGGCATCGCGACGCTCTTCCGCTTCTGGTCCTACCGGACCTGGGTCTTCAAGACGCTCCCGGCCCGGGAGGCCGTCGCCAGCGCGGAGGCGTTCCTCGAAGAGGGTCCCGCTCCGAGACGGGCCACCCAGCGGGTCCCGTAGGGCCTGCCGGACTGCCGGACCCACCGGACCCGTCTCAGCGGACCGTCGGCCGCTCCTCGTCCGTCTTCCTGAGCGGAGGTGTGCGGGACAGGAACAGGCCGAACACCGGCGGCTGGGCCTGGAGCAGCTCCAGGCGGCCGCCGTCGGCCTCTGCCAGGTCGCGGGCCACCGCCAGGCCGATGCCCGTGGAATTCCGCCCGCTGATGGTCCGCTCGAAGATCCGGGCTCCGAGGTCGGCCGGGACTCCGGGGCCTTCGTCGGTCACTTCCACGACGGCCTGGTTCCCGGTGACGCGCGTGCGCAGCGCCACCGTGCCGCCACCGTGCATGAGGGAGTTCTCGATCAGCGCCGCCAGGACCTGGGCCACCGCGCCCGGAGTGCCGACGGCCCGCAGATGCCGCTTGCCGGAGCTGACGATCGCGCGGCCCGCGCTGCGGTAGGCGGGGCGCCACTCGGCGAGCTGCTGCTGGATGACCTCGTCGAGGTCGAAGGAGACGGCGGAGCCGGTGCGCGGGTCACGGGCGTTCGTCAGCAGTCGCTCCACCACGTCCGTCAGCCGCTCCACCTGCGTCAGCGCGACGTTCGCCTCCTCCTTCACCGTGTCCGGGTCGTCGGTGAGGGTGATCTCCTCCAGGCGCATCGAAAGCGCCGTGAGCGGCGTACGCAGCTGGTGGGAGGCGTCCGCGGCCAGTCGCCGCTCCGCCGTCAGCATGCGGCCGATGCGCTCGGCCGAGGAGTCCAGGACGTCGGCGACCCGGTCGAGCTCGGGGACGCCGTACCGCTTGTACCGGGGGCGCGGGTCGCCGGAGCCGAGGCGCTCGGCGGTCTCCGCGAGATCGGTGAGGGGGGAGGCGAGGCGGTTGGCCTGGCGTACGGCCAGGAGCACCGCGGCGATCACCGCGAGCAGCGCCACCGCCCCGATGATCAGCAGCGTCCGGCCGACCTCGCGGGTCACCGACGAGCGCGGCTCCTGGACGGTGACCGTATCGCCCTCCTCGCCCTGCTGGCTGGCGTGGATGACGTCGCCCTCCGGCTTGGTGCCGATCTCGATCGGCGCCTTGCCGGGGAGACGGATCACCGCGTACTGGCCCGCGGCGACCTGGTCGCGCAGTATCTCGGCGTTGACGTTCTCCGCGCCGAGGATCCGGCTGTCGACGATGCTGGCCAGGCGCACGGCCTCGGAGTCCACCCGTTCCTGGGCGCTGTTGCTGATGGTGCGGGTTTCGACGATGACGAGGGAGACGCCGAAGACGGCGATGACGACGAGCACGACCGCGAGGGTGGACTGAATGAGACGACGACGCACGGGGCCCTCCGGGCGATGGCTTTACGACGACCAGTGTGCCCCGGGCATCCGGACACACCGGTCCGGGGCAGCGCCCCGAGGGGCGCGGGGCCGCGTCGATATGCGGCTCCGCCGCGATGGGGGTCCCCCTGTTCGAGCGAAGCCGAGAACTTGGGGGAGCGACCAGCCCCGACGGCCCGCGGCCGCGCCGCCGCACAAGCCGCAACGGCGTGACGGCGTGACGGCGTGACGCGCATGGTCGGCCACGCCCAGCGGCAGCGTCTAGCTCTTCTCGAAACGGAACCCGACCCCGCGCACGGTCGCGATGTACCGGGGATTGGCCGCGTCATCGCCGAGCTTCTTCCGCAGCCACGAGATGTGCATGTCCAACGTCTTGGTCGAGGACCACCACGTCGTGTCCCAGACCTCGCGCATGAGCTGGTCCCGCGTGACGACCCGGCCCGCGTCGCGCACCAGGACCCGCAGGAGGTCGAACTCCTTCGCGGTGAGCTGGAGTTCCTCGTCACCCATCCACGCGCGGTGCGACTCGACGTCGATGCGCACGCCGTGCGTCGCCGGCGGCTGCTGCGGCTCGGAGGCGCCGCGCCGGAGCAGGGCCCGGACACGGGCGAGCAGTTCGGCGAGCCGGAAGGGCTTGGTGACGTAGTCGTCGGCGCCCGCGTCGAGACCGACGACGGTGTCCACCTCGTCGGCGCGGGCGGTCAGGATGAGGATGGGCACGGTGTGGCCTTCGGCACGCAGCCGGCGGGCGACCTCCAGGCCGTCCATGCCGGGCAGGCCCAGGTCCAGCACGACCAGGTCGACGCCGCCCTGCATTCCGGCGTCGAGCGCGGTGGGGCCGTCCTCGCGCACCTCGACCTCGTAACCTTCCCGGCGCAGGGCACGGGCCAGCGGCTCCGAGATGGACGCGTCGTCCTCGGCGAGCAGTACACGGGTCATGAGGTGATGGTAGTCCGCCCGCGCGCGGTGCTGGGGTGTGATCGGCTGGCGGGATTCTTACCTTGGGGCACAGTGGTACGAACCTATGGCCGATAGGTGCGACCGTAGGAGAGACCTTCGAAACCGGGTGTGAAGTTCCTGTGACACCTGTGATCCGCGTCTCAAGTCCTTCCATATCCGGCAGTGTCCTGACGTAAAGTGACCGTGAACGCCTGTAGTACACCGGTGACCTTTGGCGGACATTGACGCTGAAGGTCTCTTTTGTGTGCGGGCCGGCTCTCCGTCGGCCTTGAAAGGAATGACCTCTGGCCGGGCTCCGAACGCACCTACGCGTCGCGGGGCGTGGATCCCGGTGGTCGCCGTCCGCCGCCCCGCGATCCGGGGTGGACTCCCCTTGGGCGTGGGGTGGACGGACCGACCCGCCGGTGCCGGCCGCACTCCCCCCACCGGGCGCGCAACGCTCCAGCAGCGCGTCCCGACCAGCAAGGAACGACATGGCGTCCAGCCTGACGAAGGACTCGGTCCATCCGGGCACCCCCGGTTCCGAGAAGACCTTCTTCGGCCACCCCCGCGGACTGGCCACCCTCTTCATGACCGAGATGTGGGAGCGGTTCTCCTACTACGGCATGAAGGCTCTGCTCCCGCTGTACCTGGTGGCCGACAACGGCCTCCACCTCAGCGACGGCACCGCGATCACGATCGCCTCGGTGTACGTGTCGCTGGTGTACCTGCTCGCCCTTCCCGGCGGCTGGTTCGCGGACCGCGTGCTCGGCCCCCGCAAGACGGTCGCCGTCGCGGGTGTGATCATCATGCTCGGCCACATCACCCTGGCCGTGCCGGTGCCCGGCATCTTCTACGTCGGTCTCGCCCTGGTGGCCCTCGGTTCGGGCCTGCTGAAGGCCAACATCTCGACGATGGTCGGCCACCTCTACGACGGCCCGAGCGACCCGCGCCGCGACGGTGGCTTCACCGTCTTCTACGTCGGCATCAACACGGGCGCCTTCGCCGCGCCGCTGATCATCGGCACCGTCGGTGAGAAGGTCAACTGGCACCTGGGCTTCGCGCTGGCCGCGCTCGGCATGGCGCTGGGCCTGGCCCAGTACCTGCTCGGCACCCGCCACCTGAGCGAGCGCAGCAGCGTCGTTCCGACGCCGATGTCCGCCGCGGAGAAGTCCGCCACCCTGCGCAAGGGCCTGGTCTGGCTGGCCGTCGCCGTGGTCTTCTACGGCGTCGTCGGCTTCAGCGGCCACTTCACGCTCAACTGGGCCATGATCCCGCTCACCATCATCGGTCTGATCGTTCCGATAGTGGTCATCGCCCGCATCAAGCGGGACCGGGACCTGGACTCCGCCGAGCAGTCGCGGGTTTCGGCGTACATCTGGTTCTTCGTGGCCGCGGCCGTCTTCTGGATGATCTACGACCAGGGCGCCACGACCCTGTCGATCTTCGCCGACTCGTCGGCCGACAACAGCGTCTTCGGCTGGGAGTTCCCGGTCTCCTGGTACCAGTCGGTCAACCCGGTCATGATCATGGCCGCGGCGCCGGTCTTCGCCTGGCTGTGGCTGTGGCTGAACCGGCGTGACAAGGAGCCGAGCACGGCCGTGAAGTTCGCGATCGGTCTCGTCCTGATCGGTGCGTCGTTCTTCCTCTTCCTCGTTCCGCTGTCGATCGCCGGTGGCGGCCACAAGGCCGCGGCGATGTGGATCGTCGCGATCTACTTCGTCCAGACGATCGGTGAGCTGACGCTGTCTCCGGTGGGTCTGTCGGTCACCACGAAGATGGCACCGGTCAAGTACGCCTCCCAGATGATGGGCGTGTGGTTCCTCGCGGTCACCGCGGGCGACTCGGTCACGGCCCTGCTGTCCAACCCCGCCGTCGGCGGCGTCAACCTCGACACGAAGGGCTTCGTGGCCCTGGAGGCCATACTCGCCGTCCTCGCCGGTGTCGCGGTGTGGATGTACCGCGGCAAGGTCAAGAAGCTGATGGGCGACGTTCACTGACGTACGTCCCGGGCTCTACGGAGGGCCGTCGCATCCTCGCGGATGCGACGGCCCTCCGGGCGTTTCAGCGCGTGCGCCGTCCCGGCATGAACGTGAACACCGCCGCTCCCAGCAGGATCGCCGTGCCCGCCACCAGGCCGAGGGCCTTGAGCGCGCCGTGGTCGCCCGAACCGGTCTCGGCCAGGCCGCCGCTGCCGCTGCTGCCGGACGAGGAGCCTCCCGACGTCGACGAGCCGCCGGACGCGCCGCTCGCCTGTTCGCTGGTGTCCAGGGTGAGCGAGACCTCCGTCTTCGTCGGGGTGCACGTCGTCGTCGTGCCCAGGGCCTTGATCGTCAGTACGCCCGGGGAGAGGCTCGAGGAGCCGCTCGCGCCCGGCTTGTAGGTGCCGGTCAGGTCCGGGATCTCGATCGGGTCGCCGGACTTGATGGCGGAGGAGTTCGTCGGGCCCTCGACATGCACCGTGCCCTTGTCCGCGCCGCCCAGGACCACCTCCATCGACGGCTTCACGGAGTCCTTCGGGATGTCGGCCGGGCTGTTCATCACCGACTTCTTGAACTGCACGGTGAGGTCGAAACTCCCGCCGTCCTTCTTGGCGTTGATCTGCACCGGCGAGGTCGCGTTCTTGTCGCCGATGGGCGTCTTGCAGGCGTAGGGGACCTGGACCTCCTTGCCGGGGAAGTCGGTCTGGCCGGTGCCGTCACTCGGGCTCGCGCTCGCACTCGACGACGCGGAGGCGGACGCGCTGGAGGTGCTCGTCTGCGTGGGCGTCGCCGACTGTGTGGCCGAGGTGGTCGACGTCGGCGTCGTACTCGACGAACTCCCGCCCCCCGCCGACACCTCGATGGTCGCCGCCTTCTGCACGGTCTGCGTCGGCGTGCACTTGGTGTCGGTCGACAGGGCATTGACGGTGTACGCGTCCGGCGTCAGCGCCACCTCACCGGGCGCCGTGAGCTTCAGGGTGCCCTTCATGTCGGACAGCACCATGGCGCCGCCCTTGGGAATCGCCGGGTTCTCCCGCGGTCCCTGCATCGCTATGTCGGCGGTCTGCGCGCCGGCCGCCTTGAGGGTGCCGGACGGCTGGACGGAGTTCGCGGGCAGGTCGATGATGTTCGGGTTCTTCGACGCGGCCTGCACGAACTTCCACACCACGTCGACCGTGTCGCCCACCTTCGCCGTGGCCGGCGCGGTGATCTCGACCTTGGTGGTGCCGTCGACGGGGTCGATGCCCGCGGGCGGCACACAGTGCGTCGCGAACGACACCTCGGCGGCCTGGGCGGGTGTGGCGACCATACCCAGCAGGAGTCCCGCCCCGCCCAGCACCAGCACGGCCCCCGCCGCGCCCGCCCTCCGTACGCCGCCGGGCCGGCCGGCCGGTGTGACTCTCCTTCGCATGCTCACGTTGGTCCCTTCGTGGTGGGAGTCGTAGGACTCGTCGGGCTGTCGTCGTGCGGTGCGGAGAGCCGACCGGCCGCCGTGCCCGGATCGGAGTCCGGGGTGAACCACGGCAGGGTCGAAGTCGGGGTGGGCTCGCTGCCCGGGGCGCCGAACCCCGGGAGACGCCGGGGCAACCGGGGCAGGCGCCGTCCCCGGCCGCGGGCTCCGCCGCCCGCCCTGCGCGGCCGTACCCGCTCCACCACCGCCATCCCGGCGCGGAACACCGCGGCCGGTACGACCAGGCAGACCAGGATCCAGAACAGGGTCACGCCCCAGGGCCGGCCCACGCCCCACGGCTGCTCGGCGAGGACCTTGCCGCCGTACTTGAGGGAGACGGTGTAGTCGCCGTGGGCCCCGGCCGCGAGCTCGACGGGCAGCCTGATCCGCGCCTTCTTGCCGGGCCCGAGGGTGCCGCGCCACTGCTGGTCGTCCCACTGCGGCGCGAACACGCCGTGCGAGGTACCGACCTGGAAGACGGGGTTCTTGATGGCGGAGGAGCCGGCGTTGCCGACGGTGAAGACCAGCGTGCGCGAGGGCGGGGCGCCGAACCACGTCAGCAGACCGCTCGCTCCCTCCAGCCGGGTGTCGGTCAGGACGGACAGCCGTCCGCCGGACGCCTCGGCAGGCAGCGGCTCGACGGCGTGCCCGGCGACCTGGAGCACCGCGTCGGCATCGGCCCTCGCCCCCGTCACGGTGGCGACGTGCACCACGCACGGGCACGGCACCGGCGGCTCGGCGACCGGCAGCTTCTTGCTGAAGCCGCCCCGGGCGTCGGTGGTGACGGCCCTGCCGTCGCCGTTGGCACAGGAGTTGGTGCCGCCGATCACTCCCCGGGACGGGGTGGCCTGCCCGCAGACCAGCATCATCAGCAGCGTGTGCGGCCGCCAGCCACTGCCGCTGACGGTGACCGAACCACCGGTTCCCGCCTGGGACCTGGAGAGCTTCACCGTCGGTCCGTCCGCCGCCGTCGCCGGGCCCGCGAGCGGCAGCGGGAGCAGCGCGAGCACCGCCACCAGCGCCGCCACCAGCACCGGGATCCGCACCTTGCCGCTCACGTCACCGCTCCCGTCGACTCGACTTCCGCGCACGGCGGTTCGGCTTCCGCCGCTTCCGCGCACGGCGGTTCGGCTTCCGCCGCTTCCGCGCACGGCGGTTCGGCCTCGGCCCCGGCCGTACGGCGCCTGCGCCGCCGTACGACGACCGCCGTGGCCGCCCCGGCCGCCAGGACGGACCCCCCTGCCACCACGCCCCAGGGCACGAACCGCACCGAGGCGCTCGCCACGCCCCGTGCCCCGCCCGAGGCCGTCACGGTCAGCCGTACGTCGACCGCGTCCAGCGCCGGACGGTCGTGCCACGGCTCGCTGAGCCGCAGCCGGCGGCCCGGGGACAGCCGGACGGGCAGGGTGCGCGGGGCGCGCTCCAGGACCCGGCCGAAGACCCCGTCCGCGCGCACCGCGAGTGTCGGTACGAGGACCGTCGTGCCCCGGTTGACCAGCTCGTACGTGATGCGGTCGGCGTGCACGGCCAGGTGCTCGACGGTGAGCGCGGACAGCGCGGGGCCGACGACACGGAGGTGGACCGGGACCGTCGCCGTACGGCCGTCACCGTCCCGCGCGGTGATGGTCCCGGTGCGGTCGCCGGGCGCGGCCCCCGTCGGGACGGCCACCGTGAACGGGACGTCGGCGCGGGTGCGGGCGGGGACGCGCACGCTCGGCTCGGCGAAGGTGACGCGGACGCCGGTGCCGCGCAGCCGTACCGTGACCGGCCTCGCGCCGCGGTTGGTCACGGCCACCGTGTCCTGCTGGACCGTCCCGGGCGCGCCCTCGGCGTAGAAGGACGGGCGTCCGCCGCCGGAGGGCGCGACGGACCATCCCCCAGGGGCTCCGAGCACGGGCAGGAGGGCCAGGACGGGCAGGAGGGACAGGCTCAGGACACGGGCGGCGGACGGCATCGGCGGCTCCAGCGGTCGGACCCGGGGGTTCAGCGGTCGTACCCGGGGTTCAGCGGCGTACGGCCTGGTTCCTCCGCGTCAGCCACAGCGCGCCCGCCGCGCCCGCGAGGAGGACCGTGCCGCCGAGCGTGCCGAGGGCGACGACCGAGTCCTCGGGGCCGGTCTTCGGGAGCCGGCCGCCGGAGTCGGTGCTGCTCTGGGACGAGGAACCGGAGGAACCCGAGGAACCCGAGGAGCCGGAGGAGCCGCCGGCCGCCGTCACGTCCAGGGTCAGGGACGGCTTGGGGCTGTTGGCCGGCGTGCAGGTCGTCGTCGTGCCGAGTGCCTTGATGGTGAGCACCCCCGCCGTGAAGGTGACCTTGCCGGACTTCTTCGGCGTGTAGGTGCCGCTCAAGTCATTGATCTTGATGGGCGTGTTGGCCGGGATCGCGGCCTGGTTGGCCGGGCCCGACACGGACAGCGTGCCGTTGTCGGCGCCGCCGAGCACGATGGTGGCGCTCGGGTTCATGGCGCCCTTGCCCAGCTCGACCGGGCTGGAGGACACGCCCTTCTGCCACGACATGGTGATCTTGTAGCCGCTGCCGCTCTTGACGCCCTTGATGTCGATGGGCGAGACGGCGCTCTTGTCACCGATGGGCGTCTTGCAGTGGTAGTTGACGTCGACGACGTCGGCGTGGGCCGCCGGGGCGGCCAGCAGGACCGCCGACCCGGCCAGGGCCGCGGCGGACACGAGCGCGGCGGTGCGTTTCGGGTACGACACGGTCCACCCCATTCCTGACGGTACATCAGATCGGCCGTCAAGGTACGCCGGGGGCCGTGAGGAAGGAAGACACGGAGCACGCCGGAGTTGTGGCGATCCGGCGTGCGCGAGAAGGGGTTCGGGTGGAGAAGGTAACCCTGGGTAACCCGGGGTGCGGCGGGTGCGGCGGGTCTACACGGGAGCGGCCAGCTCGGCCCAGACCGTCTTGCCGGACACGCCCGGTGTCCGTACGACCCCCCAGTCCAGGCACAGCCGCTGGACTATGAACATCCCGTGGCCGCCGGGGCGCCCGGCGCGGTGCGGGGTGCGCGGGGCCGGCTGGCCGGTGCCGCGGTCGGTGACCTCTATGCGGATCACCTTGTTGTCGCAGGCGAGGAACAGTTCCTCCGGGCCCTCGGCGTGCAGACAGGCGTTGGTGACCAGCTCGGAGACGACGAGCAGCACGTCCTCGGCAGCGGCCCGCTGGTCGGCGCCGGCGGCCGGCAGCCAGCCCCACGCGTACAGCGCCTGGCGGGCGAAGTCGCGGGCGAGCGGGACGACCCCGCTCTCGCCGTCCAGACGCAGCCTGCGGACCTGACGGCCCCGGAGTTCCCCCTCGGACGCCCCGGAAGCACCACTGGGCTCCGGGCCGCGGTCGCCCGGCGAGCAGGGCCGGGTGGTGCTCATCAGCGCTTCACCTCACCGATTCACCGATTCACCAGTTCACGATCACATGATTCACACGATTCACGTGATTCACACGATTAAGAAGTCCGTACCGGTCGGTACAGGTCAGTACGTACGTCGCACGCGGGACGTTCGCCGGTTCCATGGCACCGGCACCTGGGTTGGCATCCCGGAGGCCCGACGGGGCTCAGGATCTCTCCTGCCCGGCGGATCCGACGGAACACCCGTCTGTTCGGCGCAACCGGATCGCGGCGCGGCTCAGCCGGCCTCGTCGGCCAGGGCCGCCTCAAGGGAGTCGTGCACGGTGAAGACCGCATCCGCCCCCGTGATCTCGAACACACGAGCGACGACAGGCAGCATCGCCGCCAGATGCACCCCACCCCCGGCGGCCTCCGCCTTCAGGCGGGCCCCGAGCAGCACGTTCAGGCCCGTGGAGTCGCAGAACTCAAGCCGTGAGCAGTCCACGACGAGCCGCGAGAAGCCCCTGCCGAGGAGGTCGTCGAGCGGCTCTCGCAGCAGATCGGCCGTGTGGTGATCGAGCTCACCCGCCGGTGCCACCACGGCGCTGGAGCCCTCCTCCCGCACCTCCACTCGTAGCCGGCCCGACTGTGCACTGCCGACCGTCCCGCGGTCCATGCCGTCTCTCCCGAGGTCGCGCCTGCCCTACTCAACGTCCTCGAACACTACGCCTTCGCCACGCACTCCGACACCCGAACAACCTCTCATCATCGGACATACCGCCGTGAAACGCACTTGCGATGGGCTCGGGGAAGCGGGTAGGGCTAGTAGGGACACGCAAACCGACACGGCCGGCTTTGGAGGCGCCGCACACCGCAGTGCACGCACGGCTTCGGCAGCCTTATGCCGAGAACCATGGAGGACACCCATGTCACCCCGGCTCGACGCATCGCACACCCGGACGGCGACGTCGACACCCCCTCCGGAACAACTGGATCCCATCGACGGGCTCCCCGAGATCCCGCCGTACGACGAGGTCGGCCCGGTGGACGCGCGGGCCCTGTCCAAGACCCTCTTCGAGCGACTCGAATCGCTGGAGGAAGGCACGCACGAATACTCGTACGTGCGCAACACCCTCGTCGAACTCAACCTGGCGCTGGTCAAGTTCGCCGCCTCCCGCTTCCGCTCACGCAGCGAGCCGATGGAGGACATCATCCAGGTCGGCACCATCGGCCTGATCAAGGCGATCGACCGCTTCGAACTCTCCCGGGGCGTCGAGTTCCCGACCTTCGCGATGCCGACCATCATCGGCGAGATCAAGCGCTTCTTCCGCGACACCTCGTGGTCCGTGCGCGTCCCGCGCCGGCTGCAGGAACTGCGGATCGACCTGGCCAAGGCCGGTGACGAGCTGGCCCAGCGGCTGGACCGCGCGCCGACGGTGCCGGAACTGGCGGAGCGGCTCGGCATCTCGAACGACGAGGTGCTCGAAGGCATGGCCGCGTCCAACGCCTACACCGCCTCCTCGCTGGACGCCCAGCCCGAGGAGGACGACTCCGAGGGCGCGCTCGCGGACCGTATCGGCTACGAGGACCACGGGATCGAAGGCATCGAGTACGTCGAGTCGTTGAAGCCGCTGATCGCCGAACTCCCGTCCCGGGACCGGAAGATCCTCGCCCTGCGCTTCGTCGCGGGCCTGACCCAGTCGGAGATCGGCGACGAGCTCGGCATCTCGCAGATGCATGTGTCGCGGCTGCTGTCACGGACGTTGGTGCGACTGCGCAAGGGGCTGACGCTGGAGGAGTGAGCCGTGCAAGCGAGCCGTAGGCCGTGGCGGCAAGCCCTCCTGCTTCACAGGCACCTCATGGGTTACCCATGGAAACATCTTTCGCCGGAGAACCTCCTCCACCACTATGAACCCCCAAACCGGCTGGTACGTGCAAGGGACGTACCGGCCGCTCGGGGTGCACGGGGTACGAGGAGGCGCGGAAATGGCGCAGGCCGACGACGGCGACGACGAGGGCGCGAGGACACCGGACGCGCGCCTGACCGAGCAACTGCGCGCCGGCACGTCGACCGCCTACGCGGCGTTGCAGGAACTCCGTCGCCGCCACGGCCCCTCGGCCCTCGCCTACGCCCGCCTGTGCACGGCGAGCGAGTTGTCGGCCAGGCAACTGTCGGCGCAGGTGCTCACCACGGCGGCCAGGGAGACGGCACGCGGCGTGGAGCCACAGGTTCCGCTGCGCCACCAACTGCTGCTCCTGACGGCGAGGCTGGCCGAATCCTGGGCGAGGGACGAGCGCTCGGCCGGCCTGGACCCCGGACTCCTCCTGGTCCTGAACACGGGCCCGACCCCACCGATGCTGGCCGCGTTCCGCACCCTCACCTCCCGCACCCAGGGCCTGGTCTGGTACGGAATCGTGGAAGGGGAACGGGAGGACAGGACGGCCGCGTACCTCGGCCTCAGCCCCGAGGACGTCCTCTACGACACCCCCCATGCCCTCCAGTCCATGGCCAAGGCCTGTCTGCGGTCCCGACTGAACGCCTCCGACGACCCACGCTGCGCCGACTTCCGCCGCCTGATAGAGGAGGCGGTACGCCCGGACACCCCCCGGTACAGCGCCGACCTGCACGCGCACATGGCGCGCTGCGCCCACTGCACGGCGGCCCACGAGGACCTGACGGCCCTCCGGGACGCGCCGAGGGAGACGCTGGCGGAGGGCTTGCTGCCGTGGGCGGGAACACCGTACGTGAGGAACGACGAGGAGCCCCCCACTCGCCTGAACGCCCACTCCCTCCACCAGGGCCGGCGCCCCTCCCGCCGTGTGCTGCTGACGTCGGCCGCCCTGGGCGTGGCCCTGACCCCGCTGCTGGTTCTCCTCCTGTCCCCGACGGGATCACCGGAGCAGCGCTCGGCGGCGGCGACGGTACCCCCCACCACCCCGCCGGTCACGGTGACGACGACGACAACGGTCTCGGCATCCCCGTCACCGGCCAAGACCAAGTCCCCTTCCCCGAAGGCCAGTCCAAGCCACCAAAAGCCCCCGTCCCCCAAGCCGAAGCCAAAACCGAAACCGACCCCCACCCCGTCTCCCCCTCCGGCCCAGCCGCCGGGCAGCGCCTACGCCCAGGTGGTGAACGTCGCCACGGGCCGCTGCCTGGACGTCCGCGACGGCTACTTCGACAACGGCGTCGACGTCGTCACGGCCCCCTGCACGTCCTCCCCCACCCAGCGCTGGCGCGTCGACACCTACCGAGGCGTCCTCCAGAACTCCGCCGACACCGACTTCTGCCTGGACAGCCGCGGCTCCACCGACCGCGGCGTCGGCATCTGGACCTGCGACTCGGTCTGGGGCTCCAACGGCCAGAACCTCCGCTTCACCGTGGACACCGACGGGGTGATCCGTCCGAACATCGACATCGGGACGGCGGTCACGCCGAGCTGGGGCGACGGGGTGTCACTGGAGTCGTTGAGCGGGGGGTCGGAGCAGCGGTGGCGGGCGGGGGCGGGGTGACCGCGTCGGGTCTGTCGCCGACTCCGAACGCTCCTTCATAAGGTGGGAGAAGCATCGCTGACGCCGGCAGCGTCACGGGGCCTCATCCACCGCTTGACGAAGGAGCTGTGAGACACGCCATGGACCACGCCCTGCACTGGCAGAAGTCCACGTTCTCCGGCGGTGGCGAGGGCAACACCTGCGTCGAACTCGCCGCCACCCCCACCACCCTCCACCTCCGCGAAAGCGACGACCCCGCCACCGAACTCACCACCACAACAGCCGCTCTGGCCCACCTCATACGCGGCCTGAAAGCAGCTCCGTTCCCCACGATCAGCTGACCCCGGCCCGGACGGCCGCCTCCGGACATGGCCGGGCTCGGACGTACGGGATCCGTTGTCCGGCGCCGGGCAGGACGGAAGTCTGCTGGTCGTGACCACAACTGATGCTGTGAAGACCGTTCCGGCGCCGATCGTCCGTTCCTTCTCCCAACTCGCGGAGCTCGATCCCGACCGGCCCGTCGTGACCCTGTTCAGTGGGGGGCTCGACAGCTCGTATCTGCTGCTGAGGCTGCGCAGCATGGGGCTGCGTGACGTGCACGCGGTGAGCGTGGACATCGGGGAGGACGAGTCCGCAACCTACAAACGCCAGGTGGCCGAGGCGCTCGGGGCGAAGATCCACCTGCTCGACCGGCGTACCGAGTTCGCCGAGGGATACGTCGCCCCCGCCATCGCCGCACAGGCCGTCTACCTCGGCATCCATCCGGTGAGTTCCACGCTGAGCCGTCCGCTCATCGCGCACAGCGCGGTGGAGTTGGCGCGTTCCCTGGGCGCCCAGGCCGTCCTGCACACGGCCAACCGCTCGCAGAACACCCTGCGCCGGCTCAACGGCGCATTGCGTCTGCTCGGCTACGAGGGCGCGTACGGAAGTCCGTACGACCTCGACCCCGTCACCCGTGACGACAAGCTCACCGCCCTGCGCGCCGCCGGAGTGGACCTGCTCGCCGGGCGGATCGTGAGCGGCGACTCCAACCTGTGGTGCCGCGAGTTCGAGTCGGGCATCCTCGACGACCCCGAACGGCACGAGGTGCCGGAGGAGATGTACGCGTGGAGCCGGCCCACCGCCGCACCGGGCTCTTCGGACACCCTCACCGTCGCCTTCGAGCGCGGCCGCCCCGTTGCGCTGGATGGCCGGCACCTGCCGCTCACCGAGCTCATCGAGCGACTCAACCTGCGCGTCGGGGCGTACGGCCTGGGGCGCTACTCGGGGCTCGAACACCTCGACCACGGCGAGAAGGTCCTGGAGATCCGGGAGATGCCGGCCGCCTGGCTGCTGCTGAGCACCTACCGGCACATCGAAAGCGCCTGCCTCGACGCCGAACTCATCCGCGAGAAGCGGCACCTGGAGCAGGTGTGGGTGCGCGAGGCTCTGGAGGGTCGCTGGTTCGGCGAACTCCGGCTCGCTGCCCAGTCGTTCGTCGACACCAGCGCCCGGCGTACCAGCGGCAGCGTCACCTGGCGGCTGCGCACCGGAGGCGCCGACACCCGCTCCATCACCGCCGGCCGGCCGCTGTACCTGCGCACGCGGGAGGAGTGGGAGGAGGACGCGATCGCCGCCGAGTCCGCGCCCTTCGCGACGCTCCGCTCCGGCCCGTACCTCAGCGCGGCAGCGTAACCCGTCCGCTCTTCCCCACAGCCGCGTGACCAGCCTGCCCACCACCAGATGCTGACCGTCCCGCCCGCCTCTACCCATGCACGCACGGAGATTCGGAGTTCCACGATGACCACTGCTCTCGCCCACCCCGCCGCCACCGACGCCGTCGCCGCCCTGTCCGGACCCGGTGGGCACCTGATGCCGTCCGCCGCGCTGTCCTCGCTGATCGGCGTCGGCGCCGGTGACTGGGACCGGTTCGCCGCGCACTGGAACGACCTGGCCCTGGACACCTACATGGCCGACGGGGGGACGTACCGCTTCCGCCGTTACGGCCAGTTCGATCTGAACCCGGACTCCGGCGAACTGACGCTGCTGCCGCACGCTCCGTACCGGCAGGAGACGGACGTCAATCCGCTCAACGGTGGAATCGAGCGCTTCTTCGATCCGCTGACGGAGCCCTTCGTCGCCGACCCGCTGCTGCGCTCCGTTCTGGTAGCGCTCGGCCGGATCTTCACCGAGGCCGACGACCATGGCACCCGGCGCTGGAACATCAAGCTGCACCCGTACCGGATCAGCGCCTCCACCGAGCAGGAGGGCCAGCCCGCGCCCGAGGGCCGCCACCGCGACGGCGTCACCTTCATCACCTCGCTGCTGATCGACCGCGTCAACGTCACCGGCGGCGAGAGCGGCGTCTACGCCGACTCCGGCGCCCGCCTGCTCACGACTACCCTGTCCGAGCCCGGCGACCTGCTGCTGGGCGACGACCGCCGCACGCTGCACTCGGTGACCCCGGTGCGCCCGGTGGACCCGGAGCTGCCCGCCCACCGCGACGTGCTGGTGATCGCCTACACCGCGCGCTGACGCGGCGCAGCCCACTCGCCCACCACCCCACGCCTTCGCAGAGGTTTCCCAGAGGAGTACCCATGAGCGTCACCGCGGCCCGCAGTGGCCGGCTGACCGATCTTCCCGTCTTGCTGGTCGCGGTGGTGTGGGGCTCCAGCTACCTCGCCGCCAAGGGGATCACCACGGCGCAGACCGTACTGGCCGTACTGGTACTGCGCTTCGCCGTGGCGCTCCCCGTGCTTGTGGCCGCCGGGTGGCGGCGGCTGCGCGCGCTGAGCGCCGTACAGATACGCGGCGCGGGGCTGCTGGGGCTGATCCTCGCCGGGATCTTCCTGCTGGAGACATACGGCGTGGTGCACACCTCGGCGACGAACGCCGGGCTGATCATCAGCCTCACCATGGTGTTCACGCCGCTCGCCGAGAGCCGGGTGCGGGGGGTGCGGCTGCCGGGTTCCTTCATGGCGGCCGCGGGTCTGTCGGTGCTCGGCGTGGCGCTGCTGACCCAGGGGGCCGGGTTCACCGCACCGTCCACCGGTGACCTGCTCATGCTCGGGGCCGCGGTCGCCCGTACCGTGCACGTCCTCGCCATGGCCCGCATGGAATCCGTGCGCGGCGCGGACGCACTGTCGCTGACCACGGTCCAACTCGGCGGCGCGGTCGTCGTGTTCGCCCTGCTGGCGGCGGTGCCGGGAACGGGCGCCGCGCCGTGGGCCACCGCGGCCGACTTCGGGGCCGGGGACTGGCTGGGGCTGCTGTATCTGTCGGTGTTCTGCACGTTGTTCGCCTTCTTCGTGCAGATGTGGGCGGTGCGGCGGACCTCACCGTCCCGGGTGAGCCTGCTGCTGGGTACCGAGCCGGTGTGGGCCGCGGTCGCGGGCATCGCCCTGGCCGGAGACCGGCCGGGGTGGCTGGGGCTGGTGGGAGCGGTGCTGGTCCTCGCCGGTACGGCGTGGGGGCGGACGGTGGCCGACCGGGAGCGGGGGGAGCGTACGGACACAGCCGGTGCGGAGACGGTCGGCGCGCAGGGCTCCGCCAGTCCAGAGGCCGCTGCCGCCTCTTCCGCTACGACGGGGACCTGAGCCGGGAATCCCCCGTCAGTCGTCCAGCCAGCCCAGCCGTACCGCGCACGCACCGGCCTGGAAGCGGCTTGCCGCGCCCAGGCGTTCGGTGAGTTCGGAGACGAGGCGGCGGACCGTGCGCTCGGAGATGCCGAGCTTGCGGGCCATCGCCTCGTCGGTGAGTCCGCCCGCCAGCATCCGCAGCACCTCGCGGTGCCGGCCCTCGGGACGCCACTCCCCATCGGCGCCGGACGCCGCGTCCGTCAGCACGTTCGCCGCCGCCCAGCTGTGCTCGAAAATCTCCCGGAACACTCCGACCAGCGTCGCGCCCCGCAGGATCACCGCGGCGATCTCGCCGTCGTCCGACGGCGGCGCGGGCACGATGGCCGTCGCCCGGTCCACCACGATCAGCCGCAGCGGCAGCGTGTGCGCGGTGCGCACCTGCGCCCCCGCCGCGTTCAGCCTGCGCAGATACGACGCCATGTGCGGTACGGCCGCCGCCGCCTCAAGATGCACGGTCCGCATCCGCACCCCACGCCCGAGCGCGGCCAGGTCCCGTTCCAGACCCGCCTCCACCATCTCGGCGGGCAGCGCGCGCCCGGGGTGCAGCGACAGCACCTCCTCCTCGACGCGCCGCCCCACGTCCTCCAGCGCGGCGGAGACGTTCGCGGCACCGGTGACCACTTCCATCCGTACGGTGAGCAGTTCGCGCGCGTGCACGGGCTGGAAGTCCGCGAGCACCCGCGCCACCGCGGACCGCGTCTGCTGTATGGCGGCGAGCAGCGTGGCGGTGTTCCGTTCCTCCTCCGTCAGGAGATCGCGCAGGGCGGTGCCGGGCGACAGGGCCGTCCAGCCGTTGTGGTTGTCCGGCGCCGGCACGAACAGCCTGAGCCGGGTGAGGAGTTGCAGCGCCTCGGCGAGATCGGTGCCGCTCCAGCCGTACTCCCCCGTCACGGCCTCCGGACACCAGGCCGCGTCGTCGAGCGCGATGCGGTACAGCTCCTGGGCACGCCCCCGCACATCCACGGAACCCCCCATTCCGGTCAGCTCTGGCGCACCCGTCCACGGCCCGCCACCGGATGGATCTTAGAAAGGCGCGCCTGACCTGGCCAGACGTGGTCCGTCATCCGGACGCGCACCCCGCATGCGGCAGCCAGTGGATACAGCGGACCGCCGCCTGCGAGCCGTCCGGGCCTGGCCATGACCGGTCCCGGAACCCCGTCAGCCATAGCCGACGGTGACCGGTCCGCCACATCCTGGCTTCACACCCCACCTACAACTCGGAGGTTTCCGTGCCCGCCATGACGCCCGAGCCCGTGTCCGCCACGCCCGCGTATCTCTTCCCGCACGGCCTGCACCGCCGTACCGCCCGGCTCCGCGTGCTCCTGCCCGTGGCGGCGGCCGCGCTGCTGTTCGGTACCGCAGCCACGGGCCCGACGGACTCCGGGACGACGACCGTCGCCTCCGACTCGAGCGACTCCCTCATCTGGGGCTGACCGTCGTGCCGACACCGGAAGTCGCTGTCGTCGCCCCGCTGACCGGAGCTCTCACGACCGCGGGAGCGGTCCTCCTCGCCGAGGTGGACCGGATCCGTACCGTGGCTCCGGGGGCGGCCGACTGGCACGTGCACCACGAGACCCTGGGCATCGGGGACACCATCTCCGCAAGCGGCTACACGGCGGTCGTCGGCCACGCCGACCCGGCGGTGGCCGCCGATGCCCTGCCGACCTACGAACAGGCGGGCCTCGCATGCCTGTTGCCCTTCGTGCCGGGCCGCAACCCCGCGGTGACCTGGGCACCCGCCGAGGGCGGCCTCATCCGCATGCTCCACGACAGCACCCTCGCGTTGGGCGCAACGGCCCTGACCGTGATGTACACGGAGGGCGAGGCGAGGCGGGCCGAACGACTGGTGGCGCTGGCCCATGGGGCGGGTCTCGCGGTGACGGCGGAGGCCATGCCGCCCGTGGACGCGCACCTCGCCGGAGCAGTCGTCCCCGGCGCCGTGCTCGCCGTACTCGCGCCGCAGGACCGGCTGCCCCCGCTGCTGCGGGCGCTGTCGCGGGTGGCCGGTGCGGGTGAGGGCGGCGGGTACCGGGCGGTGCTGGTCGCGGCCGACTGCGGGCTGACGTCCTTCGCCACACTGGCCGTGGCGGCACGGGGGCTGCCGGTGTGGGCCGTGCACGCGGAGCTGTGCCTGGTGCGCCGAGCCCGGGTGGCCGTGATCGCGCTGGCCGACGCCCTGACGCGGGCACCGGCCCTGCGGGGGCCGCGTCTGGCCGCGGACGTCAGGGCCCGCTCGGCGCACCTGCTCGGCTCGGGCGGCGGCGTGCTCGGCGAGAGCCTGCGTGTGTCACGGCTGTCGGCGGTGTGCCCGGTCCGCGTGGCAGCGGATCAGGACACCACCGGCGTCCTGCCGCTCGCCCAGGCACCGCTCATCGCCTGACCGGGCCGGCTCAGACCACCCGCGCCCCTCGCCGCCAGACCGCCTCGACCAGCGGCACGCCCGGCCGGTAGGCCAAGTGCACGTGGCTCGGGGCGTCGAGAAGGATCAGGTCGGCGCGGGCGCCCTGGGTGAGGCGGCCGATGTCGTCGCGGCGCAGCGCCGCCGCCCCGCCCGCCGTGGCCGACCACACCGCCTCGTCCGGCGTCATCCCCATGTCCCGTACCGCCAGCGCGACGCAGAAGGGGACCGAGGAGGTGAAGGACGAGCCCGGGTTGCAGTCCGTCGACAGGGCGACCGTGACGCCCGCGTCCAGGAGGCGGCGGGCGTTCGGCCACTCGGCGCGGGTGGAGAACTCGGCGCCGGGGAGCAGCGTGGCGACCGTACGGCCGCTCGCCAGGGCGTCCACGTCCGCGTCCGTGAGGTGGGTGCAGTGGTCGGCGCTGGCCGCGTCCAGTTCGACGGCCAGCTGCACGCCGGGGCCGTAGGAGAGCTGGTTGGCGTGGATGCGGGGGTGGAGGCCCTTGGCCCTGCCCGCGGTGAGGATCGCCCTCGCCTGGTCGCCGTCGAAGGCGCCCTTCTCGCAGAAGACGTCGATCCAGCGGGCGTACGGCGCGCAGGCGTCGAGCATCTCACCGGTGACCAGGGCCACGTACGCGGCCGGGTCCTCGGCGTAGTCGGGCGAGACGATGTGGGCGCCGAGGTAGGTGACCTCGTCCGTGTGGGCGGAGGCGATGCGCAGGGCGCGGGACTCGTCGGCGACCGTCAGGCCGTAGCCGGACTTCGTCTCGAAGGTCGTCGTGCCCTGGCGAAGGGCCTCGCTCAGGTAACGGGTGAGGTTCGCCTCCAGGGCCTCGTCCGTCGCCGCCCGCGTCGCCGCGACCGTCGTGCGGATGCCGCCCGCGCTGTACGCCCGCCCCGACATGCGGGCGTTGAACTCCTGCGTGCGGTCGCCCGCGAAGACCAGGTGGGAGTGGGAGTCGACGAAGCCCGGGAGGACCGCGCGGCCGCCGGCGTCGACCCGATTGTCAGTGGCGGGTGCTTTGCTGGATTCACCGGTCCACGCGATGCGGTCGCCGTCGATGACGACGGCCGCGTCCTGGATCAGACCGAGGGGAGAGCCGTCGCCGAGGGAGGGATCGTTGGTGACCAGCGTGGCGATGTTGGTGATGACGGTGCTGCTGCTCATGGTGTCCTCAGGGATGACGGTGGGATTCAGCCGCGCAGGGCTTCGACGGCGCCTGCCAGCGCTGACGGCACGTCCGGTACGAGCGTGTGGGCGCCGTCCCGCACGACATGACGGCCGCCCACGATCGTGTGACGCACGTCCGCCGCGGTCGCAGCGAATACGGCCGTCTCGGCGCCCAGTCTGGGCAGCGGCCCGGCCGTCCTGACCGAGTCGAGGGAGATCGTCGTCAGATCGGCGAGCGCACCGGTCCCGATCGTGCCGGCCTCGTCCCAGCCCAGGGCGGCGTGACCGTCGGCCGAAGCCGCGCGCAGCAGTGCCGCTGCTGTCCAGTGGCCCCGGGCGCGGGTGCGCAGCCGCTCGTTGAGCTCCATCGCGCGTGCCTCTTCGAGCAGGTCGATGACGGCGTGGCTGTCTGAGCCGAGGGAGAGCGGGGAGCCCGCGCGCTGGAGGGCGACCGCGGGTCCGATGCCGTCCGCCAGGTCGCGTTCCGTCGTCGGGCACATGCAGGTGCCGGTCCCCGAGCCGCCGAGCAGCGCGATGTCCTCGTCCGTGAGGTGCGTGTTGTGGACGCCCGTGGTGCGCGGGCCGAGGACACCGTGGTCGGCGAGGAGCCGGGTGGGCGTGCAGCCGTGCGTCTCCATGCAGGCGTCGTTCTCGGCGGTCTGCTCGGACAGGTGCACATGGAGCGGGGCCCGCCGCTCCTCGGCCCACCGCGCCACCGTCGCCAGCTCCCGCGCGGGCACGGCCCGTACGGAGTGGATCGCCGCTCCGATCCGTGCGTGATCGCGTTCCTTGAGAACTGAACAGCGTTCGGCCCAGGCCTCCGCGCTTCCGTCGGAGAAGCGCAGCTGGTGGGTGTTGGGCGGCTGTCCGAAGCCGGAGGACAGGTAGGCGGTGTCGAGGAGGGTGATGCGGATTCCGGCTTCGGCGGCGGCCGCGATGAGCGCCTCGCCCATCGCGTTCGGGTCGGCGTACGGGGTGCCGCCGGGCGCGTGGTGCACGTAGTGGAACTCGCCGACCGAGGTGACACCGGCCAGCGCCATCTCCGCGTACACGGCGCGGGCGAGCGCGTGGTACGTGTCCGGGGTCAGCCTGTCGGCGAACGAGTACATGACCTCGCGCCAGGTCCAGAAGGTGCCGGAACCGACCTGGACGGTGCCGCGCAGCGCGCGGTGGAAGGCGTGGCTGTGGGCGTTGGCGAGCCCGGGCAGGGTGAGGCCGCGGAGGATCTCGGCGCCGGGGGGCGGGGTGGGCACATCGGTGCGCACGGCGGTGATGCGGCCGTCCGCACCCGCGGCGGAGCCGCTGATCGACACCGTGACGGCCACGCCCGGCTCGACGTGGGTGTCGAGCCAGGCGTGCTCCAGCCAATAGGTCCGTGTGGTCACCTGCAGGCCAGCCCTTCCAGTACGTCGGCGAGCGCGGTCACCCCGGCCTCGCAGTCGTCCTCGGCCGCGAACTCGGCCGGGGAGTGCGAGACACCGGTGGGGTTGCGCACGAACAGCATGGCGGTCGGAATGCTCCCGGAGAGGATTCCGGCGTCGTGTCCGGCACCGGTTCCCAGGACGGGCACCGTGAGGCCGGTGTCCGTGCCGAGGATGCGGGCCAGTTCGTCGCGCAGGGCGTGGTCGAACTCGACGACCGGCGTGAAGGACTCGCGGACGACGTCGAGGTCGATGCCGTGTGCGGCGGCGTACTCGCGGGCCGCCTTCTCCACACCCGTGACGACGGTGTCGAGGGTCTCCTGGTCGGCGGCGCGGGAGTCGAGCCATCCGCGCACCAGGGAGGGGATGGCGTTGACGCCGTTCGGCTCGACGGCGATCTTGCCGAAGGTGGCGACGGCACCGGCGAGTTCGGCCTCGCGGCGGGCGGCGAGGACGGTCTCGGCGTACGACAGCATGGGGTCGCGGCGGTCCACGAGCCGGGTCGTGCCGGCGTGGTTGGCCTCGCCCCGGAAGTCGAACCGCCAGCGGCCGTGCGGCCAGATGGCGCTGGCGATGCCGACCCGGTCGCCGGACAGGTCCAGTGCCCGGCCCTGCTCGACGTGGAGTTCGACGAAGGCGCCGATGCGGGCGAGCCGCTCCTGGTCCGGCCCGATGGCGTCGGGGTCGTGACCGGCGGCCTCCATGGCCTTCGGGAGGCTGATCCCGTCGCCGTCGGTGAGCCGGTGGGCCTGCTCGACGGTGAGCTGTCCCGCGGTGAGCCGCGACCCGACACAGGCGAGCCCGAACCGGGCGCCTTCTTCGTCGCCGAAGTTCACGATGGCGAGGGGCCTGGTGAACTGTGCTCCCCTCGACCGCAGTTCATCGAGAGCGGCGAAGGAGGACACGACCCCGAGGGGCCCGTCGAAGGCCCCGCCGTCCGGCACGGAGTCCAGATGCGACCCGGTGACGACGGCGTCGCCCGCGGTCGGGTCGCCGAGCCAGGCCCACTGGTTGCCGTTCCGGTCGACCTCGTACGCGAGCCCGCGCACCTCGGCCTGCTCCTTGAACCAGGCCCGGCAGTCACCGTCGGCACCGGTCCAGGCGTAGCGCCGGTAGCCGCCGGAATCGGGGTGCCGTCCGATGGGCAACAGCTCACGCCACATGTCATGGAACGAGCCCGCAGTCATCACAGGCTGTGGGCAGTCGTTCCGCAGGGCGGAACGGGTGGGCACAGCCGAAGCGGCAGACGGCGACGAGAGCTCAGCCCCCACCGGACCGCTGCCGCTCGGCTCAGCAGAACGCTGGCTCACGCCTCGTCACCCTCGCGCATGGGCACCCGCACGCCCCGCTCGGCCGCGACCGACTCCGCGATGTCGTACCCCGCGTCCACGTGCCGGATGACACCCATACCGGGGTCGTTGGTGAGGACCCGGCGGATCTTCTCACCGCCGAGCTTCGTGCCGTCGGCCACCGTCACCTGGCCGGCGTGGATGGAGCGGCCCATGCCGACGCCGCCGCCGTGGTGGATGGAGACCCAGGAGGCGCCGGAGGCCACGTTGACCATGGCGTTGAGCAGCGGCCAGTCGGCGATCGCGTCGGAACCGTCGAGCATCGCCTCGGTCTCGCGGTACGGGGAGGCGACGGAGCCGCAGTCGAGGTGGTCGCGGCCGATGGCCAGCGGGGCCGCCAGCTCGCCCGAGGCCACCATGTCGTTGAAGCGCTCGCCGGCCTTGTCGCGCTCGCCGTAGCCGAGCCAGCAGATACGGGCGGGCAGGCCCTGGAAGTGGACGCGTTCGCCGGCCATCTTGATCCAGCGGTGCAGGGACTCGTTCTCCGGGAAGAGCTCCAGGATCGCCTTGTCGGTCTTGGCGATGTCCGAGGCCTCGCCGGACAGGGCGGCCCAGCGGAAGGGGCCCTTGCCCTCGCAGAACAGCGGGCGGATGTAGGCGGGGACGAAGCCGGGGAAGGCGAACGCACGGTCGTACCCGGCGAGCTGGGCCTCGCCGCGGATGGAGTTGCCGTAGTCGAAGACCTCGGCGCCGGCGTCCATGAAGCCGACCATCGCCTCGACGTGCTTGGCCATCGACTCACGGGCGCGGGTGGTGAAGCCGGCCGGGTCCTTGGCGGCGGCGGAGGCCATGTCCTCGAACTCCACGCCCACCGGCAGGTAGGCGAGCGGGTCGTGGGCGGAGGTCTGGTCGGTGACGATGTCGATCGGGGCGCCCTCGGCGAGCATGCGCGGCAGCAGCTCGGCGGCGTTGCCGAGCAGGCCGATGGAGAGCGGACGGCGGGCGTCGCGGGCCTCGACGGCGAGCTGGAGGGCGTGCTCCACGGAGTCGGCCTTCACGTCCAGGTAGCGGTGCTCGATGCGGCGCTCGATGGCGCGCGGGTCGCAGTCGATGCAGATCGCGACGCCGTCGTTCATCGTGACCGCGAGCGGCTGGGCGCCGCCCATGCCGCCGAGGCCGGCGGTCAGGGTGATGGTGCCGGCGAGGGTGCCGTTGAACTTCTTCGCGGCGACGGCGGCGAAGGTCTCGTAGGTGCCCTGGAGGATGCCCTGGGTGCCGATGTAGATCCAGGAGCCGGCCGTCATCTGGCCGTACATGGTCAGGCCGAGGGCCTCCAGACGGCGGAACTCCTCCCAGTTGGCCCAGTCGCCGACGAGATTGGAGTTGGCGATCAGGACGCGCGGGGCCCACTCATGGGTCTGCATGACGCCGACCGGCCGGCCGGACTGGACCAGCATGGTCTCGTCCTGCTTGAGGGTGCGAAGGGTCCGCACCATCGCGTCGAAGGAGCGCCAGTCGCGGGCGGCCTTGCCGGTGCCGCCGTAGACGACGAGCTTGTCGGGGTGCTCGGCGACCTCGGGGTCGAGGTTGTTCTGCAGCATCCGCAGGGCGGCTTCCTGCTGCCATCCCAGGGCGCTCAGTTCCGTACCGCGCGGTGCTCGTACGGGGCGGGGTCCTGACATGGTCTGCCTCCTAGCGGATTGCTCCCAGTGGAGTGTTGCTCTTGTTATTCACATCCTGACTCTCTGAATAGAACTAGTCAATACATCGGCGCGGCGGCGTCGGCGTGTCGTCGGTGTTTGGCTGGACGCATGGGCGCGGACAACGACAGGACGGGGGCCTCGGTGGACAGCAGCGGCGACTACGGGGACGACGGCGAGCGGGTCGCCCGGCGCGACCAGGCGGTGCGGGCCGCGGTGGAGCGGGGGCTGGTCGGGCCCGGGGCGCCCGGCGCGCCAGTCATCGGACTGCTGGACGTCACCGGCATCCGGAAATCGGCGGCGGCGCTGCGGGCGGCGTTCGACGCGGTGGTGGCGCCGGGGACGCCCGTGCTGCACGCCTTCGCGGTGAAGGCGACCCCGCTGGTGCCGGTGCTGCGGCTGCTGCACCAGGAGGGCGTGGGCGCGGAGGTGGCCAGTCCGGGCGAGCTGGCGCTGGCGCGCACGGCCGGGATTCCACCGGCCCGCACCGTCCTCGACTCGCCCGCCAAGACCCCGGCCGAGCTGCGCGAGGCGCTGGCGCTGGGGATCGCCGTCAACGCGGACAGCCCGCAGGAGCTGGATCGCCTCGACGCCCTGATGGGGTCGGCCCCCAGCCGCTCCCCACTCGGGATCCGGGTGAATCCGCAGGTCGGCGGCGGCTCCATCGAGGCGACCTCCACGGCGACGCCGACCTCGAAGTTCGGTGTGGCGCTGCGCGACGAGGGGGCCCGGGAGTGGGTCGTACAGGCGTACGCCGACCGGCCGTGGCTGACCCGGCTGCACGCACACACCGGCTCGCAGGGCATTCCGCTGCCGCTGATGGCGCAGGGCGTGGCGGAGACGTACGCGCTCGCCGAGGAGATCAACACGCGCTTGGGGCGGCGGCAGATCGACACGCTCGACATCGGCGGCGGGCTGCCGGTGAACTTCGCCTCGGACGTGACGACACCGACGTACGCGCAGTACGCGCGACTGCTGAGCGAGGCGGTGCCGGGGCTGTTCGACGGGCGGTACGGGCTGGTGACCGAGTTCGGGCGGTCGCTGCTGGCCAAGCACGGGACCGTGGTGGCACGGGTGGAGTACACCAAGAGCGCCGGCGGGCGCCGGATCGCCGTAACGCACGCGGGCGTGCAGGTGGCGACACGGACGGTGTACGTGCCGGGGGCGTGGCCGCTCAGGATCGCCGCGTACGACGCGAAAGGGCGGCCCAAGCCGGGTCCCGAGGTGGTGCAGGACGTCGCGGGTCCGGCCTGTTTCTCGGGCGACCTGCTCGCCCAGGGGCGCGCGCTCCCGCTCCTGGAGCCCGGCGACCACGCCGCGGCGCTGGACACGGGCGCGTACTACTTCGCCCACCACTACGCCTACAACTCCCTTGTGCGGCCGGGGATTTACGGCTTCGCGCCGGACGGGTCGGGCGGCGTGGCCTTCGCGACGGTGCGCGAGCCGCAGACGCTCGACGAGATCGTGGCCGACTCGGGAGGGGCGCACGTGTCCGCCCTCACCACCCTTCGGACGACTGGAGGCCGTTGACACGCACCGGCTGCTACGACGATCAACTGGAGTGAAAAGCAGGCAAGTTGACCCACCCTAGTCCTACGGACGCATGTTCCACCGGAAAATGCCATAAGAGTCACTCCCCCCGCACACGTTGCGTAGTGTCTCCGTCACTCAGCCGGAGTCCCACGTGGGAGGGAAACCGCGGTGCCCGGAATCGACGAGTGCCTGCTCGAAGCGATGCGTCTGCCCGGTGCCCGGGGTGCGGCGCTGGTGGACTGGACAAGCGGGCTGGCCCTGGGCACCGTCGGGGAAGCCCCCGGCGGTGACCACGAGACGACCGCGGCCGAGGCCGCCGAACTGGCACGGCTGGCCGCCGAGCACGGCGCGTTCGCGGCCAGGGACCCGGACGACGAGCGGCCTCCGGTCGAGGACCTGATCGTCAGCAACCGGGACAGCTACCACCTGCTGCGGTTCGTGGTCACGTCCTTCGACAGCACCGTGTTCCTGCATCTGTGGCTGGCCCGCGAGGAGGGCAATCTCGCGCTCGCCCGCATCCGGCTCGGCGACATGGCCGATCGGCTGGTGCTGGCATGACCGTGGTCGGGACTCCTCCGCCCCTGCCCGTACGGGGCAAGGCGGGCGCACGGGAGCGGAGCCAGGGCCAGGGCCAGAGCGGCCTCTCGCCGATGCTGACCAGGCTCGCCGACGAGCGGGCCACCGGTGTCCTCGTCCGGGAGCACGGCACCCTGCACCTCACCGCGGGCCGCGTGGTGCACGCCGAGAGCCCCCTCTCCCCCGGCCTCGACGTGCTCCTCACGGCCCGCGGCGCGCTCGCCCCGGCCGACTGGAGACAGGCCACGGACCAGGCCGGCAGCCCACTCGGCGCCGTCCGTCTGCTGCTCACCGTCGGCCGCCTGGCCACGGGGGCGCTGGAGCTGTGCCACCTGGAGGCGCTGTACGACGCCGGGTACTTCGCCCTGGCTCCCAGCAGCACCCCGGGCCGTTTCCGGTACGGCGCCGCGGTCCCCCCCTCTCCCCTGCGGCCGGTGCCGGTCACCGCCCTGGAGCGGGAGACCCTCCGCCGCCGTGCCCTTCTGCACCGCATCTGGCCGGACCCGGTCACCGACAGCGCGCCGCTGATCCGGGCCGACCCGGTCGCGGCCCCACCGGTCACACCCCGACAGCGGGCGGTCCTGGAGCGGCTGGACGGCGTCCGCACCGCGTCGGACATAGCGCGGGAGCTGGGCAGGAAGGCGTTCCACACGCTGGTGGACGTACGCCGGCTGGCCGCGGCGGGACTCGTGTCGCCGGGCACGACGGCGCCCGGACCGGCGCCCCCGCTCTTTCCCCAGGTCACCGACCCCGACATCGCGCTGCTGAAGAGGCTCAGGAATGCGCTGGAGTCCCTTTGAACGGAACCGACCCGCCGAGAGGGGAGATCTGATGGCGGCCGAGCCCGACATCGTGGACGAACTACGCCGACTACGCAGCCGCGTACCCCAGCTCACCGGCGCCCTCGCGGCGGGCGTCGACGGACTCGTCGTCGCACACGACGCCCCGGGCGTCGACCCCGAGAGCCTGGCGGCGCTGACCGCGGCCGCGCTCGGCGTCGCCGTCCGGATGGCCGACACCACCGGGCAGGGCGACTTCCGGGAGCTGCTGGTGCGCGGCGCGGACGGCTACATCGCCACGTACGCGGCGGGCCGTCACGCCGTCCTGACGCTGCTCGCCCAGGACCGGGTCAACGTCGGCCGGCTGCACCTGGAGGGGCGCCGGGCCGGCGCCCGCATCGGGGAGCTGGTCGACGCAGCCGAGGCCGCCGCGGCCAAGAAGCAGGTGAAGCCGGGACCGGCGGCCAGGTCCGCCGGCCAACGCACCAGACCCACCCGCACCCCACGAACCACCGCCACCGACGGGCGCACGGCAACCGACGCGCGCACCGCGACCGACAGTTGAGAAGCATCAAAGGAAAAGAGGCAGCACGATGGCCAACGCCGAGACCGCGCTGAAGGAAGCACTCACCTCGATCGAGGGCGCGACCGGAGTCGCGCTCGTCGACTACACCAGCGGTATGGCGCTGGGCACGATGGGAGGCAGTAAGAGCTTCGACCTGAACGTGGCCGCCGCCGGCAATACGGACGTGATCCGCGCCAAAATGCGCACCATGGAGCACCTCGGCCTGAAGGGTGAGATCGAGGACGTCCTGATCACACTGTCCAGCCAGTACCACCTGATCCGGCTGCTCAAGGGCCGCGGCGGCAACGGTCTGTTCCTCTACCTGGTCCTCGACCAGTCCCGGGCCAACCTGGCGATGGCCAGGCACCAGCTGAAGCGGATCGAGGAGGAGCTCGAGGTCTGAGCTCAGACGAGCGCCGCGGTGCGGCGGCGGGCCCCGCCCGGGGCCGCGTCGCCCGCGGCGACGCCCGTACCGCGGTAGGCCCTGACCGCCTTGCCCGCGGGGCGCCCGCCGCGCTTGTCGAGCCAGTCGACGCGCAGCCACAGCAGCGTGTCCTCGGCCCGCTCGCGGCGGCCGAGCCAGGCGGCCTTCAGCCGCAGCCCCGCGCCGGTCCCGGCCAGCAGCATGCCGCCGGCCGCGGGCACGGTGAACGAGCTGCCCAGCGCGACGGCGAAGGCGAGCAGCAGCCACCAGCGGTGGCCCCGGCGCCAGTTGTGCACGGTCGCCGCGCGGTCCTGGAGCACGTCGTGCCTGCCCGCGCGGGCGGTGCTCCGGGCCAGGGCGGCGTACCGCCCGCGGCCCGAGTACGCCACGACGGCGGCGCCGACGATGAACAGTGCGGCCCCGGCCAGGACGCCGATCCGGCGCCCGGTCACCCCAGGCGGCAGGACGCCGATGCCCGCCGCGAACACCCCGCACCACCACAGCGGCGCCGCCCCGGCCCGTACGACGACGGCCACCCGGGCCAGGCTGTGTCCTCCGCGTACTCCGCGTTCTCCGCGCGCCATGCTCCGCCTCCTGGGGCCTGCTGCGAAAGTCCCGTCGGCCGGGCACGCTAACGAGCCAAGGTGAGACGAGTCTGAGAGCGGCACGGGAGGAGCGGCCGGGTCACTCCACGAACAGCCCCCGTGCCGCCGCCCGTGCGTCGAACTCCTCCAGCCGGGCCTGCGCGTCCGGCAGGTCGTCGACCATGGCTTCCAGCAGAACCCGTCCCAGCAACATGGGCGCGCACGCGGTGTCGAAGGCGAGCCCGGTGCCAACGGCGGCGGGCAGCAGCAGGTCGGAGTGCCTTGCGACCGGCGCGAACGCCGAGTCGGCGACCGAGACGACCGTCAGGCCGGACTCCTTGGCGTACGCCAGGGTGTCGACGACCTCGCGCGGATGCCGCGGCAGCGCGAAGCACAGCAGGGCCGAGGCGCCCGCGCGGACGGCCGCGTCGATGCGGTCGTGGACCATCGTGCCGCCCTGGTCGAGCAGCCGGACGTCCGGGTGGACCTTGGCGGCGAAGTACGCGAAGCCGTACGCCTGGGAGGCCGCGGCCCGCAGCCCGAGCACGGGCAGGGGTCGAGAGGCCGCCAGGATCCGGCCCGCCTTCTGCACCGGCCGCGGGTCGGCCAGCACCTCGGCCAGGTGCCGCAGATTCTCGATCTCGGCCTCGACGGCCTGCTGGTACTCGTTGTACGAGCCCGGGCCCGCGGCGGGTTCGGCGGGCACGACCTCGCGCAGGTGTCTGCGCAGGGCCGGGTAGCCGTCGAAGCCGAGGGCGACCGCGAAGCGGGTCACGGACGGCTGGCTGACCCCGGCCAGTTCGGCCAGCTCCACGCTGGACAGGAACGGCACGTCGGCGGCCCGCCGCACCATGCTGTGCGCGATGCGCCGCTGGGTCGGCGTGAGCCGGTGCCCCTCGAAGAGCGCCTGCAACCGTGTGGCCGGGCTGTCGGTCACGCTCATGACGTGCTCCCCCTCCAGATGTCCGTGAACCGGTCGAGCAGTGCGGCCGCCGACGTCACGTCGTCCGTGAGCGGCCGGTCGGCCAGGTCCTCGTCGAGCACCGACTCGGCGAGCGCCAGCGCCCGCCCGGCCGGGAGCTTCGGGCCGGGCCTCAGATCGCGCTGGCGCAGCGCCCGTACGGCGGCGACGAGTTCGCAGCCGACCACCAGACGGTACGCATCGCAGGCACGCAGCGTTTGACGGGCGGCCAGCGAGGCGAAACTGGCCTGTTCCTCGACGCCCCGGGAGAGTACAGCGTGGCCGAGCGACGCGGGGGCCGCGAAGGCCCGCAGGTCGCCGAGGGCGGCCCCGGCGGCGTACTCCAGGATCATCACGCCGGAGGACGCGGGCTCGTGGTCGGCGAGGAAGGGGCGCAGCCGGGTGTAGGCGGGCTCGTTGAGGGTGGACAGGCGGGACGTCGACAGGCGTGCGACCTGCATCAGGGCGAGCCTGAAGTGGTCCAGGGCGAGGGCGAGTTGCGCCTGGTAGAAGCCGCCGTGGTGATAGGCGGCCAGGTCCTCGGGGGAGATGAGCGGGTTCTCGGCGGCCGCGTTGATCTCGACGGTGAGCACCTGCTCCAGCGCGTCCGCCGCGTCGTGGGCGGGGCCGTGTATCTGGGGCAGGCAGCGGAAGCCGTACGGGTCCTGGATCCGGCCGAGCGGCGGGGTGGGCCGGTCGGCGGCCCCGATCAGCCGCCGCATCCGGCGGGCGACTTCGGTGCTGCCCCGGTGCGGGCGGGCGGCGTGCACGGGAGCGGCGTACGCCTCGTGCGACCCGTCGACGGCCAGGAAGGAGAGGGCGGCCACGACCTGGGTGGCCTCGATGAGCCCGCGCAGTTCGTGCAGCGCGAGCGCGGACTGGCCGAGGGTGAGGGCGTTGCTGCTGATGAAGGCCAGGGCGTCGTTGTTGTCGAGCGGCTGCGGATCGGGGGCGCCGGCTCCCCGCCACGGATGCTCCCCCGCCAGCGCCAGGCCCGCCTGCGCCAGCGCCGCGATGTCGCCGGTGCCGACCGAACCGAACTCGTTGACGACCGGATGCGCCCCGCTCTCCAGCGCCTCGCACAGCGCCGTGACGACGGTGGGCCGCAGCCCGGCACCCCCGGCCAGCAGCTGGTTGGCGCGGACGGCGAGCATCGCCCGCACCTGCCGGGCCGGCAGCTCGTCCCCTATGGCGCCGGCGTGGCTGCGCAGCAGACGCAGCCCGTGCTCGGCGGCCGCTTCGGAGGGCACGTCCACGTTCCGGTTGGCGCCGACACCGGTGGAGCGGCCGTAGACGCGTCCGGTGGCGGCGATCTGCCGGGCCGCGTCCCAGGACTCCGTCACCCGCTTCATCGCGTCGGTCCCGGGAACCGGCCGCACGACCCCGTCGGCGAGACGCACGACGTCATCGACGCCGAGACCGATCCCGTCGAGGACCACGAGTCCGGAGTGCGCGGATGCGGATGCGGATGCGTCCACCATGCCCCTCTCCATGCCCTCCCCATGCCCCTCTCTATTCACCCTCCAAGAACTCTGCATGATGTTATGCAGCGGAGCAAGGGACACCAAGAGTCGTTAAACAGCCACGCAACGTGACCTGCCGGGTGCTTACGGTGATCGTGCGCTATTGGCACGACACCTGAGGAGGCGTCATGGCCTCTACCGACCGCAGGACCTTCCTGACGGCCGCCGCCGGCGCGCTGGCCGCCGCCCCGTCACCGACGGCCACCGCCCCCCGACCCCGCCCGGCCACCGCCCCCCGACCACGCCCCGTCACCGCCCGCGCCGCGCTCGACCAGCTGCTCACCGGCAACCGGCGCTATGCCTCCGGCCGCCCCCTGCACCCGCACCAGGCACGCGGGCTGCGCGAGGCGCTGGCGGCCGGGCAGCACCCCTTCGCCGTGATCGTCGGCTGCATCGACTCGCGCGTACCGCCGGAGCTGGTCTTCGACCAGGGGCTGGGGGACCTGCTGTGCACCAGGACGGCCGGCGAGGTCCTGGACGAGGCGGTGCTCGGGTCCATCCAGTACGGCGTCGAGGAACTGGGCATTCCGCTGGTGCTGGTGCTCGGGCACGAGCGGTGCGGGGCGGTCACCGCCACCCTGGACCATCTGCGCTCCGGGGAGCCCGTGCCGGGCCACCTGGAACTGCTGGTGAGCGAGATCGCACCCGCCGCGCTGCGGACCCGGGCGGTCCCCGGCGACTGGGCCGAACTCACCATGCGTGCCCACACAGCCTGGGTCCGGGACGCGATCCGCGCGGACCCCGCGTTCACATCGGCGCACATCACCGCGGCACGCTTCGACCTCGACACCGGACTCGTCTCCCTGCTGCCCTGACAGCCCCAGGCCGACTGGGGGGCTATCCCCAGTGCGGCGAGGTCCCCGGCTCCCTAACGTGGCCCGTATGACGGGAATGGAAGCGCAGGACGCCGACCTGAAGAAGGAACTCGACGCCACTCTGCAGGCCCGCAGGGAACTGGGCGAGGAGTACGAGCCGGCGCTGGTCGACTCCTTCCTGGAGAAGGTCGACCAGCGGATCGACGCCGCGGTCGAGCGCCGGCTGCGCAGGCAGTTCGCCGAGCAGCAGATGCAGGTCGCCCGCGGTGCCCGGTCCCCGAGGGGAACCGACTCCTGGGGTGAGCGGTTCGGCTTCGCCATCGTCTCGCTGGTGCTGGCGATCCCGCTGTCCGCGATCGGTGGCGGGATCGCGCACCTGCCCGGTCTCGTGGCCGCCTGGGTCGGGATCGTCGGCGTCAACGCGGTCCAGGCCGTTCGCCTCAACCCCGAGCTCTTCGCCGCGCGGCGGCACCGGCCGGACCGGTCCACCGAGTTGTAACGAGGAGAAGTCGAGCCGTAACGGGGAAAGGTAATGCGCGGGGACCGCCGCACCCCCGTTGCCGGGGGGCGGGACGACGGCGGTCCCCGCGAGGGACGCGTGCCGGGTCAGGGCCGGGCTTGCGCGTCCGTGGCGTCCATGGAGGTCCGGGAGCCGCTCCGGAGGTCCTTGGCGCCGTTCGGCGCCGGCCTGGGCGGGGAGCCGCTCCCGCCCTGCCGACACCCACTAATGTGCCGGACCCGTGTTAAGCGGGTGCTGCGCGCACGTGACACGCTCGTACCACTTCCGCGAAGTCCACGACGTGGACGGGGCACGGCAAGTCCGGTGCCGACACGGGCGGTTCACCGGACGTTCGCTACTGCTTTCCGCCCTTGGCGAGGAAGGCCAGCAGGTCCTGCCGGCTGACCACACCGGTCGGCTTGCCCTCGACGAGGACGATCGCCGCGTCCGCCGTACCGAGCACGGACATCAGGTCGCCGACCGGCTCGCCGGAGCCGACCTGCGGCAGCGGGGCGCCCATGTGCTTCTCCAGC
This sequence comes from Streptomyces sp. NPDC086549, assembly GCF_044746205.1. Lineage (NCBI taxonomy): Bacteria > Bacillati > Actinomycetota > Actinomycetes > Kitasatosporales > Streptomycetaceae > Streptomyces > Streptomyces sp. NPDC086549. Next base: position 594,357 of record NZ_JBIVBS010000004.1, on the reverse strand, counting down.
GGGTCGTCGAGCGAGGCCCGCTTGTTGAACAGGGCGTCGAGCAGTTCCCGCTCCACGACCGACCCGACGACCTCGGCGGCCATCACGTCCGGGTGACCGGCGCCCGGCTTCACGACCGGCATCTGCGAGACGCCGTACTCGCGCAGCACCTCGATGGCCTGGCCGACCGTCTCCTCCGGGTGCATGTGGACGAGGGACGGGATGGAGCCGCCCGCCTTGTCGCTCAGCACGTCGGCGACGCGGGCGCTGGGGCCCTCGTCCTCCAGGAAGCCGTAGTCGGCCATCCACTCGTCGTTGAAGATCTTGCTGAGGTAGCCGCGCCCGCTGTCCGGGAGGAGGACGACCACCACGTCGTCCGGGCCCAGCCGCTCGGCGACACGCAGCGCGGCGACGACGGCCATGCCGCAGGAGCCGCCGACCAGGAGGCCCTCCTCCTTGGCGAGCCGGCGCGTCATCTGGAAGGAGTCCTTGTCGGACACGGCGACGATCTCGTCCGCGACGGTCCGGTCGTACGCGGTGGGCCAGAAGTCCTCACCGACGCCCTCGACCAGGTACGGCCGCCCCGAGCCGCCGGAGTAGACGGACCCCTCCGGGTCGGCGCCGACGACCTGGACCTTGCCGTCGCTGGCGTCCTTCAGGTACCGGCCGGTGCCGGAGATGGTGCCGCCGGTGCCGACGCCCGCCACGAAGTGGGTGATCTTCCCCTCCGTCTGCTCCCAGAGCTCGGGGCCGGTCGAGTGATAGTGCGAAAGGGGGTTGTTGGGGTTGGAGTACTGGTCGGGCTTCCAGGCGCCGGGCGTCTCGCGCACCAGCCGGTCCGACACGTTGTAGTACGAGTCCGGGTGCTCGGGGTCGACGGCGGTCGGGCAGACGACGACCTCGGCCCCGTAGGCCCGCAGCACGTTGATCTTGTCGGTGCTCACCTTGTCGGGGCACACGAAGATGCACTTGTAGCCCTTCTGCTGGGCCACGATGGCAAGGCCGACACCGGTGTTTCCGCTGGTGGGCTCCACGATCGTGCCACCCGGCTTGAGCTCCCCGCTCTGCTCGGCGGCCTCGATCATGCGCAGGGCGATGCGGTCCTTCACGGAACCGCCCGGGTTGAAGTACTCCACCTTGGCCAGGACGGTCGCCTGGATGCCCTGGGTCACGCTGTTGAGCTTCACCAGCGGGGTGTTGCCGACGAGGCTGATCATCGAGTCGTGGAATCGCACCGTTGTCTCCGGTCGCTGCAAAAAATGGTCGTGATTGTTCCGCCAGCCTACGGCCCGAGATGTGCGTTCACTCCCTGTTGAGATTGGCCGACGGTCGGTACGGGGCAATGAGTGGATGTACGGCAACGAGGAGGTGGCGGCGACGCATGACGAGCATGTCGAGGGCGAGGGTGGCCCGGCGGATCGCGGCCGGTGCGGCGTACGGCGGCGGCGGGGCCGGGCTGGTCGGCGCGGCGGCCGTCGGTCTGGTGCTGGCCGAGGTGCGGATGGCCAGGAGCCGGGTGGGCAACGGCACGGACCGGCACGTCCCCGTGGCGGACGGCCTGTACGGCAATGCCTATGACGCCCCGGGCGAACCGCCCCTCCGTCTGACCATTCTGGGCGACTCCACGGCGGCGGGCCAGGGCGTGCACCGGGCCGGCCAGACGCCGGGCGCGCTGCTGGCGTCGGGACTGGCGGCGGTGGCGGAGCGCCCCGTGCAGCTCCACAACGTCGCCCTGCCTGGAGCCCAGTCGGACGACCTGGACCGGCAGGTGGCCCTGGTCCTGTCCGCTCCTTTTCCCGTCCCGGACATCTGCGTGATCATGATCGGCGCGAACGACGTGACGCACCGGATGCCGCCGACGCGCTCCGTCCGCCATCTGTCGGCGGCGGTACGTCGGCTGCGCACGGCCGGTGCCGAGGTCGTCGTCGGCACCTGTCCCGACCTGGGCACGATCGAGCCGGTCCAGCAGCCGTTGCGCTGGCTGGCCCGCCGGGCCTCGCGGCAGCTCGCGGCGGCCCAGACGATCGGCGCGGTGGAGCAGGGGGGCCGCACGGTGTCCCTCGGCGACCTGCTGGGCCCCGAGTTCGCGGCGAACCCGCGCGAGCTCTTCGGCCCGGACAACTACCACCCCTCCGCGGAGGGCTACGCCACGGCGGCGATGGCGGTCCTGCCGACCGTCTGTGCGGCCCTGGGCCTGTGGCCGGCGGAGGAGGAGCGGCCGGACGTGTCGCGGCGGGAGGGCTTCCTGCCGGTGGCGAGGGCCGCCGCGGAGGCCGCGTCCGAGGCGGGCACGGAGGTCACGGCGGCGATGCCGACCGGGTCGCGCGGGCCGTGGGCACTGCTCAAGCGCCGCAGGCGCCGCCAGGTGCCCGAGGCGACGCCCGCCCCGGCGGAACCCTCCGCGTCGGAACCGGCCTCCCAGCCGACCGAGTCGGGGGGCGGGTGGGTATAGGCGGAGTGTGAGCGCTGTGAGCTCTGTGAGCGCTCCGAGGTGAGCGCCAAGCAAGCGCTTAGACAATTGCGGTCAGGGTCACACCGCCACACGCGTGACCCGGGCCATACGTACGGGTAACTTCCCAACCAGCCCCGCCAACCCCCGTATGAGGCGCTGCGCGCCGCCCCCTTTTGACTGGAGCCGTGATGCCCGAAGCCGTCATCGTCTCGACCGCCCGCTCGCCGATCGGCCGCGCTTTCAAGGGCTCCCTCAAGGACCTGCGCCCGGACGACCTCACCGCCACGATCATCCAGGCCGCCCTCGCGAAGGTCCCCGAGCTGGACCCGCGGGACATCGAGGACCTGATGCTCGGTTGCGGCCTTCCCGGCGGCGAGCAGGGCAACAACCTCGGCCGCGTAGTCGCCGTACAGATGGGCATGGACCACCTGCCGGGCTGCACGATCACCCGGTACTGTTCCTCGTCCCTGCAGACCTCCCGCATGGCCCTGCACGCCATCAAGGCCGGCGAGGGCGACGTCTTCATCTCGGCCGGTGTCGAGACGGTCTCGCGGTTCGTGAAGGGCAACTCCGACAGCCTGCCGGACACGCGCAACCCGTTCTTCGCCGAGGCCGAGGCCCGTACCGCCGCGGTCGCCGAGCAGGAGGGCACGACCTGGCACGACCCACGCGAGGACGGCCTCGCCCCCGACGCCTACATCGCCATGGGCCAGACCGCGGAGAACCTCGCCCGTCTGAAGGGCGTCACCCGCCAGGACATGGACGAGTTCGCCGTCCGCTCGCAGAACCTCGCCGAAGAGGCCATCAAGAACGGCTTCTGGGAGCGCGAGATCACCCCGGTGACCCTCCCCGACGGCACGGTCGTCAGCAAGGACGACGGCCCGCGCGCCGGCGTCACCCTGGAGGGCGTGGCAGGCCTCAAGCCGGCCTTCCGTCCGGACGGCCTGGTCACCGCGGGCAACTGCTGCCCGCTGAACGACGGCGCGGCCGCGCTCGTCATCATGTCGGACACCAAGGCGCGCGAGCTCGGCCTGACCCCGCTCGCCCGCATCGTGTCGACCGGTGTCTCCGGCCTGTCCCCCGAGATCATGGGCCTCGGCCCGGTCGAGGCCTCCCAGCAGGCTCTGCGCCGCGCCGGGCTGACCATCGACGACATCGACCTGGTCGAGATCAACGAGGCCTTCGCCGCCCAGGTGATCCCCTCCTACCGGGACCTCGGCATCGACATCGACAAGCTGAACGTCAACGGCGGCGCCATCGCCGTCGGCCACCCCTTCGGCATGACCGGCGCCCGGATCACCGGCACACTCATCAACTCCCTCCAGTTCCACGACAAGCAGTTCGGTCTGGAGACGATGTGCGTCGGCGGCGGCCAGGGCATGGCGATGGTCATCGAGCGCCTGAGCTGATCCCCGCAAGGGTCCCGCACCGTGACCGGGGCGGGACCCAACGTGACCCTTTCGACCCGGCGTTCGACGAATCTCGAACACCGGGTCGATTTGTGATCCAATCTCCCCCAGGATGTGACCTATCTCCCTCCGGGGAGGTATACACGCAGGTCAGAGTGGTTGCACAGGTGGACCTCAGGACCGAGCTCCTGTCCGTTTCGTGATGTTACGCACTGACAGCTGGTTAGTCCGCCCTTCAAGCTGATGTAGGAAGTCGGGGGTCGACTTTGAACCAGGGAGTACGTCAGTGAGCGCCATGCCCATCGCCCTGCTGCTCACCACGGCAGCCACCGGCGCCGTGGGCGTCGCCGTCCTGCGCAGCGTGCTGGTACTGCGCCGCCAGGTCGCGGCCCTGCACGCCCAGCTCGCCGAGAACCAGGCGGCCGCGATGCGCGCCCTGCTGCCCGCGGCCCGCACCACCGCCGACGCCGAGGACATACGCGCAGCCGTCGCCGCGGCGCTCGCCGAGGAGCGCGAGCGGGAACTCGCCGAGGCGCGCGCGTTCTGGGCCGCCCAGGAGTCCCGTGACGCCTCCGACACGCCCTCGCTGCTCGGCCTGGCCGAGGGCGAGATGTTCCTGCCCCGCCAGACCGACTTCGTGGGCATGGAGTCGCTGGAGCCGGTGACCGAGCCGAGCGCGGACGCCGACGAGTTCTCCCCCAAGGACTTCGTCCAGGGAGGTACCCCCACGGAGTCCCCCGAGCTGGCCGCGGCCCGCCGGCGCCACCCCTCGCACCCCGACTTCGTACCGGCGCAGTCGCCCGTCGTGAACGACCACGAGCGCACGGCCGGCACCCTGGAGGAGCTGGCCGAGTCCCGTGTCGAACTCACCGACGTCCGCCCGGGCCCGCTGGGCACCCTCGACGTCTACGTCTTCGCCGACGGCACGACCCTGTGCATGACCCCGGGCCACCGTGAGACCGCGGAACGCCTCGCGGCCGCGCTGCGCGCGGGCGAGGCCCCGTATCTCCTCGGCGGCTCGGGAATCTCGGGCGCGTACACGCTGACGTTCGCGTGCGGCGCGGAGAACGTGTACATCCTGGCGGACCGGGTCATCGCGTCCCTGTAGCCCAACACCCAGCAGCACACCAGCCACTCACGCGTCGGCGGTCCCTCAGACCCCGGCGCGTTTCTGTGCCTCCTCCACCAGCCTCACCGCCTCTTCGACCTCGGCGTCGGTTTTCAGCACAACCGCCAAGTCGTGTACGGCCACGGTGATCTGGTCGGCGACCGCGAACATGCCCGCGTCCGGCATCTCCCGAGGCTCCCCCGAGGGATCCTCGATCCGCTGGGCGCGCAGCGCCAACTCCCTGGCCAGCGCGAGCGCCTCCGCGGCGGCGCTGCGCTGGAGGCGGCTCTGGGGCGCGGCCCTCAGCCGGTCGGCGAAGTGATCCACAGCTCGGGTCAGAGGTGTCGTGTCAACCACGCCGCGAGACTACGCGTCGCACCTGGACTGTTGCCAATACGCCAACGCTCAGGCACGGTGACGTGAAGGACCGGCTTCATCGAATGCGTCCGGAGGCGCCGATGTCCCAAGTCTTCTCCGAGGAGACCCATCGCAATCTGCTCGCCCGCATCCCCCATTGCACAGGCCGTGAAGTCTCCGACTGGCTTCGCGCCGTCGAAGAAGGCCCCGCTCTCTTCCGCTTCGAGGAGAAGGTCAGCTGGCTCCGCCACGAGCACAATCTCGCGTACGGCCACGCCAAGGCGATCGTTCATGAATATGACCTGAGGAGGGCCGCGCGCAAGCTGCTCTAGGACAGCCCTGGACGCGCACCGCGCACACGACGAAGGGCCCCGGGGGAACCCGGGGCCCTTCGCGTCAGCTCCGACAGATGGACCCGCCGACAGGCGAGCCGGTCGTGAGCTAGTCGTTACTGCTGAAGATCGCCACCAGTCGCAGCATCTCCACGTAGATCCACACGAGGGTCATGGTCAGGCCGAACGCGGCCAGCCAGGCCTCCTCGCGCGGGGCGCCGTACGCGATGCCGTCCTCGATCTGCTTGAAGTCGAGGGTCAGGAAGAACGCGCCGAGCAGGATCGCGATGATGCCCACGAGCACACCCAGCGGACCGAAGCTGCGCAGACCGCCGTCCTCGGCGACGCCGAACGCGACCAGCAGCAGGTTGACCGCCATGACCACCACGAAGGCGATGGCGATGGCCATGCCGATCCGGGCGTAGCGGGCGGTGACGCGGATCCAGCCGGCCTTGTAGACCAGCAGGGTCGCGCCCGAGACCGCCATGGTGCCGAGCACCGCCTGGAACGGGGCACCGCTCCACCGGCTGTTGTACATCTCGCTGATGACGCCGAGGAAGACGCCCTCGAAGGCGGCGTATCCCAGGATCAGCGCGGGCGAGGGGGTGCGCTTGAAGCTCTGCACGAGCGCCAGGACCATCGCGATGATGGCGGAACCGAACGCCAGGCCGTAGCTGGTGGTCGACACCGGCAGCAGCGCCCACGCGAGGACGGCGCCGACGGCGACAGTGCCGAGCGTCATGGCCGAGCGCATGACGACGTCGTCCATCGTCATCCGGCCGGTGGTGACCGGGGCCTGCGGCGGGGCGCCGTACTGCTGGTCCTGCTGGGCGTAAGGGTTCTGCGCGTACGGGTTCTGCGCGTAGGGGTTGCCGCTCTGGGCGTACGGGTTGCCCTGTGCGTACCCGGCCTGCGGCGCGGTGTTGAAGCCCGCGTAGCCGTTGTCACGGCTGAACCCCCGTCGCGAGAAGACCGGGTTACTGCTCCTCATTTCACTCCTCCATGACCACTCTGCGCGGCCTTGGCCTCAAGAGTAATAGATTGGCAAAGGATCGACCCTCGTTCTTGGGGAGGATCTTTCCCCTGCCGTGCTGCCCAACACGCTACGCGGAGGCCTGATTCCCGGCCATGGAGGGCTCCATTCCATGACCAACCTGCTACCTGCCCGGAACCGGCCGGAAACCAGTCACTCGAACGGGAAGCCGGTGTACGCCTCCGCCAGGTCGGTCTCGGCCGCGCGGGAGGCGGCGATCCGCTCAAGACGGGCCAGCCGGAGCCGGTCGTCGAAGGGGGTGGCGTCGGGGGCGCGGTGCAGCAGGGCCGTCATGTCGTACGAGAACCGCTCGGCCTGCCAGACACGGCGCAGGCAGGTCGCGGAGTAGGCGTCCAGGAGCTCCGGCGACCCGGTCTCCTTCTCGTGCGCCAGCGCCCGTGCGAGGGTGACGACGTCCCCGACGGCCAGGTTGAGCCCCTTGGCGCCGGTCGGCGGCACGATGTGGGCGGCGTCCCCGGCGAGGAAGAGGCGGCCGTACCGCATGGGCTCGTGGACGTACGAGCGCATCGGAGTGACCGACTTCTGGGTGATCGGCCCGCGCTCCAGCCGCCACCCGTCGGCGGTCTCGAAGCGCCGCTCCAGCTCGTCCCAGATGTCCTCGTCGCTCCACTCCTCGGCCCGCGTGTCCGCGGGCACTTGGAGGTAGAGGCGGGAGACGAAGGATTCAACAGGGAGCGAAGCGACTTCCTCGGAAGGGTGGTGGCGGGTGACGGGCGGGCGCATGGACAGCAGGGCGAAACCGCGGTCGTGGCGGGCGTAGACGAGCTCGTCGTGGGAGGGGGCGACGTCGGCGAGTATGCCGAGCCAGGCGTAGGGGTACGTCCGCTCGAACACCCGGGAGAGGGACACGGGTACGGCCTTCCGGCCCACTCCCCAGAACCCGTCGCAGCCGACGACGTAGTCGCACTCCAGGACGTCCTCGCGGCCCTCGTGCCGGAACCGCACCCGCGGACGGTCGCCGTCGGCCCCCTCCACGGCCAGCGCCTCCGCCTCGAACAGCAGTGGGCCGCCCTCCTTCGACTGGAGGGCGATGAGGTCCTTGCAGACCTCGGTCTGGGCGTAGACCATCACCGACCGGCCGCCGGTGAGGGCGGGGAAGTCGACGCGATGACGCCTCTTCGCGAACCTCAGCTCGATCCCGTCGTGCCGCAGCCCCTCCCGGTCCATCCGCTCCCCGGCGCCGGCAGCCCGCAGCACGTCCACGGTCCCCTGCTCCAGGATCCCGGCCCGCTGCCGCTGCTCGACATAGGCGCGGTCGCGGCTCTCCAGGACGACCGAGTCGATCCCCGCGGTGTGCAGCAGCCGCGCGAGGAGAAGACCGGCGGGGCCGGCTCCGATGATGCCGACAGTGGTGCGCACCGGCCGCTCCCTTCAGACTGTTCACACCTGTTCGCATAGTGAAGTTTCCTTCACGAATCTCCGCGCATGAGTCTCCGACCGCCTCCGCCCCGTGTCAACGGTCGGGACCATGAAGATCAAGGGGTACTACTGACACCCGAGTCAGGAGCGGCGCTCGCCATCTGGTGGCTACAGCTGGGGAACAGCGATCCCGTGGCGCCGTGGACAGGCGCGGGAAGTGCCCGGAACCGGACTTGAACCGGTACGCCCGCGAGGGGCAGCGAGGTTTAAGCTCGCCGTGTCTGCATTCCACCATCCGGGCAGGCCATGGGCTCCGCTTCGAGGTTCCGAGCCTATCGGGATACGTCCCCCGAACAGCGGACGGGCGGACCGATGTTGTCTTATTTTATTGACGTCTGAGGGAGCATCAGCCCCCGGTACGCGCCATCCGCACTTGCCAATAGCGTTACGCGCGGTGGGTACGCGCGTACGCGGAATGACGGAATTTCACCGTCCGAACAAGGGGGCTCCACCTGTTCTCGACGTCTTCCCCGCTCCTCCTCGGGGTTCGCCGTCATCCCCAGGTATGACACGACGGGCTCCGGTCCGACCGGAGTCTGCCCCGGGAACCGGAACAGCGGGTGACTACACGGCGGTGGGCGGCCGGGACGATGGATCAGTACCGCCGAACGCCGTCGTCCCGACAGGAGCGCCCTTCCGTGACCACCACACCCATCGCCGACCGGACCACCACAGTGGCCGCGCGCGCCACGGATCTGTCGAAGATCTACGGACAGGGCGAGACCCAGGTGGTCGCCCTCGACCGGGTCTCCGTCGAGTTCCGGCAGGCCGAGTTCACCGCCATCATGGGGCCGTCCGGATCCGGCAAGTCCACGCTGATGCACTGTGTGGCCGGTCTGGACACGTTCTCCTCCGGGTCCGTGCGCATCGGCGACACCGAGCTGGGCTCCCTGAAGGACAAGCAGCTGACCAAGCTGCGCCGGGACAAGATCGGGTTCATCTTCCAGGCGTTCAACCTGCTGCCCACGTTGACGGCCCTGGAGAACATCACCCTGCCGATGGACATCGCGGGCCGTAAACCCGACCAGCAGTGGCTCGACCAGGTGATCCGGATGGTCGGTCTGGCGGACCGGCTCGGCCACCGCCCGTCCCAGCTGTCCGGCGGCCAGCAGCAGCGCGTCGCCGTCGCCCGTGCCCTCGCCTCCCGGCCCGACATCATCTTCGGCGACGAACCGACCGGAAACCTCGACTCGCGCTCCGGCGCCGAAGTGCTCGGCTTCCTGCGCAACTCCGTTCGGGAGATGGGCCAGACGGTGGTGATGGTGACACACGACCCGGTGGCCGCGGCCTACGCGGACCGGGTGGTGTTCCTCGCGGACGGCCGGATCGTCGACGAGATGCACGCGCCCACGGCGGAATCGGTGCTGGACCGCATGAAGCGGTTCGACGCCAAGGGCCGCACCAGCTGACCGCCGACCACACCACGGACCGAAGAGAACCCATGTTCCGAACCGCCTTGCGCAACGTACTCGCGCACAAGGCCCGGCTCCTCATGACCGTGCTCGCCGTAATGCTCGGCGTCGCGTTCGTGTCGGGGACGCTGGTCTTCACCAACACCGTCTCGGACGCCTACCAGAAGAGCTCCGCCAAGGGCTTCGACCAGGTCGACGTCGCCGTACAGCCCAAGTACCAGGACTCCAGGGGCAACAAGGTCGGCAAGACCCCCGAGCTGACCCAGGCACTGCTCGACCGGGCGGCGAAGACCCCGGGCGCCGCCTCGGCGACCGGGGTCGTCAGCGGCTTCACCGCGATCGCCGGCAAGGACGGCAAGCTGCTCGGCAACGGCTGGCAGTCCGCGGGCGGGAACTACTGGGGCACCAAGGACGCCCGCTACCCGCTGGTCAGCGGTCACGCCCCGCGCGGCAAGGGCGAGGTGCTGATCGACTCCAAGACCGCCGGGCGCGCCGGCTACAAGGTCGGCGACACCGTGCGCATCTCCGTCGACGGCCCGGTCCTCACCCCGCGTATCAGCGGCATCTTCACCACCGACGACGGCAACGTGGCCGCGGGCGGCAGCCTCGCCCTGTTCGACACGCCGACCGCGCAGAGCCTGTTCGGCAAGAAGGGCACGTACGACGAGATCGACGTGAAGGCGGCGACGGGAACCAGTCAGAGCGCGCTCAAGGCCGGGCTGGACAAGGCGCTGCCCTCGCGCCTGGTGGAGACCACCACCGGCAAGAAGCTGGCCGACGACCAGGCCGAGATGATCTCCTCCTCGATGAGCGGTCTGAAGCAGGGTCTGCTGGTGTTCGCCGGCATCGCGCTGTTCGTCGGCACGTTCATCATCGCCAACACCTTCACCATGCTGGTCGCCCAGCGCACCAGGGAACTGGCCCTGCTGCGGGCGGTCGGCGCCTCCCGCCGACAGGTCACCCGCTCAGTGCTGATCGAGGCGCTCGTGGTGGGCGCGGTCGCCGGTGCGACCGGTCTGGTCGCCGGCATCGGCATCGGCGCGGGGCTGCGGAGCCTGCTGAGCTCCCTCGGCGCGAGCATGCCGGACGGGCCGCTGGTGATCACGCCGGGCACCGTGGTGGCTGCGCTCACGGTCGGCATCGTGATCACCGTGCTGGCCGCCTGGCTGCCGGGCCGCCGGGCGGCGAAGATCCCGCCGGTGGCGGCGATGAGCAGCCTGCACGCCAAGGCGACCACCAAGTCGCTGGTGCTGCGCAACACGCTCGGTGCGCTGTTCTCGGCGGCCGGCGTCGCGGTGGTGCTCGCGGCCACGTCGATGGACGCCGACGCCGCCCAGGGCCCGATGGGTATCGGCGCGGTCCTGCTCATCATCGGCGTGTTCATCCTGACCCCGCTGCTGTCCCGCCCGCTGATCGCGGCCGCGGCCCCGGTGCTGCGCGTGTTCGGTGTCTCGGGCAAGCTGGCCCGCCAGAACTCGGTGCGCAACCCGCGCCGTACGGCGGCCACGGCGTCCGCGCTGATGATCGGCCTGACGCTGATCACCGGCATGACGGTGATGGCGGGCAGCCTGCAGACGTCGATCGACAAGATGGCCAGCTCGGCCATCCGCGCGGACTACGTCGTCTCGATGGCCAATCGCGGCCCGCTCTCCCCGGACGTGGCGAAGAAGATCGCCACCGCGGACGGCGTCACCGCCAGCAGCCCGCTGCGCAACGGCGAATCCCGCGTCGACGGCGGGACCGAGTTCCTGACCGGCGTGAACGGCTCCGCCATCGCCCGGCTGATGGACCTGAAGGTGGACGACGGCACCTTCGAGGTGGGCGGCACCCAGGTCGTAGTGGACAAGGACAAGGCCAAGGAACACGGCTGGAAGGCGGGTTCCGGCTTCACCGTGCACTACGAGGACGGCAAGGCGCAGAAGCTGACCGTCGCCGGGATCTACGAGGGCAACGACATGCTCAACGGGATCATCCTCGACAACAAGGTCCTCACCCCCCACCTGAGCGACCCGGCCGACATGCAGGTCTGGGTCAAGACGGCGGACGGCGCTTCCGACACGGCCAAGGACAGGCTGGAGAAGGTCCTCGGCGTCAACCCGGCGATCAAGGTCCAGGACAAGCAGGACATCTCCAACGACATCGCGAAGATGTTCACGCTGATGCTGAACATGGTCTACGGCCTGCTCGGCATGGCGGTGATCGTCGCGGTCCTCGGGGTCATCAACACCCTGGCGATGTCGGTCTTCGAGCGCTCCCAGGAGATCGGCATGCTCCGCGCGATCGGCCTGGACCGCAGGTCCGTCAAGCGGATGGTCCGCCTGGAGTCCCTGGTGATCTCCCTGTTCGGCGGCGTGCTGGGCATCGGCCTGGGCGTGTTCTTCGGCTGGGCGGCCGGTGAGCTGCTCGGCACGAAGATGGCGACCTACGAACTGGTCCTGCCCTGGGCCCGGATAGCCGTCTTCCTGCTGCTGGCCGGCACGGTCGGCGTCCTGGCCGCGCTGTGGCCGGCCCGGCGGGCGGCCCGGCTGAACATGCTGGCCGCCATCAAGTCGGAGTAGCCGTACGGACGTCGAGGCCCCGTTCCCCTCCGGACACGCCGGGGAACGGGGCCTCGCGCGTTCAGTTCCAGGTACGGGAACGCAACGGCATCCCGGACTCCCCGGACTCCGGTGCGCGCACCGCCAGCACCTGGTTGACGCCGATGCGGTTGCGCTCGAAGGCGAGGGCGCAGGCGGCCATGTAGAGCCGCCAGACGCGGGCGCGGCCGGGACCGGTGAGCCGTACCGCGCGGGGCCAGTCGGCCTCCAGACGGTCGACCCAGCGGCGCAGGGTGAGGGCGTAGTGCTCGCGGATCGACTCCACGTCGCGCACCTCGAATCCGGCGCGCTCCAATTGGGTGACGGTGGTACCGAGGGGGGCGAGCTCGCCGTCGGGGAAGACATAGGCGTCGATGAACTCGTCGACCCGGTACGTCGACTCGTCGTGCTGCGGGCGGCGGGCGATCTGGTGGTTGAGGAGCCGCCCGCCCGGTTTCAGCAGGCTGTACAGCGCGGTGGCGTACTCGAGGTACCGCTCCGCGCCGACGTGTTCGGCCATGCCGATGGAGGAGATCGCGTCGTACGGGCCGTCGGTGACGTCCCGGTAGTCCCGCACGCGGATCTCGACCCGGTCGGCGAGTCCCTCTTCGGCGACGCGCTTGCGGGCGTACGCGGCCTGCTCGTGCGACAGAGTGACGCCGACGACGCTCACGCCGTGCTCGCGGGCCGCGTGGATCGCCATCGAGCCCCAGCCGCAGCCGACGTCGAGGAGCCGTTGACCGGGCGTCAGGCCGAGCTTGCGGGCGACGAGTCCGAGCTTGTCGCGCTGGGCCGACTCCAGGGTCCCGGACTCCTCCCAGTAGGCGCACGAGTACACCATGGACGGGCCGAGGACGATCTCGTAGAAGTCATTGCCGACGTCGTAGTGGTGGCTGATGGCCCGCTTGTCGCTGTGCCGGGTGTGCAGATGGCCGGTCCGGCGGACCTCCTCGGGGGGCGGGGCGGGCGGCAGCGGGTGCCGGGCGAGCTTCAGCAGCTCACGGACGGCCGCCCGTACGCCCGGGTCGCGCAGGGCCTGTACGAGGCTCCTGGCGCCGTCCCCGCGCTCCCACACCAGTCCGGACAACACGTCGAGGGCGGCGTAGAGGTCGCCCTCGATCTCCAGGTCGCCGGCCACCCAGGCCCGGGCCAGGCCCAGTTCGCCGGGCCTCCAGAGCAGACGGCGCAGGGCTCGGCGGTTGCGGACGACCAGGGTCGGCGCGCCCGGCGGACCGGACCGCGAACCGTCCCAGGCACGAACCCGCAGGGAGAGCGGCGCTCCCAGCAGTTGCTCGGCAGCACTCGTCAGCCGCGACGCGGCCTCGGTCATGGCGCACACCTCCGTGACGACGGATCCCGGACGTAGGTACACCACGTAAACACCGGACGGCGCCCGGCGCAGTCCCGCAAAGGAGTTACAGCCGGGGAAACTTCGGGAAACCTGGGGAAACCCAGGGAAACACCGTCTCTCAGCCCCGCCGGAACGCCGAAGGACCTCCCGCACCACGGATGGCGGGAGGTCCTTCGGATGGTTCGGCGACCGGGGAGGTCAGGAGGCCTTGGCCTTCTCCTCGGTCTTCGCGGCGGCAGCCACCGGCGCCGGCTTGGCGGCCTCGTAGAACTCCTCGCGCGGGTTCTCCATGGCGCCGAGCGACACGACCTCGCGCTTGAGGAACATGCCGAGGGTCCAGTCGGCGAAGATGCGGATCTTGCGGTTCCAGGTCGGCATGGCCAGACCGTGGTAGCCACGGTGCATGTACCAGGCGAGACGGCCCTTGAGCTTGATCTTGGTCTTGCCCAGGACGATCATCGCGACGCCCTTGTGCAGGCCCAGACCGGCGACGGCGCCCTTGTTGGCGTGGCTGTACTCCTTCTGCGGGAAGCCCCGCATGCCGGAGACCACGTTGTCGCCGAGCACCTTGGCCTGGCGCAGCGCGTGCTGGGCGTTCGGCGGGCACCAGGCGTTCTCCACGCCGGCCTTGCGGGCGGCCATGTCCGGCACCTGGGCGTTGTCGCCCGCGGCCCAGATGTAGTCGGTGCCGGCGACCTGGAGCGTGGGCTCGCAGTCGACGTGGCCGCGGGGGCCGAGGGGCAGGCCGAAGCGGGACAGTGCCGGGTTCGGCTTGACGCCCGCGGTCCACACGATGGTGTTGGAGTCGACCTCCAGGCCGTTCTTCAGCACCACGTGACCGTCGACGCAGGAGTCCATGGAGGTGGAGAGGTAGATCTCCACGCCCCGGCTCTCCAGGTGCTCCTTGCCGTACTGGCCGAGCTTGGGGCCGACCTCGGGAAGGATCTTGTCGGCGGCGTCGACGAGGACGAAGCGCATGTCCTCGCGGGACACGTTCTTGTAGTACTTGGCCGCGTCCCGGGCCATGTCCTCGACCTCACCGATGGTCTCCGCACCGGCGAAGCCGCCGCCGATGAAGACGAAGGTGAGCGCCTTGCGGCGGATCTCCTCGTCGGTCGTGGAGTCGGCCTTGTCGAGCTGCTCGAGGACGTGGTTGCGCAGGCCGATGGACTCCTCGATGCCCTTCATGCCGATGCCCTGCTCGGCGAGGCCGGGGATCGGGAAGGTGCGGGAGACCGCGCCGAGCGCGATCACCAGGTAGTCGAAGGGCAGCTCGTACGCCTCGCCGACCAGCGGGGCGACCGTGGCGACCTTGCGGTCCTGGTCGATGGTGGTGACCCGGCCAGTGAGGACCTCCGCCTTCGGCAGCACGCGTCGCAGCGGAACGACGACGTGGCGAGGGGAGATGCTGCCGGCGGCGGCTTCGGGGAGGAAGGGCTGGTAGGTCATGTACGACCGGGGGTCGACGACCGTGACGGTCGCCTCGCCGTAGCGCATCGTCTTGAGGATGCGCCGAGCTGCGTACAGGCCTACGTACCCACCGCCTACTACGAGGATCCTGGGACGCTCCGTGGTGCTCATGGCATCGAGTATCCACCCGCCCCCTGAGGGTCGCTCGTGCGCCCCTTCACAAGCTTCTTGAGGGCCCGTGCTACACTCCGCGGCCCGCGTGACGCAGGTCATGGCGGCGGACGGGAACCGTGGTGTACCGCGACCCGTTGTCAACGGCGCGTGAGCTGCCTCTCCGGCCGCTCGGAGGGTCTGTGAGACCCCCGGAAAACCCTCGCCCGACGCCCTCGCGCAACACCCCGGTCACGCCCTCCCGAGCGCGCCCTCGGGGCCGTTGAGCCCCCGAACGGACCAACAAGGGACCTTCGGCCCCCGAATAGGGCCGAATTCCTTGTGAAGAACTTCACGAAGTTTTCCGGGAGCGCGTCACCCAGGGGCGCGTTGCCACCCCCGGAACGCGCTCATACGTTATCCATCCTGCTCACCCGGCGGCTACTGCCCAGTAGCAAAGGAGACTCAGACCACCCGCGCCGGGTGGCTCGGACCACCGCGCCCTGCGTGCCGGAAGCAACCGCAGGCCCGGCCCCGCACAAGGGGAGCCGGGCCTGCGGGCACGTTGCGTGGACCGGCGGCCGGCGTTTCCTACGCCACCGACCACGCGATGCCGTCGAGGATGTCGTGCTCGCTCACCACGACCTCCTCCGCCCCGATCCGCTCCATGATCGCGAGCAGCACGAGGGCACCGGCGCCGATCACGTCGACGCGCCCCGGGTGCATGGAGGGGATCGCCGCCCGCTCGGCGTGGGTGGAGCGGAGCAGCTCACTTGTGATCTCACGGACGCGGTCGCGGGAGACGCGCGAGTGGTGGATGCGGGCGGAGTCGTACTCGGGCAGCTCCTGGCCGATCGCGGACACGGTCGTGACCGACCCGGCGAGCCCGACGAGCGTGTGCGCCTCGCGCAGCGGGACCGTCTCCTCGGCGAGGTCGAGGGCGGCCTCGATGTCGGCCCGCATGGCCGCGATCTGCTCCTCGGTGGGCGGATCGCTCACGACGCCCTCGCGCACCAGGTGCCGCTCGGTCATCCGCACGCAGCCCACGTCCACGGACCGGGCGGCCCGCACGCGCTCGTCCCCCACCACGAACTCCGTCGAACCGCCGCCGATGTCCACGACGAGGTAGGGCTTGGTGAGGTCGTCCCGGCCCGTCAGCTCCTTCGTGGCGCCCGTGAAGGAGAACTCGGCCTCCCGGTCGCCGGAGATGACCTCCGGCTCGACCCCGAGGATGTCGAGGACGCCCCGCACGAAGTCGTCCCGGTTCTCGGCGTCCCGGGAGGCGGATGTCGCCACGAACCGCACCTTCGTGGCGCCCAGTTCACGGATCACGTCCGCGTACTCCCGGCAGGCCGCGAAGGTCCGCTCCAGCGCCTCGGGGGCCAGCCGGCCGGTGCGGTCCACGTCCTGTCCGAGCCGCACGATCGTCATGCGCCGGTCGAGCTCCAGGAGCTCACCGGTGGCCGGGTTGACGTCGGCGACGAGCAGCCGGATGGAGTTCGTACCGCAGTCGACGGCGGCGACCCGGGAGAAGCCGGGCGGGACCATCGGCCGGTACGCGAAGAAACCACTGCGGACCGCGGTGGGGTCGTCGACGACGGCACCCTCCTCACCGGGGTGCTCGTCGGCCGGGTCGGGTGCCTCCAGCGGCTGTACGCACGGCCCCTTGAGCCACCACTCCGGCAGCATCGCGATCGCCTCGTCGCCGAGGGGGTTCACGCCCGGTCCCGCCGCCAGCGAGTGGCCCACCAGCACGTGCAGGCACTTCACCCGGTCCGGCATGCCGCCCGCGCTCGGGAAGCCCTCCAGGACCTCGATGGCGTCACGGCGCGCGATGTAGTCCTCGTGGGCGGCGCGGTAGGCGGCGGCCAGCTCGGGGTCGGTCGCGAGCCGCTCCGTCATCTCCTTCATCACGCCGTTGGCTTCCAGCGTGCCGATCGCGGAAGCGGCGCGCGGGCACGTCAGGTAGTACGTCGTCGGGAAAGGTGTGCCGTCGGGCAGGCGCGGTGCCGTCTCCACGACGTCCGGCTGACCGCAGGGGCACCGGTGCGCGATGGCCCGCAGCCCGCGCGGCGGACGCCCGAGCTGCTGCTTGAAGGCCTCGACGTCCGCGTCGGTGGGCTCGGTGCGCGGAGTGGGCGGCGGAGGCGTTTCCATGACTGTCTTCAGGCTGTCTTTCTCTGGCTGTGGTTTCACTGGCCGGGGCGGTCCCGCGGCCACCGGCTCACTGGTCGGAGGCGTCGGACTTGTCGACCCCGTCCCAGACGTTGGAGTACCAGGGGCGGTCGGCCGCCCCCGGATAGGCGTGCGCCTGCTTGGCCGTACCGGGGTCGATCACGATGTAACCGGTCTCCCCCGGCATCACGTAGTGCAGCCGCTGCCGGATCTGCTGCTCGGCGTAGGAGTCGTCCTGCCATCGCGCCTTGAGGTCGCGCAGCTGCTCGACCCGTTCCTGGGCCTGCTGTTTCTGGCGCTCCAGATCGGCGATCTCGGCGCGCTGGGAGACGTACTGCCGCATCGGGTAGGCCAGGGCCACCACCATCGTGCACAGGACGAGGACAAGCAGCGCGGCCCGGCCGGTGAGCCGGGAGCGGCGGGCCTGACGTTTGGTCTGGGAGCGGTAGACCCGGGCCGCCGTCTGCTCGCCGATCAGCCGCAGCCTGGTCGCGGTGGAGAACCGGTCACGGTCCTTCACGGCCATGTCTCCCGCCTCCCCTTCACACGCGCGTACGTCCCCGCACACGGTACGGGACCGGGTACGGGGACGTACGTACGACTGGCTAAGCCTTACCCCAGGAAGGGTCAGCCCTTGAAGCGCGGGAAGGCGCTGCGGCCGGCGTACACCGCCGCGTCGTCGAGGATCTCCTCGATGCGCAGCAGCTGGTTGTACTTGGCGACGCGGTCCGAGCGGGCCGGGGCGCCGGTCTTGATCTGGCCGCAGTTCACGGCGACGGCGAGGTCGGCGATGGTGACGTCCTCGGTCTCGCCGGAGCGGTGGGACATCATGCACTTGAAGCCGTTGCGCTGGGCCATCTCGACGGCGTCCAGGGTCTCGGTCAGCGAGCCGATCTGGTTCACCTTGACGAGCAGGGCGTTGGCGGAGCCCTCCTCGATGCCACGGGCCAGGCGCTCCGGGTTGGTGACGAACAGGTCGTCGCCGACGATCTGGACCTTGTCGCCCAGCTTGTCGGTGATGACCTTCCAGCCGGCCCAGTCGTCCTCGAACAGCGGGTCCTCGATGGAGACGAGCGGGTAGGCCGCCACGAGCTCCTCGTAGTACTCGGTCATCTCGGCGGCCGAGCGGGACTTGCCCTCGAACTCGTACTTGCCGTCCTTGTAGAACTCGGACGCGGCGACGTCGAGGGCGAGCGCGATCTGCTCGCCGGGGATGTAGCCGGCCTGCTTGATGGCCTCGAGGATGAGGTCGAGGGCGGCGCGGTTGGACTCGAGGTTCGGGGCGAAGCCGCCCTCGTCGCCGAGACCGGTGGACAGGCCCTTGCTCTTCAGGACCTTCTTCAGGGTGTGGTAGACCTCGGCGCCCCAGCGCAGGGCCTCGGAGAAGGACTCCGCGCCGATCGGGGCGATCATGAACTCCTGGATGTCCACGTTGGAGTCGGCGTGCGAGCCGCCGTTCAGGATGTTCATCATCGGCACCGGCAGCAGGTGCGCGTTCGGGCCGCCCAGGTAGCGGAAGAGGGGGAGGTCGCTGGCCTCGGAGGCGGCGTGGGCGACGGCGAGGGAGACGCCGAGGATGGCGTTGGCGCCGAGCGAGCCCTTGTTGTCGGTGGCGTCCAGGTCGAACATCGCCTGGTCGATCAGGCGCTGCTCGGTGGCGTCGTAGCCGACCAGCTCCGGGCCGATCTGCTCGATCACGGCGAGGACGGCCTTCTCGACGCCCTTGCCCAGGTAGCGGTTCGGGTCACCGTCGCGGAGCTCGATGGCCTCGAAGGCACCGGTGGAGGCGCCGGACGGAACGGCGGCACGACCCGTGCTGCCGTCGTCGAGGCCTACCTCGACCTCGACCGTGGGGTTGCCTCGGGAGTCCAGGATTTCCCGGGCTACGACGACGTCGATGGACGGCACGAGCATCTCCTTCTTGGGATGTGACGCTGGAAGTGCGGGGCTGGTGTGCCTTGCGACTAGAGCCTAGCCGTCCCCGGGCCATCGGCCACCGACCGACCGTCCCGCGGACAGGGAGACGGTACACATTGTTTCCGGTCGGAACAAAGGGGCGGACGAAAACGGGTGGAGCACCACTGGTGCAAAGAGAAACCCCGCTCCGGTGCGTACGGGGGAAAACGCACCGGAACGGGGAGACCGTGGGGACGGGGGGCGACCCCCACGTGTCCCCCACTGTGGGGGACACGGTTGTGAGGGGGCTGTGGTTCAGCTGCCCGCCGCGTATTACTTCAGATGCAGCTGCTGACCCGGGTAGATGAGGTCCGCGTCCTGGACGATGTCCTTGTTCAGCTTGAACAGCTTCTGCCAGCCGCCCTTGACCTTGTGCTTCGCGGCGATCGTGCTCAGGGTGTCACCCTTGACGACCTTGTACTCGCCGTCGCCCTTCTTGACCTTCTTGCCGGTCGGGGTGGTGACGGTCTTGCTCGCGGCCGGGCGCTTCGCGGAGCGGGTGGCGGCCTGCTGCTCGGTCGAACGGGTGGCGGTGCTCGCGGAGGAGCCGCTGCTCGTGGAGGGGCTCGAGGAGGCGTTCGAGGAGCTGCCGCCAGTGTAAGCAGCGCCGGACAGGCCCTTGCCGCAGACCGGCCAGGCACCCTTGCCCTGCGCGGCGAGAACCTTCTCGGCGATCTCGATCTGCTGCGCCTTGGTGGCCTTGTCGGCGGTGCCGGCGTACTTCGCGCCGCCGTACGCGGCCCACGTCGAGGCGGAGAACTGCAGTCCGCCGTAGTAGCCGTTTCCGGTGTTGATGGCCCAGTTACCGCCGGACTCGCACTGGGCGACGGCGTCCCACTCGGAGGCGGTGGCCGCGGAGGCGGTACCGGAGGCCATCAGCGGGGCGGCGATGGCGGCGCCGGTGACACCGGCGAGCGCGATGGCGCGGGTGGCCTTGGCCTTGGAGGGACGACGGTGCTTGCCCTTGGCGGAAAACAGCATGAATGGATCCCCTCACCGACGCCTGCGAGGTGAGCTGTCGGGTTCGGGCCGGTTGAGTTGCCCGGCCACACCTCCGCTGGGAGGCGTGGCTCCACCCCTAGCCGCCCCGGCTCAACTGTCCGGCGCGGCACTTACCTTGGGTCCCCCGCTCCTGCCTGCGGCGCTTTACGCGTCGACTGTTCCCGGGCAGCCGCTGGCAGGATTCGGCGTTGCGACAGCCGGGGCTCGTGGTGACGAGCGTCATGACCGTAGACACGCGATCCGGGGAATTTCAAAGACGATCAGGGCTTCTGAGACTCATCCCACACTTTCACCAAATCAGACATTCGGCGCGAAGTGGGACGTCAACTCCCGCTATTTTCCACCCTTTTCGGCGCCGAGTTCCAGGGTCTGACCGGGAGTGATGTCATTCGGGTCGGCCCCGATGGCCGCCTTGTTGGCGGCGTAGAGCGCGCGCCATCCGCCGTCGAGGCCAAGGGAGTCGGCGATGGACGCGAGGGTGTCGCCGTCGCGAACCGTGTAGCCCTGCGAGGCGTGACGGCCCGACGACTCGGCACCCTGTCCGTTTGCTTCGCTTTCGTCCGCACTGACACCACGGTGGCGGCCACCGCCGATCGCGCCGGTGTCGACCAGGCTCCAAGACCCCCCGTCCTGCCACGAGTTGTCCGAGTCGTCGGATTTGACCGTTTCTGTGGGCGAGCTGCCGCTTCCCTGCGAGCCGTTCGAACCGGAAGATTCCGACTTGTCCGACTTGCTGGAATCGGCAGAGCCCTTGGACCCGTGCTTCGCGTCGGCACCCTTGCCCGCACCGGCCTTCGACGAGGAGGAGCCCTTCGACGAGGAGTCCGACCCCGAGGACGAGTGAGACGAGTCGGACGAGCCGGAGGAATCCGACGAATCGGAGGAGCCGGACGAGTCACCGGAGTCGGACGATCCGGATGACCCGACACCCGGGTCGACGTCGACCGACCCGGAGTCCGAGGTGAGCCCGGAGAGCAGTGCGCAGGTGGCCCAGGGGGTGGTGCCCTGGTCGTCCAGGATCTTCTCGGCGACGGCTATCTGCTGCGAGCGACTGGCCTCGTCGGGGCTGGAGGCGTAGTCGAGGCCGCCGTACTTGTCCCAGTCGTCCTGGGACATCTGCAGGCCGCCGTAGTACCCGTTTCCGGTGTCGGCACTCCAGGAGCCGCCGCTCTCGCACTCGGCCACCTTGTCCCATGTGGTGCCGTCGGCCGCGTTGGCGCTCGCCGCGCCGAGCAGCGGGATGGCGATGGCGGAGCCGGCCACTCCGGCCGCGACGAGGAGGGCCGGAGCCTGACGGGGGCGACGGTGACGACCGTTCCCGGAAATCATGCGGAAGCCTTTCGTGCGACAGCGGTGACCCGCGCGGTACATGAAGC
The DNA here is from genome assembly GCF_044746205.1 of Streptomyces sp. NPDC086549. Taxonomy (NCBI): domain Bacteria; kingdom Bacillati; phylum Actinomycetota; class Actinomycetes; order Kitasatosporales; family Streptomycetaceae; genus Streptomyces; species Streptomyces sp. NPDC086549. The sequence continues at coordinate 572,839 of NZ_JBIVBS010000004.1, read as the reverse complement.
CGACGTGCCGCGCTGATCAGTGAACGTATCGGCAGACGATCACTTGTCACAAGTTAATGCCGCGCAGATCACGTGAAGATCACGGTGTTGAGCGTCTGTCATCTTCCTGCCCCGGGCGGGCACCTCGGGTGATATGCGGCCGGTCCGCGGAATATCCCACTCCGGTCGATTACCGGACGGGTGTGAACTCCACGGGCAAGGTGCGCAGTCCACGCATGATGAGCCCGCCGCGCCACCGCAAATCGGCCGGATCCACCGCGAGTCGGAGGTCGGGCAGGCGGGTGAGGAGGGTGGCGAGCGCGGTCTGGCCCTCAAGGCGGGCGAGCGGAGCACCGAGGCAGTAGTGGATGCCGTGGCCGTATCCGAGGTGTTGGTTGTCACGCCGTCCCAGGTCGAGGACGTCCGGGTCGGCGAATCTCTCCGGGTCCCGGTCGGCGGCCGCGAGGACGACGAGGACGGGGTCGCCAGGTGCGATGTCCTGCCCGCCGATGGTGAGCGGCTCGGTGGCGAACCGCCAGGTGGCCAGCTCGACCGGGCCGTCGTAGCGCAGGAGTTCCTCCACGCCGGTCTCCAGGAGGTCCCGTTCGTGGCGGGCGAGGGACGCCTGGAGGCGGTGTCGCTGCTCGGGATGGGTGAGGAGGGCATAGGTGCCGTTGCCGATGAGGTTGACGGTCGTCTCGAACCCGGCGAACAGCAGGATGAAGGCCATGGCCGCGGCCTCGTTCTCGGTGAGGTGCTCACCGTGGTCGGAGGAGCGGATGAGCCCGGAGATGAGGTCCTCGCCGGGGGCGGGGCTGTCGGGCAGGGCCTCGCGCTTCTTGTGGATGAGCTCGGCGAGATAGCCCCGCATCTTCTTGACGGAGCGCGCGACCCCGCCCCGCGGTCCTCCCCCGTGCCGGATCATCATCCCCGCCCAGTCCCGGAAGTCGTCCTGGTCCTCGCGCGGAACGCCGAGCATGTCGCAGATGGCGTAGATGGGAAGGGGGAAGGCGAACTCGTGGATGAGGTCCGCGGACCCTTCACCCGCGAACCGGTCGATGAGCTGGTCGGTCAGTTCCTGCACGCGCGAGCCGAACTCGGCGACCCGGCGGGGCGTGAACGCCTTGCTGACCAGCCGGCGCAGCCGGGTGTGGTCCGGCGGGTCGATGTTGAGCAGATGCGTCATCAGCTCGGCCTTGCGCTCGCCGGGGATGCCGGTCTTGCCCTTGGCGTGCGCGGGCTCATCGTGATGCGCCGGGTTCTTCGACAGCCGCTGGTCGGCCAGGGCCTCCTTGGCATCGGCGTAACGGGTGACCAGCCAGGCCTCCACACCGCTCGGAAGTTCCGTCCGGCGCACCGGGGCGTGCTCGCGGAGCCAGGCGTAGGCCGGGTAGGGGTCGGCGGCGAACTCCCAGGTGAACAGGTCGGGGGCGGGAGGGGCGGCGTGGGGTGGGTGGGGCTGGTTGGTCACTCCTCGACGGTATCCGGCTTCTCGGCGGGTGCCGCGCGGAGGGCAGTGCGGGCGGCGGCCGCCGGTGCCCGCCGGCTCTCTCGCCTCCCGCTCCCCGCAAGCCCCTGTAAGCCCCCGCACCCGCCCCGGAAGGCGGCTAGCCCTCGTGCACGCCCTCTGCCGTCCGCACCGCGTCCCGGTAGGCCCGTGCCGCCGCCCGCAGCGCCGCCTCCGGGTCCACCCCGTCCGCCTCCGCCCGCACGGCGAGCGCGAGCAGCTCGTAGCCGATGCCCTCGCCGTGCGGCAGCGGCACCTCCAGTCCCGCCGTGCGCACGCGGGAAGCGAGCTTCGCGGCGAGGGCGAGGCCGGGCTGGCCGAGCGGGACGCCCTCGGTCACGGAGGTGCGCCGCTTCTCCTCGGCCTTGGTGCGCAGCCAGTGCTCCTTGACCTCCTCGGGAGTGTGGGCCGTCTCGTCGCCGAAGACGTGCGGGTGGCGGTGGATCAGCTTGGCGACGATGCCACCGGCCACGTCGTCGATGGAGAACGGGGCGTCCGGGTCCTCCTCGGCTATGCGGGAGTGGAAGACGACCTGGAGCAGTACGTCGCCGAGTTCCTCGCGCAGTTCGTCGCGGTCACCGGCCTCGATCGCCTCGACCAGTTCGTACGCCTCCTCGATGCCGTACTTCGCCAGGCCCATGTGGGTCTGGCGGGACGACCAGGGGCACTCGGCGCGGATGCGGTCCATGACCTGGACGAGGTCGAGGAGACGGGCGCCCGGCAGGTCGTAGGAGGCGGGGAGCAGCTCCAGTTCGGGCATCCGGACACGGCCGGAGCCCGCGAGGCGCGCCAGGCCGTCGGTGAGGGCCGGTTCGCCCTCGCCCGAGGCCACGACCACCACCGTGTGTCCGCCGGCGCAGGCGTCGACCAGCTCCTGGGCGGTGGGCGACGCCTCGTCCACGGATATGCCGGCCTCGCGCAGATAGGGCAGCTGCGGATGCGCCCCGTCCGCGCACAGCACGCGGTCGGCGGCGCGCAGCGCCTGCCAGGCGGGCCAGGACAGCAGCCCGGGTGCGACGCGGTGACTGGTGGTGAGCAGGACGACACGGCCCGGGGCCGCATCCGGGCCCGGTTCCTGGACGGCTTCGAGGCTGGTGGTGTTCACGCATCGAACGTAACGCACGCCCGCCGACGGCCTCGCGAGTTGTCCACAGGCAGAGGCTGGCGATGTGATCGTGTGACCGGCACCGGCCCTACGCCGTCCGCTGCCTTCCGCTGCCGTCCCGGCCCTACGCCGTCCGCTGCGTCCCGCTCGCGGTGACCTCCCGCACCCACGGCGTCTTCGCGTCGACGCGGCTGCTCTTCTGCACGTCCCAGGAGCCGTAGCGCGGATTGAGGTCGATGTGCAGTTCGCCGGACGCGGTGGACAGGGCCTTCCAGAAGGCGGGCCGGCTGGTGTCGGTGCCGAGCTTCTGGGCCAGCTTGCGCGCCTCCACCTGGAGACGGAGGTTCTCGTCGAGGCGCTTGGGGGCGACGCCGTACTTCTGCAGCCAGGCCGTCGCCAGCGCCTCGGAGCCGCCGGCCTGCTGCTCCAGGCCGGTGCGCATCTCCTGGATCTCCTTGCGGGTGACCGTGATGCCCTGGTCCTGCGCGGCACGGTGCAGGACCCGGTCGAGGACCATGTTGTGCAGGGTGTCGCGGGTGAGGCTGCTGGTGGAGGCGAGGACCTGCTGGTACTGCGTCTCGTCCGGCACCGCGGCCCGCTGCGCCCGGCGCACCTCGTTCACCCTGGTCTCCAGTTGGGCGACGGTGATCCGCCGGCCGCCGACGACGGCCGCCGCGCCCGGATGCGCATCGTTTCCGCAGGCGGTGAGGAGGGGGGCCGCGACGGCGATCGCGGCGGACAGGACGAGCGCGGTGCGACGGCGGCGGGGCAAGGAAACCTCCTGAGGAGATTGTGCGACGGTGCACAAAGTCTTGCGGTGATCGATGGTAGGCAGTGGGCAAGCTCTGGCCAACCCATTCGACCAACGATTCACGCGCGCTTCAGGCACCGCCGCCACCGCCGCCCCTCCGCCGTGGGGCGGGCGTCAGCCGGTGATGGCCACCGGGGCGTCCCACGCGTCGCGGTCCACGGTGATCGTGTAGCCGCCCCGGGTCTCCTTGCTGTTGACCATGTACTGGTGGGCCCGGCTGTGCCCGGTGTACTGGGTCGCGCCGAACGGCCAGTCCGCGGTCGTGGTGTTCTGCTTGTCCCACAGCGCGTACCAGAGGTTGCCCGGCAGATCGGTCTTGTCCGTGGCGTTGGCGATCGCCTTCGCGCTGGAGCTGGTGAAGCCGTAGTAGCCCGCGCGGTACGTCTTCACGCGCAGTTCCTTGTCGAAGGCGCGCACATAGACGAGCACGGCGTCGTTGCACGACGTGTTCGTCGTGTCGTACGCCTCCATGTCGAGGTAGATCGGGCTGCCGGTCTTCATGCCGAGGGCGGAGGCCTTGGACACGGCGTCGTCCGCGTCGGTCCTGCCGAGGGAGGCGGCGGTGGCGGCGGTGAGCTTCTCGGGGTTGGAACCGCTCTGGCAGGGCGGCTGGGCGCCGACGTAGAGCGGGATGAGCTTCCAGCCGGCCGAGCTGACGGACTTGACCCAGGAGGCGGTGAGGTTGGGCTGGTTGCAGCCGCGGTTCCTGCCCCCGACGTAGACGGCGGCGGCACCATAGAAGCCGTCCGTGCGCCATGCCTTCATGGCGGCCGAGGAGGGCGCGGTGCAGGTGTCGAAGGCGCGGCCGGTGTACGTCTTCTGCGCGGGCCAGGTCGTGGCGGCCATGGAGGCCTGCGCGGCGATGCCCGCTCCGGCGACGACGGCGGCACCGGCGACCGACCACGCGACGTATCTGCTCTTCTTCGACAGCCGATGGCTGGACATGAAGACCCCACCCTTGATTGTGCGTTGCCTGGCAAAAGCGAACCGCAAGCTATCCGGCTCCGCTCACACTTTCGAAAAGATCCGCTCCCGGAACCCACAAGATTCCCTGAGGGAACGGCAAAACCTAGCCACGCACCTGCCCCAGCCATTGCAACGTCCGACGGACCTCCGCGGCCATCGGGTGTCCCGGTCCGTGCAGGCGCTCCACGTCGAGCACCAGCCGCGCGAGCGTGTCGTGCGCGGCGGCCCGGTCCCCGACGGCCAGCAGCAGAAGGCCGATGCGGCGGCGGACGTCGTGGGCGAGCTGCGGGTCGCCGGAGACGTACTGGTTCTCGTAGTACGGCAGCAGCGCGCGGTACTCCGCGATCGCGGCCGCCGGTTCACCGAGCTGCTCCAGGCACTGGGCGGCGTCGAAGCGGAAGCGCAGGGACTGCGGGTCGGCCTGGCCCGCCTCGGCGGCGCGTTCGTCGGCGAGGCGGCGCAGTTCGGGCAGCGCGCGCCGGTACTGGCCGTCGTCCATGAGCGTGGCCGCGTACTGCTTGCGCAGGGTGCGGACGACCGGGGAGTGCTCGCCGTGCTGTTCGGCGGCGGCGGGCAGGATCGCGCCGAGGATGTCGACGGCCTGGGTGATGCGGCCCTCGCCGAGAAGGCGTTTGACCTCGTCCACGGCGGCGGCGACATCGGGCTTGTCGGGCACGGCCGCCACGGGGGCGGGCTGGGGCGCGGGCGTGCGCGCGCGGTCCGGCCAGGGGGCGTGCGGACGCAGGAAAGGGCGCGTGGGGTCGAGGGGCGCCCCGGTGGGCGTCCCGCGCGCGGGCAGGAGCAACGCCAGATGCTCGTACACCTCCTGCGCGGAGGCGGGCCGGTGCTGCGGGTCCTTGGCGAGCAGGCGCAGGACGAGCGCCTCCAGCGCCTCCGGCACCTCGGGGCGGATCCGGCGCACGGGCAGCGGCGGCTCGTACAGATGCCGGTGCAGTACCCCGAGCGCCGTCGAACCGGCGAACGGCACGTCACCGCTGAGCAGTTCGTGCATCAGCACGCCCAGCGCGTACAGGTCGGTGTACGGCCCGACCGCGCCGCCCATCGCCTGCTCGGGCGCCATGTAGGCGGGCGACCCGATCGGCGAGCCGGTGTGGGTGAGACGGGTGGTGTCGGTGTCCATGACGGAGGCGACACCGAGGTCGAGCACGGTGACCGTGCCGTCCTGCTTCACCATCACATTGCGCGGCTTCAGGTCACGGTGCACGATCGGCACCGCGTGCACGGCGCTCAGCACGGCGCACAGCTGCGCGGCCACCGCCACCGCCCACTGCCACGGGTACGGGTCGTGCTCGGCGAGATGGTCGGAGAGGTCGGCGCCGTCGACGTACTGCATGACGAGGAACAACTCCTCGCCCTCGCTGCCCGCGTCGTGCACCGTGACCAGACCCGGATGGTCCACCTGCGCGGTCACCCGGCACTCGCGCACGAACCGGCGGCGCAGCTCGTCGGCCTCCTGCCCGGCCACCTTGTCCGGGCGCAGCAGCTTCACCGCCACGCGCCGGTCGAGCCGCTTGTCGTACGCCGTCCAGACCTGGCCCATGCCGCCCTGCCCGATCAGCGTGGACAGCTCGTAACGGCCGGCGACGACACGTCCTGTCGCCACGGTCACCTTCCGCCCTCGTGGTTGCCCTCGTGATGCCCGTCGTGCTTGCGCAGGTAGTCACTGAGCTCGTCCAGCTCGGCGCGCACCTGGTCGATGCGCGCGGGAGCCGGACGCTGGGGCGGCGGCGTGGCCATCGGCGGCCCGGGCGGGGGCGTGTGGGGCATGTGAGGCGTGTGGGGCGTGTGCGGCATCGGGGGCGGGGTGTGCGGGGACTGCGGCATGGTCGGCACGGTCGTCGCGGTGTACGGCGACGCCGGGCCCGGATAGCCGTACGCCGGCGCCATCGGGTGCTGCGCCCGGTAGGCGTCGCGCTGCTTCTGGAAGTGCCGTATGTCCGCCGCGAGGTAGTACGCCGTCGCGGCGACGAGCGAGCCGAGGAGCAGGGTGAGGCCCACGTAGCCGCCGGTGGTGTGGATCTCGTCGCCGGGCTCGCTCCCCAGCAGCACGATGCTGAGGACATCGGCCGCCAGCAACGCCACGAACAGGCCCCAGTCCAGCGACTTGCGGGTCACGATGGCCAGGCGCAGCAGCATCGCCCAGGACACGAAGCCGATGCAGGTGAACCCGATCGCCACGAACAGCACGCGCAGGAAGACCAGCGTCGCGGGGTGCGGCGGCTGCTGCACCGGCTGTGCGTAGCCGTGGCCTTGCATGGCTGCTCCTGTTGCCTGAAATGGGCGTACATGTCCGCCCGGTGCCGTCGCTGCGCGGACAACACCGGTCATGCGATTGTCGCTTCGAGCATATGGCCCGACACGGACAAGCGGTCCGGGTTGTACCGAACCGTTGTCGTGCCGGTCACTCACCAAGACATCGCAGGTGCGGCCGGGGATGGGCGGAGCAGGACGTTCCGGACGAGACGGCGGGGGAGATCTCCCCCGCCGGGTCACTGCGGTGCCACCGTGCCGTCCGTCAGGCCGTCGTACATCCCGCGTACGAGCTGCTCCCCGAGCCGGCCCGCGTGCCTGAGCGCCCGCTCGAACTCGTCGAGGGCGCGGAAGCGCGCGCCGTAGCGCCGCTGTTCGTCGAGCGGGAGCCGCGGCAACTGGAGGCGGCGCACGTCGAGCCGGGTGGCCGTGGACGCGTAGCTGCTGGCCTGCCGGTTGTTGGCGGTGCCGCGCAGGAAGCCGGCGAGGAACCACGGGTCGAGCGCCGTGGGATCGGGGCGCAGGAGGACGAGGCTGCGCCCCAGGGCGGCGCCCCCCGTCGCGTCGTCGATCACACGCGCCACCGAGCCGCCGCCGAGCACCGGGACGACGACGTCGCCCGGCTCGGTGAGCACGGCCTCCTCGTCGCTCTCGGGGAGCGTCCCGGAGGGCGCGGTTCCGGCGAGGACGTCGTGGTCGGTGAGGACGGGCACGCGCGTGTGCCCGCCGTTTCCGCCGGTACGCATCACCAGGGCGCCCCCGCGCGCGAGTTCACCGACGGTGGTGAGCGGCCAGCGCACGGGCCGCGCGAAGTCGGCGGGCGGCGGGGTGAGGGCGGCGGTCAGGCGCAGCGTCTCGCCGAGCCGCTCGCGCACGGCCGTGAGCTGCTCCGCGCCGTCGGCCACGGCGGGCGGCGGAAGGTGGCGGGCGGGGGCGAGGTCCACGTCGTCGTCGAGGAGTTCGATCACGGGCACGGAACGGGCCAGCCCCGGCCGCTCGTCGAGCCGCCCGGCCCGTTCGAAGAGGTGCCAGGCGTCGAGGACGGCGTCCCGCACCGCCTGCCAGTCCGGCCCGCCGCGCCCCTCGGTGGCGAACTGCCCGCTGTCGGCGAGCAGCACCTCGGGCTGCGCGGGCGCCCTGTCCGGGCGGCGCAGCACCCACACGTGGAGCGGGATGTTGTACGGCGGTGCCGCGCCCACCGGCAGCGCGACTACGGCGCGCAGCGCACCGCGGCGCAGCAGGTCGGCGCGGATACGCCGGCCGGAGCGGCGGGAGGCGGCGGCGGGCGGCATGAGCAGCACGGCGGTGCCGCCGTCCTTCAGCCGGGCGAGCGCGTGCTGGACCCAGGCGAGCTCGGACTCGGTGCGGGCCGGGAAGCCGTACTCCCAGCGGGGGTCGTAGGCGAGTTCGTCGTGTCCCCAGTTGCGCTCGTTGAACGGCGGGTGGCACAGGACGGCGTCGGCGCGCAGTTCCGGGTACGCGTCGCCGCGCAGGGCGTCCCCGGCGGCGCCGCGCACGGCGGCCCGTGAGTGCAGCGCGAGGCGCAGCGCCGTGAGCGTGGCGAGGTCGGGCGCGCTGTCCTGGGCGCACAGCTCCTGGTCGGGGCGGGTGTCCACGGCGCGCAGTAGGGCGCCGGTGCCGCAGGCGGGATCGAGCACGGTGCGGGCGGGGCCGGCCAGGTCGGCCATGAGCCGGGCGAGCTCGGCGGGGGTGAGTGTGTACTGGCGCGGGTTGGCGTCCAGATGGCGCCCCAGCAGGAACTCGAACGTCTGCCGTGCCCCCGTCTCGGCAGCCAGCTCGGCGGCGCCGCGCAGGAGGGGGACGGAGGGGAGGAGTTCGGGGCCGGTGGGGGTGTGAATCGCAGGGGTGCTGTTCACGGCTGGGGTGCCCTGCGCACCGGTCGGGGTGTGGACCGCCGCAGGAGTGTGTACCGCGGCCGGGGTGTTCACAGCAGCCTGGGGGCGGTCCGCAGCTGCTCGCGTGTTCACAGCGCCCGGGGCGTGAGCAGCTCCCAGACGATTCACATCACCCGAAGTGTTCACAGCCACGGCCGCGCCCGCCGCCGGTCCGGTGTGAACACGGCGGCCGCGGTTCACGCCGAAGCGCGGGGTGATCACCTGCTCCAGCACGGAGGGCAGCTTCGCGGCCAGGCGCTCGTCGGAGCCGGCGGCGACCTCCAGCCAGTCGGTGGGGCGTTCATGGATGAGCAGGAGCGCGCAGCCCGCGTGCACCAGGGCGGTGACCGGACCTTCCGGATGACCGGCGAGCTGCTGCCAGACGCGCTCACGCAGGGGGACCTCGGCGAGCTTGCCCTGTTTGCGCAGCCAGGCCTCGACCTCGGCGAGGGCGAAGGACGGGCTGGTCTCGGTGCCGCCCACCGGTTTGGGGAAGTCGGCGTGTCGACGGCGCCAGTTGCTGACGGCGGCGCGGCCGACGCCGGCGAGCCTCGCGATTCCGGCGGCGGTCACTTCTGTCGCGTTGTCCTGCACCCGCCCCGCTCCCCTCGTTCCGTGTGTGACGCCGAGCATACCGGTGTACACGCGATCCCCTCATTCACAGCCGTGCACTCGACCGACCATGTGAACCGTGTTGACTCGGTTCACAGGCTCTGCTCTTATTGACCCAGCGAACGAACGGCCGCCGGACGGAGGCCGTCGCCGTCTCGGGGAGGGGACAGCCATGGGCATGAAGGGCAAGGTCGCGCTGAGCGCCGTCGTGGGGATCGTCGTCATCGGTACCGTGTCGGCGAACGCCGGCAAGGGCGGGAGCAACGGCGGATCGGACAGCGGCGACAAGAGCTCTTCGGCGTCCGCCGAGCACAAGACCGGCGGCAAGAAGGATTCGGGCAGATCGAGAGCCGCCACGAAGAAGAAGGCCGCGATCGACGGGGACGGCGACTTCCGCGTCGGTTCGGACGTCAAGCCCGGCACCTACCGCACCAGCGGCAACACCGACGACATGTGCTACTGGGAGCGCGCCAAGGACGCCTCCGGTGAGATGGACTCGCTGCTGGCCAACGACAACGTCAGCGGCACCAGTTACGTCACCGTCAAGGCCACCGACAAGCTGTTCAAGTCCAGCGGCTGCAAGGACTGGGAGGCTGTCGACCCGAAGGCGAAGGGGGCGCCCGCCAAGGCCATGGACGGCAACGGCGGAATGTTCAAGGTCGGCACCGACATCGCCCCGGGGACGTACAGGTCCACCGGCAACGCCGACGACTCCTGCTACTGGGAGCGCACCAAGGACGCCGAGCACGGGCTCGACTCGATCATCGCGAACAACAACGTGACCGGCACCGCCGTCGTCACCATCAGTTCCAGCGACGCCTACTTCAAGACCACCGGCTGCGGGGACTGGAAGAAGACCGCCTGACCCGGCCGGCCTCCACCGCCCGGCGGAGGCCGCGCCTCGGCTGCCGTACGGCATCACCGTCGCCGTACGGCACCGCGTCCACCGCTCCCCACGTCCGCCGTTCCTCCCACTTCTCCCGCACCACCGGTCACATCACCCACCACACATCGCTTCTTGAAGGACTGTCATGCGTCTTCCGTGCCGTACCGCCACCCTGCTCGCCGTCGCGGCGCTTCCCCTGGCTCTTTCCGCCTGCTCCTCCGGCACCGACGCGAGCGCCAAGCCGGCCAAGCCGACCAAGGCAGCAAACCCCAACGCCGGTCTGCTCACCGGCACGCAACTCAAGAAGGCACTGGCGCCCGCGTCGGCCTTCCCGTCCGGGTTCGCCCGCGAGGCCGACGGCGTCTCGGACAGCGGGGGCCAGTTCCTCGCAGTGTCCAGCAGGAACACGGCGAAGCCCGACTGCACCAGGCTGGAGGGCACGGCCTGGATCCAGGTATCCGGCTTCAAGGGGGGCGTGTCGTTCGCGCAGGACGACTACGCGAACCAGGACAAGACCGAGGAAATGGCCCAGGAGATCGACCAGTTCCAGGGCACCACGGCGAAGACGGTGATGCAGGAACTGCGGTCCGCCGTCACCGAGTGCGCCACGTTCACGGACGCCGACGCACACGCCAAGGTGAAGGTGACGAGCCAGTCCACGGCCGGGCTCGGCGACGAGGCCTACACGATCACGCTGACGAGCGACGCCTGGGAGAACGGCACCACGCTCATCGCGGCCCGTTCCGGCAACGCCGTGGTCACCGTGCTGTCCACGGCTGGCAGCGGCAACGGGGCCGCGACCGCGAAGAAGCTGACGACCCAGGTCCTGGGGGCTCTGAAGGGCAGGACGGGCGCGTGATCCGCGAGGCGGGCGGATCCGCCTGATCTGCCGGGTCGGGCCCGGCGCCGGGTCACCACGGGCTCACTGCGGGCTCACAGCAGGTGGCGCATCCACACGTTGGGCTCGACGTAGACGCCGTACCCGCGGTCCGGTTCGCAACGGACCGGGACCAGCGCGCCGGGCACTTCCACGTCTCCCAGGGTGTCGAAGGGCAGCTCGGTCCAGCGGCGCCACTCCTCCAGCGAGGCGCCCACGGTCATGGAGGCCGGGGCGATCGAGTCGATGGTGGCGCCGGCGCGGGCGTGGACGCGCAGCCACGGGTCGTGCGGCAGACCGTCGGGGCGCACCCGGTGCGCGTACTCCCCGATCGGGGTGCGGGGTTCCAGGTGCTTGGCGCTGGGGCGGACCGGGGCGACGACCTCGCCGAAGCCGTGTGTCCGGGCGTTGTCGCGCATCGCCGAGAGCATCAGGGCGGACAGGCCCCGGCCCTGGGCGTGCGGGGCGACGACGATGGAGATCGCGCTGACCGTGTCGGGGCGGGTACCGCGGCGCAGGTCGGCGAAGGCCCAGCCGAGCACCTGGTCCCAGCCGCGGGCGGGCAGTGCTCCGCGGCCCTCGGCGGCGAGCGCGAAGGGCACGCTGTAGCCGTGCGCGACCACTTCGCCGTGCTCGTCCTCGGCGAACAGCACGTACTCGGGCAGTTCGACGGGGATCCGGCCGTAGTAGGCGCCGCCCACGGGGTCGTTGACCGTGAATTCCGGCCAGGTGTCGGCCATCCCGAGGACCTGCTCCAGCTTGCCGGGCCGCTCGGCGAGGGTCGTTACCTTCACATCCACACAGGCCAAGGTATGCGGCGGCGCCGACGGCCGGGAAACGGTTTTACCTCCTCCTCAACGCGCCCGGAAGCGCTCCGGCGCCTTGGTCGGGTTGCCGCCGGACGGGAGTTTCTGGTTCGGGCAGGCGGTGAGGACCTTCTTCATCGTGGTCTTCTCCGCGGCGGTGACCCACAGGCCGTACTTCTTCTTCACGGCAACCTGGGCGGCTACGTAGGCGCAGCGGTAGGCGCTGTTCGGCGGCAGCCAGGTGGCCGTGTCGCCGTCGCCCTTGCCGCGGTTGGTGCTCGCGTCGACGGCCAGCAGATTGAGCGGGTCGTTGGCCAGGGCTATGCGCTTGCTGGGGTCCCAGTACTTGGCGCCCTTCTGCCAGGCGTCCGAGAGGGCGACGACGTGGTCGATGTCCACCTGGCTGCGGCCGCGCCGGTAGGTGACGTCCTTGCCGGAGTACGGGTCGGGTTCCAGCAGGCCGTAGGTGACCTTGCAGGTGCCGCCGGTGAACTTCACCTCCTTCAGGTCGCGCTTGAGGATGTCGTCACGGGTGTCACAGGAATTGGAGTCGGTGTCGGCCCAGGCGGTGCCGAACCGGGCCCGGGAGTAACCGGTCTTCGGTGCCCGTCCCTTGACGGTCAGTGAGTCCGCGGCGGCCACGGCGGCGCCCCCGCTCCCCGCTTCCCCGGGTCCGGACGACCCCTTGGTCTGCTGGTCCGTGCAGCCTGTCACGGCGAACGTCATGACGACAGCGGCTATCGCCCCGCCCTTAAGACGCATCACGGCGCGCCCCCCTTGCCTCCCGCACCGCCCCCGCACGGGCGGACTGCTCCTGGCCCCACGGTAGCCGCCGAGAAGTCTTCGGCCGACGGGGCCCCAAGGGGCGCTGGATGCATGCCGGGCGCACCGCCGGTCGTGTCCGGCGGATGTGACCGGCAGTGGCGCGGGACCGTTCAGACTTTGCCGATGCCCAGCGTGGATTCCGACGGCAGCAGACCGGAGGACAGGACCGCGACCCAGTAGTCGCCGAGCAGTTCGGTGAGGCGGTTCACGGCGGGCAGGCCGAGGGACTGCCAGGGGGCGACGGCCAGTTGGTCGGTGTGCTCCTCCACGGCGCGGCGAAGATCGCGGCCCGCCTCCGTGGCCGTACCGTCCTCGTGGACCAGGCCCCGGGCTGTCAGGCGCTCGCGTGCGGCCGCCCACTCCTCGGGGCTCCAGCCGCGGCTCTCGAAGCGTTCCACCGAGGCGGCGCCTATCGCGGCGAAGGACACGAGGGACTCGACCGGGTCGAGGCCCGCGACGAGGAGGGCCGCGAGATGGCCGTCGCCGCGGTGCTCGCGCAGGATCGTCGCGGCGTGCCACAGCTGGAGGTGGGGGGCCTCGGGCCAGGGCAGTTCGGCGTTGGCGGCGGCGAGCGGGCGGCCCGCGGTGTTCACCGCCTCGGCCGCGCGCCGGGCCAGGGCCGCGGCCTCGGCCAGTTCGGGGCTGTCGACGCGGACGTTCGGTATCGAGCGGTATGCGCGGTCGATCGCCCGGAGCCTGGCCTTCAGGACCTCCTCCGGAGCGGAGACCTTCCATGCCGAGTCGATGTGCTCGGCGACCATGCGGGGGTTGAAGCTGTAGAAGGCCGAGGCCACCCGTTCACTGCCGACCGCCCCCAACGGCGCGGCACGGAAGGGGAAATAGCTGGGCCAGCGCTCCGCGATGCCGAATCCGAGTGCGGCGGCCTCCTCGAATGCCTCCGGTGCGTAGTACAGGACCGCGTGCAGGGGTTCCAGCAGGTGCCAGAGCTGCCGCGCGCGGGCCGGTTCGACTCCGCCGTCCGGCACCGTCTCGCCCTCGACGGCCTTGCTGACGTGCTCAGACATGACGTGACTCCTCACCGCGTCCAGGATCTGGATCGGGTTGACGACCACTCACAACTTGACACTGACAAGATTGCCCGAGCGCGGAGAACTTGTCAATGCCTAGATTCGGCGTACGCTGCTGACCATGACCCCCACCAGGCCCGCCTCTAGCCCCGGCCCCGCTCCCACCGCCGGAGCCGGCGCCGGCTCCCCGCAGCGGCCGTACCACCACGGCGACCTGCGCCGCGCCGTCCTCACCGCCGCCCTCGACGTCATCGCCGCCGACGGCCCCACCGCGCTGAGCCTGCGCGACCTCGCCCGCCGGGCCGGCGTCTCGCACGCGGCGCCCGCACACCACTTCAAGGACCGCACCGGGCTGCTCACGGTCATCGCAGCCGAGGGGTTCGGGCTGCTGGCCTCCGCGCTGCGGGACGCGTCGGACCTGAGGGACGCGGGTGTGCGCTACGTACGCTTCGCCCGCGAGCACCCCGCGCACTTCCAGGTGATGTTCGCCCCGGAACTGCTGCGCCCCCACGACCTCGAACTCACCACGGCCCGCGCCCTCGCCGGCGACGCCCTGCGCGACGCCGTCTCCACCGTGTCCCCGGCGGGGCGCGGCGCCGATGACCGCCTCGCCGAGGTCGCCGCCTGGTCCCTCGCCCATGGCTTCGCCACGCTGCTCCTCAGCCACAACCTGGACGGCCCCGTCGGCGACCGGGACCCGGAGGCGGTGTTCCGCACCCTCGCGGCCATGCTGTTCAGAACCGGGAACGCAGAAAACACGGAAAGCGCAGAGAACGCAGAGAACGCAGCCCAGTCCGGACGATGACCGCGAGGGGAGCGGTCAAGAACCCAGGATCGACGCCAGGAACTCCCCCACCCAGCCCAGCAGTTCCCGCCCGACCAGCGGCTTGCCGCCCACCTTCGCGGTCTTCGGGCGCGGCACCAGCACCTGGTGCACCGCCGGCTTGATGACGGTCCCCGGGTACAGCCGCTTGAGCCGCAGCTCCTGCGACTCCCGCAGCTCCACCGGGGCGAACCGGATGTTGGTTCCCTGCAGCACGATCTCGCCGACGCCGCACGCGCGCGCGAGCATGCGCAGGCCCGCCACCAGAAGCAGGTTCTCGACCGGCTCGGGCAACTTGCCGTAGCGGTCGACGAGTTCCTCCCGTACGGCCTTGATGTCCTCCTCGGTGTTGGCCGAGGCGATGGCCCGGTACGCCTGGAGGCGCAGGCGCTCGCCGGGTGCGTAGTCGTGCGGGACGTGCGCGTCGACGGGCAGCTCGATCTTGACCTCGAGCGGCGGCTCCTCCTCGATCTCGCCGGTCTCCAGCTGCCGCCGGTAGTCCGCGACCGCCTCGCCGACCATGCGGACGTACAGGTCGAAGCCGACGCCCGCGATGTGCCCGGACTGTTCACCGCCGAGCAGGTTTCCGGCTCCGCGGATCTCCAGGTCCTTCATCGCCACGTACATGCCCGCGCCCATCTCCGTGTGCTGGGCGATGGTCGCGAGCCGCTCGTGGGCGGTCTCGGTCAGGGGCTTCTCCGGCGGGTAGAGGAAGTAGGAGTAACCGCGTTCGCGGCCCCGGCCGACGCGTCCGCGCAGCTGGTGCAGCTGCGAGAGACCGAAGGTGTCGCCGCGCTCGACGATCAGCGTGTTGGCGTTGGAGATGTCGATGCCGGACTCGACGATCGTGGTCGACACCAGGACGTCGAACTTCTTCTCCCAGAAGTCGACGACCACCTGTTCCAGCGCGGACTCCGACATCTGGCCGTGGGCGGTGGCGATGCGCGCCTCGGGGACGATCTCGCGCAGCCGGGCGGCCGCGCGGTCGATCGACTCGACCCGGTTGTGGATGTAGAAGACCTGGCCCTCGCGGAGCAGTTCACGACGGATGGCCGCGCCGATCTGCTTCTCCTCGTACGGCCCGACGAAGGTGAGCACCGGGTGGCGCTCCTCCGGCGGAGTGGTGATCGTCGACATCTCGCGGATGCCGGTGACCGCCATCTCCAGGGTTCTGGGGATCGGGGTCGCGGACATGGTCAAGACGTCGACGTTCGCGCGGAGCTTCTTCAGCTGCTCCTTGTGCTCGACGCCGAAGCGCTGCTCCTCGTCGACGATGACCAGGCCGAGGTCCTTGAACTTCGTCTCCGAGGAGAAGAGCCGGTGCGTGCCGATGACGACGTCGACCGCGCCGTCCTTGAGGCCCTCCAGGACCGCCTTGGCCTCGGTGTCGGTCTGGAACCGGGACAGGGCGCGCACGTTGACCGGGAACTGCGCGTACCGCTCGCTGAAGGTCCCGAAGTGCTGCTGCACCAGCAGTGTGGTCGGGACGAGGACCGCGACCTGCTTGCCGTCCTGCACCGCCTTGAAGGCGGCCCGCACCGCGATCTCCGTCTTGCCGTAGCCGACGTCGCCGCAGATCAGGCGGTCCATCGGGACCGACTTCTCCATGTCCTCCTTGACCTCGGCGATGGTCGTCAGCTGGTCGGGGGTCTCGGCGTACGGGAAGGCATCCTCCAGCTCCCGCTGCCAGGGGGTGTCGGCGCCGAAGGTGTGTCCGGGGGCCGCCATCCGCGCGCTGTAGAGCTTGATCAGGTCGGCGGCGATCTCCTTGACGGCCTTCTTGGCGCGTGCCTTGGTCTTCGTCCAGTCCGCTCCGCCGAGGCGGTGCAAAGTGGGTGCCTCGCCGCCGACGTACTTGGTGATCTGCTCCAGCTGGTCGGTGGGGATGTAGAGGCGGTCGCCGGGCTGGCCGCGCTTGGCGGGGGCGTACTCGACGACGAGGTACTCGCGGGTGGCGCCCTGGACGGTGCGCTGGACCATCTCGATGTAGCGGCCGACGCCGTGCTGCTCGTGGACGATGTAGTCGCCCGGTTCCAGGGAGAGCGGGTCGATGGTCTTGCGGCGGCGGGCGGGCATGCGGGTGCCGTCGCGGCCGGCCGCCTTCTGGCCCGACAGGTCGGTCTCCGTCAGGACGGCGATCTTGAGCGCCGGGTCGACGAAGCCGTAGTCGATCGAGCCGCAGGAGACATGGACGACCGAGGGGCTGAGCTCCGCGAGGTCCGCGTCGAGGCGGGCGGCGATGCCCTCGCCGCCGAGCACCTCGACCGTGCGGGCCGCGGGGCCGTGGCCCTCGGTCACGAAGACCGTGTGCCAGCCGTCGGCGAGCCAGCCCTTGGTGTCGGCGAGGGCCCGCGCGGTGTCGCCGCGGTAGGTCTCGGGCGCGTGCATGGCGAGCTTGAGGGTGTCCCCGTCGAGCGTGTCCAGTTCGAGGTCCGCGGCGAACGGCGACACCGACCACCACATCATGTCCAGCTCGCGCGCCCGGTCGCGGACGTCCGCGATGGACCACAGGGAGGCCGCGCCGACGTCGATGGGCGCCTCGCCGCCGCCCGCGGTGGCGGCCCAGGAGGCCGCCAGGAACTCCTGGCTCGTCGCCACCAGATCCGCGGCACGCGTGCGTACCCGCTCCGGGTCGCACACGACGGCCATGGCTCCCTTGGGGAGCACGTCGATGAGCAGTTCCATGTCGTCGACCAGGACCGGGGCCAGGGACTCCATGCCCTCGACCGCGATGCCCTCGGCGATCCTGCCGAGCAGCTCGCCCAGCTCCGGGTGCTCCTCGGCCAGGGCACGCGCGCGTGCGCGTACGTCTTCCGTCAGCAGCAGCTCACGGCAGGGCGGTGCCCACAGGCCGTGCTCGGCGACTTCCAGGGACCGCTGGTCGGCGACCTTGAAGTAGCGGATCTCCTCGACATCGTCCCCCCAGAACTCGATGCGCAGGGGGTGTTCCTCGGTGGGCGGGAACACGTCGAGGATGCCGCCGCGTACGGCGAACTCGCCGCGCTTCTCGACCAGCTCGACGCGGGAGTACGCGGCGGCCGCGAGGGCTTCGACGATGCCGTTCAGGTCGGCGGTCTGCCCCGTCCTCAGGGACACCGGCTCCAGGTCGCCAAGGCCCTTGACCTGCGGCTGGAGCACGGAGCGTACGGGCGCCACGACGACGGAGACCGGGCCGGTCTCCGGGTCGTCCGGCCTGGGGTGGGCGAGGCGGCGCAGTACGGCGAGGCGGCGGCCGACGGTGTCGCTGCGCGGGCTGAGCCGCTCGTGCGGAAGGGTCTCCCAGGAGGGGTACTCGACGACGCCCTCGGAGGGCAGCAGCGAGCGCAGGGCGGCGGCCAGGTCCTCGGCCTCCCGTCCCGTGGCCGTCACCGCCAGCACCGGGCGGCCGGCCTCGCGGGCGAGGGCGGCGATGGCGAAGGGCCGGGTCGCCGGAGGGCCGACCAGGTCGACGTACATGCGGTTGCCGTCCTCGGCCGCCTTGATCGCTTCCGCGAGGGCGGCGTCCTTGACGACGGCGTCGAGCAGACCGTGCAGGCTCATGGAGGGGGCTTTCCGTCCGGGTAGGGGCAACGCGAAGAGCCCGACGCGTGTAATGGCCGGGGGCGTCCAGCCTACGACGCTGCGCTCGTGGGCGTCGGAGGCTGTGGACAACCTGCGCTTCCCGGTGCTCGGCGCTGCAACAGACCTCCCAGGGGGCTCCGCCCCCTGGACCCCGGCCTATGCCCGTCCACCGCCCGACTCGGTCGGCCAAGAAGCAGGCCAGGAAGCGGGGCTCGGCAAGCGGCAAAGAACCCGGTGCCGGGAAGTCCCCCAAGACTTCCCGGCACCGGGTCTTCCCCCGCAACCCCCGTATGCGGTGGTCGTAGGACCGCTCCCGTCAGTCGGTCGCGATCGCGTTCAGTACGTTCATCCGCCCCGCCCGGAACGCCGGGACCAGGGCCGCGAACAGGCCCACGAAGGCCGAGCCGATGAAGACCCCGATGATCGTCGGCCAGGGGATCTCCAGGACGTTCAGGCCCTCCAGGGCGAGGAGCTTGTGGGCGGTCGCGCCCCAGCCCATGCCCAGGCCGAGGCCCAGGAGCGCGCCGAAGAGGGCGATGACCACGGACTCCAGGCGGATCATGCGGCGCAGCTGGCGGCGGGAGAGGCCGATGGCCCGCATCAGGCCGATCTCCCTCGTGCGCTCGACCACCGACAGGGCCAGGGTGTTCACCACGCCGAGGACCGCGACGATGATCGCCAGGGCGAGCAGGCCGTAGACCATGTTCAGGAGCTGGCCGATCTGGTCCTTCAGCTCCTTCTTGTAGTCGGTCTGGTCCCTGACCTGGTACTGCGGGTACTTCTTCAGCGACTTCTTCAGCGCCGCGTACGCCTGCTTCTCCTGGCCGTCCCTGGCCTTGGCGAACATGATCACGTTCGGCGGGATCTGGCTCTTCGGGACGTACTTCTCCATGGTCGCGAGGCTCATGTAGCGCGCGCCCTTGTCGAGGGCCGTGTCGTCGTCGGTGATGGCGGCGACCTTCAGCTTCGCCGTGCTCCCGCCCTTGAAGGCGACGCTGATGGTGTCGCCGACGTGCACGCCGTGCTTCTTGGCGTAGTCGCTGCCGACCGACATGGCGTCCGTGGCGTAGGCGTTCTTCAGGGTTCCCTCGGTGGTCGTACGGCGCAGGTCCTCGGCGTACGACGGGTCCGTGGCCGCGACGACGCCGTCGTCGACCTTGCCGTCGGGCGAGGTCTGAAGGGCGTCCAGCACCTTGTAGCGGGTGACGTGGGCCAGGCCTGGCGAGTTCTCCATGGCCTGCTCGGCCTTCGGGACGATCTGCTGCTTGCCCTGGACGATGAAGTCCGCGCCGACCGACTTGTCCAGCTCACCCGTCGCGGAGGCGACCATGGAGGAGCCGACCACCGACAGGCAGGCGACCAGTGCGAGGCCGATCATCAGGGCGGCGCCGGTGGCGCCCGTACGGCGCGGGTTGCGCAGGGCGTTGCGCTCGGCCATCCGGCCGACCGGGCCGAAGGCGCGCAGCAGCACCGCACTGATCACCCGGACCACCCCGCCCGCGAGGAGCGGGCCTATGACGACGAAGCCGATCAGGGACAGGACGATGCCCGCGCCGAGGACGAGCGAGCCCTCGCTCGCCTTCTTCGCCGAGGCGGCGGCGAACAGCGCGGCCGCGCCGGCGCCGGTGAGGACCAGGCCTATGAGGCCCCGGATCCGTCCCGCCCTGCCGTCGGCCGGCGTACCGGCGTCGCGCAGCGCGGCCATCGGGGAGACCTTGCCGGCGCGGCGGGCGGGCAGATAGGCGGCGAGCACGGTGACGATCACGCCGAGGATCAGGCCCACCACAGGGGTGGTCGTCTTGATCGTCAGGTCCCGGGTCGACAGGTCCATGCCCATCGTGCCCATGATCTTCATCAGGCCGACGGCGATACCGACACCGGCGCCGACGCCGAGGATCGAGCCGACGAAGCCGAGCAGCAGCGCCTCGACCAGCACCGACCGGTTGACCTGCTTGCGGGAGGAGCCGATCGCCCGCATCAGGCCGATCTCGCGGGTGCGCTGGGCGACCAGCATCGAGAAGGTGTTGATGATCAGGAAGATGCCCACCAGGAACGCGATGCCGGCGAAGCCGAGCATGGCGTACTTGATGACGTTCATGACACTGCCGATGCCCTTGCGGTTCTCGGCGGCGTTCTCCTTGGCGGTCTGGTACTTGTACGTCCCCGCGCCGACCGTCTGTGCGACGTTCTGCTTGAGCCGCGCGTCGGAGACCCCGGCCGCGGCGGTGACGTTGATCTGCGTGAACCGGCCGGTGGCACCGAGCAGCTCGCGCTGGGCGGTGGCGGTGTCGAAGTAGACGACCGCCGCGCCGGGGTTGGTCACCTTGAAGGTGGCGATGCCGACGATCCTGGCCTTGAGGTCGCCGGTCTGCGCGATGGTGCGCAGGGTGTCGCCGAGCTTGAGGTGGTGCTTGTCGGCGGTGTCCGCGTCGACCATCACCTCGGTCGGCCCGCGCGGGGCGTGCCCGGAGGTGATCTCCATCGACCGCAGCTCGTTCTTCGTCCAGTTGCCGGCGATGGTGGGCGCGCCGGTGCTGGAGCCCATGTTGTCGTTGTCGCTGTTCACGACGGTCACGTTCATGGAACTGACCGCGCCCTCGGCCGACTTGACGCCGTCCGCCGTCCGCACCTTCGCCAGCGTGGCGGCGGGCAGCGACAGCGGCACGCCGTTCTGCGGGGTCTCGTCGGACTTCGCGCCCTTCGGGGAGACGGTGACGTCGGACGCGGTCACCGAGAACAGCTTGTCGAACGTCGTGTTCATGGTGTCGGTGAACACCAGCGTGCCGCACACGAACGCCACCGACAGCAGCACCGCGATCGCCGACAGCGCCATGCGTCCCTTGTGCGCGAAGAAGTTGCGCATCGAGGTCTTCAGGACGGTCATGACGTACGTCCCCGGGCGTCGAAGTCCTTCATGCGGTCCAGGACCTGGTCGGCCGTCGGCTGGTACATCTCGTCGACGATCCGGCCGTCGGCGAGGTACAGCACCCGGTCCGCGTAGCTGGCGGCCACCGGGTCGTGGGTGACCATCACTATGGTCTGGCCCAGCTCGTCGACGGAGCGGCGCAGGAAGCCCAGCACCTCGGCGCCCGCGCGCGAGTCGAGGTTTCCGGTCGGCTCGTCACCGAAGATGATCTCCGGGCGGGCGGCCAGGGCACGGGCCACGGCGACGCGCTGCTGCTGGCCGCCGGACAGCTGGGTCGGCCGGTGCTTGAGCCGCCCGGCCAGGCCGACGGTCTCCACGACCCGGTCCAGCCACTCCTTGTCCGGCTTGCGGCCGGCTATGTCCATGGGCAGCGTGATGTTCTCCAGCGCGTTCAGCGTCGGCAGCAGGTTGAACGCCTGGAAGATGAACCCGATCCGGTCCCGGCGCAGCTGCGTGAGCTTCTTGTCCTTCAGGCCGGTGATCTCGGTCTCGTCCAGGTAGATCTGGCCGCTGGTGACCGTGTCGAGTCCGGCGAGGCAGTGCATCAGGGTGGACTTGCCGGACCCCGAGGGGCCCATGATCGCGGTGAACTGGCCGCTGGCGATGTCCACGTCGACGTGGTCGAGGGCGACGACACGGGTCTCCCCCGACCCGTATGCCTTGACGACCTGCCGCGCCCGCGCGGCAACGGCCGTAGGCCCTCCAGTGCCCCCGTGCCTGGGAATGGTCACAGCCGATGTCACGGTAAGTCTCCTATGTCGGTCAGCGGATGGGCGGCGCGAGGTGCCGCGCCGGCCGGTCGTGGTGGTGCGTCGTGGTGGTGCGTCGTGGTGGTGCGTCGTGGTGGTGCGTGGTGGTGCGTCGACTTGGTCCGTCGAAGCGGTACGTCGATGAGTCTCGTGGGTGGCGGGGGTGCCGCGCGCTGGTGCGAAGCCCCCTCTTCCACGGGGGAAAACCCCACCCCTGCCGGTTCGGACAACCGCCCCCCTGCGGCGTAAAGCCAGGTTAAGGACGATCGGGGGGCCGTCTCCTCCTCCAGTGGTACGAACCCTCCCCGAGCCGTAGTGCGGAGGGACCCCTAGGGGCACTCCACCGCCGGGTGGAGTCCTTCTCAGGGTCGGGTCCACCCTGCGGCCCGGTCAGGCTCCACCCTCCCGTCGCGTCATGGTCAAGTGGGAAGCTGTCCCGGGGCAGATAGATGCACAGGGAAAACAACGGGGAAGGCATCAGGGAGGGGATCCGGGTGGGCGGTACGAGACCGGCAACACGGGACGCCGCCGAGCGCACCGCGTCCTCGCGGCGGGGCGCGGTCGTCGCCGCCCTGATGCTCGCGATGGCACTGGCCGCGCTGGACTCCACCGTCGTCTCCACGGCCGTACCGCAGATCGTCGGCGACCTCGGCGGGTTCTCCGTCTTCTCCTGGCTGTTCTCCGGCTATCTGCTCGCCGTCACCGTCACCCTCCCGGTGTACGGCAAGCTCTCCGACACCTTCGGCCGCAAGCCCGTCCTGGTGGTGGGCGCGGCCGTGTTCCTGCTCGGCTCGCTGCTGTGCGCGGCCGCCTGGAACATGGGGGCGCTGATCGCGTTCCGTGTCGTGCAGGGCCTGGGCGGCGGGGCGCTCCAGGGCACGGTGCAGACACTGGCCGCCGACCTCTACCCGCTGAAGGAACGCCCGAAGATCCAGTCCAAGCTGTCCACGGTGTGGGCGGTGTCGGCGGTCGCCGGTCCGGGGATCGGCGGGGTGCTGGCGGCGTACGCGGACTGGCGCTGGATCTTCCTCGTCAACGTGCCCATAGGGTGTGCCGCGCTCTGGCTGATCGTCCGCCATCTGCACGAGCCGGTGCGTGAGCCGCGCACGCCCCCGCGCGTCGACTGGGCGGGCGCGCTGGCGGTGTTCGCGTGCGGCGGGGTGCTGCTGACGGCTCTGGTGCAGGGCGGGGTGGCGTGGGCGTGGCTGTCCGCGCCGTCGCTCGCGCTGTTCACCACGGGGCTCGCGCTGGTCGGCGTGGTGGTGTGGGTGGAGCGGCGGGCGGCGGAGCCGATCATCCCCGGATGGGTGTGGCGGCGCCGTACGATCGCGGCGGTCAATCTGGCACTGGGGGCGCTCGGCCTGCTGATGGTGGCGCCCTCGGTGTTCCTGCCGACGTACGCGCAGTCGGTGCTGGGCCTCGCCCCCGTGGCTGCCGGGTTCGTGCTGTCCGTGTGGACGCTCAGCTGGCCGGTGTCCGCCGCGCTCAGTCAGCACGTCTACCGGCGCATCGGGTTCCGCGACACCGCGCTGGTCGGCATCGGCACGGCCGCGCTGATCCTGTTCGCGTTCCCGTTCCTGCCGTACCCGGGGGCGGCCTGGCAGCCGACGCTCCTGATGCTGCTGCTGGGCGGCGCGCTCGGCCTCTTCCAGCTGCCGCTCCTCGTCGGCGTCCAGTCGACGGTGGGGTGGGCGGAGCGGGGCACGACCACGGCCTCCGTGCTCTTCTGCCGGCAGACCGGGCAGACCGTCGGCGCCGCCGTGTTCGGAGCGGTCGCCAACGGCGTGCTGGCCGCGCGGCTGGGCGGCGCGGGCGACCTGGACTCGGTGACCCGGGCGCTGGACGCCGGTACGGCGCCCGAGGCCACGCGGCACGCGATCGCCGACGCCGTGCACGCGGTGTACCTGGGGGCGGCGTGCGCGGCGGCGCTGGCGTTCCTGACGCTGCTGCTTCTGGCGCCGCGCAGGTTCCCGGTGATCACTGACTGAGGCGCCCGCATCTCGGGCACTGACAGGGCGGGAACCGGCCGGCGAGGTCGAAGGGCGTGTCCTTGCGCGAGGGCCGGTACGTCACTTTGGGTCCCCAGGTCCGGCCGCCGTCCCGGGAGACGCGGAGGGTGAGGTACGGGGCGATGAGGGAGTCGTCCTGGTCTTCTGCCTGGTGGGGGTGTTCCACGCCGATGCCTTTCACTTTCTGTGCCGTTGCAAGCACAGAGTGACGTCGCCACGGGTACGCTCGGAAGGTAGCTGAGCGTGACAACGGGGTCCGCACGGAGGGGAGTCGGCGGGTGGCGATCGAGGACAATCCGCGTTCGCGGGAGAGCTACGGGCAGGAGCTGAAGCGGAGGCGCGAAGCCGCCGGGCTCACACAGGAGGAGCTGAGCCAGCGTGCGGTGATGTCGCGCACGCACATCGCCCACATCGAGGCGGGGCGGCGGAGGCCGGATTTGGAGGATGCGCGGCGGCTGGATCAGGTGTTGGAGGCGGGTGGGTTCTTCGAGCGGTTTCTGCCGACGTTGGACGGCAAGAGGGTTGCCGAGCACTTCGCGGAGGCGGCGGAGTTGGAGCGGCAGGCCGTCGCCATCAAGCAGTACGCAAGCATTCTGGTGCCGGGATTCCTGCAAACACCGGAGTACGCGCGCGAGGTGCTCAGCTCCGGCAACCCGCCCAAGAGCGACGAACAACGTGACAGCCTCCTTGTCACGCGTCTCGAACGCGCCCGCATCCTGGACAACTTCAGCTCCCCCAGGGTGACGGTTCTGCTCAGCGAGGCGGTACTGCGTCAGGTGATCGGCGGGGCGCAGATCATGTGCGAACAGCTACGTCACATCGTCGAGCTGGGCGAGAGCCGACGCATCCGCGTGCACGTACTCCCCTTCACAGTGGGTGCCCACGCCCTCCTGGAGGGCCCGGTCAAGCTCATGTGGTTCGAGGAACTGCCGTCCGTCGCGTACGTCGAGGGCTTGAAGTCGGGCAGGATTTGGGAACCGCAGGGCACTGTACGTGAGTTGGACGACGTCTACGATCACGCGCTGGGCGACGCCTTGTCGCACCGTAAGTCCCTGGCGTTGATCAGGTCGGTCGCGGAGGATTACGAACATGAAGCCCAGCGAGATCAGCATCCCTGACGCATCGGTCCTGACCTCTTGGCGCAAGTCGAGCTACAGCGGCGAGAGCGGAGGCGATTGTCTCGAAGTGAGCATCGGTGTCCACCCGTTGGTCCCCGTCCGCGACAGCAAGAACCCCACCGGCCCGGCAGTCGTCTTCTCAGTCGCCGCCTGGTCGGCCTTCGTCGAAGGCATTGCGTAGGTCATCGAACAGGGTGGGTTCGACGGGCCTCAGACGGGATGACTGAGCCATTTCCACGGTGTTTTGCGCGATCGTCCAGACCGCACGACGGTATTGATTGTGGCGCCCGGATTCCAGCAGTCCCAACAAGCCGACTTGGGTATAACTTTCGCTGAACTCTCGGCTTGTGTACTGGACCCTCCGGGCGACCAGCGGCAGTTGTGCGGGATCGATGCGGGACCAGATCACAGGCATGATCCAAGGTTCGGTGGAGCGGCTCGAACGCCGCCTGAACGCCTCCCACTCCCTGCCACACCACTCGCTGGTGAAGTAGCGGGGCGAATACAACGGCACGAACACTCGCGCACTGGACACCGCGCGTTGCAGCTGCTCTTGCCAGTCCCGGCCCAGGGCCGCCCCGTCGTTGAAGAGGCCGATGTCCTCTTGTTCCTCGTACGACGTCATTTGGAGGATGAACGTGGTCAGAAGGTCGAAGAAGCTTTGCACTCGGCTGTCCCGCTTGTCACCAGTGTGATTGGCTCGGGCGTAGCTCAGGTAGAACAACGGCTCTCGCGGCTTCTCACGAACCTGAACTCGCTTCTCAGGTGCGTTGAGCAGTTCCGGGGTGATGTCGATCATTGTGACGCCGCCGCCTGTTGTTGAGACCAGGTAGCACAGTCTCCCCTCGGCGTCGATCAGTGCCGTGCCCGGACGGAGGCCGCGCGTTGCCGAGGAGACGGGACGCAGCGCAAGGTGCGCGTCCGCCGCGCGATGCAACGGCGCGACGTACCACGCCGCGACGCTGGCCACGCTGGAGCGGGCAACACGCGCCGGGGTGAGAACGGCCTCTGCCACCTTCAGCAGAGTCACCCCCAGACCGGGGTTGTGCTGGAACACCTCGGACACGGGAACGAATGAATCGCGCCGGTAATGGACCCGAGTCGTCCTGCCGAACAGGGCGCCACCGGCGACGACCACAGTGTCAGGGCTCACCGCAACCCCGGTACCGACGAAGTCAGCGCCACGCGTGATCCAGACGAGCGAGGGCGAGAACTCGATGACGTTCTGTCGGCTCATCAGGGCGCTCATGACATGGCGTCCGATCGGTGTTCCGTTCGATCTGAGCTTCTCGACCGTTCTGTTCAGGGCGAGCGGATTGGTCCCCACCACATCGACGAGATCGGCCAATAGTTCGTCGTCCGCCAACAACTCACCGCGGTCACGGGCGAGCGCCAACCACACGAACTCCAGGGCCTCCCGCCGGGTGAAGCCGTCCAGGACCACCGGGGTGTGCTGCCACGGCCAATGCCCCTCGCCGCGAAGGGTCACCAGCACACTGCCGTACCCCTCCGGTGGCCGCCACGGCCGTGACCTCCATCCGCCGTCTTCGATTCTTAGGCCACCCGCGCTTGCCCCATCGAAAACCAGCAGCCAGCCGGGGTTCTCGCGCAGGTAGGTGTGGATTCGGCTCAGAAGGTAATTGGGCGAGTCAACCACCACGCCGCCCTGGTCGGTGGCGATGGCCTCCACCGACCCGATGCCGAGGTCGAGGGCGAAGGCTGCGAGATCCGCATAGAGAATCTCGCTGTCGTGGGCCCGAATCCAGCGGACCATGCTGAACCGTTCTGCCAGGTGCCGCGCGCAGGCGATGGCCAGTGCGGTCTTGCCCACACCTGGGCCCCCCTCGATCACGCACGTTGCCGTGCCCTGGACCGGAAAGCTCCGAGGGAATCCGTCGTGGCGGGTGGCGGAGGCCCTGAGCAGCACCTGTTCCACCTCATGGGTCGCACGGGCGACGTAATGCTCCGGAAGCTCCGGAATCCGGCTCGGCCCCCCCCTCCCGGCGTCCGAAGACTCCGCGGCCTCGCTGCTCTCCGCCTCGACGGGAGCCTCCGTCACGACCTCCACCGGCGCGACGTCCACCGGCACCGCCTGCGCCCGCCTCCACCGCCACGGCAGCCAAGCCCTCCGCACCCGCCCCCTCTCCTCCGCCACCTCCGGCGCCGCCGCAGCCGAAGAAACCCCCGAGCCCACTGCCCCCGCCAGCCGGGCAGCCACCTCCGCGTAATCCCCGCCGACACCGCTCAGCACGGCCAGCGCCACCTCGGCGAACGCCCGGCTCTCCTCAGGCAGTTCGAGGCCGTCCAGCCCGCCTTCCTCCCCCGCGGCGGCGACCAGCGCGGCGAAGTCGGTCACCCCGCCCAGCGTCGACTCCACCCGCTCGCTCACGCCCTCGATCACCTGCCGCAGCACGCGCAGCGACTCGGTGCGGGTCAGCCGGTCCAGCAGCGCTTCCCGCACGCCGTCCCGGAAGTCGTACAGCACGCTGTCCGGATCCTCCCCGGGGTGCGCCGGGGAACGGCGGACCAGGATGCCGGAGAGGAAGAGCTCCGCGAGATGCGTGGGCGTGGAGGCGGGGAACATGGTGCGCTGGATCAGCCGTACCACCGGAAGGCTCAGCGGCGCGGCCGCCAGCAGGCGCAGCAGGCGGAACGCCTCGGGCGAGTGGCCCTCCTCGAAGCGTTCGATCCAGCCGGCCGGGGTGGTCGGTTCGTCGGCCGCCAGGGCGGGGGCGGGGCGGTGTACGACCGTGAGCGGGGCGGCGCTGAGCGGGGTCCATTCCGTCGTACGGCCCGAGACGAGCCGGGTCCAGGGTGTGAGCCAGGTGCCGGACAGTTCCAGTACCGGCAGCCAGCGGATGCGGGCCCGGTCGGCGGCGCCGTGGCGGCCGCGGGCGATTCCGGGCAGCGGCATGGAGGAACTGACCTCCAGCGTGGCGCGGGCGGCTTCGGTGCCGCGTGCCCGGACGGGGGCCGGGCGCAGGGCGGTGCGGTGCCACAGGAGGCTGGGCAGCACCTGGAGTGCGGCGACGGAGCGTTCGCGGGACCACGCGGCGAGGACCGCGGGCAGTTCGGTGCCGTACCAGGCCGGGCCGACGGCGTCCGTGAAGATCAGGACGACGTGCCGTCCCGTGGGGTCGGCCAGGGCCTGGCGCCAGCGGCGGGTGGGCGAGGGGGCCTGCGCGCCGCGGCGGAAGGGGGCCACGGTCGGTTCCGGGGTGTCGGTGTGCAGCGCCCAGGCGCGGACCTCGGCGAAGGCGCCGTGCCGGGCGAGCAGGGTGTGCAGTTCGTCGGCGAGGCGGTGCCAGACGGTCATCGTCGTACCGGTGTCGATCAACAGGTCGACGGAGAAGCGGCGTTCGGTGGCGGGGCGCAGGACCGGCAGCAGCAGTCCCGTGTCTCCGGACGCGGCCGCCGTGGCCGGTACGTCCAGGGTTCGGGCGCGGGCCGAGGGGACTGTCTGGCGCAGTGGGCGAAGGGCCCTGCCCAGGGCCAGGGCGTCGGTGAGTGCCTGCGGTTGTGTGACGCGGACGGTCTGTGCGGCTCCGCGGCCGCCGTGGGCCGCACCGTTGCCGTCGGGCAGGTGGAGGCGGGCCGGCGGTGGTTCCGGTCCGGTGTCCTCGGGGACGTGGGTGTCCGGGGGTGGGGGCGGCAACGGGTCGGCGGGTGGCGGGGCGGCCGTCGGATCGGTGCCGTCGCCGACGAGCGACCAGTCGACCGGGCCGATCCCGCTGAGCCGGGCGATCCACAGCACGTCGAGGGCGTCCCCGGCGTCGGGCGCGCCCTCCGCGCCCAACAGCCGGGCGAGTTCCTCGCGGAGGATGCCGTCCGGCGCGGTCGGCTCGGTTGCTGCCCGCGCCGCGGCCCGCTCACCACCCGGCAGGAACCTCTCGCCCTGCGGCACGGTCGTTCAGCCCCGATCCAGGGGCCGCAGCAGATCGTCCCGAAGCAGGTTCCGCCCCGTCTCCCCGTCCCACAGTCCGCGCTCGGCCATCAGCAGCGCGTTGAGCAACTGGTCGTTGGCCAGCGGCCCCATCTCCCGCTGCCGGGTGAGGAACTCGGTGATGAGGTCGGCCCGTGTCCGGGCGGTCCCGTTCCCGGCAGGACCGAGGTGGGCGGCGACGATCCCGGCCAGCCGGTCCTTGTCGGCCGCGCCGATCTCCAGGCGGATGCAGCGGCGCAGGAAGGCCATCGGGAACTCGCGTTCCTCGTTGCTGGTCAGCACCACGAACGGGAACTCGGCGCAGGCCACCTCGCCGCCGCTGATCTCCACCGGCCTGCGGTCGGCGGTCATCACCCTCTGCGGCCTCTGCCCGAGCCGGGCGAGTTCGGGGATGACGAACTCGCCCTCCTCGAAGACGTTCAACAGGTCGTTGGGGAAGTCCATGTCGCTCTTGTCGATCTCGTCGATCAGCAGGACGCGGGGGCGGCGCCAGGGCAGCAGCGCGGTTCCCAGCGGCCCGAGCCACATGTACTTGCCGATGTCGGGCGGTTCGACCGGTTCGGGCGCCGGGCCGTCGTGGTAGGCCCGGTTTCCGGCGTTGCGCAGCCCCGCGTCGTACAGGCGGCCGACGGCGTCGTACTCGTACAGCCCGTCCTTGAGGGTGGTGCGGCTGGTAACGGCCCAGCGCAGGACGGGACCCAGCTTCAGCTCGTGTGCGACGGCGTAGGCAAGGGTGGACTTGCCGGTGCCGGGCTTGCCGGTGAGCAGCAGGGGCCGGCGCAGGTGCAGGGCGAGGTTGACGAGGTGGATCTCCCGCTCGCCGGCCTGGTAGGCCGCGCCCTGTCCGGCCCGGCCGAGGTGGCGCTGTACGGCGTCGTGGTCGGGTGCGCCGGGCGGTTCGGGCAGGTTGTCGGGCTGCGCGCCACCGTGCCGGAAGGCCCGCCACGGGGGTGCCTCGGGGAGGCGGCGCATACCGTCGTGCGGGGTGCCGGTGCCCCGGTAGACCCACCAGTCCTGGGTGTGCGTCATGCTGCTCCTTCGCCGGTCGTCCGGGTGCCGGACATCGGGTGGTCCTGGCTGAAGACGCATGTCGGGTCGTCCCACAACAGGGTGATCTGCCGGCCCACGCCTGCCGGATCGTGGCGTCTGCGCCGGCGCGCCTCCAGGACGCTGTGCGGCAGTTCGGCCAGGAGGGCGGGCGGCCGGGGCTCGCGCAACGCGTCCAGTAGCAGTGCGGGGTCGCCCGCGTCACGCCGCCAGACCATCACCGGGATCCCGTCGTACATCAGGGCGTCCCGCACGGTGTCCCGCATGAGCTCGTCGTGCAGTGTGTACGGGGCGCCCAGGCCCAGACAGGTCAGGTCGGCGTGCGACTGCAGCCACTCCTGGAGGTCGGCCGGATCGGTCAGGTAGAGGGGCGGATACGTGCCGGAGGGGCAGCTCCACGGCGTGCTCGGGGAGTCCGTGTCGAGGGCTTTCTCCGGGCTCATCCAGCCGATGTGCGCCAGCGCGTCGCCGGGCGGGCAGCCGCGGTCGAGGGCGTCCCAGCGCCGGGCCCAGCTCTCGTGGATCGTGCTGTCCTGGTAGCGGGTCAGGGACCGTACGACGACCTGGCAGCTGTGGCTCAGCGGAACCCCGGACACGCCCCCCGGCCACAGCTCGGCGGGGAAACCGAGCAGCGAGTCCGGCAGCAGGAACTCGTATCGCTTGCTCGCTCCCTTTCCGGCTTCGGCCTGTCCCTTCCAGGCGAGCAGGAACTCGCGTCCTCGGCGCTCCAGTTCGTCGCCGGTGAACAGGTCGGTGGCGGCCGTGCCGCCGTGGAACGTGGGCGGGTCGTCGCCGACGCCCTCGTAGTGGAAGCCGCGCAGGAGGTAACGGCGTCTGGTGTAGGGCACGTCGGGCTGCTGGATGAGTGCGTCGGGCTCCTCGACCCTTATCTGGATGATGACCCGCCGCTCGGCATCGGCCGGCCCCGCGGGCCCCTCGGGCTGCGCGGGCCCCGCGATTCCCGCGAGTCCCGCGGGCTGCGCGGCGGTGCCCGCCCAGCGGCCGCGGCCCGGCGTGACGCGGTGGCGGTCCAGGACCCGGGCCAGCAGACGGCTAAGCCGGTCGTCACCCCCGTGCGCGGTGTGTTCCGCATGGAGCACTTCGAGGAAGCGCAGCAGTTCCGCGCGCCGTGCGGCGAGGTCGGTGGAGCGCGCCCGAGCGTCGCAGAGCTGCGACAAAAGCTGCGGGAGCAGGCCGCCGTCCAGTGGCCGGCCGTCCCTGCGGCGTTCGGACACGTACGCGTAGATCGCTCCTTGCCCGAACTCGGGTTCCCTGTCGTGCAGTTCTTCGATGAGGGCGAACAGGTCCTCGGCGGGCAGCGGCTGGAGAGGCGAGGTCAGCACTGTGACAGCGAGGTCGAACCACACGACGCCGATGTCTCCGTCCGGCTCGAGTCCCGCCGCCGCGTCCCGCAGTTCGGGCAGCTTTCCGACGCGCCGGGCGGCACGGACGATCGCGCGCAGATGGTCGAGGGCGAGGGTGTCCTGGCGTACGGCGCCTTCGAGCGGAGGCCCGACCTCGTAGAGCAGCTGGAGACGGCCCTGGAGTTCCTGGTGGCGGGGAATGCCGAACAGGATGGCCGCGAGCAGCCGGTCCGTCTTCCGCGACGCGTGCGCGGTGACCCGATGCGCGGGCCGGCCGCCGCCGGTCGGCAGGAACCGACGGAACACTCACTCCTCCCCGAGCACGAGTCCGGACTCCACCAGCAGAACCCGCACCTGTTCGGTGCCGGTGTCGTCCGGTGCGATCTCGCGGAGGGCGAGGTACAGGGCATCCAGTGCCGCGTCGCGCGTGAGGGTGCGGCTGATGCGGCGCACGAGTGCCCGCAGGTGCGTCCGGGGGTCTGGGCTCTCGTTCACACCGGAGAACTGGTGGCCGAGGCCCAGGATGTCGCCCATCAGTTCCAGCAGTTCATGCCGGACGGCCAGACGGTGCAGCGCCGGGCAGGTCATGAGCGCGTCGATCAGGGCCTTCTGCTCGGGGAACGCGAAGGTCGCGGGCGGCGGCTGCGGCGGCGGGACCGGTGTCGGTGCTTCGACCGGAGCGGGCAGGATCAGCGGCGGTGCCTCACGCGGCGGCAGCGAGGGCACGGTCCCCAGAGCCGGTTCCGTCTCGTACGGCTGGTTCGTCAGCAGTCGCAGCAGCCGCTCCGCCCCCTCAAGGGTGAAGTCCTCGACGGCGTAAGCCGTACGGGTGCGCCCTCCCAGCCAGACCGGCAGGTTGTCGGCGGAGCCGCCCGGCAGGACGACGGGGACGATCCGGTCGACGGACCCGTCGGCGTCCTCGTAGACGAGTCTTCGCAGCAGCCTGGCCTCCCACTGCACGCCCGAGCCCACGCCGGCCGGCGCGTCGCCCTCCGAGCGCCGCTTGTACTCCGGGGAGGCGACGGTGAGCACGTACCGGCTGTCCCGGATCCCGCGCAGCATCCACAGCGCCCAGTCCTGGAGGCGTTCACCAGCGGCCAGGTCCAGCTGAGCGTCGATGCCGCATCTGCGCAGGAAGGTCCAGAGGTTTCTGACCTGGTCGACGTGCTTGTCGTCATCATGGGCGTACGAGATGAACACCCGCACCGGCGACGTCGGCTCACTCATGTGGCCTCTCCCTTGCCCCGCAGCGCACCACCACAAGTAGGTACATGATGACCCAACTCCGGCCGTCAAGAGGCCGGTTCGGCCAGGTCCGCCCGTACCTGGGGAACGGTGTACGGCGATCGGCGGCGGGCCTCGGGGCAGTGGCGGCCGCGTCGGCCAAAAATCTGAGTTAACGCGGGTAACACCCGAGGTCAGAGCGTTTTTCGGACAGCAAGCGCATACCGACCGTCCAGTTTGGAGAAAAGGGCGCGGGCCCCGGATACCTGCGAGTAGCGTGCGTGACTCGCACCCCCCACCTCCCTGCGGTCCGCCGCCACGGACCCGAGCCACGCAAGGAGCACGGGATGTCCTACGACCCGTATCCGCACACCCCGCAACCCCCCACCCACCTCACCTACCCCTGGCAGCCGCCACCCCCCGAACCGCCCCGCCCCCGCCCCCAACCCCGCCGCGTGCCCCTCGGCCACCACAGCGACCTGCGGATCCTGCGCAGCGCCTACCGCTGGCAGCGGCGCACCGCCACCCTCACCGCCCTCGGCTACTTCACGCTGTTCCTCCTCCTGTCGGCCTTCGCACCGGCCTTCATGACCAGCACCGTCACCCACGGCATCCCGGCCGGCCTGCTCCTCGCGCTCCTCCAGCTGCCGGTCACCTGGCTGGCGATCGCGCTGTACGAGCACACCGCACGCCGCCACGTCGACCCGATCGCGGACCGCATCCGCAAACAGGCGGAGCTGGACGCCAGGCGGGGGGCGGTGCGATGAACGGGTTCACGGGATTCAGCGGCTCGGCGCAGACGATGTCCCTGGTCGCCTTCTCCGCCGTCGCCACCGTCACCCTCCTGCTGTGCGTGATGACGGGCCCCGACCGCGACGACCTCGACGAGTTCTACACGGGCTACGGCTCCCTGTCCCCGATGCGCAACGGCCTGGCCATCGCGGGCGACTACATCTCGGCGGCCAGCGTGCTCGGCACCGGCGGCGTGATCGCGCTGTGCGGATACGACGGCGTCGTGCTCGCCCTGAGCACGGCCCTGTCCCTGATGCTGATGATGTTCCTGCTGGCCGAACCCCTGCGCAACGCGGGCCGGTTCACCATGGGCGACGCGCTGGCCCGCCGCATGCCCGGCCGCTGCGTCCGCGTCACCGCCTGCGCGGTGACCATCGCCGCGCTGCTGCCCCTGATGCTGGTGCAGCTCGCCGGCGCCGGGCAGCTGATGGCGTTCATCCTCGGCTTCTCCAACGAGTCCCTCCAGACGGGCTGTGTGATCGGCCTCGGTGCGCTGATGATCAGCTACGCGGCGATCGGCGGCATGAAGGGCACCGCCCTCATCCAGATCCTGAAGATCGTCATGCTCCTGGGCTCGGGCGCCCTGATCGCCGTACTGATCCTGCGCCGCTTCGACTGGGACCCCGGCGCCCTGTTCGACACGGCCGCGCGGCAGAGCGGGGCCGGGACGGCCTTCCTGCACTCGGGGCTGCAGTTCGCGGGCGGGGCCGCTCCCCGCCTGGACATGATCACGTCCGAGCTGACGATCGTCGTGGGCGGCGCCTGCCTGCCGCACATCACCATGCGCACGTACACCGCGTCCAGCGCGCGTCAGGTACGCCGCTCGATGTCCTGGGCGGTGTCGAGCGTGGCCCTGTTCGTCCTGGTCGTCACCGTCGTCGGCTTCGGCGCGACGGCCCTGATCGGCCGGGCGGCGATCGCCGCGGCCGACCCGCAGGGCAACACGGCCTATCTGCTGGGCTCACGAGCCGCCTTCGGAACGGACGTGTCGGCCGCGGAGACCTTCCTGTTCACCACGGTGACCACGGCGATCTTCCTGACCCTGCTGGCCTCCGTCGCCGGGATGATCCTGGCCTGCGCCAACTCCCTGGCCCACGACGTGTTCGCGGCCGGCGTGCGGGAGATGCCGGCCCGCCGCGAGATGACCCTGGCCCGGCTCTCGGCCCTGGCGATCGGCGCCCCGACCATCGTGCTGGCCACGCTGGTCCAGCACCGCAGCCTGCAGCCCCTGGTGACCCTCTCCTTCTGCCTCGGTGCCTCCGCCATAGCCCCCGCCCTGGTCTACAGCCTCTTCTGGCGCCGCTACACACGAACGGGCCTGATCTGCACCCTGATCGGCGGCTCCCTCGCCGTGCTGCTGCTGATGCCGGGCACCAACCTGGTCTCCGGCTCCCCGGTCTCGGCCTTCCCCGAGGCCGACTTCAACTGGTTCCCGTTCACGACGACGGGCATCGTCTCGATCCCGGCGGGCTTCCTCTTCGGCTGGCTGGGGACGGTGGGCTCCGGCCGGAGCAAGGCGGAGGAACAGCGCCGGCAGTACGAGGCGGTGGAGGGGTGGATCCTGGCGGGGGCCGTACGGAAGGGCAGTTGACGGGCAGTTGACGGGCAGTTGACGGGCAGTTGCGGGGGAGTCGAAGGGGAACCGAAGGGGCACTGAGGGGGCTGGAGGAGCGCTGAGGGGGCGCCCAGGGGCCGGCTCGCGCCGGTCTCACTCCAGCGCGGCCTGCCCGGTCAGCGACGTCAGGCTGTCGCGCATGTGATCCATGTGCGCCCGCACGTCGTCCCACCGCTCCCCGTGCTCACGCAGCACCCGCTCCGTCTCCCGCCCGATGCGGTCCTCCCGCGCCCGCGCCTCGGCGAGGACCTCGGCGGCACGCGCTCCGGCATCCTCCTGGCACCGCCGCGCCGCCGCCTCCGCCTCCCCGAACTCCCGCTTCGCCGCGGCCAGCACGGCCTCGGCCCGGGCCACCAGCTCGGCATGCCGCGCATCGAGCGCGGCCTCCCGCCCGGCGGCCTCCCGCTCGGCGTCCGCCCACCGCTCGGCGTGCTGCTGGGTCTGCTCGGCGAGCATCCCGGCGGTCCGCTGACGCAACTCCCGCAGCGCGGCGAGCGCCTCGCCACGGAACTCCTTCACCTCACGGCGCGTACCGACGCGCATGCCGTCCGCCTCGGCACGCGCCGCCAGAAGCAGCTGCCGGACGCGTTCCTCGGCGTCCGCGCACAGCTCGTCCGCCTGCTCCTGCGCCGCCCGGCGCACGGCGGAGGCGTCGGCCTCCGCCTGCGCCAGGTGCTCCTGCACCGCACACCGCGTGGACTCCCGCAGCTCCGCCGACTCCTCCAGCGCGAGCTGGAACACGCGCCGTGCGCGCTCCCCGAGCGTCTCGTACGTCTGCGGAGCGAGCCGCACGACCGTCTCGCGCAGCCGTTTCGCGTCCGCCTCCATGTTCTTGGCGAGCACGGTGAGCCGCGCGGCCCGTTCCCAGGCGGCGTCGCGGTCCTGCGAGAGGGCCGCGGTGTACGCGTCGACCTGGTCGGGGCGGTAGCCGCGGCGCACGGACACGAAGCCGTGCGACGACTCCGAAGCGCTGCTCAACGTGGAACCCCTCTCCACCCGACCCACACGAACCGATGATTTTGCGCACATCTTTATGGATCAGGCCCAAGTGTTTATAACGCGACACTCCACACATAAGCAACGGACATGGCGAAACGCCACCTGAAAAGGGGCGGGGCCCGGTCGTACGAATGCGTACGACCGGGCCCCGCCCTCGACCATGCGTCAGATACGGGTCACAGCAACCCGTCCCACATCTGCTCCAGCAGCACCGACCACCAGCTCTCCGGCGAACCGAGCGCGGCCGGGTCGAGCGAGGCGAGCTGCGCCTGGAAGTCGACCGTCCAGCGGCCCGCCTGCTCCTGGTTCAGGCCGAACCGCAGCCTCCACATCCGGCCCAGCAGCGCCAGACAGCGCGCGAACTCCGGCAGCCCGGTGTTCACGAACTGCGGCGGTACGGGCGCGCCACCCGGACCCGCCTCCATGGGGACGGCGACGGTGTTCGCCGTGCCGTACTGCACGCAGATCGCCTTGCCGAAGTCGGTGCCCATCACCAGGTACGAGCCCGCGTCCGGAGCCGGCTGCACACCGCGCTCCTGCGCCAGCTCCGCCAGCGTCGGCACCGGACGGCCCGGCTGGGCCTGCGCCCAGAAGAACGGGCCGATGTCCAGCGGCAGTCCCGCCGCCACCAGCGTGTGCGCCACGACCGGCGGCACGCCCTGACGCGACACCGCCGCCTGCTCGAACCGGAACACGCCCGGCCCGAACGCCGCCGTCAGCTCCTGCGCGATCCCCTCCGGCGGAATCGGCGGCGCCGGCGGCACCTGCGGCACCGGCACCCGCACCGGCGCCGGCCGCGCGGGACCGTCCGCCACCTGGTGCAACTCACCCTGGTGCGCCAGCAACTGGTGCATGCCCTGCTGCCGGCTCGCGTGGTCCGTGCCGTACGGCGCGATGCTCGTGATCCGCGCCTGCGGCCACTGCTCCCGGATCATCCGCGCGCAGTACGCGCCCGGCAGCGCACACGACTCCAGCTCCGTGTGCAGCTCCAGCACCTTGTCCGGCGGCACGTTCATGGCGCGCAGCTCGTGGAAGATCTGCCACTCCGGGTGCGGCGTGCCCGGCGCCGAACGCCGGATCAACTGCTGCTCGGAGCCGTCCTGCGCGCGGTAGCGCAGCACCGCCTGATACCCCGGGCCGACCGTCGGCAGGCCCTGCGGCGGGTAACCGTACGCCGGGGGCGCCGGGGGCTGCTGACCGGACACCGGCTGCCCCGGCACGGGCTGACCGGGCGGCGGCATGGCACCGTGCGGCATCGCGGCAGGCGGCATCGCGGCAGGCGGCATCGCGGCAGGCGGCATCGGCTGCGGGGCGCCGGGAGGCATGCCGGGCGCTCCCGGCATCCCGGGAGCCCCGGGGGCCTGCGGCGGCGGGGGTACGCCGGGGCCGGCCACCGGGGGCGCCGACAGGACGGTCTCCGCGTGGTGCACGGCCTCCCGCGCACCCCCCGGCGTGCCCGGTGCGCCGGGAACGCCGGGCGCACCAGGTACAACCGGAGCGCCCGGAGGCTGCGGCGCGCCCCCTCTCGTGCCCGCACCCCCTGGACCGGGACCGGCCAGCATCGTGGCCGCGTGGTGCACGTTGCCGGGAGGCGTGCCGCCCGGCGCGCCGGGCGGGTGGGGAGCGCCCGGCGGATTCGGCGCACCCGGACCGGCAGGGCCCTCGGACCCGTCGGGACCGAGCGCCGACACGAGCTGCGTCGGCGCGTATTCACCCGGCGTACCCGGAACACCCGGCGCACCCGGCGTACCAGGAGCGGGCGGCGGAGGCGCACTCCCCGGCCGCGCGCCCGGCGCACCCGGGACACCCGGCGGCGGCGGCGGTGTGCCCGCCCCGCCCCGCGCCCGGCGCGTCGGCGGCGCGGCCTTGCTCGTCGCGGCGTCCGCGATGTCACTGGCGTTGGGCGCGAGCGACCGTCCCGGCGCACCCGGACCGGCCGGAGGCCGAGGCGCCTCCGGGGCACCTCCCGGAGCCTGCGGATACCCGTAACCGACGCCGCCCTGCGGACCGCCCGGCGGCGGAGGAGTGCCCGGCGCTGCCGGAGCTCCCGGCCCCTGCGGGTAGCCGTACGAGGGCGCACCCGGCGGAGGCGGAGGCGTGTGCCCCTGCGGCGCGCCCGGAGCCGGCGGAGCCGCATAACCCTGCGGAGCCGCATGACCCTGCGGAGCCGCATGACCCTGCGGATAGGAAGGCGCGCCCGGCACGGCACCCGGAGGCGGCGTGCCCGGAGCCGCCGGTCCCTGCGGATACCCGTACGACCGCGCACCCGGCGGAGGCGGCGGAGGCGTGCTGCCGTGCGGCGCACCGGGCGCGCCCCGATCATCGAACGCCGGAGCGACCGCCGTGGGCGGCAACTGGCTGCCACCCGACATCAGCGCCGTCTCGGCATTCGACAGCGCCGCCCCGTTGTCGGCATCGCTCAGCGGCGGCGCGAACACCGTCGCCGGCAGCGGCACCGAACGGTCCTCACCTGCATCCCCGTTGGTGTCCGTACCCGCCCAGGGCGTCGCCCCGTCAGGCACACCGCGCGCCCCCTCACCCGACGCACCACCACCGGCGGCCGGCCACGACGCACCACCGGCACCAGGCTCCCCGGCACCACCAGGCGCCCCCGGCGCGGAAGCCGCCGCACCCGGCGGCATGTCAGAAGGCTCCCCCGGCCCACCGCCGGTCCTCGCCGCAGGCACCCCGGCCTGCGTCTGAGGCAGCTCACCGCCCGACGACCGCCGATCCGGAATCCCCAGCTTGTCCGCCGCCTCCTGCAACCACTCCGGCGGACTCAACAAGAACGACGTCTGGTTCAGATCCACCCGCGCCGCAGGCGCCGGCACCGCGTCCTCGACCTCGTCCTGACGGCCGTACTCCTCCTCGTACCGGCGAATCACCTCACCCACCGGCAGCGCGGGCCACAGCGTCGCCTCACCACTGTCCCGCGCGATGACGAGCCGCTGCGCACCCGCGTCCGACCGCGGCCCCTCCGCACGGTCCTCGCCCCACACCACGAAACCGAGGCCGAACTCACGCACCCGCACCTCACGGTGCTGATACGCCGGCACGTCCCCGTTGATCCACTCTTCCGCACGCTCCTGCGCCTGCGCGAACGTCACCATCGCTCAGCTCACTCCCCCACCGACGACACGGAAGAGACCGGAACGACGCGCGCGAAACCGCCGTCCACCATCAGGTTCGCCACCGTCTCCAACTCCGGCGGACTGCCCGCCAGCCGCGACAGGAACACATCGAAATCGTCACCGCACGGCAGCAGCAACCGCTCCACACGCTCCGCCGGAGACCACGAAGGATCCACATCCCGCGCATCGTCGTACGCGCAGAACCACACCGAACCCGGCCGCTCGCCCCGCACCTTCACCGCGAGCAACCCGCCCTGCACGAAGGCCACACCCAGGTAATCCTTCGTCAAATGGTCACGCAGGCACTTGTTCACGTACACCAGGTCATTGACCGCCGCCTCGTCCCGCACCGTGAAGAACGGCTGGTCCACCAGCAGACCCAACTCCGCATCCAGCGCCGTACCCACCGGCGCACACCCGCCCGCCGCCTTCAGGAACGAACGGTACGCACCCGGCAGCCGGTACCCCAGGTCCTCCTCGACCCCCTGCACCTGCTGCTCCGTCACCGCCACACCCGACTTCGGCAGACCGACATGCGCCGGACGCGTCTCCTGCAACGGCCGCGTCCCCCGCTTGCCGTGGTCCACCCGTGCCGTCGCCACACCACCGTGATGCCGCAGCAACGCCTTCACATCGACCGGAACCAACTCCAGCCGCCGCGAACCCACCGCGTGATGCCACGTCCAGCCGTGCGGCGTCGCCACATCCGGCACTGTGTCCCACAACTCGTGCCCCGACGCCGCGAGCGCCGCATTCGCCGACACATAGTCAGTCAGCCGCAACTCGTCGACACCGAAACCCTCCGGCGGATCGGCGATCTCCGCGGCCGCACGCGCATAGGGCGAGAAGTCGGGGTACCCGCGCTCGTCGACCCGTACCCCTCTCGGGTGACGTGCCGCCCGAACCGGATCCGGGAAGTGCACGACCTGCCCGGCATAGGCCGCGTTCGGCGGCGCGGCTTGCTGCCCGAGCCGACCTGTCGTCATGGCGGTTGCCCCCTGCGGCACTCTGTACGAACCGAAACCGCACCACCTCTGGCACGCGACGGTCCGTATCCGACTGTCTCTGCAACGTCTACGACACGTTGACCGCGAGCATCGCGGTGCCGACAGCCTATGCGGTACACGGACACCGGTCACCGGCCCTCCACTTCCGTGACCAGCCGTCACCCCGCCGTGACAGCCTGCCCAAACCCGGGCGTGTCGCACCGCCCCAGCTTCCACACCCGCCATGGCGTTTGGCACCCTGTGACATTCGGGGGGATGCCCGGGAGGGATGATGACCATGAACGCGACGCAAACGGGGCCGCACACGAACGCCCGCACCAGCACGCACAACCGCACCTCAGGCGACCCGCGCATCGGCTGGAGCCACGCCGAAACACCGCACGCCCCCACCCTCCTGCACCGCCGCGACGGCATCCTGCCCACCGTCGCCGCCGCCCTCTCCGTCCGCGGCGCCACCTTCACCGGCACCGCCGCCCGCGGCGACCAACCCCCTCCCCTCCACCCCCTCGTCCAGGACTTCCTCGACACCCTCGCCAGCGCCCAACGCGACCGCTTCACCGGCCGCTGCGCCGAAACCATCCTCATCTCCCGCCACATCGCCACCGCCGACGCAGCCCGCAGCAGACGCGCCGCCCGCAAACCCATGACCAACGGCGAAGCACGCAGAGCCCTCAAACAGGCCAAACTCACCGCCCGCCGCATACGCGAAGACGGCGACCCCCTCCACGGCAGCTTCGCCACCCCCTGCCGCGCCTGCACCGCCCTCAGCGCCCACTTCGGCGTCCGCATCGTCGACCCCGCAACCGACAACGGCTGACCCCACACGCACCCGGCAAGACCCAGCAGGACCAGCAGGACTCAGCCATCTCGACGAACGAAGGGCAGATGCACGCCGACCGCACCTCCTCCACCCGCTTCCCCGTACCCATCGACGCCGCCCTGCGCGCCGCCGGCTGGCAACCCGGACGCTGGGACATAAAACAAGCCGAATACTGGGCCGACGCCCTCCGCGAACACACCTCACCCGCCGGACACCGGCACACCGTCTTCCCCGCCGCGGTCGAAGCCTGGGCGGAATTCGGCAGCCTCCGCATCACCCCCACCGGCCCCGGCCGCCAGGTCGCCCCCGCCACCCTCCACCTCGACCCCCTGCACGGCCTCCACCACGCCCGCACCCTCGGCGACCTCGGCCGCGCCCTCGACACCGAGGTCTGCCCCCTCGGCGAGGAGACCGACACCCACTCCCTCCTCGCCATCGACACCGAAGGCCGCGTCTACACCCTCGACCACACCGGCGACTGGTACCTCGGCCCCGACATCGACCACGCCCTCGCCGCACTCATCGCC
This sequence comes from Streptomyces sp. NPDC086549, assembly GCF_044746205.1. NCBI lineage: Bacteria > Bacillati > Actinomycetota > Actinomycetes > Kitasatosporales > Streptomycetaceae > Streptomyces > Streptomyces sp. NPDC086549. The sequence continues at coordinate 531,616 of NZ_JBIVBS010000004.1, read as the reverse complement.
GGAATAGAACCCGTCCGGCTCACCGCGGGCTGACCACGCCGACACCCACCCGGCACGCCACCGTCACCGCCCACGCCGCCGATGCCGACGCCGCCTACGCCGCCTACGCCGCCTACGCCGCCGGAATCACCGCCGACACCCGAAAACCACCCGCATCCGTCGGCCCCGACACAAACACCCCACCCAACCCCACAACCCGCTCCCGCATCCCCAGCAGACCATTGCCACCGGACGGCAACCGCGCCGCCGACGCCGACGCCGGCTCCGACGGCGGCTCGTTCTCCACCTGCATCGCGATCTCCGACCCCCGATGCGCCAACCGCACATGCGTCTTCGCACCCGCCGCATGCTTGTGCACGTTCGTCAACGCCTCCTGCACCACGCGGTACGCCGTCTGCTCCACCGCCCGCGCATACGACCGCACATCACCCTCGACCGACAGATCCACCACCATCCCCGCGGCCGCCGACTGCCCGATCAACTCATCCAACTCCGACAGACACGGCCCCTCCGCCGCCACACCCCCATCCGCATCCACCGCCCGCGACGCAACCACAGCAACCGCCACCGCCGACGACACAGACGCCTCACGCCGCTGCGCACCGTCCCCCGACCGCAGCACCCCCAACATCTCCCGCAACTCCGTCAACGCCTGCCGGCCCATGTCCCCCACCAGCGCAGCGTTCCGCACCGCCTTCTCCGGATCCTTCCGCGCCACCGCCTGCAGCGCCGCCGCGTGCACCACCATCAGACTCACCCGATGCGCCACCACGTCATGCATCTCACGGGCGATACGCGTCCGCTCCTCGTTCCGCGCCCACTCCGCCCGCTCCTCCGCCCGCTCCGCGAGCAACTGAAGCTCACGCTCAAGACTGTCCGCCCGCTCCCGCAGACTCTCCATCAGCCGACGCCGGGCACCCACATACAGACCGAGCAGAACAGGCGGCGCCGTCAACCCCAGCGACGTCGTGATCGACGCGAACGGAACGAACCAGTCACCCAGGGTCAGATCGCCCCGCGCCATGTCCTGCCGCACCCGCACGAACGTCACGATCATCGTCCCGACCAGAGACATCCCCGCCAACGCCGCGATGATCCGCCGCGGCAGCTCCGCCGCAGCCAGCGTGTACAGGCCCACGATGCCCATCAGGAAACCCATCTGGGCCGGCGTGATCGCAATCGCCACCAACACAACCGCTATCGGCCACTTACGGCGCAGCAACAGCACCGAACCGGCCAGCAGACCGAACACGATCCCGACCGACACCGGGATCCCCGCGTCCTTCGCGAAGGGAATGCCCTCCGCCCCGCACTCCAACGCCGACACCAGCGCGAGACTCCCGTCGAGCACCGCGCTGCGCCACCTCGCCCACCACCACGGCCCTGTCCCGGCCATGGTGCGGTCTTCCCCCGTCGTGGTCATGCGTCCAGCCTACGGGCGGTGGGGTGGGCTTTTCCGGTGAGTTTCGCCTACTGGCCTACACCACACTCCGTAATCGAATAGCAGCGAAACCCCCCGGTATCCCTCGAACTGCTGAACCACGCCCGTTCGACACCGGAACCGTCCATTCCGGCCGGACGGTATGCGTATGGCACATTCGTATGGCAAGTACGCGGACTTCGAAGGGTTGCGGGAGCAGGCGGTCGCACTGCGACGCGGGGGCTACAGCCTTCGGCAGATCCGGGACGAGCTGAAGATCTTCAACAACGACATCCTCAACCAGTTGGTGAAGGGGGAGCCGCCGCCGGAATGGACGAAGCGGCCGCGAGCCAAGGACGACCTGCGTGCGAAGGCGCGTGAGCTACGGCTCCAGGGGTGGACGTACGACCAGATCGAGGCGGAGCTGGGGTGTTCGAAGAGCTCGGTCTCGCTGTGGGTGCGGGATCTACCGAAGCCTCAGCCGCGCTATTCGCCCGAGGAACAGCGGGCGCTCATGAACGCGGGACTAGCGAAGCGCCGCGCGTCGGAGAACGAGGAGCGCGAGCGGGTCAAACGCGCCGCGCGGGAAGAAATCGGCTCCCTCTCGGACCGCGAGCTATTCCTCGCCGGAGTCGCTCTGTACTGGGCCGAGGGACAGAAGAGCAAGACGTACCAGCGCCGCGAAGACGTGCTCTTCGTCAACAGCGACCCGGGCGTGATCCAGGTCTACCTTGCCTGGCTCGACCTACTGGGCGTAGGCCGCGATCGATTGCGCTTCCGCGTCATGATCCACGAGACCGCCGACGTGACTGCTGCCGAGCGCTATTGGGCCGACCTGGTCGGCATCGACGTGTCCCAGCTCCAGCGGACGACCCTCAAGAAACACAACCCCAAGACGGTCCGCAAGAACGTGGGCGAGGCCTATCACGGCTGTCTTGTCATCCGAGTTCTGCAGGGCGCCGAGTTGTACCGTCGCATCGAAGGCGCCTGGTACGGCATAGTAGGTGCTGTCCGTCCGGGCGATCTATCGAACCGGACATAAGGGCGTTCCCGGGTCGTCTAAGGGCAGGACAGCGTCTTTTGGTGTCGCTTATGGGGGTTCGAGTCCTCCCCCGGGAGCCCAACCGCAGTGGGCCCTGACAGCACCGTCAGGGCCCACTCCCATGTCCCCCAAGAAACGCCCCGGTATCCTGCGGATGTCACCCCCACCCATCCAAAGCCGAAGGGCAACCCCGTGAGCGCCATTCGCCCGGCAGCCGTCGTCGTTCTCGCAGCGGGTGAGGGCACCCGTATGAAGTCGGCCACACCGAAGGTCCTGCACGAGATCTGTGGCCGTTCCCTGGTGGGCCATGTGCTTGCCGCCGCGCGTGAGTTGAAGCCCGAGAACCTGGTCGTGGTCGTGGGGCACGCCCGCGAGAAGGTCACCGAGCACCTGAACGGCGTCGACCCGAACGTCCGCACCGCCGTACAGGAGCAGCAGAACGGCACCGGGCACGCCGTGCGGATGGGGCTGGAGGAGCTGGGCGGGGCCGTGAACGGGACCGTGGTCGTCGTCTGTGGCGACACGCCCCTGCTGAGCGGCGAGACGCTGCAGGCGCTCGCGGCGACCCATCACGCGGACGGGAACGCCGTCACCGTGCTGACCGCCGAGGTGCCGGACGCGACCGGCTACGGCCGTATCGTCCGGGACGACGCCTCCGGTGCCGTGACCGCGATCGTCGAACACAAGGACGCCTCCGCGGCGCAGCGTGCGATCCGTGAGATCAACTCCGGGGTTTTCGCCTTCGACGGGCAGTTGCTTGCGGATGCGCTGGGGAAGGTGCGGACGAACAACAGTCAGGGTGAGGAGTACCTGACCGATGTTCTCGGGATCCTGCGGGAGGCCGGGCACCGGGTCGGGGCCTCGGTCGCGGGTGATCATCGTGAGATCGCGGGGATCAACAACCGTGTGCAGCTCGCGGAGGCGCGCCGCATCCTCAACGACCGGCTGCTGGAGCGCGCGATGCTGGCCGGTGTGACGATCGTGGACCCGGCGACCACGTGGGTCGACGTGACCGTGTCGTTCGAGCAGGACGTGCTTGTGCACCCGGGTACGCAGCTGCATGGTTCGACTCATCTCGGGGAGGGGTCGGAGGTCGGGCCGAACAGCCGGCTCACGGACACCAAGGTGGGTGCGGGGGCTCGTGTGGACACCACGGTGGCCGAGCGGGCGAACATCGGGCCGGAGGCCTCTGTGGGGCCGTATGCGTATCTTCGGCCTGGTACCCGGCTTGGGCTGAAGGCCAAGGTGGGTACGTACGTGGAGACGAAGAACGCTTCCATCGGTGAGGGCACGAAGGTGCCTCACCTCTCCTACGTCGGTGACGCGACGATCGGTGATTTCACGAACATCGGTGCGGCCAGTGTGTTCGTGAACTACGACGGGCAGGACAAGCACCACACCACGATCGGGTCGCACTGCCGTACGGGGTCGGACAATATGTTTGTGGCTCCTGTCACGGTCGGGGACGGCGCGTACACCGCCGCCGGGTCTGTGATCACGAAGGATGTGCCGCCCGGTTCGCTGGCCGTGGCCCGCGGTCAGCAGCGGAATATCGAGGGTTGGGTGGCCCGGAAGCGTCCGGGGAGTGCGGCCGCGAAGGCGGCGGAGGCGACCTCCCGGCAGGGCGGGAGCGAGGACTGACCGGATTCGGGTACGTCAAACACGGCGTACCGTGATAAGTGCACACCCGCACCCCACCAGCTGATACGGCCTCTCACGCCCAGCCGAGAGGTCGCTGGACATCCAGCTGAGACACCTCTGAGGAGACAGTGCTGTGACCGGGATCAAGACGACCGGCGAGAAGAAGATGATGTTCTTCTCCGGCCGCGCCCACCCCGAGCTTGCCGAGGAGGTCGCCCAGCAGCTGGGTATCGGGGTTGTCCCGACGAAGGCCTTCGACTTCGCCAACGGCGAGATCTATGTGCGTTACCAGGAGTCGGCGCGTGGTGCGGACTGCTTCGTGATCCAGAGCCACACGGCTCCGATCAATCAGTGGATCATGGAGCAGTTGATCATGATCGACGCTCTGAAGCGTGCGTCGGCCCGTTCGATCACGGTGATCGTGCCGTTCTACGGTTATGCGCGGCAGGACAAGAAGCACCGTGGTCGTGAGCCGATCTCGGCGCGTCTGATCGCGGATCTGATGAAGACGGCGGGTGCCGACCGCATCCTGACCGTGGATCTGCACACCGACCAGATCCAGGGCTTCTTCGACGGTCCGGTGGATCATCTGTTCGCGCTTCCGCTGCTGGCGGACTACGTGGGGCGGAAGGTGGACCGGGACAAGCTGACCGTGGTGTCGCCGGACGCCGGCCGTGTGCGTGTGGCCGACCGCTGGTGCGACCGTCTGGGTGCGCCGCTGGCGATCGTGCACAAGCGGCGTGACAAGGACGTGGCGAACCAGGTGACCGTCCACGAGGTCGTGGGTGAGGTCCGGGGCCGGGTGTGTGTGCTGGTGGACGACATGATCGACACCGGTGGCACGATCTGTGCGGCGGCGGACGCGCTGTTCGCGCACGGTGCGGAGGATGTCATCGTGACGGCGACGCACGGTGTGCTGTCGGGTCCTGCCGCGGACCGGCTGAAGAACTCGCGGGTGGGTGAGTTCGTGTTCACGAACACGCTGCCGACGCCGGGTGAGCTGGGCCGGGACCTGGACAAGATCACTGTGCTGTCGATCGCGCCGACGATCGCGAGTGCGGTGCGTGAGGTGTTCGAGGACGGCTCGGTGACGAGTCTGTTCGACGAGCAGTGATCTCTGTTCGCCTTGTTCGCTCTTGGGGTTGATCGTTCCCTTTGGGGTTGATCGTCACCCTTGGGATTGATCGATTTTTCTGCGGCCTTCCTCGCCGAGTAGACTGCTCCAGTTGCTCGGCGAGGGAGGCCGTTCCCGTTTTCTCGGGGTACGGCGGTCCGTTATCGACGCGCTCTTCGTAGCAGGCCGTTCGTGGCCGGGTAACCACGTCCGTTCCCAGTTACTACGAGGAGTGATCATGTCCGAGGTCAAGATCTCCGCCGAGACCCGTACCGAGTTCGGCAAGGGTGCCGCCCGTCGTATCCGCCGTGACGCGAAGGTTCCCGGTGTCCTGTACGGCCACGGCTCCGACCCGCTGCACCTGACCCTTCCGGGCCACGACCTGCTTCTTGCGCTGCGTACGCCGAACGTCCTGATCTCCCTGGACATCGACGGCAAGTCGAACGAGCTGGCGATCCCGAAGTCCGTGCAGCGCGACCCGATCAAGGGCTTCCTGGAGCACGTCGACCTGCAGCTGGTCAAGCGTGGCGAGAAGGTCACGGTCGAGGTTCCGGTGGTCACCGAGGGCGAGCTGGCCGCCGGTGGCAACCTGCTGGAGCACGTCCTGAACGCGCTGCCGGTCGAGACCGAGGCCACGCACATCCCCGAGGGCGTGACGGTGTCGGTCGAGGGTCTGGAGGCCGGTGCCTCGGTCCTCGCCAAGGACATCGCCCTGCCGTCCGGCGTGACGCTGGCCGTCGACGAGGACGCGGTCGTTCTCCAGGTCCTGGCCGCGCAGGCCGAGGAGGCCCCGGAGGGCGAGGCCGAGGGCACGGAGGCCGCCGAGGCCTGATCCTCGCGGTAGTCGTTCGTGTCAGCCGCTGTTCCCGGCCGGGGGCAGCGGCTGACGCGTGTGTCAGGGAGACTTTTCGAGGACGCGTGTCGGCGCGTATCAAGGAGACATGGACGTGAGCACCCCCGCCAATGCCCCCTGGCTGGTCGTGGGCCTGGGCAATCCGGGTCCCGACTACGCCATGAACCGGCACAACGTCGGTTTCATGGTGGCCGATCTGCTGGCCGAGCGGATCGGGGGGAAGTTCAAGCGTGCCGGTAAGGCGCAGGCGCAGGTCGTGGAGGGGCGGATCGGGCCGCCCGGTCCGGCGAACCGGCGGGTGATCCTGGCGAAGCCCATGTCGTTCATGAATCTGTCGGGCGGTCCGGTGAACGCGCTGCGGGACTTCTTCAAGGTGCCGGTGGCGAACATCGTGGCGGTGCACGACGAGCTGGACATCGACTACGGGACGCTGCGTCTGAAGCTGGGTGGCGGGGACAACGGGCACAACGGGCTGAAGTCGATGACCAAGGCGATGGGGTCGGACTATCACCGGGTGCGGTTCGGGATCGGGCGGCCTCCGGGTCGTATGCAGGTGGCCGATTTCGTGCTGAAGGACTTCGCGTCGGCGGAGCGCAAGGAGCTGGGCTACTTCGTGGACCGGGCGGCGGACGCGGTGGAGTGTCTGGTGATCGAGGGGCTGGAGCGGGCGCAAAGCACGTACAACTCCTGACTTGTCCGTCCGTCGGGCGGGTGGGAGTTGACCGATCGGAGGGCCATGGCCAATGATCCCGGCCATGCCTGCCACAGCCATCTCCTCCCGTCAGGCCTCCGTCGCCGCGCTGCGGTTCGGGCGGTTCGCGGCGATGGGTACGGTCACCGTGCTGATCCTGATCGCGGGTGTGTGGGGTTCCTGGGGGACCGCGCAGCACGTGATGCTGACGAAGGGGCGGGAGCGCGGCACGGTCAAGGTGACGCGCTGCGGGGCGGACACGTGTACGGGGCCCTTCACGCCGCTCTCGGAGGGGGCGACGGCGCGCCCGCGTGTGGTGATCGAGAAGTCGGTCGCGGTGCGCAAGGGGCAGACGTACACCGTGATCGTGAAGCCGGGCACGGACGATGTCGTACGGTCCGGGCCTGCCGGGGTGCTCTATGCCTGGGTTCCGCTGGGCGGGGCCCTGTTGCTGGCCTCGGTGGTCGTCGCGGGCGGGTTGCGGCTGACGCGGGTGGCATGGGTGCTGGCGGGGTCGGGGGCCGTGTTGCTGACGGCGACTTTCCTGGCGCTTTGACGACTTTCCTGACGCTTTTCCTGACGCTTTGAGGGGGTGCCCCCGTACTTCGCGCGAAGCCACGAAGTACGGGGGCACTCCCTCATGTGGTGCGGGGACTCAGCCGGTGTTGCGCAGGCCTGCCGCCACGCCGTTGACGGTCAGGAGCAGGGCCCGGGACAGGAGCGGGTCGGGCTGCTCGCCGGCGGCCGCCGCGTCGCGCTGGCGCTTGAGGAGGGTGACCTGGAGGTAGGAGATGGGGTCCAGATAGGCGTCGCGGATGGCGAAGGTCTGCTTGAGCACCGGCTGGGCGTCGAGCAGTTCCTTCTCGCCGGTGACGCGGAGCACCTCGCGCACGGTCAGTTCGTGTTCGGTGCGGATGGTGTCGAAGACGTGCTTGAGGTCGTCGGGGACGAGGGTGTCGACGTAGTGGCCGGCGATCCGCAGGTCGGTCTTGGCCAGGGTCATCTCGACGTTGGAGATGAAGTTGCGGAAGAAGTGCCACTGTTCGTGCATCTCGCCGAGGACGGTGTCCCCTTCTTGCCGCAGGCCTGCCTCACGCAGTGCCTTCAGGCCGGAGCCGACGCCGTACCAGCCGGGGACGATCTGGCGGGACTGGGTCCAGCCGAACACCCACGGGATGGCGCGCAGGCCGTCGAGCGAGACGCCCGAGCCGGGGCGGCGGGAGGGCCGCGAGCCCAGGTGCAGTTCGGCGAGCTGGTCGACCGGCGTGGAGGCGAGGAAGTACGTCGGCAGGTCGGGGTCCTCGACGAGCCTGCGGTAGGCGGCGTGGGCGGCGTCGGAGACGACGTCCATGGCGGCGTCCCAGCGGGCGAGGGACTCGACGGACTGGCGGGGGGCGGTGTGCAGGGCGGAGGCCTGGAGGGTGGCCGCGACCGTCAGTTCCAGGTTCTCCCGGGCGAGGGAGGGGATGAGGTACTTGTCGGAGATGACCTCGCCCTGCTCGGTCACCTTGATCTCGCCCTCCAGGGTGCCCCAGGGCTGGGCGAGGATGGCGTCGTGGGAGGGGCCGCCGCCGCGGCCGACGGTGCCGCCGCGGCCGTGGAAGAGGCGCAGGCGGACGCCGTAGCGGTGGGCGACGTCGCGCAGGCGGCGCTGGGCGCGGTGGATCTCCCACTGGCTGGTGGTGATGCCGCCGAACTTGGAGGAGTCGGAGTAGCCGAGCATGACCTCCTGGACGTCTCCGCGCAGCGCGACCAGGCGCCGGTAGGAGGGGTCGGAGAGCATGTCCTCGAGGATGGTGTCGGCGGCCTTGAGCTCGTCGGTGGTTTCCAGGAGCGGGACGATGCCGATCCTGGCCCAGCCGGCGTGCAGGTCGACGAGGCCGGCCTCGCGGGCGAGGACGGCGGCGGCGAAGACGTCGTCGGCGCCCTGGCACATGGAGATGATGTAGGACTCGATGACCTCGGGTCCGAAGACCTCCAGGGCCTTCTTGACGGTCAGGAACACGCCGAGGGTCTTCTCGCCGGCCGCGTCGACGGGCGCCGGGGTCGGTGCGAGGGGCCTGCGGGAGCGAAGTTCCTTGGCGAGGAGCTTGGCCCGGTACTCGCGGGGCATGTCGGTGTAGCGCCAGGACTCCTCGCCGAGGCGGTCGAAGAGCTGGCCGAGGGCGTGGTGGTGGGCGTCCGCGTGTTCGCGTACGTCCATGGTGGCGAGCTGGAGGCCGAAGGCGGCGAGGGTGCGGATGGTGCGGGCGAGGCGGCCGTCGGCGAGGAGGCCGCCGCGGTGTTCGCGCAGGGAGGTCTGGATGATCCGCAGGTCGTGGAGGAGCTGGGCGGTGCCGAGGTAGTCGCGGCCGGGCTCGTGCGGGGTGCCCTTGGCGAGGCGCTGCTTGGTGTTGGCGAGCTTCTGCCGGATGCAGGTGGCCTTGAGCCGGTAGGGCTCTTCGGCGTTGAGGCGCTTGTAGCGGGGGCTGATCTCGGGCAGGAGGCCGAGATCGGTGCGCAGGGACTCCAGGAGTTCCTCGGTGGCTCCGGTGTAGCGGATGGACTGGGAGAGCAGGCCGCGCAGCTCGTCGATCATCTCCGTGGCGTCGTTGATGCCGTGTTCGTGCTGGAGGATGAGGACGTCCCAGGTCACGGCGGGGGTGACGTTGGGGTTGCCGTCGCGGTCGCCGCCGATCCAGGTGCCGAAGGTGAGGGGGCGGGTGTCGTCGGGGAGCTTGACGCCGACGCGCTCAAGTTCCGCCGTCAGGTCCTCCAGGACGTCACCGACGGCGTTCGCGTGCAGTTCGTCCAGGTAGTAGATGGCGTTGCGGGCCTCGTCGGTGGGTTCGGGGCGTACGACGCGCAGTTCGTCGGTCTGCCAGACGAGGTCGATGTTCTCGGCGAGGCGGATGTCGTGGCGGCGGCGGTCGGCCTCGATGACGGGGCTCTCCAGGAGCGCCGCGATGCGCCGGAGCTTGTTGAGGACGGAACGGCGCGCTGCCTCGGTGGGGTGTGCCGTGAATACCGGGCGGACGTTCAGGTGCTGGACGGTCTGGCGCAGGTGTTCGGGGTCGGCGTCCTTGAGGCGGTCGGCGGTGCGGGCGAGGAGGCCGCCCTCGGCAGCGCGCTTGGTGCGCAGTTCGCGGCCGCGGTGGACCTGTTCGGTGACGTTGGCCAGGTGGAAGTAGGTGGAGAAGGCACGTACCAGCTTGGCGGCGGTCTCCAGTTCGGTGCCGCGCAGCAGCTCGGCGGCGGCCTCTCCGTCCTCGCGGGTGAGGCGGCGGACCCTCTCGACGAGTTCGAGCAGCTCGGGGCCCTCCTGGCGGACGAGGGTCTCACCGAGAAGGTCACCCAGTCGCCTGATGTCGGCGCGCAGCTCACTGCTGGTCGTGGTGGTCTGGTCGTCGGCACTGCTCACAGGTGCGGCTCCTTGCAGTGTTGAAGCTCGTCCGGGAGGGAACCCGGGTGTCTGCCGCGCGGCGGGTGCCGCATGCGGGCCGGACATCCGGGAAGAAAACAGAGCGGACCGCGCTGTCCGACCGAGTCCAAGGATAGGTGTCCATGTGGACGCGCTGGCCACGGGCTCTTGCCGCCGGTCATCGCGCTGCCATACTTACGACGCCGTAGGTTACGGAACCGTAGGGAAGTCTGGGTACAGTCCCACTCGGTCGCCGCGGCTCGGCACCTGTTCCAACCCTCGACCCCACAGGGGACGCTCATGACCACGAGGTCCGATGTGATCGACGACGCCCCGAAGGCGACCGACACCCCACTCCCCTCCGCCACTCTGGGCGGTGAGCAGAAGCGCTCGGTCGAGCAGATCACGCTGTTGCTGTTCATCACCGTGCCGTTCCTCGCGCTGGTGGCGGCGGTGCCGCTGGCCTGGGGCTGGGGCGTGAGCTGGCTGGACCTGGGCCTGATGGTCTTCTTCTACTTCCTGGGCTGCCACGGCATCACGATCGGTTTCCACCGCTACTTCACCCATGGTTCGTTCAAGGCCAAGCGGCCCCTGAGGATCGCTCTGGCGATCATGGGTTCGCTGGCGGTCGAGGGCCCGCTGGTGCGCTGGGTCGCCGACCATCGCAAGCACCACAAGTTCTCGGACGCGGAGGGTGACCCGCACTCTCCGTGGCGGTTCGGTGAGACGGTTCCGGCGCTGATGAAGGGCCTGTGGTGGGCGCACATCGCCTGGATGTTCGACGAGGAGCAGACGCCGCAGGAGAAGTACGCGCCGGATCTGATCAAGGATCCGGCGATCCGGGCGATCTCCCGCCAGTTCATCTGGTGGACCGCGGTGTCGCTGCTCCTCCCGCCGCTGGTCGGCGGTCTGGCCACGATGTCCTGGTGGGGTGCGTTCACGGCGTTCTTCTGGGGGTCACTCGTGCGGGTGGCTCTGCTGCACCATGTGACGTGGTCGATCAACTCGATCTGTCACGCGGTGGGCAAGCGGCCGTTCAAGTCCCGTGACCGTTCGGGGAACGTGTGGTGGCTGGCGGTGCTGTCGTGCGGCGAGTCCTGGCACAACCTGCACCACGCCGACCCGACCTCGGCGCGGCACGGTGTGGAACGGGGTCAGGTGGACTCGTCGGCGCGGCTCATCCGCTGGTTCGAGATGTTCGGCTGGGCGTACGACGTGCGCTGGCCGTCACGCTCGCGTATCGATTCGCGCCGGAACACCGGTGAAGGCGGCTCTCGACGGGGGGCGGAGGCCGCGAAGGCGGCATGATTGACGCTGTGGCGACCGACTCCAGCACTCCCAGTACCGAAAAGCCGCGGCGAGCGCGCCGGACCCGTATGACGGGGGCCGAGCGCCGCCAGCAGTTGCTGGAGATCGGGCGCACCCTGTTCGCCGCGAAGGGTTTCGAGGGCACGTCGGTGGAGGAGATCGCGGCGAAGGCCGGGGTGTCCAAGCCGGTGGTGTACGAGCACTTCGGCGGCAAGGAGGGGCTGTACGCGGTGGTGGTGGACCGCGAGATGCGGCGGCTGCTCGACATGGTGACGAGCAGCCTGACGGCCGGCCACCCTCGTGAGCTGTGCGAGCAGGCGGCGTTCGCTCTTCTCGACTACATCGAGGAGTACACGGACGGTTTCCGCATTCTGGTCCGGGACTCGCCCATCCCGCAGTCGACGGGTTCCTTCGCGTCCCTGATCTCGGACATCGCCACCCAGGTGGAGGACATCCTGGGGCGCGAGTTCAAGAGCCGTGGCTTCGATCCGAAGCTGGCGCCGCTGTATGCGCAGGCGCTGGTCGGCATGGTGGCGCTGACCGGGCAGTGGTGGCTGGACGTGCGCCGCCCGAAGAAGGCGGAGGTCGCCGCCCACCTGGTGAATCTGGCGTGGCACGGGCTGGACGGGCTGGAGCCGAAGCCGCGGTTGATCGGGCACCGCAGGAGCTGAGGTCAGCGGGGCTCCAGGAACTCCAGCCGGTTGCCCACCGGATCCTCCGAGTAGAAGCGGCGGTGGCCCGGCAGGTTGTCGTCCCAGGTCACCGGCGCGCCCTTCGCGGCGAGCCGGGCCGCGTACGCCTCGATGTCGGTCACCCGGAGTCCGGGGTGCGCCTTGCGTGCCGGGCGGAAGTCCTCCTCGATGCCCAGGTGCAGCTGTACGGCCCCCGCCCGGAACCAGCGGCCCCCGCGTGCGGCGAGCACCGGCGGCTTGGGGATCTCCGTCATGCCGAGGACGTCGACGTAGTACGCGCGCAGCGCTTCCTCCGCCCCCGGTGGTGCCGCCAGCTGTACGTGGTCGACCGCGACGAGCATCCTCACTCCCCCTTCACGGCCACCGCGAACAGCCGGCGGAACGGCAGGACCGTGCCGTACGGCGCGGCCGGGTACGCCTCCCGCAGCAGGTCGCGGTACTCCGTGACGAACGCGTCCCGCGCCTCGGGGTCGTCGGCCAGGGCGGTCAGGGCGGGGCGCAGGCCCGTGCCCTTCACCCAGTCCAGGACCGGGTCCTCGCCCTGCAGGACGTGGAGGTACGTCGTCTGCCACACGTCGGTGGCGCAGCCGAGGCGGGCGAGCCGGTCGAGGTAGACGCCGGGGGCGTGGACGGAGTCCTCGTGGCGCAGGACGTCGGCGAGGCGGGCTTTCCAGCGGGGGGTGGCGGCGAGTTCGCGCATCAGGGCGTGCAGCGGGGCGTCGATGTTGTCGGGGACCTGGAAGGCGAAGGTGCCGCCGGGTTCGAGGGCGCCGATCCAGTCGGCGAAGCGGTCGGCGTGGCCGGGCACCCAGTGGAGGGTGGCGTTGCTGACGATGAGGTCGTACGGCTCTTCGGGCGTCCAGGTCCGTACGTCGGCGTGGGCGAAGTCCAGGCGGCCTGCGCCGGGTGTGGGCCCCTCGTGGTCGACGTGGGCCTTGTCGAGCATCTCGGGTGAGTTGTCGTAGCCGGTGATGTGCGCGGCGGGCCAGCGTTCGGCGAGCAGGGCGGTGACGTTGCCGGGGCCGCAGCCGAGGTCGGCGATGCGGGGCCGGGTGTCGGGCAGGTCGGGGATGCGGGCGAGGAGGTCGGTGAAGGGACGGGCGCGGTGACCGGCGTGACGGAGGTACTGGCCGGGGTCCCAGGTCGGCTTGGTCATGTCTCCACTGTCCCCGCCCGCTTATCTCGATGTCAAGAGACTCGATATCAAGAGACTTCACGTCGACACAACCACTACACTGATCGCCATGGAGGACGAGGTCGATCGGCTGGTCGCTGCGTGGCGCCGGGAGCGCCCGGACCTCGACGTGGAACCGCTCGAAGTGCTCAGCCGGGTGAGCAGACTGGCCAGGCACCTGGACCGGGCACGCCGGCTGGCCTTCGCCGAGCACCAGCTGGAGCCCTGGGAGTTCGACGTCCTGACCGCGCTCAGGCGCGCGGGAAACCCGTACCAGCTGTCGCCGGGACAACTGCTGACGCAGACGCTGGTCACCTCGGGCACGATGACGAACCGCATCGACCGCCTGGCGAAGAAGGGCCTGGTGGAGCGGCTGCCCGACCCGAGCGACCGGCGCGGCGTGCTGGTGCGCCTGACGGACGAGGGCCAGGACCGCGCGGACCAGGCCCTGGCGGGCCTGCTGGATCAGGAACGGGCGATCCTCGCCGAGCTCTCCACCGCCCAGCGCAGCGAACTGGCGGCACTGCTACGCCAGTTGACCGCCCCGTTCGACAACATCCCCGGCTGAGGGCCTGCCGGGCGGATCACCCGGAGACCCGCGGCCCGGCACGCACGTCCGCGCCGATCAGGCGCTGTTGGTTTCCTGCGGCCTGATCCGCCCGGCAGAGCCCAGGTCGACCGGCCCCACCCCGGCGCGCCGCGCGAGGGCGACGGCGGCGAGGGTGGAGTGGACGCCCAGCTTGCCGAGGACGTTCTGCATATGGGTGCGCACGGTGTGCGGGGAGAGGAACAGCCGCTCGGCGACGGCCTTGCGGCCCAGGCCGGCGACCATGCACCGCAGCACCTCCCGCTCCCGCGGGGTGAGCGACTCCACCAGCCGTTCGCTCTCGGTGCGGTGCTTGCGGGCGGCCGTCAGTTCCCGCAGCACGCCGGTGAGCAGGGCGGGCGGGAGGTGGGTCTCGTCGCGCAGGACGCCCCGGATGACGTTCAGCAGCCGGGACAGTGAGCAGTCCTTGGCGACCCACCCGGAGGCACCCGCCTGCAGGGCCAGGGCCGCGCGCCGCGGATCGTCCTTCTCGGCGAGCACGACGGTCCGTACGCCGGGCTGCGCCGCACGGACGCCCGCGACCAGCGATATCCCGTCGACGAGCCCCTCCTCGTTGCCCTCCTGCACCGGCACGGCCGGCCGCACGCCGGGCACATGACCGCCCAGGTCGGCATCGACGAGCAGGACGTCGTAGCGGCGGCCCTCGGCGGTCGCCCGTTCCAGGCAGCGCAGCGCGGCCGGACCGCTGCCGGCCGCGGAGACATCCACGTCGGGCTCGGCGGCAAGTGCCGCGGCGAGCGACTCGGCGAAGATGCGATGGTCGTCGACGACCAGGACTCGGATACGAACCATGAAACCCCCTTCCCCAAGCTCCGCAAGGAGCAGGGGAAACCCCATCGTCCGGAGAACGCCGACCGGCGCGGGTACGACACCCGTGGGCGGGGGTGACGCAAACCGCACGGCCGCCGCCGTGCGTTCACTGCTACCCCCACCGCGGGCGTCGTACCCGACTGTCTCGCCCCCTGATCGGCACCGGCCCCCACCGGTGCTGTTCATCAGGGTACGGCCGGGGGCCGGGAGCGGAAGGCAATTTGCAGAACTGGCCGTCCAGCGCGTTTATGGTGTGCCGCATGTTTCGTATTGAGGCGGAAGTCGACAAGGCGAGGCGCGATCTTCTCCGTTCCCGGCTGCTGGACACCAACACGGCGGCGTCCCCGGTCCTTGCGGCGCTGCGCGGCACCCCCGCGGAACGGGAACTCCCGCTCCACGTATGGGCCTTGGACGAGACCGGGGAGCTTGCGGGCGGACTGGTCGGCCACACCTGGACGACCTGGCTGCACGTGACGTACCTGTGGGTCGACGGGCGCCACCGCGGCTCGGGCCTCGGCTCCCGGCTGCTCGCCGAGGCGGAACGCATCGCCCACCAGGACCGCGGCTGCCGCTCGGTACGCCTGGAGACGTGGGACTTCCAGGCCCCGGGTTTCTACCAGAAGCAGGGCTACGAGGTGGTGTGCGTGATCCCCGACTATCCGCCGGGGATCACGGAGTACACGCTGACGAAGAGCCTGGGGTGAATCGCGCCCACGGGCGACGCCCAGGGCGTCGGCCGTGGGCAACAAGTACTGGAACTGGTACTGGTTCGCGTCGAAGCACTCACGGAGAACCAAGCTCCTCAACAAATGCGTCCACCGCACGTGACAGGCTGGCCCCCTCACAGGAAGTAGGAGTGCGCTGTGAAGCGTCGACGTCTTCTGGCCGTGCTGGCCGCTCTGACCGTCGCGTCCGGCTGCTCGTCCCATGACGACAAGGCCGAATCGCCAAGCTCCTCGAACCCGTCAAGCTCGGCGTCCTCCGACGGGGCCCGCGAGGCCGTCGTCGCGTACGTGGACGCTCTGAACTCCCGCAGCGCCACCGGGCTGATCCAGGTCGGGGGTGTGAAGGACGAGAAGTGGTCCAGGCAAGAGGCTGCCCGGATGCTCACCGACAGAGGCGGGCGGGGATGGAAGATCAAGGACGTGCGGATCGACCACGACATGGGCCCTGCCACCGGCTCCGCCCGCCTCGTGGCCGAGGACAAGGCGGGCAAGGTCCTGCGAGACACCTTCACCGTGACGCGGGAGAAGGGCACTTGGCGTCTTATGGTCTTCACCCACCAGCCCTCCGGGTCCGGCAAGGAATCCGCCTCGACCGACAAGCCGAGTTCCTGACCGGCCCGTTGGACCGGACCTGAACACGTCACCATGTTGTGGTTGCGGAGCACGAGGTCGGCCCCGTACGTGGTATTCGCGCACGGGGCCGACCAAGTCGTACAAGGGCTCAGCCCACCCGGCGCGCCCCCGCCGCCGGAACCGCCTCGAACACCCGCGGTGCGGTGAAGTCCGCCGCCGCGAAGGCCTCCTCGACCGCCTTGGTGATCGTGTCGACGTCGGTGGCCTCCGCGAGGACGATCGCCGAGCCGCCGAAGCCGCCGCCGGTCATGCGGGCGCCGAGCGCCCCGGCGGACAGGGCGGTGTCGACGACGAGGTCAAGCTCGGGGCAGGAGATGCGGAAGTCGTCGCGCAGCGAGGCGTGGCCCTCGGTGAGGACCGGGCCGATCGCCCGGGTATCGCCCGACTCCAGGAGCGCCACGACGCGTTCGACGCGCTGGTCCTCCGTGACGACGTGGCGCACCAGGCGGCGCACTTCCTCCTCGTCGCCCAGCCGGGCGAGTGCCGCGTCCAGGCCGTCGTAGGGGATGTCCCTGAGCGCGTCGACGCCGAGCAGCGCCGCGCCCTTCTCGCAGCCGGCCCGGCGCTTGCCGTACTCGCCATCGCTGTGGGCGTGCTTGACCTGGGTGTCGACCACCAGCAGGCGCATTCCCTCGGCCGCCAGGTCGAAGGGGATCTGCTTCTGGGAGAGGTCGCGGGTGTCGAGGAACAGGGCGTGGCCCTCCTCGCAGCAGGCCGACGCGGTCTGGTCCATGATGCCGGTGGGGGCGCCGACGTAGACGTTCTCGGCGCGCTGGCACAGGCGGGCCAGCTGCCAGCGCTGGAGGCCGAGTTCGTACAGGTCGCTGAGGGCCAGCGCGATCACGACCTCCAGGGCGGCCGAGGAGGACAGGCCGGCGCCCGTCGGGACCGTGGAGGAGAGGTGGACGTCGGCGCCGGTGACCGGGTGGCCGGCCTCGCGCAGCGCCCAGACCACGCCGGCCGGGTACGCCGTCCAGTTGCGGTCGCTCCCGGGTGCGAGGGCGTCGAGGGACAGCTCGACGACGCCGCCCTCGACGTCCGAGGAGTGCAGGCGCAGCACGCCGTCCGTGCGCCGTGACACCGCCGCCGTCGCCACGTGCGGCAGCGCGAACGGCATCACGAAGCCGTCGTTGTAGTCGGTGTGCTCGCCGATCAGGTTGACCCGGCCCGGCGCCGACCAGACTCCGTCCGGTTCCGCCCCGTACAGCTCGGCGAAGCCCTCACGGACCTGCTGTGCCCCCACTACTGCTCCCTTGTGATCTTCTGCGCGAACTCCCATGCGTCCGCGACGATACCCGCGAGGTCCGCGCGGGACGGGTTCCAGCCGAGGCGCTCGCGGGCGGCCCGGGCGGAGGCGACGAGGACGGCGGGGTCGCCGCCCCGGCGCGGGGCCACGACCTCGGGGATCGGGTGGCCGGTGACCTCGCGGACGGTCTCGATGACCTGGCGGACCGAGAAGCCCTCGCCGTTGCCGAGGTTGCAGATGAGATGCTCGCCGGGCTGTGCGGCCGTCAGGGCCAGCAGGTGGGCCTCGGCCAGGTCCGCGACGTGGATGTAGTCGCGGATGCAGGTGCCGTCCGGGGTCGGGTAGTCGTCGCCGTAGATCGAGATGGCGTCGCGGCGGCCCTGGGCGACCTGGAGGACGAGGGGGATGAGGTGCGACTCGGGGTCGTGCCGCTCGCCCTGCGCGCCGTAGGCGCCGGCCACGTTGAAGTAGCGCAGGGAGACCGCGCCGAGGCCGTGGGCGGCGGCCTCGCCGGTGATCATGTGGTCGACGGCGAGCTTGGAGGCGCCGTAGGGGTTGGTGGGCCGGGTGGGGGCGGTCTCGACGATCGGGACCTGCTCGGGCTCGCCGTAGGTGGCCGCTGTGGAGGAGAAGACCAGCTTGCGGACGCGCGCCTCGCGCATCGCGCCGAGCAGCGCCATGGTGCCGCCGACGTTGTTGTCCCAGTACTTCTCGGGCTTCACGACCGACTCGCCGACCTGGGAGAAGGCGGCGAAGTGCAGGACTCCGTCGTAGGAGGGGTCGAGCCACTTGGCGGCGTCGCGGATGTCGCCCTCGATGAAGGAGGCGCCCGCGGGCACGCCGTCGCGGAAGCCGGTCGAGAGGTTGTCCAGGACCGTGACCTCGTGGCCGGCCTCCAGCAGGTGCTGGGCGACGACGCCGCCGACGTAGCCCGCACCACCGGTCACCAGATACTTGCCGCTCATGAACTCGCTACCTCTCGCAGTCGCTCGGCCGCGCGTTCCGGCGGCACGTCGTTGATGAACACGCTCATGCCGGATTCGGAACCCGCGAGAAACTTCAGCTTGCCGGAAGTGCGGCGGATGGTGAAAAGCTCAAGGTGGAGCGCGAAGTCGTCACGGCTGACGCCCTCGAACTCCTCCAGCTGGCCGAACGGCGCCTGGTGCCAGGCGCAGATGTACGGCGTCGGAGGTTCACCCTCGCCGAAGATCCGGTCGAAGCGCCTCAAGAGTTCCAGATAAACCTTGGGGAATTCTGAGCGCGCCGCCTCGTCGAGCGCGAGCAGGTCGGGCACCCGGCGCTTCGGGTACAGGTGGACCTCGTAGGGCCAGTGCGCGGCGTACGGCACGAAGGCCACCCAGTGTTCACCCTCAAGGACGACCCGCTCACCGGCGAGTTCCTGCTCGATGACGGTGTCGAAGAGGTTGGCCCCGCCGGTCGCCTCCTTGTGGGCGGCGAGGGAGCGCAGCATCAGCGCGGTGCGCGGGGTGGTGAAGGGGTACGCGTAGATCTGGCCGTGCGGGTGGCCGAGCGTCACGCCGATCTCTTCGCCGCGGTTCTCGAAGCAGAACACCTGCTCGACGGAGGGGAGATGCGACAGCTCGGATGTCCGGTCGGTCCACGCGTCGAGGACGAGGCGTGCCTGTTCCTCGGTGAGGTCGGCGAAGGACGCGTTGTGGTCGGAGGTGAAGCAGACGACCTCGCAGCGGCCCGAGTCT
Organism: Streptomyces sp. NPDC086549; assembly: GCF_044746205.1. Lineage (NCBI taxonomy): Bacteria > Bacillati > Actinomycetota > Actinomycetes > Kitasatosporales > Streptomycetaceae > Streptomyces > Streptomyces sp. NPDC086549. Next base: position 512,542 of record NZ_JBIVBS010000004.1, on the reverse strand, counting down.
CCGGCCAGTGACGGGAAGCGGTTCTCGAAGACGACGACGTCGTACGACGAGTCCGGGATCTCACTGAGACGGCCGTCCCTGGAGGGGCACAGCGGGCACTCGTCGGCCGGCGGGTGGTAGGTGCGGCCCTGCCGGTGCGAGGCGATCGCGACCTGGTCGCCGAGCAGCGGGTCGCGGCGGGTCTCGGAGGTGGTCACGGTGCGGTCGAGCGGACGCCGGTCGACCGCGTCACGCACGGTGTCGTCCCGCAGGTCGTAGTAGATCAACTCACGACCGTCTGCCAGTCGAGTCGAGGTCTTCTTCACTGCGGACTCCCTATTCGGGCCACTGCTCAACCTTCAAACAGAAACGAACACACCAAAACACAACTCACCACGACAGTCAACATCGCAATCAAACAAGGTGGCTGAGCGGACGTGTTCAATAACGGAGTGCAAATCACCACATATGCCCTCAGGCAGGCCCCCGAGCAGTTGGCAGCCGTGCTGCGGCTCCCCACGAACGGGCTGGACTACACGATCCTCGCGATCTACTTCGCCGTCGTCCTGGGCATCGGCTTCGCGGCCCGCCGCTCGGTGAAGACCAGCCTCGACTTCTTCCTCTCCGGGCGCTCCCTGCCCGCCTGGATCACCGGTCTCGCGTTCATCTCGGCCAACCTGGCCGCCACCGAGATCCTGGGCATGGCAGCCAACAGCGCGCAGTACGGCGCCTACACCGTCCACTGGTACTGGATCGGCGCCATCCCCGCCATGGTCTTCCTCGGCCTGGTGATGATGCCCTTCTACTACGGCAGCAAGGTCCGCTCGGTCCCCGAGTTCCTGCTGCTCCGCTTCGACAGGTGGGCCCACCTGCTGAGTTCGATCCTGTTCGCCTTCGCGGCGATCCTGATCGCCGGTGTGAACCTGTACGCCCTCGCGATCGTGGTCGAGGCGCTGCTGGGCTGGCCGCAGTGGGTGGCGATCGTGGTCGCCGGCTTCTTCGTGCTCGCCTACATCACCCTCGGCGGCCTGTCCTCGGCGATCTACAACGAGGTGCTCCAGTTCTTCGTGATCCTGGCGGCCCTCATCCCGATCTCCGTGCTCGGCCTGAAGAAGGTCGGCGGCTGGAGCGGGCTGACCGACAGGCTCACCGTCCTGCACGGCCATGACTTCGTCACCGCGTGGGGCGGCACGGGCATCGGCAGTCCCAACCCGCTCGGCGCGAACTGGCTGACCATCGTCGTCGGCCTGGGCTTCGTGCTGTCCTTCGGCTACTGGACGACCAACTTCGCCGAGGTGCAGCGCGCCCTGTCCGCGAAGAACCTCTCGGCCGCGCAGCGCACACCGCTGATCGCCGCGTACCCGAAGATCTTCATCGTCTTCCTGGTGATGATCCCGGGCCTGGTCGCCGCCGCGCTGGTGCCGAACATCGGCACCAAGGGCTCCCCTCTCCAGTACAACGACGCCATCCCCTACCTGATGCAGGAGCTGCTGCCCAACGGCGTGCTCGGCATCGCGGTGACCGGCCTGCTGGCCGCGTTCATGGCCGGCATGGCGGCCAACGTGTCGTCCTTCAACACGGTGTTCACCAACGACATCTGGGCGAAGTACGTCGTGCGGCACCGCGAGGACGCGTACTACGTCCGCTTCGGCCGCCTGATCACCGCGATCGGCGTCGCGGCCTCCGTCGGCACGGCGTTCCTGGCTTCCTCGTTCTCGAACATCATGGCCTACCTGCAGACCCTGTTCTCCTTCTTCAACGTGCCGATGTTCGTCGTCTTCATCGTCGGCATGTTCTGGAAGCGGGCGTCCGCGAAGTCCGGCTTCTGGGGACTGCTCGCCGGCACGGTCACGGCGATGGTCAACTACTTCGTGATCTACAAGAACGGGATCATCGGCATCCCCACCGACCAGGGCGCCAATTTCGTCTCCGCGATCGCGGGCTTCGTCGCCGGCGCGGTGGTCATGTTCCTCGTCTCCCTGTTCACCGCGCCGAAGCCGGCCGACGAGCTGGAAGGCCTCGTCTACGGCACCCGGTCCCCCGGGATGGCCGAGCCGCCCGCCGCCGGCGACGACGCCTGGTACCGCAAGCCGGCCCTGCTGGGCTGGGGCGCGGTGATCCTGGCCGCCGCCTGCTACATCCCGTTCTCGTTCTGACCGCGGGAGGATGGAGAAACCATGTCCGACCACCCCGAACACCCCCAGCACTCCGGGCACCCGGAGTACCCCGGACACCCCGGGTACTCCGAGAAGGACGTCCAGCGGGAAGTCACCGAGCTGGAGCACCAGTCCACGACCGCCGCCCGCATCTTCGACCTGCGCCGCATCATCGGCGTCCTGTTCGTCGTCTACGGCGTCATCGTCACCGTCGCCGGCCTCACCGCCTCCGACGCCGAGATCGCCAAGGCCGAGGGCGTCAACATCAACCTGTGGACCGGCATCGGCATGCTGCTGCTCGGCCTGTTCTTCCTGGCCTGGCTGAAGCTGCGGCCCACGCCTCCGCCGCTCCCGGCCGCCGAACCGGAGGACAGGCCGACCGAATGACGCCCGGGGCCGGAGTACCGGTACTCCGGCCCCGTCGGCACGAGAGAACCGCGTTCCTACGCGTCCGGGCGCAAAGCCGTCGCGTTCGTCACCGGTCCCGCCCTGTCCAGCAGCCCCGTCCGGGCCGCCAGCGCCGCCGCCTCCAGCCGGGAGCCGACCCCCAGTTTCATCAGGACACGCTGCACATGCGTACGGGCGGTGCTCGGGGCGATGCCCATACCGGCCGCGATCAGCCGGGTGTCCTCGCCGTCGGCGACCCTGACCAGGACCTCGACCTCCCGTGGGGTGAGCATCTGCAGCAGGCGCTGGCCCTCGTCGTCGGGCTGGGCGGCGGGGTTGAGAAGCTCACTGAAGGCTCCCTGCAACAGCTGCGGGGCGACGGCCGCCTCGCCGGCCCTGGCCTTCATGATCGCCCGCTCGACCCCTTCTATCCGCTCGTCGTGACGCACGTACCCCGACGCGCCGGCCGCGAAGGCGGCCGCGATCCCGCGCGGGGACGGCACCGGACCCAGGACCAGCACCGCGACCTGCGGACGCTCCCGCTTGATCCGCACCACCGGGTCGAAAGCCCCCGGCTCGGCCGGTGCCGCCGTGCCCAGCAGGCAGACCTCGGGCGCACGGCTGATCACCAGCTCCGCCGCCCCCGCGGCCGGAGCAGCCGCCGCGAGCACCCGGTGCCCGCGCAGCTTCAGCGCCGAGGCCAGCGCCTCCGCCAGCAACCGGTGGTCGTCGACCACCATGAGCCGCACTCCCATAGAGCAACCCCCCAGTCCCCCCAATGGATGCCCCACTATGGATGCCCACTGGTCCCCATGGACAGAGGGCCCCCCGGCACCCCCGCCCTTCATGCCCCCGGAAGCTACACGCTTGTTCGACGTCGCGCTGCCCCTACTGATGAGAAGTGCCCCGGATCGACGGAATTTCCGGCATTCGAGGGTGATGAGCGGTACGCGCACGGCCCCGCCCCTGAACAGGGACGGGGCCGGCGGCCAGGAGCAGGAAGGGGCGCGCGATCAGCCGCCCGCGCCGAACCCGACCGCCAGGTACGCGTTGGAGTACGAGTCCATCTTGTGGGCGTAGGTCCCCGCCATGTAAAGACGCCCCTGCGCGTAGAGGATCTCCGCGGAATCCGGCAGCATGCCGGATTCCAGTTTCCGCACCTCCTCGGTGGCCGGGTTCTCCAGCAGCCCGGTCTCCTTGAAGGAGCCGCCGTCGATGCTGACGATCTGGCCGCCCTTGTCGTACGGCGGGGACTTGTACGCGATCAGGTTGCCGCCGTCCATGCGCAGCGGGGAGATCGTGTAGCCGTCACCGGCGTCGGCGCGCTGGCCGGTCTGCTTGCCGGTGCCCAGGTCGAACGCCACGATCTCGTTGGTCTTGCCGTACTCCCCGCTGCTGTCGTGCTCCTCGGTCGGCACGTACAGACTGTCGTTGCCGACCACGATCTGCTTGCAGAACTCGATGCGGGAGATGCCGTCGCAGCGGCCGCCGTAGGAGTCACCGGGCGCCGAGATCCTGGTGCGCAGCCTGCCGGTCCTGTTGTCGATGGAGAAGTAGTCCGAGATGCCGCTGCCGTCGCCCGCGCTGTCGCCGACGTCGGCGGCCACCACCAGCGGATCCGTCGACACGACACTGGCGTACTCGATGCCCGACGCCATCTTGTACTCGGAGATCACCTTCCCGGACTTCGGGTCGATGGTCTGGATGTGCAGCTGCTGGTTGTCGTACTTACCGCACTTGCGCACCGCCACCAGCTTCTCGCCGCCGCCGTACCCGGCGTCGTAGCAGGTGTCGGTCGGCTTCGGCTGCCACAGCACCTTGCCGGAGTCGACGTCGAAGGCGGCACCGCCGTTGGTGCTGCCGACCGCGACGGTCCGCTGGGCGACCGTCACGTTCTCGAAACTGATCGGGTAGTCACCTGCGTCGACCGACTGCGTCCACAGCTTCTTGCCCGCGTCGAGGTCGATCGCCGCGACCTGGCTGCACCCCGCGGTGGAGTTCTTCGCGGGCATCTTCGGCTGGAAGACGATCGCCGTCCGGTGGTCCGAGGTGACGTGGTCGGTGACGGCGCAGACCGGGCCGGGCAGCTTGACCGTCCACAGCTTGCCCCCCTTGTCGGGGTCGTAGCCGTTGATCTGGGCTATACCGCTCTTGGCGTACACCTTGTCGGTGAGCCAGGAGCCGGCGGTGACGACCGTGTCGTTCGTCTTGGGCAGCGGGACGCGGAAGAGGACCTTGGAGGCGGTGTCGGAGGGCACCTTCTCCTTGCCGCCCGAGGACGTGCCCCCTCCGCCGCCGGTGCCGCCGCTGGAGCCCGCGGTGTCGTGCTTCGTGCCGCCGTCGGCGGACGACTTCGCGTACCAGACGCCACCGCCGACGATCAGGGCGATCACGACGAGGGCCGAGACGATGATGACGAGCGAGGCGTTGGCCTTCCGCCCGCCGCCGCCCGGCTGACCGGGCTGCGGGCCGTACGGGTTCGGCTGAGCGTACGGGTTCGGCTGAGCGTACGGGTTCGGCTGCGGGCCGGGGTAGCCGTATCCCGGGGGCGGCTGGGGGGCGCCCTGCGGGGCCTGGGGATATCCGTAGCCGGGCGGCGGGGGCGTCTGCGGGTAGCCGTATCCCGGGGCGGGCGGCTGCTGCGGCGGCTGGTCCTGGGGCGGGCCGAAACCGCCCTGTTGCGGAGGCTGGTTGGGCGGAGGCGGCGGCTGGGTCATGGCAGGTGTACCTCGGAGAACGCTCGGAACGGCGGGGACGACGGGAAGGTCTGGGGAAGGCTCACTTGCCGAAGGCAAGCATCAGCTTCTCCTTCGTGTCGTCGTTGCCGGACAGCCGGGTGGAGGAGATGTAGAAGCGTCCGTCGGCCCAGTCGACGGCACCGTCGTAGAAGCCGTCCTCGATGTCCGCGGTGCCCTGCGGGTGCTGCAGCAGCTTCGTCGGCTTGTGGCCGGCGCCGGTCGTCGGGATCGACACGACCTGGCCGCCCGCGTCGTACGACGGACGGACGTAGGCGATGAGCTTTCCGCCCTCCACCTTGACGGGCGTCATCGACTCGTCCGCGGGGGACTTCACGCGCCACTTCTCCTTGCCGTTCGCAAGGCTGATCGCGACGATCTCGTTGGCACCGCTGGTGGACTCGGTGGGCAGATAGAGGGTGCCCGCGTCGACGGCGACGCCCTGGCAGCCCTGGAGGTCGCGATCGAGGACGGCCCAGCCGCACTGGGGGGCGAAGTGCTCGTCGACGCCGACCTCCGAGCGGAACTTGCCGGCGGCGGTGAAGGTGGAGATGTTCCAGGCCTTCTTGTCCTCGTTGGTCAGGTAGACCACGAGCGGGTCGACGGAGTAGGTCCGCGCCACTGTCCAGCCCTTCTTCACCGGCTGGGTCCACCTGACCTTGCCGGTGGCCGGGTCGAGCTCCTGGATCTCGTCGTGCTCGTTGCTGCCGGTGGCGTCGCAGGAGGCCACGGAGATCAGACGGTTCGTGCCGCCCGCGAACGCGGTCGGGAAGCAGTCGGTGCCGTACCTCTTCTTGTCGTACAGCTTCTTGCCGCTGTCGAGGTCGTACGCCGTGCCCGACTGCGAGCGGCCCACCATCAGCGTCTTGCCTGCGATGGCCAGCTCGACCGTGATCGTGCTGTCGAAGAGCGCGCCGTCGGCGACCGTGCCGCTCCAGCCCTTCTTGCCCGTGTCGAGGTCGATCTGCTGGAGCTGGTTGCACTTGGCGCGGTCGCTGGTACCGCTCATGTACGCCACGACGACCTTGTTGTCGGCCGACTTCAGCGGGGTGACCGCGCAGATCTTCTGCGGGAAGGTGACCGGGGCCCAGGCCGGGTCACCGTCGCCGACGCGGTAGCCGAAGACCTGCTTGTACGCCGCCTTCACCGCCGTCCTGCCGGTGATCCACATGCCGGGCGCGTCGGCGCCGGAACCGGGCGCGTCCGGCGCCGACTTGTACCAGAGCACCTTGGCCTCGCCGGCCTTGCGGCCCTTGTTGAGGTTGTCCGGGTCCGAGCCGCCGTCACCGCTGCCGTCACCGGGGTTGACCGGGTCGGTGGAGCCCGTGGACTTGGAGTCGTCGCTCTGCTCGGCGACCGGCTTCTTCTTGCCGCCGTCGTTGCCGGCAACCGCGTACACGGTCCCGCCGACGACCAGCAGCGCCGCCACCGCGGCCCCGATGATCACCGCGGGCTTCCCCTTGAAGGGGCCACCGGAACCGCCGGGCGGCGGGGTGCCGGGCGCGCCCGGGTACTGCGGCTGCTGCGGGTAGCCGTAACCGGGCTGCTGTCCGTACGGCCCCTGCTGCTGCGGCTGCCCGTACGGGCCGGGGGCGCCATAGGGACCCGGCTGGGCGTAGGGGCCGGGCTGGTCGTAGGGGCCGGGCTGCTGCGGGTAGCCGTAACCCGGCTGCGGCTGCTGGGGCGGCTGGACGGGCGGCGGAGGGGGAGCGGGGGTGCCCTGGGGAGCAGGGGGAGCGGGCTGTGGAACGGCCTGGGGAGCTCCGAAACCTCCCTGCGCGGGCGGTGGCTGCGGGGCTCCGAAGCCACCGCCCTGTGGCGGCTGGTCCTGCGGCGCTCCGGAACCACCTTGCTGCGGCGGTTGGTTGGGCGGCTGGGACATCAGCGTTCTTCCCCCTCGTTCACTGATTTTTAGCCACGCCCTGAGGTTCGTGAAGGACCCAAGGTCGTACTCAGAAAGTTCTCAGACGGCTCTTTGTATCACTCGGCACAGACAGCACACGGGGCCGTGCCCGCCCCTGTTCCCAAGGGAGAACCGGCCCGTGATGCCGTTGTTATGCGCCTTCACGCCCCCTCCACGCGGCGCTCGCGCCCCCTGCGCGAGATACGCCAAAGGTCAGGCGTCCTCCGCCAGTTCCAGCCACCGCAGCTCCAGGTCCTCCCGCTCGCCGGCCAAGTCCCGCAGCTCGGAGTCGAGTTCGGCGACCTTCGCGAAGTCCGTCGCGTTCTCCGCGATTTGGGCGTGCAGCTTGGTCTCCTTCTCGGAGATCCGGTCCAGCTGGCGCTCGATCTTCTGGAGCTCCTTCTTGGCGGCGCGCTGGTCGGCGGCGCTCTTCTCCGGAGCGGCGGCCCTGGGTGCCGCGGCGGCGGCCGAGGCGGCGACCGCCTCCTCCATCCGCTGCCGCCGCTCCAGGTACTCGTCGATGCCGCGCGGCAGCATCCGCAGGGCGGCGTCACCGAGGAGGGCGAACACCCGGTCGGTGGTGCGCTCGACGAAGAACCGGTCGTGGGAGATGACGATCATCGAACCGGGCCAGCCGTCGAGGACGTCCTCCAGCTGGGTGAGGGTCTCGATGTCGAGGTCGTTGGTGGGCTCGTCGAGGAAGAGGACGTTGGGCTCGTCCATCAGCAGCCGCAGCAGCTGGAGGCGGCGCCGCTCACCACCGGACAGGTCCCCCACCGGCGTCCACTGCTTCTCCTTGTTGAAGCCGAACGTCTCGCACAGCTGACCCGCCGTCATCTCGCGCCCCTTGCCGAGGTCGACGCGCTCGCGCACCTGCTGGACCGCCTCCAGGACGCGCAGGTTGGGGTCGAGTTCCCCCACCTCCTGGGAGAGGTAGGCGAGCTTCACGGTCTTGCCGACGGTCACGCGGCCGCCCGCGGGCTGCGCCTCGCCCTCCGTCCGTGCCGCGTCGGCCATGGCGCGCAGCAGGGAGGTCTTGCCGGCGCCGTTGACACCGACGAGGCCGATCCGGTCGCCGGGGCCGAGCTGCCAGGTGACGTGCTTGAGCAGCTCCTTGGGGCCGGCGTTCACGCTGACGTTCTCGAGGTCGAAGACGGTCTTGCCGAGTCGCGACGAGGCGAACTTCATCAGCTCGCTGCTGTCCCGGGGCGGCGGCACGTCCTTGATCAGCTCGTTGGCGGCCTCGACGCGGAAGCGCGGCTTGGAGGTACGGGCCGGGGCGCCGCGGCGCAGCCAGGCCAGCTCCTTCCTGACCAGGTTCTGCCGCTTGGTCTCCTCGGTGGCGGCGATGCGCTCACGCTCCGCGCGGGCGAAGACGTAGTCGGAGTAGCCGCCCTCGTACTCGTAGACGTCGCCGCGCTGCACGTCCCACATGCGGGTGCAGACCTGGTCCAGGAACCACCGGTCGTGCGTCACGCAGACCAGCGCCGAGCGGCGGTTCTGCAGGTGCTTGGCGAGCCAGGAGATGCCCTCGACGTCGAGGTGGTTGGTGGGCTCGTCGAGGACGAGCATGTCCTGCTCCTCGATGAGCAGCTTGGCCAGCGCGATACGGCGCCGCTCTCCACCGGACAGCGGTCCGATGACGGTGTCGAGGCCCTTGGGGAAGCCCGGCAGGTCGAGGCCGCCGAAGAGCCCGGTCAGTACGTCTCTGACCTTGGCGTTGCCCGCCCACTCGTGGTCGGCCATGTCGCCGATGACCTCGTGACGGACGGTGGCCTCGGGGTCGAGGGAGTCGTGCTGCGTGAGCACGCCGAGCCGCAGCCCGCCGGAGTGCGTGACACGCCCGGTGTCGGCCTCCTCCAGCTTGGCGAGCATCCGGATCAGGGTGGTCTTGCCGTCGCCGTTGCGTCCGACGACCCCGATCCGGTCCCCTTCCGACACGCCGAGTGAGACGCCGTCCAGCAGGGCACGGGTGCCGTACACCTTGCTGACGTTCTCGACATTGACCAGGTTGACGGCCATTTCACTCCTGCGTACGGGGGTCGGTCAGCCTTCAAGCGTAGGGCCTGCGGCGGGGGTGGCGGGGCGCGAGGGGGTGGTCACCCTTTGTGATGACATGATCGGGTCTCCAACCGCTGATTAGTTGGCCGTGATTCGTCAGGGTGTCCCTCCACGGGGTGAACGCTGGCCGGTTCCCAGGGCTGTGCGCGTGCATGAAATGCATGATCGGTGGTGACCGAGAACGAAGCAGAAGGAGGAGCAGACGTGATCCGCGCGTACAAGTTCCTTCTTCGCCCCACAGCCCGTCAGGCCCAGACGCTTCCCGAGATGCTGGCCGACCACTGCTCCCTCTACAACGGCGCGCTCCAGGAGCGCCGGGACGCCTACCAGCACACCTCGAAGACGAGCATCACGTACGGCGGCCAGTCCGCGCAGCTGAAGGAGATCCGCGCTTTCGACCCGGAGCGCCAGGGTCGCTGGTCCTTCTCCTCCCAGCAGGCCACGCTGCGCCGCCTCGACAGGGCGTTCGCCGCCTTTTTCCGCCGTGTGAAGAACGGCGCAACACCCGGATACCCGCGCTTCAAAGGCACTGGACACTTCGACACTGTCGTCTTCCCCAGGGACGGCGACGGCTGTCGCTGGAACTCCACCCCGCACGATCCGCAGACCCGGGTGCGTCTCCAGGGCATCGGACACATCCGCGTTCATCAGCATCGCCCGGTCAAAGGGCGAGTGAAGACGGTCGCGGTCAAACGCGAGGGAAGACGCTGGTACGTCGTCCTGTCCTGCGACAACGTTCCCGCCGAACCTCTGCCACATGCGGACGCGGTCATCGGCATCGATATGGGCATCACCCACTTCCTGACCACCTCGGACGGCGAACACATCGCCAACCCCCGCTTCCTCCGAAAAGCGGCCGAGGAGCTCGCCGAAGCACAGCGGCATCTGGCGACGTTCCCCAAGCACACCAAGCAGCGCACAAAGAAGCACCGTGCCGCCGCGCGGAAGGTTGCCAGGATCCACGCGAGGATCCGGCGCCAGCGCCTGGACCACGCGCACAAGACCGCTCTCATGCTTGTCCGCGACCACGAAGTGATCGCCCACGAACGGCTGAACACCGCGGGCATGACCAAAGTGCCCGTACCCAAGCCCGACCCCGAACAGCCTGGCGTCTTCCTCCCAAACCAGAGGGCCGCAAAAGCCGGGCTCAACAGGTCGATTCTTGACACGGGTTGGGGGGTGTTCCTCGCGATCCTCACCAACAAGGCTGAAAGCGCCGGTCGGACCGTCATCGCAGTGGACCCCCGCAACACCTCCCGTACCTGCCCCAACTGCGGGCACGTCGCGAAGGAGAACCGCGTCACCCAAGCGAAGTTCGAATGCGCGGCGTGCCGCTTCACCGCAAACGCGGACCATGTCGGCGCTCTGAACATCCTCAACAGGGCCGGGCTGGCCCTCTGCGACGCTGCTTAGCCAGCGATCCAGGAAGCCCTCGCGTTTACGCGCGGGTGGAGTCACGACCGAATACGAGTCCGAATCCGTGTCGCAGCACAGCCACTGGCACGTGTCGCCCCAAAAGGACGGCTATAACGTGGACGACCTGCTCACGCTGCCCGACCTCCCGCCGCACATCCAGCTGATCGACGGGACCCTGGTACTCACGCATCCGCAGTCCTCGTACCACTCCGTCGGGGTCGACCTGCTGGTGGGCGGCCTTCGTGCCAGCCGACCGGCCGAGTTCAAGGTCAGTCGGCAGACGACCGTCATCCTCGACGAGCGCAACGGTCCCGAACCGGATGTCACCGTGACCCGGGCCGACGCGTGCAGAGGGCTGGACCAGGTCAGCTTCCAGGCCAAGGACGTCCTCCTGGCCGTGGAAGTCGTCTCACCGGACTCGGCTTCCCTCGACCGCACGGCCAAGCCACAGAAGTACGCCGCTGCCGGGATCCCGAACTTCTGGCGCGTCGAGCAGGACGGAATCACCGGCAGGCCTGTTATCCACGTCTACGAACTTGACCCGGTGACCAGGGTGTACGTCTATGCAGGCATGCACCGCGACCGCCTCAAGGTCGAGAAGCCCTACCCCATCGACATCGACCTGACCGCCATCGACGACCTCTGAGCCCGAACGTCATCTCAGAGCACCGTCGCCCCCGATACCGGCCCCGCCGCCGTCCGTACCGTCCTGCACGTGCCGGATGCCCGCAGCGCCGCCGCCACCTTCTCCGCCGACTCGGTGTCGCGTGTGAGGAAGGCCGTCGTAGGGCCGGAGCCGGAGACCAGCGCCGCCAGTGCGCCCGCCCCGCGACCGGCCGCGAGCGTGTCCGCCAGCTCGGGGAAGAGGGAGAGAGCGGCGGGCTGGAGGTCGTTGGTGACGGCCGCCGCCAGCGCGTCCGGGTCGCCCTTCGCGAGGGCGTCCAGGAGGTCGGCGGAGGCCACCGGCTCCGGGATCTCCCGCCCCTCGGCCAGCCGGTCGAACTCGCGGAAGACCGCCGGGGTGGACAGGCCGCGCTCGGCCATCGCGAAGACCCAGTGGAAGGTGCCGCCGACGTCGAGGGCGGTCAGCTGCTCGCCACGCCCGACGCCGAGGGCGGCGCCGCCGACCAGGCTGAACGGCACGTCGCTGCCGAGGTCGGCGCAGATGGCGAGGAGTTCGGCGCGGGAGGCGCCGGCGTTCCACAGGGTGTTGCAGGCCAGCAGCGCGCCCGCGCCGTCGGCGCTGCCGCCCGCCATGCCGCCGGCGACCGGGATGTCCTTGGCGATGTGGAGGTGCACGGCCGGGTCGATGCCCCGGCGCCCGGCGAGCGCGATCGCGGCGCGCGCGGCGAGATTGGTGCGGTCCAGCGGGACCTGGGCGGCGTCCGGGCCCTCGCAGGTGACGCGGAGCTCGTCGGCGGGGGTGACGGTGACCTCGTCGTACAGGCCGACCGCGAGGAAGACGTTGGCGAGGTCGTGGAAGCCGTCGGGGCGGGCGGCGCCCACCGCGAGCTGGACGTTGACCTTGGCCGGGACGCGTACGGTGACGCTCACTTCCCGGCCTCCTTGTTCTCGGCGATCCGGGCGAACTCCTCGACCGTCAGGGCCTCCCCGCGCGCCTGCGGCGAGATCCCGGCGGCGACCAGGGCGGCCTCGGCGGCGGCCGGGGACCCGGCCCAGCCGGCGAGCGCGGCCCGCAGCGTCTTGCGGCGCTGCGCGAAGGCGGCGTCGACGACTGCGAAGACCTCCTTCTTGGAGGCCGTGGTCTTGATCGGCTCGGCCCGCCGGACGAGGGAGACGAGTCCGCTGTCGACGTTCGGCGCGGGCCAGAAGACGTTGCGGCCGATCGCTCCGGCGCGCTTCACGTCGGCGTACCAGTTCGCCTTCACGGACGGCACGCCGTACACCTTGTTCCCGGGCGCGGCGGCGAGCCGGTCGGCGACCTCCGACTGCACCATCACCAGCGTCCGCTCGATGCTGGGGAAGGTGTCGAGCATGTGCAGCAGCACCGGGACGGCCACGTTGTACGGCAGGTTCGCGACCAGCGCCGTCGGGGCGGGGCCGGGCAGCTCGGCGACGTGCATCGCGTCGGAGTGGACCAGCGCGAACCGCTCCGCACGCTGCGGCATGCGCGCCGTGATCGTCGCGGGCAGCGCGGCGGCCAGGACGTCGTCGATCTCGACGGCGGTGACGCGGTCGGCGACCTCCAGCAGGGCCAGGGTGAGGGAGCCGAGCCCCGGGCCGACCTCGACGACGACGTCGTCCGGACGGACGTCGGCGGTGCGGACGATACGGCGGACCGTGTTCGCGTCGATCACGAAGTTCTGGCCGCGCTGCTTGGTGGGACGCACGCCCAGCGCTGCCGCGAGTTCACGGATGTCGGCGGGGCCGAGGAGGGCGTCGGGAGTGGGGCTGCTCACGGGACAAGGGTACGGGGCCGGAGCCGGCCCTCCGGCCCGGGCCTCGGCGCCGGCGCCGGGCGCTCACCCGTGCAACCGCGCACCGCAGTGCGGCCAGGGGCTCTCCCCGCTCCGCAGGTACAGCTTCTTCGCCCGGTACGTCTGCTCCTCCGCCGGCGCGTCCTGCGGCCGTCCCTTGCCGCCGAGGCTGTGCCAGGTGCGGGTGTCGAACTGGTAGAGCCCGCCGTACGTCCCCGAGGGGTCCACCGCGTGTGCCCGCCCGCCGGACTCACAGTCCGCCAGGCCGTCCCAGTCCAGGTGGTCGACGCCCTGCACGGACGGCGGATGCGGCTTCGTGCCCACCTTCACGACCTGGGCACGCGGCTCCCGCACCACCTCGGACCGCTCCCCGCGCGGCCTCTCCCGGACCCCGTTGACGGTCCGCACGAAGTACGTGAACCGCCGCAGCCCCGGCAGCCCGTGCCGCTCGACGACCTCCGTGCCCCGGAACAGAGAGGAGTCCTGCGTCCGCGTCACACCGAACGGGATCGCCTCCTCCCGGACCTCCTTCGTGCCGGTCACCCGCAGCACGGTCACCGTCTGCCCGTCCCGGGGGAAGCTGCCGGGCGGGACGGAGGTGGTGTCCTGGCCGCGCAGCGTGATCCCGGCCTCCTCGACCGCCTCCTGGACGGTCGCCGCGTTGGTGCGGACGGTGCGGGCCCGGCCGTCCGCCATGATCGTGACGGCGCGCTCGGTGCGTACGTCGAGCGCGAGCCCGGCGCGGCCGATGCGCCGGGAGGGCGGAACCGAGAGGTACGCGCCCTCCACACGCACCCCCATCTCGTCGAGCGCCTCTTCCACCGTGCGCGCCGTCGTCCACACCTCGTGCCGGTCGCCGTCGATCGTGAGCCGCAGGGGCCGCCCGTAGTGCACCGCGACCTCGTCGCCACCGGCGAGCGTCGTGCCGGGGACGGGCATGACCACGTCGTGCGCCCCCAGGTTCACGCCCTCCTCGGCGAGCAGCCCGGTCACGTCGTCGGCGAAGGTGTGCAGGGTGCGCGGCCTGCCGTCGACGGTCAGCTCGATCGGCTTGTCCTCGGCGACGAACGCGGTGGTGCCGCCGGCGAGGAACACGACGACGAGCGCCCGTGGCAGCAGACGGCGCACGGCGGCCTCGGAGCGCTCGGCGTACCGCGCCCTGCGCCGGCGCGCGGCCCGCCTGCCCGCGCGGCGCGGCGGCATCCGCTGTTCGTAGGCCGGCCGGTAGGTGTCCTCGTACCGGAAGGACTCCGCCGCCGGGGCCACGGACAGGGAGGCTTCGTACCGGGAGGCGTCGTACAGGGAGGCTTCGTACAGGGTGGCGTCGTACTCCCCGTAGGGCAGCGTCTCCGCGGTGTGCACGGAGGCGTCAGGGCCGTACGTCTCGTACTGCTCGTACTGCGACTTGCTCACGCCTACACGCTCCAGAGGGTCCAGAGGGGCCCGGATCGGGCCCCCAGAACCTAGCGGAGCGGGCGTCACTCTCCAAAGCAACGCAACTACGCACAGTTGTCCCGCAGATGTGCGATCAGTAGTCGAAGGCGCGGGCCGTGTTCGCGCCCAGGGCCGCCGCCAGCGCGTCCTCGTCGATGCCGCGCACGGCGGCCATCGCGCGCACCGTGACCGGAACGAGATACGGGGCGTTGGGCCGTCCGCGGTACGGCGCCGGGGTCAGGAAGGGCGCGTCGGTCTCCACGAGGACCAGGTCCAGCGGTGCGACGGCGAGGGCGTCGCGCAGGTGCTGGGCGTTCTTGAAGGTGACGTTCCCGGCGAAGGACATGAAGTAGCCCTCGCGGGCGCACACCTCGGCCATCTCGGCGTCTCCCGAGTAGCAGTGGAAGACGGTGCGCTCGGGGGCGCCCTCCTCCTTGAGGACGCGCAGGACGTCGGCGTGGGCGTCGCGGTCGTGGATGACCAGCGCCTTGCCGTGCCGCTTGGCGATCTCGATGTGGGCGCGGAAAGACCTCTCCTGGGCCGCCTTGCCCTCGGGCCCGGTGCGGAAGTAGTCGAGGCCCGTCTCGCCGACGCCCTTCACCTGGGGCAGCCCGGCCAGCCGGTCGATCTCGGCGAGCGCCTCGTCCAGCGCCGCGTCGCCGCCCGGCACCCGCGCGCCCTGTCTGGACCAGCCGTCGGGGTCGCCGTGGACGATGCGCGGTGCCTCGTTGGGGTGCAGCGCGACGGTCGCGTGGACGCTGTCGTACGCCGCGGCAGTCTCCGCGGCCCACTGCGAGCCCTTGATGTCACAGCCGACCTGGACGACCGTCGTCACTCCCACCGACGCGGCCTTCGCGAGCCCTTCCGCGACCGTGCCGGACTGCATGTCGAGGTGGGTGTGGGAGTCGGCGACGGGCACCCGGAGGGGCTCCGGGAGCGGCGGCGCCGCGTTCTTGTCGGCGTTCGAAGGCATGCCCCGATCCTACGGAACCTCGATTCCGCGAAAGGGGCGTGCCTTCGCTGCCGGGCGGCCGGTTCAGCTCGCCTTGCGGTGGAACGGATGCAGGAGATCGGACAGGTGCCAGTGGCGCTGCTGCCTGGCCTGCGCGGGCGTCGCGGTCTCGGTGTCGGCCTCGGACGGCGTCCCCTGGGGGTTGCGCCGCGCCGCGCTGTGCACCGACGAGACCTGCCCCGGCCGCATGATCCGGACGATGTGGCCGTCGCAGTTCTGGCAGCTGGGCCGGCTCAGCGGGGACGGCACGACCTTGCCGTTCGCCACGTACGTGACGAACTCATGGCCGTCGGCGGCGTCCGTGTGGTGCTCTATCGCGTACGACTGCTCCCAGCCGTGCCCGCATCGCATGCAGGCGAAGGAATACGACTCGTGAACGACTGCGCTCGCCGTACCGCTGAGGCCGGTCTGCCCTGCGATCTCACTCATGCCAGCTCCTCGGGTCCGCTGGACAAAGGGACCGGTGCGTCCCTTCGACCAGTGGACGCCTGTGTCGGCGCGAATGCATCCGGCCTGTCGAGTGTTGGAGGCGATTTGGACTTTGCTTGCCAAAACGGCCTCGGCGCCGGGGTCTGGGCTTTGCCTTCCGCAACCGCCCTTTGCCGTCCCATGGGGCGCCCGCTCATAGGAGAAGTGCCCTGCTCAGAGGGGATGTGAGCCGGGCGCCGGCCTGTTACGGCACCTGGGCGTTCTTCGCCGCCACGACCGCGTCGAACACCTCCCGCTTGGGAAGTCCCGCCTCCGCGGCCACCGCGGCGATCGCCTCCTTGCGCCGCTCCCCCGCCTCCTCGCGCACCCGCACCCGGCGCACCAGCTCCTCGGCGTCGAGTTCCTCGGGGCCGCGCTCGGGGGCGCCCTCGACGACGACGGTGATCTCGCCGCGTACGCCCTCCGCCGCCCAGGCGGCCAGCTCGGCGAGCGGTCCGCGCCGTACCTCCTCGTACGTCTTGGTCAGCTCCCGGCAGACGGCGGCGCGCCGCTCCGCGCCGAAGACCTCGGCCATCGCGGCGAGGGTGTCGTCGAGCCGGTGGGGGGCCTCGAAGTAGACGAGGGTGCGCCGCTCCTCGGCGACCTCGCGCAGCCGGGACAGCCGTTCCCCGGCCTTGCGCGGCAGGAACCCCTCGAAGCAGAACCGGTCGACGGGCAGCCCGGACAGCGCGAGGGCGGTGAGCACGGCGGACGGTCCGGGGACCGCGGTGACGCGGACGTCCTTCTCGACGGCCGCGGCGACCAGCCGGTACCCGGGGTCGGAGACCGAGGGCATCCCGGCGTCCGTGACGAGGAGCACACGCGCGCCGCCCAGCAGCTCCTCCACCAGCTCGGGCGTCCGGGCGGACTCGTTGCCCTCGAAGTACGACACGACACGCCCCTTGGGGGTGACGCCGAGCGCCTGTGTCAGCCGGCGCAGCCGCCGCGTGTCCTCGGCGGCGACGACGTCCGCACCGGCGAGCTCCTCCGCGAGCCGGGGCGGCGCGTCCGCGATGTCGCCGATGGGGGTGCCCGCCAAAACAAGGGTTCCAGTCACGTTCCCATCCTCCCAGGGCCCGGGGAAAGGGAACGCACACCGATCGGAAGCGCCCATGCGCGGGACTCACACAGAAGGGTTCCCTACGATGGCGCGGTGACCAGTACCGCGTCCTCCACGGACACCCTGCAGGGCCAGGCCCCGCACGACCAGCGGCAGTCGTGGCAGCAGCGGCTGCGCCGATTCGGCTACACGGGGCCCAGAAGTGACGTCAGTGTCATCGACCGCCTGGTGCCGCCCTACGCCGAGCCCAGCCCGCGCCTGTGGCTGGTGCTGGGCGTGCCGCGGACGCTCGCCGAGCGGATCACCCGCTGGTCGGGCTGGGGCGGGCCACTGCTGGTGACGCTGATGGCCGGCCTGATGCGGTTCTGGCACCTGGGCAGCCCGAAGAAGGTGATATTCGACGAGACGTACTACGCGAAGGACGCCTGGGCTCTCGTCCACCGGGGTTTCGAGGTCAACTGGGACAAGAACGCCAACGACCTGATCCTGCAGAAGGCCGGGCACGTCGGCATCCCGGCGGACGCGGCGTACGTCGTGCACCCGCCGGTCGGCAAGTACGTCATCGGGTTCGGCGAGCTGCTCTTCGGCTTCAACCCGTTCGGCTGGCGCTTCATGACGGCGCTGCTCGGCACGCTGAGCGTGCTGCTGCTGTGCCGGATCGGGCGCCGGCTGTTCCGTTCCACCTTCCTGGGCTGTCTGGCGGGCGCGCTGATGGCGGTGGACGGGCTGCACTTCGTGATGAGCCGCACCTCGCTGCTCGACGGCGTGCTGATGTTCTTCGTGCTGGCGGCCTTCGGCTGTCTGCTCATCGACCGGGACAGAGCACGCGCGCGACTGGCCGCCGCGCTCCCGGTCGACGCGGACGGCCGGGTCCGTCCCGACGCGTACATCGCGAGGACCACCTGGCTGGGGCTGCGCCCCTGGCGCTGGGCGGCGGCCGTGCTGATGGGGCTCGCGATCGGCACGAAGTGGAACGGCTTGTACATCCTGGCAGCGTTCATCGTGATGACCGTCCTGTGGGATGTCGGCGCACGCAAGGTGGCGGGTGCCGACTACCGGCTCTCCCTCCCGTTCGTGGTCGAGTCGGTCGTCTCGTGGGTGGCGATGTCCACCGTCGCCGTCGTCGTCTACCTGGTCTCCTGGGTCGGCTGGATCCTCTCCCCGGCCGACGGCACCGGCGGCTACTTCCGCAACTGGGCGGCCACCGACGGCAGGGGCGGCAACTGGACCTTCCTGCCGGACTGGCTGCGCAGCCTGTGGCACTACGAGCACGAGGTCTACAAGTTCCACGTCGGCCTGTCGTCCCCGCACACGTACCAGTCGAACCCGTGGAGCTGGATCGTCCTGGGCCGCCCGGTCTCGTACTTCTACGAGTCCCCCTCCCCCGGCGTGGACGGCTGCCCGGCGGACGCGGGCCAGAAGTGCGCCCGCGAGGTCCTCGCCATCGGCACGCCGCTGCTGTGGTGGGCCGCCTGCTTCGCGATCGCCTACGTCCTGTGGCGCTGGGCCTTCCGCCGCGACTGGCGCGCGGGCGCCATCGCCTGCGGCATCGCGGCCGGTTACCTGCCCTGGTTCATGTACCAGGAACGCACGATCTTCCTCTTCTACGCGGTCGTCTTCGTCCCGTTCCTCTGCCTGGCGGTGGCCATGCTGATCGGCGCGATCGCCGGCCCCCCGGGCGCCGGCGACGTCCGGCGCGTGATCGGCGCGGCGGGCGCGGGCGTCCTGGTGCTGCTGATCGTCTGGAACTTCATCTACTTCTGGCCGCTGTACACGGGCAACGCGATCCCGATCGACGACTGGCGGTCGCGGATGTGGCTGGACACGTGGGTTTAGCGGGGCGCCTGGAAGGCTCGACCGAGCCCCGGCAGGGCACATCCCTGGTCTCCGTTCGGACAACAATCGACAACTCCGGCCCCGGGAGCCCCACAACCGCCTACAGTGCGAGCCGCGACCTATTTTTGAACGCGTTCACAAAGCGCGGGCAGGTGTCACGGGGAGAGGATTCGCGCCATGCGCAAGGGGGTCAGAACCGCCGTCGTGAGCGGTGTGTTCGTGGTGATGGTGGGCGGGGCCGGATACGGGGCGTACACCTTCCTGTCCGCGCTGAACGACCCGGGCGGGGAAGCCGCGGCCGTGAAGACCGGGCCGCCCAGCAGTGCCGAGGTGAAGGAGACGACGGAGAGATTCTTCTCCGCCTGGGAAAAGGGGCAGGCCGCGTCGGCGGCGAGGTACACGAACGACGCCGCCGACGCCGAGCCCCTGCTGGCGGCCTACGGGAAGGACGCGCACA
The DNA here is from genome assembly GCF_044746205.1 of Streptomyces sp. NPDC086549. NCBI lineage: Bacteria > Bacillati > Actinomycetota > Actinomycetes > Kitasatosporales > Streptomycetaceae > Streptomyces > Streptomyces sp. NPDC086549. The sequence goes on along the minus strand of NZ_JBIVBS010000004.1, from coordinate 493,200 downwards.
TCACCGAGGTGCGCGTCACCCCGGGTACGGCGACCGGCACCACCGTGCCGTTCTCGGTCGAGGCAACGGTGTCGTACGACGGCAAGTCCCGGCCGCTCTCCTACAAGAGCCGGCTGACCGTGGTGCGCGGCGAGACGACGCACCGGGCCCTCGTCGACTGGCAGCCGTCCGTCGTCCATCCGGAGCTGCGGAAGGGCGACACGCTCGTCACCGGCGACTCGGCGAGCCCGCCCATCGAGGCGGTGGACCGCGACGGGAACGTCCTGACGAAGGAGAAGTACCCGTCCCTCGGGCCGATCCTGGACGAGCTGCGCAAGCGGTACGGCGACAAGACGGGCGGCCGGCCCGGCGTGGAACTGGTGATCCGGCACCAGGCCGAGGACCAGGCCGACACCAGCCTGCTGACCCTCGCCAAGGGAAAGGCGGGCAGGCTGCCTACGACGCTGAGCGCGAGGGCGCAGGCGGCGGCCGAGAAGGCGGTGCTGAAGTACGCCGAGTCGTCGGTGGTGGCCGTGAAGCCGAGCACGGGTGAGGTACTGGCGGTCGCCAACCACCGTGACGACGGCTTCGACGCGGCGTTCCTCGGCGAACTGGCGCCCGGCTCCACGATGAAGATCATCAGTGCCGCGACCCTCATCGACAACGGGATCACCACGGCGAACGGCCCGGCGCCCTGCCCGCCGACCGCGACCTGGCAGAGCCAGACCTTCAGCAACCTCAAGGGCCTGGCCCCCGACGACCACGCCACCCTCTCCGAGAGCTTCGCCCGCTCCTGCAACACCGCGTTCGTGAAGTACGCGGACGAGGTCAAGGTGGACTCGCTCACCACGGAGGCCGAGGAGCGGTTCGGGCTCGGGCAGGCGGCCGACTGGAAGGTCGGCGTCCCGTCCTTCGACGGCCGCGTCCCCGCCTCCGGCGGCCCGGACACGGCGGCCAATCTGATCGGCCAGGGCCAGGTGCAGCTGAGCCCGCTGAACATGGCCTCGGTGACGGCGACCGCGATGACGGGCGCCTTCCGGCAGCCGGTGATCGTGTCGCAGAAGCTGGACGGCCGCGATCTGGCCACGGCCCGGGGCCTCACGGCCGGCACGGTCCAGCAGCTGCGCTCGATGATGAACCGGACCGCTGTCAGCGGCACCGCGGCCGGTGTGATGCGCGGCCTGAGCGGCAGCATCGGCGCGAAGACCGGCTCCGCGGAGGTCGACGGGCAGGCGAAGTCCAACAGCTGGTTCACCGGCTACCGCAATGACATCGCGGCCGCGGCCATGACCCAGGACGGCGGACACGGCATCGACGCGGCCGGACCGATTGTCGCAGATGTGCTACGGACAGGCGGCTGAAGTCACCCGTACAGGAGGGGACTCTAGGGTGGGTGCCGTCGTTGAGGAGCGTGAGCACTACGAGGGCAACGGGGACCCTGGGGAATCGGCGGAGGAACTGAGGCAGTGGGCAAGAGAAGGCGCGTCGCCGAGCGACGGATGAGCAGACCCGCGGTCGTCGGCGGCATGATCGTCGCCGGCGTCGTCGGTGCCGGACTCGGCGTCTACACGCTCTACGGCGGCGGAGCGGCGGCCGAGGGCCAGACAGGCACCACCGCCGACCACAAGACGGTGAAGACCGGACCCCTGTCCGCGACCGAGGTGCGCACCACCGCCGAGCGCTTCCTGACGGCCTGGCAACAGGGCAGGGTGAGCGGGGCCGCGGCCGCCACGGACGACTCCGGTGCCGCCACCTCCCTGCTCACGGGCTACACCAAGGACGCCCACATCAAGGACGTCACGCTCACCGCCGGCACCCGCAGCGGCGCCAAGGTCCCCTTCTCCGTCAAGGGCACCGTCTCCTACAAGGGCACCGCAAAGCAGCTCGCGTACGAGAGTTCGCTGACGGTCGTGCGCGACAAGACCACCGGCAAGCCGCTGGTCGACTGGCACTCCGCGGTCGTCCACCCCGACCTCGAGGACGGCGACACCCTGGTCACCGGCGAGTCCGGGACCCCGCCGATCAAGGCGTACGACCGTGACGGCGGCGAGCTGACCGCCGCGAAGTACCCCTCGCTCGGTCCCGTCCTCGACGGCCTGCGCGAGAAGTACGGCAAGACCGCGGGCGGCAAGGCGGGCATCGAGCTCCAGGTGGTGCGGGGCAAGGCCGCGCAGAAGGCGAAGCTGTCGGACAAGACGCTGCTGGCGCTGAGCAAGGGCACCCCGGGCAAGGTGAAGACGACGCTGAGCCCGACGTTCCAGGCCGCGGCCGAGCGGCAGGTCGCCGCGAAGGCGCGGTCGTCGGTCGTCGTCATGCGTCCGTCGACCGGCGAGATCCTGGCCGTGGCGAACCAGAACCACAGCTTCAACGTGGCGTTCCAGGGCTCCCTGGCCCCCGGCTCCACGATGAAGGTCGTGACGTCGACGATGCTGTTCGAGAAGAAGCTCGTCACCCCGAGCTCGTCGCACCCCTGCCCCAAGACGTACAAGCTCGCCGGCTGGACCTTCCACAACGACGACGACTCCGAGATCAAGCAGGGCACCTTCAAGCTGAGCTTCGGTGCCTCCTGCAACAACGCCTTCATCAACTTCGCGCCGAAGCTGTCGAACAGCGATCTGACGAAGGAGGCCCAGCAGGTCTACGGCCTCGGCATGAACAACTGGGCCATCGGCGTCCCGACCTTCGACGGGTCGGTCCCGGTGCAGAGCGGCGCACAGATGGGCGCCTCGCTGATCGGGCAGGGCGGGGTGCGCATGAACCCGCTGAACATGGCGTCGGTGGCGGCGACGGTCGAGTCGGGCGTCTTCCGCCAGCCGTACCTGGTCTCGCCCGACGTGGACAACCGCACGCTGGCGAAGGCCTCGCGCACCATGTCGTCCCAGACGCAGGGCTGGGTGAAGGAGGTCATGCGGTACACGGCCGGGTACGGTACGGCGGCCAAGGCGATGTCCGGGGTCTCGGGCGACGTCGGCGCCAAGACCGGCTCGGCGGAGGTCGACGGCCAGAAGAAGCCCAACGGCTGGTTCACCGCGTACCGGGGCGACCTCGCGGCCGCGGGCGTGGTCCAGGCGGGCGGCCACGGCGGAGACACGGCGGGGCCGATCGTGGCGGCGCTGCTCAAGATGGGGGGCTAGGGCGGGCTACGGCGGGCCAGGGCGCAACAACTCCCAGGCCGGGACGGGCGGCCGGAGCCGGGGCCGGGCCGCGCCTTCAGCGGGCCACGGGCTCGGCGGCCATGTACGTCCGCCGCAGGAACCGCAGCAGGGCCTTCGACTCGAACTGCACGACCTCGACACCGCCCGGGGAGTGGAACTCCACCACGGCCTGGACGCGGCCGCACGGCCACACCCGTACGTCCCCGCTCTCGACCGGAACCCGCAGCCCCTGTTCCAGCAGGGCGCGCGAGAACGTCCACTCGTGCGGCCCGGGTAGGCCGACACGCACCGACCGGGGGTCCCTGTCGGGGTCGTAACGCAGGACGACCGGGACGGCCGGATCCTCCTCCACGACATTCTCGTCCGTGACTATGTGGGCTCGTGCGTACTGCTCGACTACGGACATCAGACGCCGCCTTACGCTGAGTGACCTTTTCGGAAGATGTGCGTCCGCCTCCCATCCAATGTCCCATATGTTCAGAATTGCGCTCGTCGGAGCGGGTCCGCCTCACGCATGCGTGCCACATAAACGACTCACTCGCTCTTGCAATAGGTTCGCAACAAGCCACTAAAATCAAACGGTGCACGTACCTGACGGATTCATCGACGCCCCCACCTCCGCGGTCACCGGAGTGGTCGCGGCCGGCGCCCTCGCCGTGAGCCTGCGCGGCGCCCGCCGCGAGCTCGACGAGCGGACCGCCCCGCTGGCCGGTCTGGTGGCGGCGTTCATCTTCGCCGTACAGATGCTCAACTTCCCCGTCGCGGCCGGAACAAGCGGCCACCTGCTCGGCGGCGCCCTCGCCGCGATACTCGTCGGCCCCTACACGGGCGTGCTCTGCGTCTCCGTCGTCCTGCTCATGCAGGGCATCCTCTTCGCGGACGGCGGCCTCACCGCGCTCGGTGTGAACATCACGGACATGGCCATCGTGACGACGGTCGTGTCGTACGCCGTCTTCCGCGGCCTGGTGAAGGTGCTCCCGCGCGAGCGTCGCTCGGTGACCGTCGCCGCCTTCGCCGCCGCCCTCGTCTCCGTCCCGGCCGCCGCGGTCGTCTTCACGCTCATCTACGCCGTCGGCGGCACCACCGACGTGGCCATCTCCAAGGTCGCCACCGCGATGATCGGCGTCCATGTCCTCATCGGCATCGGCGAGGCCGCGATCACCGCGCTCACGGTCGGTGCCGTCGTCGCCGTACGGCCGGATCTGGTGTACGGCGCCCGCGGACTCCAGCAGCGCCTGAAGCTCCGTGTGAACGGCGAGCTCGTCGACGCGCCCACGGCCCGGCCGGTCCCCGCCGCGGCCGCCACCGGGTCGCACCGCAAGCTGTGGATCACCGGCCTGGTCACCTCCCTCGTGCTCGCCGGATTCGTCAGTTTCTACGCCTCCGCCGACCCCGACGGCCTGATGAAGGTCGCCCACGACCAGGGCATCGACCGGAAGGCCGAGCAGCACGCGTCCGACGGCTCCCCGCTCGCCCACTACGGCGTCAAGGACGTCTCCGACGCCCGCCTCTCCGGCGGCCTCGCGGGCGTCATCGGCGTCGGCGTCACGGTCGTCGCGGGCAGCACGGTGTTCTGGGCGGTGCGCAGGCGCCGTACGCAGGACGTCTCGCCCGACGTCTCGCCCGCGAGCACGGGAGCCTGACATGGGCGCCGGACACGCGCACAGGCTGTACCGGCACGGGCACTCGCCCGTGCACGCACTGCCGCCGCACACCAAGCTGGCCGCCGCCTTCGCCTTCGTGGTGGTCGTGGTGTCGACCCCGCGCGAGGCGATGTGGGCGTTCGGGCTGTACGCCGCCCTGCTCGCGTTCGTCGCCCACCACGCGCGTGTGCCCGCGAGCTTCCTGCTCAAGCGGCTGCTCATCGAGGTGCCGTTCGTCGCCTTCGCGCTGCTCATGCCGTTCGTGGCGGAGGGCGAGCGGGTCGGCGTCCTCGGCCTGTCGCTGAGCGTCAACGGCCTGTGGGGCGCCTGGAACGTCCTCGCCAAGGGCACCCTGGGTGTCGCCGCCTCCGTCCTGCTCGCGGCCACCACCGAACTGCGCGAACTCCTCCTCGGACTGCAGCGGCTCAGGCTCCCGCCGCTGCTGGTCCAGATCGCGTCCTTCATGATCCGCTACGGCGACGTCATCACCGACGAGATGCGCCGGATGAGGATCGCCCGGGAGTCGCGCGGCTTCGAGGCGAAGGGCGTACGCCACTGGGGCGTGCTCGCCAAGTCGGCCGGCGCGCTCTTCATCCGCTCCTATGAACGCGGGGAGCGCGTGCACCTGGCCATGGTCAGCCGGGGGTACGCCGGTTCGATGCCGGTCATCGACGAGGTGACCGCGTCCCGGGCGCAGTGGTCGTACGCCCTCGCCCTCCCCTTCACCGCCCTCGTCGTCTGTCTGCTGGGATGGGTTCTGTGACACCTTCGCTGGAAGTGGCCGGACTGGCCTTCGCCTACCCCGACGGCCACCAGGCCCTGTTCGGCGTGGACTTCTCGATCGGGCGCGGCGAACGCGTCGCGCTGCTCGGCCCGAACGGCGCCGGCAAGACGACCCTGGTGCTGCACCTCAACGGCATCCTGGGCGGCGGCACCGGGACGGTGACCGTGGCCGGGCTGCCGGTCGGCAGGAAGCACATGGCGGAGATCCGGCGGAAGGTCGGCATCGTCTTCCAGGACCCGGACGACCAGCTGTTCATGCCGACCGTGCGGGAGGACGTGGCGTTCGGACCGGCGGCGGCCGGGCTGAAGGGGGCCGCGCTGGAGGAGCGGGTGCGCACGGCCCTGGAGCGGGTCGGGATGCAGGACTTCGCCGACCGCCCGCCGCACCACCTGTCCTTCGGCCAGCGCCGCCGGGTCGCCGTCGCGACGGTCCTGGCGATGGAGCCGGAGATCCTCGTCCTCGACGAGCCCTCCTCCAACCTCGACCCGGCCTCCCGCCGCGAACTGGCCGACATCCTGCGCTCGCTGGACGTCACCGTCCTGATGGTCACGCACGACCTGCCCTACGCGCTGGAGCTGTGTCCGCGCTCCCTGATCCTGAGCGAGGGCGCGATCGCCGCGGACGGCCCGACGGGCGACCTCCTGTCCGACGACGCCCTGATGCGCGCCCACCGGCTGGAGCTTCCGTTCGGCTTCGACCCGAGGTCCGTGCCGGCGGCCGCCGAGCGGACGTGACGCGTTTCCCCGACGGCCGTCCCGGCTCGTCCGGGACAATGGCCGTGTGACACATCAAGAGGAGACCGGGTCGCTGCGGCTGGACGACCAGCTGTGCTTCGCGCTCTACGCCGCCCAGCGCGCCGTGACCGCCGCGTACCGCCCGCTCCTCGACGAGCTGGGGCTGACCTATCCGCAGTACCTCGTCCTCCTCGTCCTGTGGGAGCGCGGCGAGACCACGGTGAAGGAACTGGCCTGCGCCCTGCGCCTCGACTACGGCACGGTGTCGCCGCTGCTGAAGCGGCTGGAGGCGGCGGATCTGGTGCGCCGGGAGCGCTCGGCGCAGGACGAGCGCTCGGTGCTCGTCGCGTGCACCGAGCGCGGGGAGGAACTCCGGGGGCGCGCGGCGCGCGTACCGGGCGCGCTGCTCACGGCGACGGGGCTCGGCACAGAGGAGGTCGAGCGGCTGCGCGAGGAGCTGTGGCGGCTCGCGGAACGGGCCGGCCCCACCGCCACTCCGCACTGATCACAAGTTACCCACGGTTACCTCCCCCTGAGGGCGACAACTGACCTACCGGACAGTACCTTGTGCACGATGTACTTGTGCGCTCCTGTTCCGGGGAAGGCCGACCATGACTGACGGCACCGCTGTATCCGACGGCACCGCTGTAGACACCCGCCCGACGAAGATCATGTACGTCGCCGAGGCCACCGCGCACGGCGGCCGGGACGGGTACGTCACCAGTCAGGACGGCGAGATCGAACTGAAGGTCGCGATGCCGCCGGAGATGGGCGGCGACGGCAACGGCACCAATCCGGAGCAGCTGTTCGCCGCCGGCTACAGCTCCTGCTTCCACAACGCGCTGATCCTGGTCGGCAACCGCTCGGGCTACGACCTGACCGGCTCCACGGTCGCCACGAAGGTCGGCATCGGTCCCAACAAGCACCGCGGCTACGGCCTCGCGGTCGCCCTCAGCGTCTCGCTGCCGGTCCTCGACGCGGACATCGCGGCGAAGCTGGTGGACGCGGCCCACGAGGTGTGCCCGTACTCCAACGCGACGCGCGGCAACATCGACGTGACGATCGTGCTGGGCTGAGGGCCGAACGAGAGCGGGCCGCGGGACACCGAACCGTGACCCGCATCGGCACCGGCACCGGCACCCACCGAGGAATCCGAGACCGCAGGCCCGTGTTTCACTCACTGTCACAAGCGAGTGAAGGGATCCGGTGGTGGACGTGGACGTGAACGGCACAGTGGCCGAGGGCTTCGAGCCGGTCAGGGAGGCGTTCGCGCGCAACTTCGGGCTGCTCGGCGACCGGGGCGCGGCCGTCGCCGTGTACCGGGACGGGCACCGGGTCGTCGACCTGTGGGGCGGGACGAAGGACATCGACGGCACCGCCCCCTGGGAGCACGGCACCGCACAGATCGTGCGCTCCGCGACGAAGGGCGTCGTCGCCGCCGCGCTGCTGCTCCTGCACCAGCGCGGCGAACTGGACCTGGACGCGCCGGTGGGCGAGTACTGGCCGGAGTTCAAGGCGGCGGGCAAGGAAGGGACGCTGGTCCGGCACGTGCTCGCGCACCGTGCCGGCGTCCCCGTCCTCGACCGCCCGCTGACGCCCGAGCAGGCCGCCGATCCCGATCTCGGCGCGCGGGCCGTCGCGGCCCAGGCGCCGGCGTGGGAGCCGGGCACCGACCACGGGTACCACGCCCAGACGTACAGCTGGCTCACCGGCGAGCTGGTGCGACGCGTCACCGGACGTCCGGTCGGCGAGTGGATCGCGACCGAGATCGCCGGGCCGGCCTGCGCCGACTTCTGGCTCGGCCTGCCGGAGGCGGAGGCCGCGCGCGTGGGCCGGGTCGGCCGGCTCGAGTCCGCCGAGACGGGCGGCGCGCTGAAGACCCGCCCGAAGCGGTCCGTCTCCGAGGCGTACGCCGACCCGGAATCCCTGACCCGCCGCGCCTTCGCCGCGATCACCCCGCTCCCCGACGAGAACGCCCCCGCCTACCGCGCCGCGGCCCTTCCCGCCTCCAACGGCATCGCGACCGCCGACGGCCTGGCCCGCGTCTACGCGTCGATGATCGGCGAAGTGGACGGCGGCACGCGGCTGTTCGACCCCGCGACGGTGGAGCTGGCCCGGGGCGAACGGTCCGCGGGACCGGACCGCGTGCTCGTCGTGAACACACGGTTCGGCCTCGGCTACATGCTGCACGGCAGCGCGTCCCCGCTGCTGTCTCCGGCCTCCTTCGGCCACCCGGGCCGCGGCGGATCCCTCGCCTTCGCCGACCCCGAGTCGGGCATCGCCTTCGGCTACGTCACCAATGGCTTCCACAAGAGCGTGACGGCGGACCCGCGCGCGCAGGCCCTGGTGCGGGCGGTGCGTACGGCGTCGGCCTGACCGCCGTACGCCTCACCCGCGGTGCGTCTGGCGCGTCAGATGTGGATCGGGTGCGAGGTCCGCCCGGAGGCCGAGTCGATCTCCTCGTGCGCCTTGGTCAACAGTTCCATCGCCAGTTCGTTGAGTGCCCGCGCGCCGGCGATCTCCTCGCCGACCCGGGGCTGATTCGAGTCGGTGTGGTGCCTGCTGGCACTCCCGTGCGCTTTCACTTCACTGCCGTCGGGAAGACGCACCAACGCGGCCGCCTTCGTGTGCTGATCGTCCTCCTGGAACTCGAGCTCGACGTGCCATCCCACAGTGGTGTGGATCATGAGGACCACCTCCGGAATCACTGCTTCCAGGGTGCTCCTCGGCGCCCCCGACGTCACGTCGGCCCAGGACGCGGTCCTCGGCTCAGGAGCCGGGCTTCTCCTCGAAGCTGGCGAAGTACGCGGCGGCCATGTCCTCGTCGGCGTGGCCCTGGGCCGCGGCGCGGGCGAAACGTTCGGCGGTCGCGGCGGCGACGTCGAGGCGGACGCCGTTGTCCTCGCCGGCCCGGACGATGAGCCGCGCGTCCTTCTCCGCGGTGGCCACCGCGAACTGGGCCGGGGACAGGCCGCCGCCCAGCACCAGTCCCGCCTTGGCCCGCAGGTATCCCATGTCGAGCGGCCCGCCCTCGATGAGGTCGAAGAAGTCCTGCGGGTCGACGCCGAGCGCCTGGGACAGGGCCAGGACCTCGCCGGTCGCCGCGGTGGCCGCGAGGACCCAGCTGTTGGCGACCAGCTTCAGCCGGGTGGCGCTGCCCGTCGCCCCGTCGTCGCCGGTCCACACGGTACGGGCGCCGACCGCGTCGAAGACGGGCGTGACCGCGTCCCGGCCCTCCGCCGGACCGGCGGCCAGGACGGTCAGCAGTCCGGCCTCGGCGGGCTGGCGGGTGCCGAGGACCGGGGCGTCGTAGAAGACCAGACCGTGGTCACGGGCGAAACCGGCCAGGTCGGCGACGGACCCGATCCCGGCGGTGGTCGACTGGACCCAGGCGGCGCCGGAGCGCAGTGCGGGTGCCGCCTCGCGCATGACCTCCAGGACGGTGCCGCCGTCGTACAGCATGGTCAGGACGACGTCGGCGCCCTGGACGGCCTCGGCGGGGGTGTCGGTGACATGGGCCCCGTCGGCGGCCAGCGGCTCGGCCTTGGCGCGGGTGCGGTTCCAGGCGCGGACGGTGTGCCCGGCCTTCGTGAGGTTGCGAGCCATCGCGGCCCCCATGATCCCGGTGCCCAGGACGCTCACGGTGAGCTTGTCTGTCATGACGTCAACTTCCTGATACGTGTGGCGAGTACGGCGCCTCCCCATGCTCTCTCAGGCCGCGCCGGACTTTCCGGAGGCGGCGCGGACGAGGCCGTCCAGCCAGGCCTGGTGGCCGTTGAGCATGGGGTTCGGCGTCTGCCTGGCCAGTTCGGCGGCGGGCCGCCCGATCTGGGTCTCCTGGGTGAGGACGCGGACCCGGCCGCCGGGGAGGTCCTCCACCAGCCAGGCGTGCAGCACGTCCAGCCGCTCCTCGGGCGTGCCGTCCTGCCTCGCAGTCCAGGACAGGCGGCCGGGGATGCCCTCGGCGGGCGCCTGGAACTCGACGACGTGCGCGTCCAGGGGCGGGAAGCCGAAGGTGCCGAAGCTGAAGACGGCGTCCTCCCTCAGCTCGGGTCCACCGCCGTCGGGGAAGGAGATGTCGGCGACGTTGTCGTAGTACGACTCCCACTCCGAGGTGTCGACGAGGTAGTGCCAGACGTCGGCGGCGGTGAGGCCTTGGACGATCACCTCGTTGGAGACGAAGTTGTCGCCGGTGCCGGGAAGGTATTTCTCGGGCCAGTTGATCGCGTTCATCGTGTTCATCGCGTCCTGTGTGCTCATGGCTTCGACGGTAGGCAAGCACGTCATCGAGAAACCAATAGGAGACCCGATACCACCCATCGGCACACCGATGGGGCTCCGGTCTACCCTGATCGGCATGGAGACCCAGGCAACCCAGGTGACCCAGGTGCGGGAGGACGGCGTCGGCCGGATCCCGTCCCACGCGGACCTGAACCTGCTGCGCACCTTCCTGGCCGTCTACCGCTCGGGCTCGTTCACCGCGGCGGCACCCCTGCTGGGCCTGTCCCAGCCGACCGTGACGGCGCAGATCCGCACTCTGGAGCAGCAGACCGGCCGGTTGCTGTTCACCCGGCTGCCGCGGGGCGCGGACCCCACCCCGCTCGCTCATGAACTGGCGGCCCAAGTCGCAGCCCCCCTGGACGCGCTGGCCGCCCTGGAAGGCGGCAGCGGTCCACTCACCGGCCACACCACCCCCGTACATCTCGCGGGCTCCTCCGAGCTCCTGTGCGTACGTGTCCTCCCCGCCCTGGCCCCGCTCGTCGCCGGGGGCGTGCAGCTGCGCGTCACCCAGGGCCTGACCGACCCGCTCCTGGAGGATCTGCGCGCAGGCCGGCACGACCTGGTCATCGCGACCCGGCGCCCGCGCGGCCGCGCACTCCTCTCCGCGCCCCTGGCCGACGAGGAGTACGTCCTGGTCGCGTCCCCCGCCTGGGCCGGCCGGCTCACCGACGGCGACCTGTGCGCCGCCCTCCGCGAGGTCCCCCTGGTCACCTACGCCGAGGACCTCCCCATCGCCCGCCGCTACTGGCGGAACGTCTTGGGCAAGCAGCTCACCACCCACGCCGCGCTCACCGTGCCCAACCTGTACGCGGTCCTATCGGCGGTCAACGCCGGAGCCGGCTACAGCGTGCTCCCCCGCTCCCTGTGCCAGGAGCACCTGGACACGGGCCGCCTCATCCTCCTGCACACCCCGGAGGAGCCCCCGCTGAACACACTCTTCCTGGTCCAGCGCCCGGGCGCCGACACCAATCCGGACGTGGTCCGGGTACGGGAGACGCTCCAGAAGGCAGCCCGGGGCTGGTAGAACACCGCGCCCGGTGCCTCCTTCAGCAGTCCGGACGCTCAGCCATCATCTGGAGATCATTTCCGACCAGAATTCCCAGATCCCATTGACTCCACGCCCAGTGGCCCGAAGTGTCCTCATCGGAGTCCCGGCGGAATTCATCGCGAACTCCCGCCCGTCTCTGCCGCCCAGGATGCCGGCGAGGACCCCGATGGTGCACGCGAACACGATGCAGACGACTGCGAGCATGAAGCCGCTTGCGGCAAGCAGGAACGTCATGAAGAGACACAAAAGCCCACCCATGACCGCAATGAGAAATCGCACAAGAAGTATCACAAGCCCCCCTGAATGCATCCAACGCAGGCACTTTAGCGGCGGATTACCCGCCTTGCCCGAAACTCACACGAACTGTGACGTCTCGAAACAGACACAGGAGCGGCCTGATCCCGACGACGAGCAGCCCCGCGGCAGTGATCGGCAGACCGCCCTGCGCCTGCCGGATGCGCCCCCGCCCCCCTCGCCCCGGATCCACCCGACGAGCCGAGAGCCGTGGGATCGCCGGACCGGACGCCGAGGCCAACCGGGATCCGACACGTTCAGCCGCTCAGCGGCCGTGCTTCTGAGCGCCCCCGTGCGGCCCTTGACGCTGCCGATCGACCCTCAAGAGCCTGGACCTTCCACTGGGAAAGCCGCGGGGGGCCAGCAGATGCCAGGTCGGATCGCTTTTCATGACAGGCCGTCAACAAAGCAGTTCAGGTGGGCACTTTGCGGTCTGGTTCTGTTGGTTCTGATCTCGGTGATCGCCTACCAGAATCTGCGGAACATCTTCAACGCGCAGAAGGACTTCGTCATCGGCTCGCTCTTCTCGCTGACCGGATTCTGCTTCGCCAAGGCACTGACCCGCGACCGCGGAGAACAGGCGCTGGAGATTCTACGGGACACCGGAGCATTCGAGCAGGTCGCACTGATCGACCGGAACGTCAAGGCGGCGGCCGAGCGTCTCACCGACTACCACGATCTGCAGTGCAGAGAACTGGAGTTCTACCGGAACTCGGCTCTGCTGCGGATTTCCCTCGACGATCTCGACAAGACCATCACCAACATCGCCGACCTCCGCAGGACGCTGGGAATCCCGCCCGGTCAGGTGTATCCCATCGGCCCGGACGTCCGCCTCAGCCTGATCTCGGTGCGGCGGTGCGTACACGAGGGACTCAACAGAAGGGACCAGGCGTACGAGTGGCTGCTGCCTCGCATGCCCTCCCAAGACCGGGAGGCCTGGGACCTTTTCTCGGTACTGACGGCCGACATCCAGAAGTCCTCGCTCACACTGGACTCGCTGCTCAGCCAGTACGTCGAATTCCCGCCGAACGAATACGTCCGTACCATCCTGGGCTATCTGCGGGCGGCACTGCGCCGTTGCGAGCTGTTCCGGCAGACGGCCGGGACGACGCCGAGGATCTTCACAGTGCTGGAGGAGGACCTCCAGCATGCAATCGAGGACCTGGAGGACGTGGACCTGCGGCTGCGCTCCAACGTCGTTCCGGGACCCTCACCCGTACCCGCGCCGTAGCGGGAACCGAACGCGACACCTGCCCCGCGGTCCGACACGGCCCAAGGCCCTTGGTCCGCCTCACGCCCACCGCGGCCGCGGTCCACTTCACCGCCCTCCCGCGCACGGCCGGCAGGCCAACGGTGCGCTACGACCGCAAGGCGCGGCCCGCCCGGTACGCCGCCGAGCCCGAGCACCGGCCTACCCGGCGTGCAGCATCAGCCCGATCCCGAGCACCACTAGGGCGTGTATCGGAAGTGGATCACTGGCGAGGCTCGGCGTCCAGGCGAGGGGCAGCTTGGTGGTCAGGCCGCCGCGCGAGCGTCCGAGCCCGTGGTCGTCCGGCTCGGCGGCATGGCCGCCGGGCGGCTCCTTTTGCAGTTACCCCTTTTTCGCGCTCCGGCAGCGTGCTGAAGAACAGCGCCCCGATCGCCGCTCCGACGACGATCGACCCGAAGTTGAGGGCTACTTGCCTGCGATGAGCAGTCGGTATCCGTAGTCCATGCTCTGGTCGCCGTGGCGGCGAATCCGGCAGGTACTCCTGCAGTCCCACAGGGCGGATACGCGGCCCTCGACAGCACCAGCGCGGCCTCGGCCCACACCGCCGGCGCCTCGCCGCCTCGATCTCGCCCACTCGCTCACCGCGAGGGCCTCCACGGCCAGTTATCGCCCCACGGACCCGGCCGGGTACAGCACCTGTTCGACATCGTCTCCGCCATCTGGCCGCCCAGGGCACCATCGAGGCGGCGCGCGTCGGATGCGGCCTCCCCGACGCCCTCGTCGCCCTCGGCCTAACCCCCGGAGTACAGCCGGCTCCGGCCCCGTCGCCCTACGCCCTGTCCATGACCGGTTGGCCGAGCCCCTCTCGCCCTGATCGATGCGTTGACCCCGCGCGACGATCAGGGCGACTGCGTCCCGCCCTGATCAACTCGGCGCGGCCGCACCCCCGAGGGACATGCCTTCTGCACACGTGCCCCGCCTCGCGCCACCCGTCGCCGTGGCAAGCAATTCAAAAAATCTGACCGGAGGCAAGCAAAGCCGCCTCTCATGTGGTGCACATCCGCTGTGCCGTGTGAGCGAATGAAAGTTCGACGTGGCGTACGTGAAGCACATGAGCAGTGCGACAAAACGGGGTTATCACCTTTGGGTGAGTTCGTCGGGGTCAATCCGGAACGGGTCCGGAAACTCGCCAACCGACTGAAGGACCTTGAGCATGTGCTGAACGTGCACGGCCCCAACATAAAGAGGAAGCTGCAGGACTGGGACACCACTTTGGACCTGTCGGTGATAGCCAAGCACACGGCGGCCGTCTCCGACTATGCGCGTGACATGTCCAAGCGCGCCGACCTGGCGCGGGACCTGCTGGAGCACGGCGGTACGGGCATGTGTACGCCCGACGGGGACATCATCAACATTCCCTGGGACATCAAGGACCTCACGGAGCAGCAGCGTCAGCAGGAGGCCAAGGACGAGGCGGCCGATCTGAAGAAGGCGCTCGACGATCCGAAGGCGCAGGGGGCGCGGGAGACGATCGCGGCGATCGCGCAGTCCCTGCAGGACCACAAGGACGACACCGCGTATCTGAAGGCCTTCGCCGACGCGGGTGGGATCGCGGACGCGGCGCGGGTCGCCCAGGCGTTGCACCAAGAGGACGGCACCCACAACAACGTGGTGCTGAGCGACGACTCGACGAAGATCGTCGGACAGTTCGCCGACGGGGTCGACCAGGTCTTCAAGTACCAGCAAGGCAAGGACCCGAAGATCCCGCCGAACGCGGACTACGAGAAGGCGCTGACGCAGCCGCAGGGCGGCGACATGTGGTCGGTGGGGATGTTGTTCAAGTACGGTCCGAAGGGCGACGACTGGGAGCCGACCGTGCTGTCGCACGTCGGCGGGGCCATGCTGGACTGGCGCAAGGCCCATGACATGAGGCCCGGTTACTCCCCGGGCCAGGTCGTCGGCACGGCCTACTCGCCCGAGGCGTACGTGGACCCGAAGAACGCCTGGTACGGAGAGCTGGGCCTCACGCACAGCTATGTGGACGAGAACGCGCAGGACGCCTTCAGCCGCGTCAACGCCATCGACGCCAACGACCCCTCGATCGCGCTGATGCAGCGCGTCAGCGAGAACGCCGACGCCGCACGCGGCCTCCTCACCGGTGCCGACGGCGCCAGCCACGCCAAGGAACTGGTCAACGACCACTGGGCCACCCCGGGCACCGGCCTCGACGACGCCAAGTGGCCCGCCGCCGTGATCACCGCGGCCACGGCCGACAGGTTGATGTACGCGAAGGAGTCGGCCGAGGCCGCGGTGAACGTCATCAACGCCGGCGCGGCCAAGTACGCCGACGACAAGAACAAGAGCGACTACGAGAAGGAGCAGTACCCGGTCAACACGAAGGTGGAGAAGGCGCTGTCCTTCGTGTTCTCCACGTACGTGTCGGACTTCGCGAACACCACTGGCATCGACCAGGACGAGGCGTCCCCCGAGGGCGACGGCACCATCATGGTGCCCAAGGCGACCGCGCAGGCGTTCCTCAGCGAAATCCTGGAGACCAAGGACAAGGACAACGCCGGCAACGTCATCCAGGCCATCAACGCCCAGATGAGGATGACCTCCCAGCAGGGCATCGACGGGGCAAACGGCACGTACATCAAGAAGCTCGCAGAACTGCGCGGCACGGTCTCCGCCGCGGGTCACGCCGTGGACATGGACGAGGCGGCGCTCACCGACGCCGAGCACGCCAAGCAGCTCCTGTGGTTCAACATCGCCACCAGCGCGGCCGCCTCCGTCCCGCTGCCGGGCGGCCCGGCGGCGCTCGAACTCGCCGAGAAGTGGGCGCAGGCGGCGATCTGGACGGGCATTCCGTACGGCGCCTCGAATTTCCCGTCCGGGGAGCAGGCACAGAAAGAGAGCGACTACCAGGGGATGAGGTTCCGCGACTCGACGACCATGGCGGTCCCGGTGATGGAGGGCCTCGCTCGGTCCGGAAAGCTTCAGGAATGGCACGTGCAGCCGCCGCCGGAGCACCCGGAGTGGGCGCAGGGGCACATCGTCATCAAGAACCGCGCCGACCACGCGATCTTCAACGCCTGGTGGGCTAAGACCCAGCTGGCAAACGACCGCAAGGTCGGCAATTTCGATCAGCAGATGAGGGAGGCCTTCTACCTTGGAGTGGGTTAAGTCGGGACGCCGTGGTCGGTGGCTGACGGCCGGAGCGGCCTCGGCCGTGCTGCTCGGGCTCGCGGGATGCGGCGGGGGGGACGACTGGAAGGAGCCCAAGCAGGGACAGGCGCTGGTCCTCCTCAGTACGGACGGTGACGCCGCGTACAACGGGTTCGGTGACACCCCTCTGGGTCTCGCCGTCGGCAGGGACAACCAGGTGTACGGGATGTTCGTCGACCTCGTCACCGTCGGGAAGGACCACAAGCTCAAGACCCTGCGACACCACATCAACGGGCTGTACGGACTTGTCGCCCTGCCCGACGGCTCGTTGGTGGCCGGCAGTGGCGGGCAGATCGTCAGGCTGAACGCGAACGGGCAGCAGTCGGCGGTGCTCGCGGGTGCCGAGGGAACGGGGCGCAAGGAAGGGCAGCCGGCCCCGAGCAGCGTCCCGGCGAAGGGGTACCACTTCGCCGACAAGCAGCCCATTCCCTTCGCCGTACGGGCGGACGACTCCGTCCTGATCACGGACGAGGACGTGATCTGGAGCCTCAAGGGCGGCACCCTCACTCGTCTTTACCAGATCCCGGCGGCCTCGTCCCAGGGCAGGATCCGGGTGGCACCGAGTCAGCTGGCGGGCGGGACGCACACGGTCTACCTCGCTCTTCAGCAGACGCTCGGCAGCATCAGGGCGATCGGCCCCGACGGTACGTCCCGCCCTATCGCCCTGCCCCGGAGCATCGCCGGAGTGACCGGCGATCCATCGGCACTGCATGTGGCTTGGATCACCGGCGACGGCGCGGACGGCCTCTACGTGAACGCCTTCGGCAAGTCCAAGTCGTACGTGCTCCATCTGGCCGGCGGCAAGGCCGAGGTGATCGTCGAAGGCGCCGACGACAAGAGCGACAAACCGGACCCCGCCTGCAAACCGGGCCACCTGGTCGAAGCGAAGAAGCTGCCCTGCCCCATGCCCTACGCACTTGCCTACTCCGCGTCCTCGGGAAGCCTCGTCATGGCGGGCAGCGCCCCGTACGTACTGCGCATCCCCGTCAAGTAAGCCCAAAGGCAAAGGAATTCCCGTGGCCATACCGAACGAGGACCGCCTGGAAGTCCTCTGTCGCAACGACATGAACGACGTCAACAAGTCCGTGCAGGCCATCCAGGACGCCATCAAGCAGGTCAACGGCATGCTGCCGCACACCTGGGTCGGCAAGGACGCCGACAACTGGTGCACCGAGTACAACGGGCGCATCGGGCAGTTGAACGCCCTGTTCTCCATGAACCTTCCGCCCGAGGAGACCCGGCTGATCGAGAAGGCCAAGAAGGATCAGCAGGCGATGGACAAGAAGAGCCACGGGGGACACGGATGAGATCGCTTGCACGACGGTGAGGTCGTGTTCCCTGATTTCTTGCTCATCGGTCATATCGTCGCGTCGTGATCCGTCCAGGAAGCCTGGCGTACTGCTGGTGGACCCCCCGGCACGGTTCGGGAACCAGCTTGCGGCCCGCCGCCTCAGCACTTGGCGGCACCCTGGGCGAAGGGCGAAGGGCCGGGCATCAGCGGGCCGCCGCCCGGACGAGGGACCGGCCACCAGGTACTGCTGGGGGCAGCACTCGGCCGCGTAGAAGGCGCGGCCCGCCCGGTACGCCGCCGAGCCCGAGCCCCGGCCTACCCGGCGTGCAGCATCAGCCCGATCCCGAGCACCACCAGTCCCGCGGCGGCGATCCGGGGCGCGCCGAAGCGCTCCTTGAAGAACAGCGCCCCGATCGCCGCTCCGGCGACGATCGATGTCATATCGGGCTCATACAGTATTTGTCATGAGCCGATCCAAGTTAGCCAAGGCCACGGTCACACCGGGCGAGCCCGCAGCGATCTACTGCCGTATCTCCCATGCCAAGGACGAGGACCAAACCGGAGTCGACCGGCAGGAACGCGTCTGCCGGGACATCGCCGAGCGGCTCCAGCTCCGGGTCGAGTCGACCCACGTCTACGTGGACAACAACCGTTCTGCGTGGCAGCGCAACCGCAAGCGGCCGGGTTGGGAAGAGATGCTGAAGGCCATGGGGGAAGGGGAGATCCGGCACGTCATCGTCTACCACCCCGACCGCCTCATGAGGCAGCCCAAGGATCTCGAAGAGCTGCTCTCCATAGCCGACGACAAGCGTGTCCTGCTCCACGGCGAGGCGAACCGGCGCGATCTGTCGGACCCCGACGACCGTTTCATCCTGCGTATCGAGGTGGCCCATGCGTGCCGCTCCTCCGACGACACGTCGCGCCGCCTCAAGGATGCTCTGAAGGACAAGGCCCGTGAGGGCACGCCGCACGTAGGTAACCGTCCCTACGGCTACACCAGCAACGGCCGCGCGATCGTCGAGGAGGAGGCGGAGATCGTGCGTGAAGTCTTCCGCCGCTACTTGGACGGCGAGTCGCCGATGAGCATCGCCCAGGACCTCACGGCGCGTGCCGTCCCCACGTCCAAGGGCAAGACGTGGAACCCCGAGAACGTTCGTCATCTGCTGTCGTCCAACTTCGTGGCGAGGGTCCGGATCCATCAGGGCGAAGAGGTGGGTGTGGGTACGTGGCCCGCGATCATCGACCGGGGCCAGTGGGACGAGGTGCAGCGGCTGAGGGAGTACCGCGCCAAGCAGCACAGAGACACGCAGAAACGGCCGGCCCGGAACTACATTCTGCGCGGAGTCGCCACCTGCGCATGCGGAACGCGCATGGCCGGTACGAACAGCGGGCGGTATGCCTACTACCGGTGTACCCGCGCCGACGACACCGGTCAGCAGAAGTGCAACCGCTCCGTCTCAGCCGGGCCCCTCGAAGACTTCGTGCGGGATGTGGCGATCAAGGTTCTGACCAAGCTGGACACGTCCGGGTACGAGCCCGCCACGACCACGCGCCCCGAGGCCGACGTCATCGCGGACGAGAAGGACCGCGAGAAGCTGCGGGAGCTGAAGGAGCTGTGGCTCAACGACGAGGACTTCACGACGGCCGACTTCCAGGCCATGCGTACGCCGATCGTCAAGCGGATGAAGGAGCGGCAGCGGAAGACCGTCAGGCGGCCGGTCGTCGTCCTGGAGGGGATCGCCGGGCCGGAGGCCGCAGCCAACTGGGAGAAGCTGGAGAAGGCGGAGGACCACGCCCGCATGAACGCGATCTATCGGTTCCTGTTCGCCGCCGTGATCGTTCGTCCGCCGACACGGAGGGGCCGGGGGTTCGACACGGATCGGGTGGAGATCGAGCCGAACCCGCTGGACTAGGCCGTTTGGTTTGGATCAGCAGGCAGACCGCAGGAAGATGCCCCCGTCGCCGGGCGGTTCGATCTGGCAGATGGTTGCGGCGGGACGGAGCTGCTGCCGACCGTGTGCTGGTCGTCTGGACAGGGCAGCGGCCCGGCCGATGCCGACCGGGCCATCAGGTCTGGGTGTCCTGTTTCATCCAGTTCGACTGAGTCGGAGGCAACGGAGCGCACGGCACCCGGCGCCACAGCCGAATTCGCAAGGGCCGCCTACTGCGAGTTGCGTCGGCGAACGAGCCCGGTCACGATCATGGCCACTCCCGCCAGCACGCCGACGTAAAACAGCATTTGCAGCATTCCGCCGCCAATGTTTGGGCCACCCCATTGCGTGGGGAATTCTTCACGAGCCCACAAGTTCACTGCCGCACCAATTACACTCACGACAAGGATTGCCAGGCCAAATTTCAAAAGTCGGGACATATTGGCGCCTCCCAAGTAACGGCAGATAGATATTTTGCATGCCACGCTAAGATCAGATCGATCGGAGAATAGCACCTTCCGGCCCGGCTGTCACTTGGGAGTTGCTTTTGGATAGGTGACGTCAATCTTTATCAGAGATGCCGCCGTTTCGGTTCACGAACATGCGGCCCACTGCGGCACAGCTGCAAATACGGGCGGATAGTGAGCAGTTATCCGTAGGCGACTAGTGATCGTCACCAAAGGCAGTCACAGCAGCGTAGAATACGGTGGACACCGAAAGGCAGTCGTAGCGCAGAGGATTCCACGTGCCGTAAGCATATTTACAGTTCTGGCCGAGTTGCGCGAGCAGTGTGGCATCACACGACTTCTTATGGTCACCCGGCCTTCCGTAACACAGGTCGTGCCGCGCACAGGGGCCACGAAAATCCGCGCTCCCCCAAGTGTCCGGCGCACTAGTGCAGTAATCGTGCAGAGTGCCCAGCCGGGGGCTGTAGACGTAATTGGACGGTACCGTCACCTTGCGGGATGAGGCTGCGATAATCGCGTCATCGTCATCGTCACCGGGGGACGTAGAGCCAGCGGTGAGTGCGGAGTAAAGTGGACGGTTGAAGCTCACCGGGAACTTCGTCTCTGCCGTAAAGTTCACCACCTCAACGAGGGTGGAACCATCGATGCGATAGCTGGCAGAAACCCGGTGGTTGTCCGCATCCAACGCCCATGGAGCGTCGTAGGCACCCAAGGCCTTTCCGTTCTGATCCGTAACCACGACTTCGCTCGTGATGTCGTCGCCCTTTGCGGGCTCTACGGGCACCAGTTTCCCGTTCGACGGAGTAACCGTGTCGAACCGGTAGGTGTGTGATGCGGTGGCGTCCTTGATGGAGAAAGTCTCCAGCTCATGCGTCAGGGCAGACTCGCCGGCGTCGCTTGCCGTATCCGCAGGGGCGGTCTGCACTCCGACAGTCTGGTCGTCATCTGCGTGTGCTGGAACGGCAGTGAACATGCCGATCGCCGCGACAGCGAGAAGGCCAGTAGCTACGGATCCGCGCAAGCGGAACTTTTTCATTTTTTCTCCCCGTGATTCGAAATGGCTACACAAAGCGCAGCATCAAGGCATGAAGCGTTGGCGCTCACACAAGTTGAGAAATGCACAGAATGCGCTGATCCGGCGATCGGTCATCGAGAAAGCGTCAACATCAAGAATGTCATCACTATTGCAAGTGACCATTACCCGACCGATAATCGATAGTGAGCCCAAAAGCTGGTCAGTGCCGGCCTCGTATGGCTGCCCGTTATTTATTACCGTGTGCCGCGGAGCCACCGTCGGCCTGACTCATATCTGGCGCGAGCCACGAGCACCCGCTGGGGCGCAGAGAACACATTGCGCAACGCGCGTTGGGATCAAAGTAGGCCGTCATCCGGCACTCGGCATCCGAGCGTCAGGCGGCACGGTTCGACAACGCTGACAACGGAGAGGAAGCGGCCACAAATGCCGCTGCGCACGCACGATACGGGCGCGAGGCTCCACTGGTCATGCAATTTTCCCCCTTGGAATATTAGGCAGCTCCTGGTCAGAGAGCTGCGTATGCGCCTCATCTGCCCCTTCCCCAAAGCGGCTAGGCGGCGCATCCCCTGGTTATTGCTACATGCCTTTAATCTCGTCGCGCAAGTAAGTAGGCGCCGGGCGTGGAGCAGATCGCATGCGCGCGCGGCTTCAGTGCCCGCGAGATAAGGGTGATCAAATGAGACAAAGGCTACCTATTCCGGTCACAAAATACCCACGCGGCGCGTACAAGCTCATGGGAACCTCAGATTCTTAGCAGCTTAAAAGAAAGGTAAATTTTTGCCGTCGCGGAGCGATCAGATGACCTCCGGACCAGCTCGGGAAACAAAGGTTGGCTGAACTGGCGCAGGCCGGAGTCCTGTTCTCGACCGTCTTGTCTTCGCAGTGGTTGGCTCCGGTCGACCAGCGCTAGGAATCCTTCCGCACAGGGCCGAGGAGCCTCGCGAGTCTCGCAGCGCTCTTCGGCCCCATCCGTGTGGGGAACTTGGCCGCCTGGCGTTCGACGGCCCGAGCCCACTGCTCACTCCGAGGTCTCGTCACCGAGGCACCTCACGCTGTTCTCGGGCGATCTCGCGGTTCGTGGCGATGTCTTCGGCGACTCCAGCGGCCAGGAGTGCGGCGCCGGGGGTGTGGCCGGATCCGACATAGCGCCAATGGGCATCGGTGACCGCGCCGGGTAAGTCTCCGCGGCCTACGTGCTGGGACCGTTCGGCGCGCAGCGCCGTGTACGTCGTCGAGTAGGCGCGGGACTTGGTGAGGATGTGGCCCCGGTAGCCGAGCGTGTGAGCCCATGTTCGCAGGCGCAGCGGCTCGTACTCGGGGAGGCCGCCGAGGCGCCAGCCGGTACGCATGAGGGTGCGCACGTGCCCGCTCACCGGTGCCGTGTCGATGTCCTCCCAGGTAGTGAGCGGGTGGTCGGTGCCGGCGCCTGTCTCGCTCGCGCCTTTGGTGACGTATTTGGCCACGTACGCCGCCACGGCGTCATAGTCCGGTCCGTCGCCGTCGGCGCGCAGCGGCCGAGCGTCGATCTGAGCGCCCCAGCGCAAAGCAAGTTCGCCCACGGCACGGCTGTAGAGGGCGTGGACCAGGACGCGTCGGGCAGATGCGCGCACGGCACCGGCCAGAAGATCAGTGGTCCCCCAGGCCGGGGGTTCGTCGTTTGGTCCGGCCGGGCCGTCGAGCCGTACGACAGCGTGGACGTGCACGGCCGCCCGCTTCTGGTACTCAGCCACACGGGCGAACGAAAGCCGTGCGTGGTCGGCAAAGCGAGCCTGCGCCAGGCCAACCGCCGACGCGAGCTGTCGCCGAACGCCGAGGGCAAAGCGGTCCCAGAGCATGCCCGCATGCGCGTGCCACAGCACGTGTGCGGCGTAGTCGTAGCAGTCGGGACAGAGCGGTTGCCCCACGGCGGAGTCATCAGCAGCGTGCACAGAGTGGCAGCCGATGGCCCGACCGTGCTCGCAGGTACCACCGCTGCGGCGGGGACGACACGGCTCCCCCGCACGGTGTACCGGTCCGAAGGACGGGGCGGTCAGGGTGATGAATAGTCGGGGGCGGTGGCGGACGGTAGCGGGGACGTTCTTGCCCCTGAGGAGCCCGGCCCGCACGAGGTGGTAGGTATCCCCGGCATGAAGGTGGGAGCAAGCTGGGCACACGGTCGCGCGCCGGTTGCGGCAGCGGATCAGCAGGCGTTCACCAGGTTCCGTCCGGGTGTCGTAGTGACGGAGGATCTCACCGGTCGATTCGTCCAGGGTCGTGGTCGATCCGGAGAGGTGAACCGGGTGGGAGCAACCACCGGTAGCGGTGATCTGCTCCAGCAGGCGAGGGAACTGCGGGTCTTGGGCGATGCGGATTGCGTCGCGGTCTGCTTCGGAGAGCTGACGCAGGCGCGCCGCGCGGTCGAGAACGGCGCGCCTGTCAGCCGGGGTGAACTCCGGGGCGATGGTGGTGACCTTCCAAGGTGGGCCGCCGAAGCGGCACGGATGGTGGCTGAAGGCGTGGTGTCGCCCATGGGGTTGCTCCTTACGGGTGTGGTCGGGTGGGTGTGGGGTCAGCGGATGGTGCCGGTGCCCCGGCAGACGCGGCAGCGCCGTATCCGGCCGGTCCAGGACTTGCGGGCTCCGTCGCCCTTGCAGTGGGGGCACCTCACGCGAGGCATGGGCATGGTGTGCGTCCTTCCAGGCCTAGAAGTGGGCGAAGCCGCTGAGGATCCAGGTCATGAAGCCGTTGATGGTGAGGCTGACCGGGGTCTGGCCGAGGTACATGCCGAACAGGGCGATGCAGGCCGCTTCCCAGATGCGCACGTCGCGGGAGCGGACGAGGAGGAAGGTGATGACTCCGAAGACCACGACGAGGGACACGGCGGTACCGGTGCTGATCACTTGTCGTCTCCTTCCAGGGCCGCGAGCGCGCGGCCTAGGGCGGGCAGGTCCGGGGTCATCGCGGCGTACCTCCGTGTGATCGCCACGGCCTCATCCGTAGGGGTGAGGTGGGAGCGGGCACGGCTCCAGCCGCCGTCCGGTCCGGTGCACACGGCCACGCCGCGTTCCTGTGCGGTGATCGACTGGGCGACGGCGGCGGCGTCCTTGTTCAGGTCGCCCAAGGCCATCTCGGCCGTGCCGGGGTCGTTGACGCGGTGGCAGATGCGGCCGCCGAGCTGGGCACGCAGGGCGGTGACGCCGGGGCCGAGGTCGGAGCCGACCCGCTGGCCGGCGACGACGAGGTGGATGCCGAGCGCGGCCCCGAGCTGCGCCAGCCGCAAGAGAAGCGTGGAGCACTGCTCCGCCTCGCCCTTGCCCTCGCGGGTGCCGTCGGACAGGTACAGTTCCGCGATCTCGTCGACGATCACGACGACCGGCACCGGCCGCAGCTTCTCCGGGAGCTCCCAGATCGAGCGCACCCCGGCCGACCGGCACGCGCTCATCCGGTCCTGCATGTCGGCCACCAGCGCCGAGAGCACGGCGACCGCCTCACGCCTGCATGTGGCCAGTGCGCTCAGCCGCCCGGCGAACAGGCCGAGTTCCATGCCGCCCTTGCAGTCGATGCCGACCAGGGCGACCCGTTGGGTGGCGAGCTGGGTGATCAGCCGGGCCAGCAGCGTGGACTTGCCGGACCGGGTGGCCCCGGCGATCAGCCAGTGCGGCACCATCCGCAGGTTCATCACCCACGCGCCGCCGCTCTCCAGCACACCGATCAGTGCGGAGAGGAGTTCGGCCGGAGCCGTGGCTAAGCCCGGCCGCTGAAGCGGATCCGTCGCCGTCGCGGTCAGCAGCACGAGCCCACGCTCCGGCGAGGTGACACGCACCGCGTGCACCTTCCACGCGTGCACCAGCGCATCAGCCGCCTTCATGTACGTCGCGGGGGTCTGGCCCGCGTGCAGCCGCACGGTCGCGGTCAGCCCGAGGAGGTTCGCCTTGGGGAAGGACAGCCGCGGAGTCACCGGACGCAGCGGATCTCCCTTGACCACCAGGTCCGCGAGCAGTCCGCGGTGGGAGACGGCGAGGTCGTTGAGCAGGGCGACCTTGCGCCAGGTCAGCAGCACCCGGAACGTGGTGGCCGGGTAGCCGATCAGGTACCAGTGCCAGGCCGGGCGGTGCCGGCGCACCAGGTCGCCGACGACGAGCAGCCAGGCCGCTACGGCGAGCGCGAAGGCGAACAGGACCGGCCCCATCACGCATCACCGCCCTTGGCGTGCGCCGGGCCGCCGTGCACGGGCGTGATCGCATCGGCACGGAAGCTGACGCCGTGCCGATCGCCCATCGACCACATGAACGCCGTCAGCCCGGTGACCTTGACGATCTGTCCTTCCTCGATGCCTTTGGGCTGTCCGCTGACGGCGATCTCGATGACGGAGATCCGCCGACCGTCCTGCCGCACGGTGACGGCGACGGTCCAAACCGGGTTGCCGTCCCGGTCCCTCTTCACCTCCTGCGTCTCGGAGTTGGTGATCTTCGCTTCGGGCGCGATGGCGCACCGCAGTACGCCCAGCCGCGCTGTGTCCACGGGAATGGACTGCATTTCTTCGGCCTCCCTGGCCAGTCGGGACGCCAGACTCAAACTGACGTCACTTGTCCTAACGAGTTATGACTATGAAGTCCTGTACGGCAGATGCGCAACTACTTATGCTGACGAGTGATGTCGCGCGTGCGACGTGCCTACGACCTCACCCGGAGATGCCGAGATGTCAGAGATCCAGCGCCCCGGAGCCCTCTACCAGCAGGTGGCCGCCGCGATCCGCGAAGCGATCCTGTCCGGCGAGTTCGCGCCCGACTCCCTGCTTCCATCCGAAGCCCAGCTCATGGCCCGCTACGGGGTATCGCGCCCGACTGTCCGCAACGCCATCGCAGCCCTGCGCGCGGAGGGGTTGATCGATGTCCGGCACGGCAAGGGCAGCTTCGTACGCTCCGACGGACAGCCCGCCCTTACCATCGAGCGCCGCATCAGCCGCACCAGCGACGGCCGGTTCGTCATGCCCAACGGCGACATCTGGCAGGAGGCCGAGGAGCCGAACACCTACCGCACCCGCACCACCAAGGCCACCGGCCGACTCCTGCGACTCGACGAGGAAGAGGCGCTGTTCGGCTGTGACCGGCTGCTTGTGGATCCCAACACGGGGACACGGGCGATGCACCGCACCCTGATCCCCTTCGAGGTCGCCGAAGCGGTCCCGCTGCTTGCCGAGGAGCCCTGCAAGCGCCCGGCCGCGATCTACCGGCTGCTCACCCAGGACGGTCGCGCCTTGTCGTGGACCGAGACAGTACGCGCGCACATGCCGCTGCCCGACGAACGGACCACCCTCCAGCTCCCGGACGCGACACCGGTCCTGCACGTGGCCCGCGTCGCGCACGGCACCGACGACCGCCCCCTGATCCTCGAAGAGCTTCGCTTCGGCGCGGACCGTGCCGAACTCGCCTACCGGATCACCGCCGACAAGCAGCCCACCCGACGCACCCGCGCCTGAACGCCTGCGGCCACGTGTCGAATACGTCTTCACTTCCTCAAGGGCGCGCCTACGGCGCGCCGGGACGCCCGGCCGCCCCGGCCGGGCGTGCGGCGTGACCGCCGGTCCCGTCCGGTCGCCGGGCGCCCCAGACCGCAGGACGCCCGAGGAGTCGAGGCGACGACCGGCCGCCGCGGACCGGAGCCCACGCGGCTGGGGGTCGACGGCCTCCGAGACTTTACGCAGCTCCCATGGGGCGAGCCTCGAAGAACAGGGGGCCCATCGGGCACAACCGCGGGCAGGGCAACTGCCTGCCCGATTCGCCGGGCCAGCGTAGGGCCCCCTGCTCACTCGCCCCATGGCAGCTCCAGCCCAAAGTCTCTCCGGCCGGCGACGTACCCACGCGCGCCCCTCACCAGTGAAAACACCCCTCATCGCGCGCCACCGTCGCCGTCCGCGCGTGCCGCCAGGAGCGCGGCAAGCCGGACTATGGCACCGGGCCAGCCCACGAAGCGCACGACCCCACGCCCGTCGTCGTACGTCGAGGCGACGGCCCGTACCTCCGACAGCTCGAAGCCCGCACCCAGAAACGCGCGGTTGAGCCGGTCGGCAGCCTCCCGCGCCTCACGCCATCCCGCGACGTAGTCCACACCGGACACCCACAGACCGAGGTCCCCGCCCGCCATGCCTAGGCCGTCGCCGAGCCACTCATCACCCGCGCCAGTCACCGTGTCACTCCCGCTCTGGTAACAGATCGTCAACTGTCTTTGAACCGGGGCGAATACGCAGCACAACGACCCCGGTACCATCAGGCACCGGGGATCGCTGTGTCCCCTGCCGGACCACCCCGGTTGCTGCCAGGCGCGGGGGTGGTCCGGTCTCGGTATGAGGTTGTGAGGCGTGGCCCCTGGGGCCGGGTGGGGATCCCGGCGGACAGTCCCGAGGAGCCACGCCCCGATCACCGGAGGATCACCCCCGGTCCCCGGCTGCCGCTCCCGCCCGAGTGCGCGACGCAAGGGCGACAAGCCCGGAGATCATCAGGACGGGTCGAGTCAGGCCCCGTCGTCCAGATCAAAGCGGCACCACACCGTCTTGCCGCCGTTGTCTTCCGGTGTCCACCAGACGGCCGTCGCCAACCGCTGGACGATCAACAGCCCGCGACCGCTGTCCGGGAGAACCGCTTCCGACAACTCACCCATCAGCCCCGGCGAGAAGGTGTCGCCAAGGGGAAGCAGCGGGGGCGTGGAGTCCTCATCCGTGACGCCGATGAACAGCCACTTCGGCCACATCTTGAAGGTCACGTCGATGCGCCGACAGGCGCCCGGACGAGCCAGGCAGCGCTCAGGTACCGCATGGTTCACTACATTCCCGACCAGCTCCGACACGGCCAGCCGGGCATCATCGACGACCGCGCTCGCACCCGCGTCCCGCAGGAACTTGGCCGTCATGTCCCGGGCGACGCGCGCCGTCTCGTGGAACTCGGCAAAAAGCGTCAAGGCCAGGTAGCGCCCACCCGTGGAAGGGTCCGGAGCCGCGTACCAGTGGCTGAAGGCATCTAACTCACTCATTACGTGTTCATGCCGCCGCGATTCCCTCGCGTTCATGACACGCCCACCGTCCCCGATCACGTCTGCCGAGGCCCTCCCGGCAGGGTGCCTCAGGTTGCACCCCCTACCCCGGCAGTCGCTCCCCCCTCTTGGGGACCCCCCTCTTGGGGACCCCCGGGCCAATGGGGCACTCCCTGGGACCACTTGGGCCCCTCCACTTGGGAAATCCCCTGGGTAGACTCGCCAGACGGACAGGGCGCGACGATCGAAAGAGAAGAACGAACCAGAAGAGACGTTTGGTCAATCACGATGGGGAAGTGAGATGACCGTAGCTGCACCGACACCGGCAGCTCTCCCGCCTCACGTTCTGGAACGCGCAGACGTGCGGTCGGCGATCGCCAACCACGACTTCGGCGAGGTCTTCAGACTCGCCAAGATCCACGGAAACATCAGCTACGCCAAGATCGCCGAGGCCGTCGGCTACAAGCCCGAGCACATCGGCAAGATGGCCCGGCCCGACACCGACGGCAAGGGCGTTCGCCCGCGGATCACGCAGTTCCGCAAGATCCTTGAAGTGGTGGACGGCCTACGGATCCCCGGTCATCTCGCCGGGGTCGCCCCGCGCCCCTGGGAGCTGGATCAACCAGCCAAGGCAACCGAGCTGGAGGATCCGAGCGCCCTGATCGCGCAGGGCGGCGCAGGTCTCTGGGACATCGCCGAGATGCTACGGCGCACCGAGATGTCCAGCATCAACAGCGCGGCCCTGGAGTCGATCGAAGACGGCATCGACCAGTTGGCCCGCGCCTACCCGTACGCCAATGCCGACTACCTGCACGAGCGCACGCGGAACGGCCTGCAGTACGTCACCAAGCAGCTCGAAGGCCGGATGACCCTCCGCCAGCACCGGGAACTACTCGTCGACGCCGGATGGCTCTTCCTGCTGAACGCATGCGTCCAATACGACCGGGGCCAGCGCGAAGCCGCCAACCTCAGCAAAGCCGCCGCACTCCGCATCGGGCAGGAGGCCGGACACGGCGAAATCATGGCCTGGGCATGGGAGATCGAGGCATGGTTCGCCCTCACCCAGAGCCGTTGGCAAGACATGCTCAACGCCGTTGAAGCCGGACACGCCTCGGACCAGACACACTCCGTCGGCGTCCAGCTCTACGCCCACAAGGCCCGCGCCGCCGCCCGCATGGGAGACGCCCGCCTGGTCCGCGATTCCCTGGATGCCGGCCGCGCCC
Source organism: Streptomyces sp. NPDC086549 (assembly GCF_044746205.1). Lineage (NCBI taxonomy): Bacteria > Bacillati > Actinomycetota > Actinomycetes > Kitasatosporales > Streptomycetaceae > Streptomyces > Streptomyces sp. NPDC086549. The sequence continues at coordinate 463,894 of NZ_JBIVBS010000004.1, read as the reverse complement.
GCCTGGACCGACTCCCCCGCCCCGACCACCCGGAACACCACTTCATCATCGACCCCGACAAGTGGGACTTCTACGAGATGGACGCCTACCGCCTCCTCGGAGACGACGAACGCGCCGCCGCCCACGCTCGTTCGGTGATCCACATCAGCACCGGCCCCGACGGAACTGAGATCTCCCCCATGCGCGCCGCAGAAGCCCGCCTCACCCTCGGAGTCGCCGCGGCCCGCACCGGTGATATCGAAGAAGCCATCGGCATGGGCACAACGGCCCTGGAAGCCGACCGTAAGTCCCTCCCGTCCCTGCTTTTAGTCGCTGACGAGCTGGACAAGGAACTGCGCTCCCGATATCCACGCGAGGGCGCCACCCGCGAATTCCACGAACAGATCATGACCATCAAGCGAGGCACCGCCAGACCCGAGCTTCCATTCTGAGTCGGCTCCTACATGCCCAGGCCCCGCTTCCTACAAGGTGCGGGGCCTGCCTATCGCCCAGTCCGCCCGACGCACCGTCCAGGCCGGGGAAAAAGGCACGCCCGCGTCTGGATCAAGGGGTAGAGCACAGGACTTTCCTAGTCACCACAGATCTACCATTTCGCCTTCCCGCTCAGCGAGAAGCCGCGCTGAGTTAGTGGCGTAGGTGCCCGACGAAGAGATGTAATGCTACGACGAGTCAACTTGGCCAATACTGAGGAGCACCGTCGAGGCCACGCAGAGCAACCTTGAGGTTTCAGGCTTGAATTCCACCTAGCCTAAGCATCCCAGCGACGTCATCCTGCAGGTTCAACCGTTCACTAAAACCGCGCAGTTGAATCCTTAGATCGGCCCGGAACTGCACGCCAAGGAAGTCAACGACTCCGTCATCCCTGATATGTTGCAATATTAGTCGACGCAAGCCAGGGAAGCCCCTCAGGATGGGAGCCACAGATACATGCCGAGGGCAGCGAAGAGTAAGCATTTTCAAATGAGGGAAAGTGAGGCCATCCAAGTCTTCTACAGACCTGAAAGGAGCATCGAGTTCTTCCAGGTCCCTCACCGAGCAAAGATGCAAAACCTCCTCAGTAGCCCAATTCCCCATCAGACGGACTTCCTGCAGACGAGTCCAGCGATCTATGCCGCGCAAAGAAACTTTCTGATTCATCCCCGCACCAAGCCATAGGCTCTCAACTTGCTCAACGGGAGGAGCCTGTCGAAAGTCTGGCCATGGTAGCTTTGTGTTGATACTTAGCGAGCGCAGATTTGGCAATTCTGGCAGGACAGAAATATCCACTTCACTATGCGCATGCACGAGATTCAGGAAACTCAACTGAGTTCCTGCAAGTGCAGAGAGGCTCCCTACGTTCGTACATCCACGCAGCCACAGGGCATGCAGGTTCGGATACGCATGCAGAAACCCAAGGTCACGCAACGTCGTATTCTCATGAAATATCAGTTCGCGCACATCAAGGGAGCTGGTTTTCTCAAGAAGAAAATCCTCGTCCCAGTCTCCGACGCATCGCAGATTGCACACGCCTGAGAGATGCGTAAGGCTATCGAACTGTTGACTATTCTCAAGGGTCAGGTGAACATCACTCAACGACATCGAGGACAAAACCTCGACAGCGAACTCCTCGATAGGGAATTCATTCCAAACTTCCACTATATTCCGCCGAACCTGGATACTTGAATGCGTCGCAAATTTCTTAATTAGCGTCAATGCATTCTTTCCCCGGATTTCTCCGGCAGTCACGACAACTGCTGCAGCACTTGCCGGATCCAAGCCGTCGGGACCTGGCAGCATTCCCAGCACAGCGGGACCAAGCCGTCCGAACTGAACAGCATCGCGATGACTTCGCGGCGGCATCAGAGAAGCAATCTTCTCCCAAACACCGGTTCGTACTGAATCCTCTAGGAAAATTGCACTGTTGGCACAGATCGCCGCCAAAATGAATGCGTCTCGCTGGCTACGCGCCCTGGCGAACTTCTCCCCTACCCGCAGCAGGTCTTGTATGAGGCGTCGACTATCGGGCCGGTTACAGTGGCCAACTGCCATCTTAATAACATCCTGCCATGCCTCATCGTCCGCATGCATAACTAGTTCGTTCAGACTGTCATTTTCTACAAATTCCTTGGCGGCAAGGTAGTCCTGAAAAGTCCTATGGATAAATTGAATGGAATCACTAGACAGTTCCTGCAGCAATCCGGTTCGATTGAGCAGATGAGTGAAGACGGTTTTGGGTGAACCCTGATCCCTCACCTGCGGCATTCCCTCAAGAGCTATTGATATCTGCCTGAAGGCTTGCTCTGACGAGAGTTCGGAGCGACTATTTCTGACAAGCCAAATCGCGACCCGCTGAAGTAGTTGCTGATGTTCTTCAAAGCTCAGGGTTATACCCTCAGGGGCTGTAATGCTACGCCGAGAATCCCGCTCGCCGAGTAGCATTGTCAGTGCTGCTCGATACAATTCCCATCGCGTCTGAGGGAGAACACCGCGACGCCGACGGTGAAGCGCACAGATTACGGCACAGAGGAGCGGTACTCGGGCGAGGTCGCGCAACGCCTCATTACGAAAGAGTTCTCTTAGTAGCTCATTCTTCAGCTCGTCTAGATGCGCATTTTGGGCGGCGAGTTCTTCCTGATCAGCATGAGCGTTCTGTTCCAAACATGCAGCGGCATGCCACGCGGTGACAAACTTACGAATTTCTAGGTCTCGCATTGGGAGCAGACGTGTTTCTCGGAACCCTTCGGATTGGAGCCAGTCCCGTTCTACAGCAAGTGGCCTGACCGTGGAAATGCAACGAGATTTCGGATACATACGCAGCAAGTCCGAAAGCCACCTCCTTGCCTTTTCCCGCTTGTCCTGCGTCACCTCGTCAAGGCCGTCGATCAACAGAACAGCGCGCCCCGCATCAAGTACTCGGCCGGCCCATCCTGACGGTGCCTCATCCAAAGGAAGCCTTGTCACTCGAGGTAGGTCAGCAGGCCTCGGAAAGTCCTGGTCCGCCAGATTGCGCATAGGAACAACAAACGGAACTAGTCCGTTTAGGCAGGCCAAGCTACCTTTTAGGGTCCCACATGCGGCGTGCGATGCTAGCCACCAAACCAAAGTTGTCTTGCCTGCGCCCGCTTCGCCTCTTACTACAATCTTTGGGTACCTGGCCAGAAGTTCGTCTATGACGCGCCTCTCGGCCGTAGCTGGGACGGTGCGAGCTTCCGCTACCTCCAATCGTCCTGGCTCTACGATCTCAGCCTCAAGACTCAAATATGCGGCATCTAGGTCCCAATTACTGTCGTTACTAGTAAGTTCATCGAGCCCGAATATCTCAGTTCGCCTGTAGCGAGCTCTGATTGCCTTTGCGTACTGCTCCTCGTAGTTGGCGTCGTCGGGATGTGAACTGGTCAGGTCTTCCAAGCCCGGAGCCGTTTTCCAGAGCAAGGATAGGTCAGATGCCAGTTCTTTCACGCTGAGGATTCGGTCAATAGGTACAGCTTCGATTCTGCCATGCTGTCGGTTCGCAGGATCTCTCGCTACTATGCCAATAAGAACAGGGCCCGCAAATAGGGGAGCGCCCGACAAGCCGGCCCATGGCGAGCCACCTCCAACCTCCGACGGAGGAGTGTGGTCGATGTCGAGGACATAAACTCTCCGTAGAAGACCAGCTGCGGTCTTTACGGTCCCCGTCACTTGCTCGCATTCCAACTGATTGCCATCGTAGCGTTGCACCGCTGGGAAACCGAATATTTGACAGCCCCTTAGCGGTGTCCGAGTCGCAACGCGTCCCCAGCGCAAGGCCGGCAGGCTTTCGGCAATCGCAGTGCCGATCAGATCGTGATCGGCTCGCAGTAAAGCAGCGTCACACTCCGATTCAGCACCTACCCAGATAACATCACATTGGATCGACTTATCCGCGTAAGGTGATATTGCTCTTACCCGCTGCGCATCTCCAATTACATGCGCGCTCGTGAGTACAAGTTTCGGCGTCAGCAGAATTCCACTGCCCTGACGTGCTGCGAGAACCGCCACCATGCGGTCTTCATAGTTGGCCACAGTCGGTCCTGATCAGAACGCGCAAGTCAAGAATTCACAGAAGCCGGAACACCAAACCCTCCGGTGTCACCCTCCTCTTCATTTGCGATTAGCCATCCGCTGCCATCGGATGCTTTTTTCGCTGTCAAAGTGAAGGAGATTTTATGTGTCCGCGCAGCAGTGGCAGTGGAGTCGGCATCCATGGAAACCACCCATGCCTTGATTCCACCTTTCACTGTAGAATCCTCGCGGAACTCGACTGCGAACTCCATCTGGATATCGCCGACTTCGAAAACAACCTGCTCGTTCAATCCAGCATGCGCCGCGGCTACAAGATCGTCACGCACAGCCTGTACAGCACGGACGAGATCAAACCCACTGTAATCCGACACCATGTGCCACCCCCGGGATAGACGCAACCGAGAGGGATGCTACGACCGATAGCGACTGCATGTGCTGGAAACGCACTCATCGACCACATGGATATGATTTTCAATACGCCAAACTGGTTGACAGTACGAGCCTCCGCACGTGGATCAGCGGGTGAGCCGGATCCGACGAAGGGCCGTACTCGGTTCTCAAGGCAGCGCACTATTGCGGTGTGAACCAGGGTTGACCGAAAACAGTCACAGGGCGGCCAACGATTGATGCCAGATGAAGGTCCGTGGCTCCCGGCTGAGGAGCGGCGGCCACGGAGTTGGTTCAGGCTCCGGGTGCGAGCGGCGGTTACTCGTCCGCCGCCTGCCCCAGTCCCGACGAGCCTGCACTTTCATGTGTCCCCTGGAACCGCTCCAAGGGCGACGGAGTCCGTCATGAACCGTCCCACAGTCCCAGTCGACGCAGGCGGCGCTGTCGGAACCTCTCGTACAACGCCGTGAGTCCGAGGATCCCACCGAGCAGGAAGCCACCGACCGGAGCGATGACGAAGTCCGACTGCTGCACTCCTGGGAGAAACAAGAAGTAGGCGGCCCACAACGTCCCCGTCAGCAGCGCCAGGAGGACCGGATGCCGGGCCGCGAACTTCTGTGTACGTGTGGGCGGGCGTTCGCCACCCAGGAAGCGGTCCACGGCCCAGAAGACGCGCACCAGTCTTCGCCCTACCTCCGACATGGCCGAGAGCGTACCGCGCGCCGATCAGTCCACGACCGGCGATCATCCAGCAGGACGCATGCCAGCCGACGCGGGTGACCAACCCCGACGTGCACCGGACACGACCCCGACCGTACCGAGGTCCCATGGCGCGGAACGAGGCCGGGGTGCAGGGGACAGCCTCATCCAACCCCCTGACCAGCGAAGTTATTACCGCATGAGCATGGCTTGACCGAGGACTCCCGCAGCGTCGCTTGCGCGCGTCGCAGGGCTCCAGAGAAGGGTGCGCGCTCCAAGTTGGCGGCAGCCTCGGAGTCCGGTCGGGCGTCGTTATGCAGGGACGGCGACGCCGGTTGCGCTGCTGGTCATGCGGTCGGACCCTGGGAATGAGGCAGTTCGTCATTCCGGGGCATTTCGCTGCTTGGTAGCCGTTACGCTGCCCGCCTGACGTCACCTCAGCAGAGCAGGGGGAAGCCACTCATGTCGCAGGAACCGTGGGCGGGACTGTCCGAGGCCATCAGCGCGATCCGGGCCGAACTGGAGCAGGCCATGACCGAGGGCCACGGACACACGATCCAGTTCCGCACCGGTCCGGTGGAGATGGAGTTCGCCGTGGACGTCAAGAAGGACGCTCATGCCGGTGCGAAGGTGTCCATCCTGCCCTGGAGCGCCAGTGCCGAGGTGAAAGCCGGATACGCGGCGGGCACCACATCCCGGCTGAAAATCACCTTGCAGCCGGTCGACGAACACGGCCAGGACCAGAACATCGGCGCCCACACCACCCAACGCCCCCAGTAGCCCACCCGTATTGGCACGCGCTTGCTGAGATGCAAAGAACGGGGGTCCGTAGGTGGACGTGCAACAGGTGGTGGAGGTCTGGGACCCGACAGGCCAGGTTGCCGGAAGCGGCTACCTCATCACAGATCGCTTGGTCCTGACGGCCTATCACAACATCCAGCAGGCGGGATCCTCCTCCGAACGTGCGGTGGAGGTACGGCGGCTCGCTCGGCACGGAGAAGAGCCGGCCTCGTGGATGGCAGCGGAGGTGCTGTGGCCGGAGCAACCACCCGACATTGAGCAGGATCCGCACACCGATGCCGCCCTGCTACTCATCACCGACTCAGCCTGGCAACCTCCCGCCTCTGCCGCACCGTTGCGTTGGGGACGCCTGCCCGCACCCTCTCCTGGTACCGCCGAAGCACGCATTACCTGTGTCGCAGTGGGATTCCCGGAGGCCGAGCAACGGGACGGAAAGCGCGACACAAAGCACATCCGCGGCCACATTGAGACGCTGAGCGGCCTGAAGTCCGGCCTGATCACCGCCCACATCGACCAGGTCGCCACCCCCACTGCGGCTGGTGCATCATCGTCCTGGTCCGGGGCCTCCGGAAGCGCACTCTTCTGCGGAAACCTGCTGACCGGAGTCCTGACCACCGACCGCGCCAGGAACTACCCCGGCAACCAACTCATTGCCGTTCCCCTGGCCACCCTCGCCGCACGCCCCGGCTTCACGAGCACCATCAAAGCCGCAGGCAACCCACTGTCCCTCGAAGACATCACCACCTCCACGAGCGGCGATCACCACCCCTCAGGTCCTTACGACGTGGCTGCGCCCCTTGGCCTGCACAACCTCCCCAGCCTTCCCCCCAAAGTCTTCGTCGGCCGGGAAGAAGCCCTCGCCACCCTCGCCGCCGAGATGGAGCAGGGCTCCAAAGCAATCACGCAGACCGTCCAGGGACTCGGCGGTGTCGGCAAGACCACACTGGCCCTGCACTACGCCCACACTCACCGGAACTCCTACCAACTGGTGTGGTGGATTCGCGCCGACACCACTGAGCAGATCACCACCGACCTTGCCAGCCTGACCACCCGCATCCATGGCGGCGCCACCGGCCGCACCACCGCCGAGGACGCGGAGTGGGCCATCGGATGGCTCCAGACCCACCCCGGCTGGCTCCTCGTTCTCGACAACGCTGAGCGGCCCGACACCACCCGCCACCTGATAGGCCAGCTCCACCACGCCGGACGTCACCTGATCACCAGCCGCTTCGCGGACGGCTGGCCTACTGCCCCTCTCGCTCTTCCCCTCCTCACCTCGGCCGCCTCACTCGACCTGCTCACCCGGCTCACCAGCCTGACCGACCCCGACAACCAGCACCACGCCCGCCTGCTCACCGACGACCTCGGACACCTCCCCCTCGCGCTCGAACAAGCCGGCGCCTTTATCGCCCAAAGCCGCATCTCCGTCAGCGCTTACCGGGACCTGCTCCGCCAGCACCCGGCTCAGACCATCAGCACCGCTCCCGCGGGCAGCGACCCCCAGCGCACCATGGCCCGCATCTGGCGCATCACCCTCGACGCCCTCCACCGCGATACCCCGCAGGCCGTCGACATCTTGCGCACCGCCGCCTGGTATGCCCCCAGCGCCATCCCCCGCACCCTCCTTGCCCCCCTGACCGACAGCCCCGTCAGCTACGCCCAAGCCCTCGGCCAGCTCGCCGCCTACAGCATGATCACCCTGGACGCCGACACCCTCAGCGTCCACCGCCTTGTCCAGACCGTCGCCCGCACCCCCGACCCCACCACGACAGACGACGCCGACCCCCACCGAACCCACGACACCATCACCAGCGCCCGCCACCACGCCACAGTCCTCTTACGCACCGCACTACCCGACAAACCAGAGACAAATGTGGCCGGATGGCCCGCCTGGCGCACCCTGCTTCCTCATGCTGAAGCTCTCCTCACCGCCGCCGCCCCCGCCCACGACACCGAAGACACCGACCTCCTCCTGACCAAAACCGCCGTCTACCTGCAAGGCCAAGGCCAGATCACCCAGGCCGTCAACTACAACAAGCGCTCACTGACCATCTCCACCCGCCTCCACGGCCCCGACCACCCCTCCACGCTGGCCTCCCGCCACCTCCTTGCGTACGCCTACCACGCGGCGGGGAACCTCGGCCGCGCCATCCCGCTGTACGAACAGAACCTCACCAACCGCGTACGGGTGCTGGGCGAGGACCACCCCTCCACCCTCACCTCCCGCAACAACCTCGCGGGCGCCTACCGGGAGGCGGGAGACCTCGACCGGGCCATCCCCCTGTACGAACGGAACCTCACCAACCGCGTACGAGTGCTGGGCGAGGACCACCCCGACACGCTTGCCTCCCGCAACAACCTCGCGGGCGCCTACCAGGAGGCGGGAGACCTCGACCGGGCCATCCCCCTGTACCAACAGGCCCTCACTGATTGCCTACGGGACTTGGGCGAGGACCACCCGACCACGCTCACCTCCCGCAACAACCTCGCGTACGCGTACCACGCGGCGGGAGACCTCGACCGGGCCATCCCCCTGTACCAACAGGCCCTCACTGATTGCCTACGGGCCTTGGGCGAGGACCACCCGACCACGCTCACCTCCCGCAACAACCTCGCGTACGCGTACCGGAAGGCGGGAGACCTCGACCGGGCCATCCCCCTGTACCAACAGGCCCTCACTGATTGCCTACGGGCCTTGGGCGAGGACCACCCGACCACGCTCACCT